>NZ_JBFWVQ010000148.1:0-12125 GCF_050246655.1 Pseudonocardia sp.
TGCAGGCCGACCACCCGCAGTACCGCGAGTTCGCACCCGCGGACCTGCCGGGCGTGCGCACCGTCCTCGACGGCCGGGCGGTCCTCGATCCGGACCGGTGGCCGGGGGTCACGGTGGTGCGCCTGGGTGGTGGCGAAGCCACCCGGGCCCGCATCGGAACAGACGCAGGAATCATCCCGCGGGGGAGCGGGAGCGCGTCCGGAAATGACCGGGAAGCGGCGCGTGGCCGTTTTCCGGGCGAGGGGATCCAAGAGCCGGGAAATCCCTCCCGGTCGGGAGGATTAAATGGCTGAACTCACTGCCGTCATTCAGGCGGGCGGGCGGGGAACCCGGCTCAGCCCGTACTCGACGGTATTGCCGAAGGCCCTGATGCCGATCGACGAGCAGACGGTGATCGACAAGCTGCTCGACATGTTCAGCGAGGCCGGTGTGAAACGCGTCTTCATCACCGTCAGCAAGTTCGGCCCGCTGATCCGCAGCTACTGCGGTGACGGCAGCCGGTGGGGCCTGGAGATCGAGTACATCACCGAGGACGAGCCGCTGGGCACGATCGGCCCGCTCAACGCGCTGCGCGACCGCCTGGTCGAGCCGTTCTTCGTGTCGAACTCCG
This sequence comes from Pseudonocardia sp., assembly GCF_050246655.1. Classification (GTDB taxonomy): domain Bacteria; phylum Actinomycetota; class Actinomycetes; order Mycobacteriales; family Pseudonocardiaceae; genus Pseudonocardia. The sequence continues at coordinate 611 of NZ_JBFWVQ010000148.1, forward strand.
ACGTGTACTCGGACGTGGCGCTCGGCGACGTCGTGGATGAGCACGAGCGCAGCGGTGCGCCGCTGACGGTCGTCGTCACCCACCAGGACGTGAAGATCGCCTATGGCGTGCTGGACCACGCGGACGGCCGGGTCACCACCTTTCGCGAGAAGCCGACCGAGCACTTCTCGGTCAGCACCGGCATCTACCTCATGGATCCGTCGATCTTCGACCACATCCCGCCCTCGGGGCCGTTCAACTTCGACGACCTGATGCGCGTGATGCTGGAGCGCGAGGCGCCGGTGCACGTCTACGAGCACGGCGGCGTGTGGGTCGACATCGGGCGGATCGAGGACCTGCGCAAGGCCCAGGAGCGGGCGGCCTCGTCGCTGCCCGCGGCGGAGTGAGCGCCCCCGCCGTCGGACGGGCGACGGGGGTGCTCCCGCTCATCGAGCTGGGCACCCCGGTGCTGGGCGAGCCGGAGAAGGCCGCGCTCGCCGAGGTGATCGACTCGGGCTGGCTCACGATGGGCGAGCGCGTGCGCCGCTTCGAGCGTGAGTTCGCCACCCTGCATGGTGTGGAGGACGCCGTCGCCGTCGGCTCGGCCACGGCGGCCCTGCTGCTCGCGCTCGCGGCCCACGACATCGGCCCGGGCGACGAGGTGCTGGTGCCGTCGATGAGCTTCGTGGCGACCGCGAGCGTCGTGTACCACGTCGGGGCCACCCCGGTGTTCGTCGACGTCGAGGCGCCGGACCGCCCGCACCTCTCCCTCGCCGACGCCCGCGCCCGCCTCACCGCACGCACCCGCGCGGTGATCGTCATGCACTTCGGCGGCTACGCGATGGACGTCCCGGCCTGGCGCGAGTTCGCCGACGAGCACGGCCTCGTGCTGGTCGAGGACGCCGCGCACGTCGCCGGGCTGGCCGGGCACACCGGCGTCGCGAGCCACGCGGCAGCGTTCAGCTTCTTCACCAACAAGAACATGACCACCGCCGAGGGCGGCATGGTGATCGTCCCGGACGAGGGGCGCCGCGAGCGGGTCCGGCGGATGCGCTCGCACGGGATGACCACCAGCACGCTGGACCGCGACCGGGGCCGGGCGGTCGGCTACGACGTCGTGGACGTCGGGCACAACTTCCGGATGGACGAGCTGCGGGGCGCGCTCGGCCTCGTTCAGATCGCCCGCCTGCCGGGCTGGAACGACACCCGCCGCGCGCTCACCGCGCACTACCGCGATGTGCTCGCCCGCGAGCTGCCGTCCGTCACGGTGCCGTTCGCACGCGCGCACCCGACCACCGCGCACATCCTGCCCGTGCTGCTGCCGCCGGGCACGGACCGCCGGGCCGTCATGGCGTCCCTGCGGGAGGCGCGCATCCAGTCCTCGATGCACTACCCGCCGATCCACGAGTTCGACGTGTACCGGCGGCGCCACCCGGGGACCGTGCCGCTCACGCTGCCGAACACCGAGGCGTTCGCCGCGGCGGAGCTGACCCTGCCCCTGCATCCCCTGCTGGCGCCGGAGGACGTCGAGCGCGTCGTGCGCACGCTCGCCGAGGCTATGGCCGCCGGTACTTCCTGAGAGGACCACTCCATGACCCCCACCGGCGAGCTCGCCGCGCGGCGCGTACTCGTGATCGGCGGGGCCGGCTACGTCGGCTCCGTGCTGGTCGCCCGGCTCCTGGACGCGGGCGCCCGCGTCCAGGTCCTGGACCAGCTGATCTACGACAACGGCTTCGCGCTGCACCACCTGCTGGACCGTGACGGCGTCACCTTCACCCGCGGCGACCTGCGCGACGAGCGCGTCGTGGCGGCCGCCGCCGCGGGCACCGACGACGTCGTGTTGCTCGCGTCGCTGGTCGGCGACCCGATCTGCGCCAAGTACCCGGACCTCGCCCGGGAGGTCAACGCCGACGGCGCGAAGCGGATCGTCGACGCGCTGGACCGCCTCGGCGTGCGCCGGTTCGTGTTCACCTCGACGTGCAGCAACTACGGCATCCACGACCCGGACTCGCTCGCCGCGGAGACCGCGGAGCTCAACCCGCAGTCCCTCTACGCCCGCACGAAGATCGAGGTGGAACGGCACCTGCTGGCCGCGGCCCCGTCGCTCGACACCTCCGCGACGGTGCTGCGGATCGCGACGGCCTACGGCATGTCGGCGCGCATGCGCTTCGACCTCACCGTCTCGCAGTTCACCCGTGAGCTCGCGGCGGGCGGCGACCTGCTGGTCTACGACGCCGACACGTGGCGCCCGTACTGCCACGTCCGGGACATCGCCAAGGCCGTGATGACGGTGCTCACCGCACCCGAGGAGCGCGTCCGCGCCGAGGTGTTCAACGTCGGCGACAACGGCCAGCAGTTCACCAAGCGGATGATCGTGGACGAGGTGGCCAAGCACCTCACGAGCCCGCAGGTGGCCTACCGCGAGGGTGACACGGACCCCCGCAACTACCGCGTCTCGTTCGACAAGATCGCGCAGCAGCTCGGCTTCCGCGTTGACAACACCGTGCAGACCTACGTGGGCGCGCTCGTCGCGGCCGTGCAGAACGGGATCTTCGACGACGCGGCGGGCAACCCGCGCTACGGCAACCACGAGGTGCGCCACCTCGGATGACCTCCCGGATGACCTCCCGGATACGTCTCGGATCACGTCGCGGATGGCCTCTCGGATGACACAGCCGGCGCGCCGTTCAGGAACCGTTCAGGTGGAGGCGAGAATCCTGCCCGAAGCGGTGGTAACACCCAGTGTGATCGTGTCGACACACCGTCGGGGGGTGCAGAGGATGCGCAACGGTGGCGTGGACGAACGGGTGTCGGACTGCAGCAGGGACGAGGTCGATCCCGGGGCAGGTCGCGAGGAGGGCGAGAGGCGGCGTGCGGGGGACGGTGCCCGCATCGACGCGGCCCACACCCCGTTCGAGCAGCCCTGGTGGCTCGAGGCGGTGGCGCCGGGCCGGTGGGGGCAGGCCGTGGTGGAACGCCAGGGCGAGGTCGTGGCCCGGCTGCCGTACGTGCGCAAGCACAAGCTCGGGCTCACGGTGCTCACCCAGGCGCCGCTCACCCGGTTCGTCGGACCCTGGTTGCGGCCGTCGGAGGGCAAGTACGAGAAGCGGCTCGGGGTCGAGCGTGAGCTCATGGGCGAGTTGATCGAGGCGCTGCCTCCGCACGACGCCTACCGCGGCAACTTCGCGCCCGCCGTCACGAACTGGCTGCCCTTCTACTGGGCGGGCTTCCAGGCCACGGTGCGCTACACCTACCGCATCGACGACCTGAGCGACCCGGACCGGCTGTGGTCCGAGCTCGGCGGCAACGTCCGCAGCCGGGTCAAGCGGGCGGCCAAGGGCGTGGTCGTCGGCATCGACATGGAGTCCGGGGAGGCGCTGGAGGAGGTGCTGCGGATCAACCGGCGGCTGTTCGAGCGCCAGGGTCTCGGCGTCCCCTTCGACGACGACCTGGGGCGCCGCCTGGACGCCGCGTGCCGCGCCCGCGGGGCGCGCGAGATCGTGACGGCGACGGACGCGCAGGGGCGCGTGCAGTCCGCGCTCTACCTCGTGCGCGACGCCACGACCACGTACGTGCTCTACGGCGGCACCGACCCGGAGTTCCGCTCCAGCGGCGTCAACAGCCTGGTGGTGTGGGAAGCGATCCGGCTCGCGTGCGAGACGTCGCAGCACTTCGACTTCCTCGGCTCGATGATCGAGCCGGTGGAGCGGGTCAACCGCTCCTTCGGCGCCCGACAGGTGCCCTACTTCTTCGTCACCCGCCAGAACCCGCGGGCGCGGGCGCTGTTCGCGGCGCGCCGCGGCGCTGCGCTCGCCCGCCACGGCGCCGAGCGGGGCCTGGCGGAGCTCCGCCGCCGCGCCCGCGGCGGCTGAGCCCCTCCGACGCCCCGAACGCGCCGTGCGCGGGCCGGAGCGCCGGACTGAACGCGCGGATCAGGTCGGCCGGGTCGGCGTCTCGCGCTGCCACGGCAGGGCCCGCGCCGCCCGCCGCAGGGCCGCGGTGGCGCCGAAGCGCCCGGACATCTCCTGGACGCCACGGTAGACGTAGGCCCCCATCCGACGGGCCCCGTACTGCTGCAGGAAGTAGTAGGGCACCAGCCGCGGCCCCCAACCCGCCTTCGCCGCGGAGATGGACTCCGCGCCGGCGCCGACCAGGTCGAACCCGGCCGCGCCGGCGTCCGTCAGATCCTGGGCGATGTAGTGGTGCAGCTGCTGTGTGGCGCCCGAGGGCAGGTGCTTGGTGCGGGTCGAGATGATCCAGGCCAGCGCCCAGCCGCCCGGGTTGTGCAGCACCACGTACGAGGCGGCGGGCTCGCCCGAGGGTGCGTAGGCGGTGTAGCAGCGGAAGTGCTCGGTGCCCACGAACCGCTGGGCCTCGTCGAGCTGATCCATGGGGAAGTCGAAGTCGAACCCGGAGCGCTCCTGCGTCTCGGTCAGGCAGGCCGAGACGTCGGCGACCGAGTCCGACCGCCGGCACGTGTAGCCCGCCTTCTGCGCCTTCTTGATCCGTGAGCGCACGGACTGGCTGGCCTGCGCGAGGTCGTAGGGGAGGTCCTGCAGGAAGGTGTACTTCACCCCGGCCAGCAACCCGTGCCACGTCCACGGCCGGATGTCGCCGATCTCCGGCACCAGGTTGATCGTGTTGCGCACGCCGTCGGCTGCCATCTGCTCCCCGAGCCGGCTCGCGAGCTCCGTCCACTGCGTGTAGCGGCGGTGCGCGCCCGTGTCGGGTGCGGTCTCGAAGGCGACCGGCAGGTACACGTTGCGGGGCGGCTGCTCGATCCGGCCGCCGCGGCCGCGGTAGAGCACCGCGTCCAGGCGGGGTGTCCCGCCGGCCTGGCCGAGCGATACCCGCTCGGGGCGCAGCTTCCAGCGGCGGCGGTTGTACTCGAGCCACACGTCGAGGAACAGCGGGCTGTGCGACGCGGTCACGATCGAGGGGCTCCCTGAGGTCAAGATCATGCTGGACTTCCCTTGCGACGGTACTCGGCGTCCGCAGCCCGGGCGGCGCGCACGCAGAGCACGTAGAGCAGCAGGTAGCTGAGGACATGGCTGGCCGCGAGCGCCGCGACCGCGACCCACACGGGCGCCCCGAGCACGGCGCAGAGTGCGGGACCCCCGCCGGTGAACACCAGGCGCATGCAGCTCCAGCCCAGGGACTGGCCCTGGCGCTGCAGGTAGAGCAGGAGCCCCGAGACCGGGTTCACGGCGAACTGGAGCAGGTAGGGCAGTGCGAGGAGCTGCGCGTAGAACCCGGCCTCGGACCAGTCCGGGCCGAACACGACGGAGAACAGCCACGGCCCGGACGTCGCGAGCAGGACGGCGGGCGCGAGCCCGATCAGCAGCAGGCGCCGCACAGTGGTGCGGGTCATCGCCGCGACGGTGCCGTCCGGGTTGCGGATGCGTGCGCTGGACTCGCCGGAGAAGACCTGGTCGATGGCCTCCCCGATGACCTGCGCCGGCCCGCTGAACACCCGCACGGTGAGCCCCAGAAGGCCCGCCCGCGCGTCGCCGTAGAAGGCGCTCACGACGAGCAGCGGCACCTCCAGGCCCGCCGAGGTGACGAACGCCGCCGGGGTGGCGAGCAGAGGGAAGCGGCGGAAGCGGACGAGCGCCGCCCGCATCGTGCGCGGGCCCGGCCGGGCCCGCCGCAGCAGCCCTCCGCTGGACAGCAGCCCGCCCAGCGCGCACGCCCGCCCCACACCGAGGCCCAGCAACAGCCCCAGCGGCGTCACCCCGGCCACGCCCAGGCCCACCTGCGTCGTCGCCTGGCCGACGCCCATGAGGAGGTTGCGCCGCGCGAGGGCCCCGTAGCTGCGCTCGCGCACCATCCACTCCGACAGCACCAGGTAGGCGCCCATCACGAACACGGTGAGCGCGACGAGCCACCAGTAGTCGGCCAGCCGCGGGACGCCGAGCAGGCTGCCGATCTGCTCGCCCGCCACCAGCCCGACCCCGGCCGTCACGACGGTCGTGAACGTCACGATCGCCAGCGCCGTCCAGGCCAGGTCGGCGGCGTCCTGGTCGTCGGGTGGGACGGGGATCGCCTGGAACAGCGACACGCTGGAGACGACGCTGATCATCCCCACGACCGAGCTGAACACCGTGAGCAGGCCGAACTCGGCGGGGTCGTAGAGGCGGGTCAGCACCGGGTAGCAGAGGATCACCAGCCCCTGGCCGGCCACGCTGCCCGTCATGATGCGGGCCACACCCCGCGCCATCGGGGACATCTGCAGGTTGTGCAGCCTCTGCGGTATCCGGAGCACCGCTCAGCGCTCCCTGGTGCGGCGGGCCCAGTCTCGGAGCCGGTCCGTCACCGCCGTCCTCGCCGCAGCAGGAGCAGTGTGGCCACACCGGCAGCGGCGGCGACCACCGCACCGATCACCAGGGCGGTCGACATCGCCGATGCCATCCCCGATCCCGGCGCGCCGGGTGCGGCCGCCGTCTCGGTGTTGATCGTCGAGGCGTAGAGCATCGGACGGTCCGTCGGCTCCGCGCAGTCCGGGCAGGTGCTGGCGTCGGCGCCGGGCTCGGGGGTGTTGAAGACCCGGCCCCACGGGTCGCCGGAGCCGATGTCGACCTCACCCGAGTTGCTCACCGTGTACTGCTGACCGCGCAGGACCTGGACCGGATGGTCCAGGGTCCCGGACACCAGCCCCGGCCCGAGGTCAGTGGTGCGGCCCGACGCGCCGGTCTGATCGTTCTCGACGGTGATGACGCCGACGTTCTCGTTGTCGCTCGCCCCGCCCGCCTCGACGAGGACGCCGTCCGCCGCGGCCGTCAGCGTCACGGAGGCGGATTCGTCATCGGGCCAGTTCATGTACGCCCAGCCGTGCGCGACGTTGTCGCCGCCTGCGATCCGGTAGCCGCTCGGCCACCACCCGCCGCGGTCCTTGCCGAGCCGGTACCAGCCGATGTCGCTGCCGAACTCCCACGTCTGTCCGGCGTCGCCGGTCCACATCGTCGTCTCGCGGGGATCGACGCCGTAGACGGCGCCCGTGGCCCTCGGGTCGAGCGTGTTGCGACCGTTCGGGCCCATCTCGGCGAGCCGTGCCACGTCCAGGTTCGGGCTCATGTGGTTGCCGACGGAGTCGCCCCCGCCGTCACCCGGCGAGCTGTCGACGTTGCGCAGGACGAAGGCGTACAGCGTGTCGGCCTTCAGCGCCAACGGCGGGAACTGGACGTACTGCGCCTGGTGGCGGTTGCTCAGGCCGAACTCGCGGCCCGCGCGCTCGTAGGCCACGCACGCGTTCACCTGCTCGGAGGCGAGGACGTCGTCGGTGGGCAGGCCGGTGGCAGGATCGACGGTGACGATGCTGCCCAGCCAGGTGCCGCCGTCGCCCGAGCCGTAGCCGTCCCGACCGCCGACGCACTCGGAGCCCTCGCCGTTCACGGCGAAGTACCAGCGGTCGATCGTGACGTCCTGGGGCAGGACGAACCGGCGGGCGATGCCGTAGTCCGAGCTCGAGAGGTTCATCTGGCCGAGTCCGCCCGCCGGGGAGATCGGGATCGAGGTGACGCTTCCCTGGGGGGTCGAGTCCGCCGGGGCCACCGTCGCCCCGGCCGCGGCCGCAAGGGTGAGCGCCAGGACGCCGACGACGGCGGCCGTGACGGCCGCCCCGGCCAGGTGGCGGAGTCCGGTGCGCGCCCGCCTGGACGCCCGGGCGCCGCGAGCGGAGGCGATCATCGGGGCGCCGCTGTTGTCGACGCCGTCTGCGTGGTCTGCGTGGTCTGGGGCGCTGCCGGCGCGGCGCTCGCGGCGGCGACGGCCGGGCGCGCGATCCGCTCGCGCACCGACACGAACGCCTCGGCCAGCAGGTAGCCCGAGTGCCCGCCGCGGACCCGCGCCAGTGCCTCGATGTAGGAGAAGCTGCGCGGGTGCCGGCCGCCGATCATCTCGGTCGGGTAGCACTCCAGCGCCTTGACCTTGTGGTCCCACACCGGCTCGACGTCGACGAACGTGGTCGGGTTGAAGGTGTAGCCCTCGACCTGCGGGGCCTGGTCGGTCGAGGACGGCGTCTCGAAGGTGAGGAAGCGCTCCACCGTCGCGCCCAGGCGCGTCATCGGCCGCAGGGCCGCGTAGACGGCCTTGAACACCACCTGATGGTCGGTGTTCGCGTCACCGCCGTGGTGGGTGTACACGACCGTCGGGGCGTGCTCGTCGATCGCCGCCTCCACCGCCTTGATGAGGTCGATGAACGGCACGGTCTCCAGCCGCTGGTCCGGGAAGTCGTGGAAGAGCACCCGCGTCACGCCCATCTCCTCGGCGGCGGCCAGCGCGCAGTCGCGGCGCGTGGCGCAGCGGGGGGTCTCCGAGAGCTTCTCCTGCTCGCCCTCGCTCATGATCAGGACCGTGACGTCGCTGCCGGCCTCGGCGTGCAGGGCGAGCGTGCCGCCGACGCCCAGCACCTCGTCGTCGGGGTGGGCGACGACGCACAGCACGCGCGTGCGCATCGGGTCGTCGCGGCGGTACCGCGGCGGCGGCAGTTCCAGGCCCGGGACCGCGCGGGCGCGCTCGACGAGGATCGGTACCCCGTCCCCGCCGAACGTGTGCGCCACCGGGTAGGGCGGGGCGAGCGCGCGCACCAGGTCCACGATCTCCCGCGCCGGCCGCGACCAGTCGATCTCGCCGTCGGCCGGACCGCGGCGGGGCGTGTAGGTGGCTTCGGCGCCCTCCTGGCTGACCCGCGGCGCCGTACCGTCCAGCACCCCGTCGAGGTGCTCGCGCAGCAGCGCGATGGTGGCGTCGTCGGCCTTGCGCAGGACGTCGCCGGAGTAGTCGTCCTCGTCGATCGGGAACGACCGGGTGCCGATGACGTCGCCGGTGTCGATGCCGGCGTCCATGTAGAACATCGTCACGCCGGTCTCGGTGAGCCCGTCCACCATCGCCCAGATCAGCGGCGAGCAGCCCCGGCGCCCGGGCAGGACGGCCGAGTGGAAGCCGATCACGCCGCGCGGCGGGACGTCGAGCAGCGCCTGCGGGATGATCTGGGAGAACCCGACGACGAACACGACGTCCGGGGCCAGCTCGCGGATCTCGTCGACGTGGTCGCGGATGCGCCGGATCTTGCGCAGCACCGGCGGGGCGAGCAGGTCGTCGAACGTGCGGAAGCCCGAGACGCGCGTGCCGACCTCGTCGTCGAGGACGAAGGCACCGGCGAGCTCGACCCCCGGATGCGCCTGGAGAACCTCGACGGTGCGGCGGCCGTCGTCGAGACCGCCGACGAACACGACGCGGCGCGCCCCGGGCCGTGGTGCGGACGCGCCGGCGGCAAACCCTGCAGCGGACATTCGCGGGGTTCCTCCCGACTCCCTGTGACCTGACGGGGACGCCGGCGCGCCCCTCGCCACAGCCCCTGGAACAACCGTACCCGGATGCCGGATGGTGCCGAGGCCGCGTGTACGCGTTGTGACGCCACTGTGAGGAGCGTTCCCCGACCGGGGCATAGTTGGGAGGGTGAGTCAGACCCTGAAGCCGAGGATCCGCCACCTCACGTCCGTGCACCGTGTCGAGGACACCCGCATCCTGCGCCGCGAATGCGCGAGCCTCGTCGAGACGGGCCACGACGTCGCCCTCATCGCGGGGCAGCCGCCGCACGAGCCCGTCGCGGGCGTGCGCATCATCGGCGTCGGCCTGCCGCGCCACCGCATCGACCGCGCCACCCGCGTCGCCTGGCGGGTGTTCCGCGCCGCGCGCCGCGAGCGTGCCGACATCTGTCACTTCCACGATCCCGAGCTGATCTGGGTCGGCATCCTGCTCACCGTGCTCGGCCACAAGGTCGTCTACGACGTCCACGAGGACGTTCCGCTGCAGGTCATGAACAAGTGGTGGATCCCCAAGCCGGCCCGCGGCGCGCTCGCCGCCGGCGTGCGCGTCGCCGAGTGGATCGCCGGGCGGATGTTCTCGGCCATCGTCGCCGCGACGCCGTCGATCGCGGAGAAGTTCCCGCCGGAGAAGACCGTCGTCGTGCAGAACTTCCCGCACGTCGAGATCGCGGAGCGCCCCGAGCCCAAGCCGGTGGAGGAGCGGGCCTACGCCTTCTCCTACGTCGGTGGCCTCAAGGCGGTGCAGGGCGCCCGTGAGATGCCGCAGGTGGTGGCGGCGCTGCCCGGCGGGGCCAAGGCCGTCGTCGCCGGCTGGTTCGACGACGAGGCCGTGGAGCGCGACGCGCGCGCCCACGAGGGTTGGGCCCGCATCGACTACCTCGGCGGGGTGTCCCACGAGCGGGCCATCGAGGCGATCCGCGACTCGGTCTGCGGGATCGTCATCGACCACCCGATCAGCAACTACCTGGACTCCTACTCGACCAAGATGTTCGAGTACATGGCCTGCGGGGTGCCGGTCGTGGCCTCGGACTTCCCGCTGTGGGTGCGGCTGGTCGGGGACGCGGACTGCGGCGTCACGGTCGATCCCATGGACCCGCTCGCCGCCGCCGCGGCCGTCGAGGCCCTGCTCAAGGACCCCGACGAGGCCCGCCGCCTCGGCGCGAACGGCAGGCGCGCCATCAAGGAGCGCTACAACTGGGAGGCCGAGTTCAGGAAGCTGGACGCGCTCTACCCGCGCCTGGTCTGAGCAGGTCCGGCGGATCGGGCGTGCGCCCGGCCCACCGGTCCGCGACGGCGTCGATCGCGAGCGCGGAGCCGAGCACGGCGGCGAGGGCCACGCACGCCCCGCCGATCGCGTCCGTGGCGTAGTGCCAGTTCGCGGCCACCACCAGCACGGCGAACAGGGCCGCCGCCGCGGCCCCGACGGCCAGCACGATCGCGAGCGCGCGGCGCGGGTCCGGTCGCAGCACCAGCACGGCGAGGACGGCGAGCACCAGCGCCGTGGACGTGGCCCCGCCGGTGTGCCCGCTCGGATAGGCGTACTCGCCGCGCAGCGTGCGCCCGATCAGCGGCTTCGTGAACGTGGTCACCAGGCCGGTGATCCCCGGGCCGAGCAGCGCGAGCGCCGCGGCGCGCGGATGCCGCCGCCACAGGCACAGCAGGGCCACGACGACCGCGATCGCGACCACCGCGGCGGGGCTGCCGAGCTCCAGCAGCATCCGCAGGAGCCGACCACGCGGCGTGACGTCGGCGATGACGTCGCGGGCGTGGTCGTCGAACCAGCGGGGGTCCGACCCGCCCGTGTAGCGGGCCGCGAGCACGGTGAACACGGCGAGCGCCACGGCCACCACGGCCAGCGCCCGACCGCGCGCGCCGCGCGGGATCAGCGGGCGGGATGTCGGGATCGGCGGGTGGACCACCCGATCGACGCTACCGATCGGGAGCCCGCCACCGCCGCGCGAACTTCACCAGGCCGCCCAGGAACCCCGCCCCGTAGCCGACGTGCAGGGCGGCGAACACGACCGGCAGCACCGGCAGGTGCCGCCAGCCCTCGCGGGCCGCGATCCGTACGGAGACGCCCAGTGCACCGGCGAGCCAGGCCACGATCCCGGCCAGCCACAGCCGCCGTGCAGTGCGGCTGAACGGGGCGAGCAGCGCCCCGCCGACCAGCCCCGCGACGAACGCGGGCGGGACGAAGTGGCGCGCGCTCA
>NZ_JBFWVQ010000149.1:0-12102 GCF_050246655.1 Pseudonocardia sp.
GTCCATGCCGACCAGGTAGAGCAGCATCAGCAGCACCACGCCGCCGAACAGGGCCCAGGGGGCGATCTCGCGCAGCGGGATCGGGGCGGGGACGGCGAGGGTGCCGGGGTGAGCGGCGGCGGCCTGGCTCATGGCGCGCTCCTGTTCATCTGAGAGAACCTTCAGATGTGAACTAATCACCCGGAGGCAGGAGTGTCAAGATGCGCGTGACGTTCGTGGGGCCTGCCCCGACCACGGCCACAGCGGCCGCTGCGTTCCCCGCCGGTGAGGACCTCGACGAGCGCGGTCTGGCGTGGGCGGCACAGGCCCGGGTGCCGCGGGCCGACCGGGTGGTCCGCGGGCCGGAGCCGGCCTGCGCGCAGACCTGCGCCGCGCTGGGGATCGAGGCCGCCGCCGACCCGGCGCTCGCCGGGTGGGACCTCGGCGCCTGGGCCGGCGCCCGGCTGGCGGACCTGGCAGGTGAGCGGCCCGACGACGTCGCCGCCTGGCTCACCGATCCGGACGCGGCCCCGCACGGCGGCGAGCCGCTGCGGGCGCTGCTCGCCCGTACCCTGGCGTGGCTCGCGGCGCTGCCCGACGGCCACACCCTCGCCGTCTGCGACACCACGCTCGCCCGCGCCGCCGTCGTCGGGCTCCTCGACGCCCCGCCCGCCGCGTTCTGGCGGATCGACGCGGGCCCGCTGACCGCGACGGACCTGCGCGGTGGTCCGGACCGCTGGACCGTCCGGGCCACGGGGACGCCGCTGCGGCCCTGAGCTCGCGGGCTGCCGCGCAGCCGCCACGCATGCGAGGCTCGTGGTCGTGATCCCGGTCCTGCGCCTCGACGAGTCCCGCGAGCCACGCTTCCTGGAGCAGCTGCGATCGGCCCTGCACGAGGTGGGCTTCTGCCAGCTGACGCACTTCGGCGCCGCACCCGGCCAGATCGACGAGCTGATGGAGCTCACGCGCCGGTTCTTCGCGCTGCCCGAGCCGCAACGGCTCGCCCTGGACAACCGGCGCTCCCCGCACTTCCGCGGCTACACCCGCCTCGGCCACGAGATCACCGCCGGGCGCCCGGACGCCAGGGAACAGCTCGATTTCGCGCCCGAGCAGCCACCGGTGCCCCGCGACCGCTGGGACGCCCCGTACCGCCTGCTGGAGGGACCCAACCAGTGGCCGGACGCTGCACTGCCGCAGCTGCGCCCGGCCGTACTCGGCTGGGCCGAGACGCTGTCGCAGGCTGCCACCGAGCTGACGCGGGCGATCGCCGCGTCGCTCGGCCTGCCGCGGACGCACTTCGACGCGGTCTTCGACCGGCCGCACTGGTTCGGCAAGCTGATCCGCTATGTCGGCCGCGACAGCGACGGCGCCGACGCGCAGGGCGTGGGCCCGCACGCGGACTGGGGGTTCCTCACCCTGCTGCTGCAGGACGGCTCCGGCGGGCTGCAGGCGCTCCCGTCACGCACGGGGGAGTGGGTCGACGTCCCGCCGCTGGACGGGGCGCTGGTGGTGAACGTCGGCGAGATGCTGGAGGTCGCCACCCACGGCTACCTCGTCTCCACCGTGCACCGGGTGCTGCCCTGCGCCCCCGGCCGCACGCGGCAGTCCGTCGGGTTCTTCTGGTCGCCGCGCCTGGACGTCGTCCTCGATCCCGTGCCGCTCACCCCGGAGCTCGCCGCGCACGCCCCCGGCGTCACCGAGACCGCGCACAACGTCCTGCTGCCCCGCTTCGGCGACAACGCCCTGAAGGGCTGGTTCCGCTCGCACCCCGAGGTGGCAGAGCGCCATCACGCCGACCTGCTGACCAGGATCGGCGGGACGGGCGGGAGCTGACGCGCCCGGGTCAGGAGGCGCGACGCGCCGTGACGGTCGGGCCTGCGCCGGTGACGGTGTCGGCGAGCAGCCGGGCCCACGCGGGTGCCGCGACCGATCCCACGGTGTCCGTGGTCGCCGAGACGACCGGGCCCGCGGCCTCGACGTGCACGCGTCCGCCGCCGGTGCTGCGGGCCGCGGGCGCGACGATCTGGGCGAACCCGCCCTCTCCTGCGGCTCCCGGGTCGGTCCCCGTGTCGATCCCGGGCAGCCAGGCGCGGGCGTACTCGCGCAGCCGGTCCTCGGGAACGCCCCGCGCGGAGACCGCGACGTGACCGCCCGCACACGGTGCGATCCGCACCTGCCCGAGCTCGGGGTGCTCGTGCGCGGCCAGCGGCAGCCGGGTGCGGCCGCACGCGACGTGCAGCTCCACCGTGGCGTCCGGGACGACCGTGGTGACGACGGCGCGGCGGGCGTGGACGGAGCCGGTCGCGGTGGTGATCTCGACGCGGTCCCCGGACACCAGCACCGACGCCCGGCCGCAGCGGTGGCGCAGCACGGCGCCGTGGCCCGCGGCGGCGGCGGTGAGTGCGGCGACGGCCTGGCTCGCGGCCACCTGGACCCCGGCGCCGCGGTGCAGCGCGACGGGGCCGGTGAACGAGCCGATCCAGCCGGCGGCCGCCTCGGTGGGCGTGAGCGTGCGTGGTCCGGGGCGACAGCGACCGTGCTCGAGCGTGTCCGCCCGCCGCAGGAGCCCGGCGCCGGTCTCGGCCTCCAGCGTGCGCCACAGCCCGACGGCGGCGGCGCGGACGGACTCGGGGGTGTCGGCCCAGCCGGGGTGGTCCGACCACGCCGTGCCGCGGACGGCGTCGCGGACCTGCCGCGCGCTGCCCTCCTCGACCAGCGCGACCGGGACGCCGCGGCGGGCGAGCAGCCAGGCGGTGGCGGCGCCGAGCGCACCTCCGCCGATCACGGCGACGTCGACGATCAGGGGGATGCGCGTGGCGCGGGACATGCTTCCTCCATCGATCCCGGCATGAGCACCCGGCGTTCCGGGTTGCTGCGGCGTCGTCGAGCCAGGTCTCTCGGCCGCTCTGGATGGACGGGAAGAGGGTAGGCAGGCGGGGTGGCCGACTGTCAAGACCAGCTGGTTGAACGGGTGACGGCATCCTGGGTAGCGTCGGGTGCGACGGGGAGGGCGGTGGCGAGGATGACGGGCCTGGCCCGGGTCGCGGTGCGCACCACCTGGCACGCGTGGCGCCGGCACGTCGACCTCTGCCGCACCCACACCGCGCTCTGTCGGGGCTGAGCCGCCCGCCGTCACCGGGACCACCCGGTGCGGGCAGGGCCCACGCGTCCACCGCCGCACCCCGTAGGAGGTATCCCGATGACCGCGATCGACCTGCACACCGACTGGCTGGCCTGGCACGACGCCCGCGAGGACGAGCTGCGCCTGCCCCACGGCTGGCTCAGCCTCACCGGGCTGCACTGGCTCGACGACGTCCCGCGCTCGTACGGCGACCTCCCCGGACGCTGGTGGGTGCACGACGGGCGGGTCGCCCTCGTCGGCGCGTGCGGTGCGCTCGGGCTGGACGGCACCGCGCTCGACGAGGGCGTCTTCGACCCGGTCGACGGGCTCCCCGGCGTGCTCGTCGACGTGGGCGAGCGGAAGATCGAGATCATCCGCCGGACGGACGCGTTCGCGCTGCGGGTGCGCGATCCCCGGGCCGTCACCCGCACGGCGTTCGCGGGCGTTCCGGTGTTCCCGGTGGCGCAGCGGTGGATCGTCCGGGGTCACTTCGTCGCCTATCCCGAGCCGCGCCGGCTGGTCGTGGACGCGGTGGTCGACGGGTTGCACCACTACCCGGTCTCGTCCGGCGAGGTCCACTTCGAGCTGGACGGCACCGCGCACGTCCTCGTCGCCGTGCCCTTCCGGGCGGGCGGGCTCACCCTGCACTTCCGCGACGCCACCTCGGGCGTCGAGACCTACGGCGGCGGCCGGCTGGTCCGCACGCCCGACCCCTCCCCGGACGGTGAGGTGCTGCTCGACCTCAACCGGACGATCAACCTTCCCTGCGCGTTCACCGCGTACGCCACGTGCCCGCTGCCACCTGCGCAGAACCGGCTCGACCTGGCCGTCACTGCGGGGGAGCGCCGCCCGCCACGACCCGATCTCGCCCGACCAGCCGGGTGAGCACGCTCGACGACCCCGTCCGCGCCGCACTGCTCGGCCCGCACGCCCACCTCGCACGCCGGCACGGCACCGCGCTCGCCTACCCGGCGGACGTCTCGCCCTTCGCCGCGCCGCCCGGCGACGCCACGGGCTGGGCCGATCTCGCCGTCCTGATCGGGGACGGGGAGGTCGTGCTGCCGCACCTGCACGTCGATCCACCGCGAGGCTGGACCGTGTTCGCGACCATCCCGGGCGTGCAGATGGTGGCGTCCAACCTGGACACTGACCTGGACGCCGCCGCGGATCCCGCGGCCGTCCGGCTGGGCCCGGCGGACGTCCCCGCGATGGCCGCGCTCGTCGCCGCCACCCGGCCGGGCCCGTTCCGGGAACGCACGATCGCGCTCGGCACCTACCTCGGGATCCGCGACGGGGACCGGCTCGTCGCGATGGCCGGGGAGCGGATCCACCCGCCCGGGTTCACCGAGATCAGCGCGGTCTGCACGGACCCCGCGTACCGGGGGCGGGGCCTCGCCGCACGGCTCGTCCTGGCGATCGTCGCCGGGATCCGCGCCCGCGGGGAGGCACCGTTCCTGCACGCCGCCGCGGACAACGTCGCCGCGATCCGGCTCTATGAGCGTCTCGGTTTCCGGCACCGCGCCGGCACGCCGTTCGTCGCGGTGCGTGCCGCCGCCGGAACCGTTGCCCCGGACCCCGCCGGGCAGCTACAAAGGACGCCGTGACCCGTGTGCTGCTCGAGCCGTTCTGGCCGGGCCGTCGTGCGCACGCGTTCGACCAGATCTGTCGGTAGGCCGCGCGCCCCCCGCCGGGTCACCGATGTCCCAGGTATGCCGCTGCGCGCGGCCCGATCTCCCGCGCATCCCGCCACCCCTGGAGTCGTCGTGCCCGAAGGCGCCACCATCTGGCTCACCGGCCTGCCCAGCGCAGGCAAGTCCACCATCGCCCACGCCTGCGAACCCGCGCTGCGCCGGGCCGGGCGGCGCGTCGAGGTCCTCGACGGCGACGCCGTCCGTCCGCACCTCGCCGCCGCACGCGGCTACTCGCGGGAGGACCGGGCGATCAACATCCGCCGCATCGGCTGGGTCTCGGAGCTGCTCGCCCGCAACGGCGTCGTCGTGCTGGTGTCGGCGATCGCGCCGTACCGCGACGTCCGCGACGAGATCCGGGCCACGCACGAGGCCAACGGCACCCGGTTCGTGGAGGTGCACGTGAGCACGCCCGTCGAGGTCGCGAGCAGCCGCGACGTCAAGGGCCTCTACGCCAGGCAGCGCGCGGGCGAGATCAGCGGGCTCACCGGCGTCGACGACCCCTACGAGGTCCCGCTGCGCCCCGATCTCGTGATCCCGGCACACGCGCAGCCGGTGGAGGAGTCCGTCCGCCTGCTGCTCGCCCATCTGTCCGGGTGCGGACTCGCCCCGGATTCCTGCACGGACCTGACACCTGAGTCGAAGGAGCCTCGATGACCGCCCTCCTGCCCATCCCGCGCCGCGCCGACGCCACCGTCGCCGCCGCCCCTCCGGGCACCGGTGCGGGCTTCTGGGCGGGCGCACCCAGCGCCGTGCTCGTCGGTGGTGTCCACTACGTGGCGTACCGGCTGCGGGCCCCGATCGGGCACGGCCGCGGGATGGCGAACGTGGTCGCGCGGGCCGTCGACGGCGGCGGTGTCGAGGTCGTCGCGACGATCGGCAAGGAGCGCTTCGGCGCCGAGTCGCTGGAGCGGCCCGCGCTCGTCCACACCCCGGACGGGCGGTGGCGGCTCTATGTGAGCTGCGCCACACCCGGGAGCAAGCACTGGTGGGTCGACCTGCTGGAGGCCGACACCCCGGAGGGGCTCGCCGCCGCCACGCCGCGCACCGTCCTGCCGGGCGACGACCGGCACGCCGTGAAGGACCCGGTGATCGTCCACGACGGCGGCGCCTGGCACCTGTGGGCGTCGGTGCACCCGCTCGACGAGCGCGACCACGAGGACCGGATGACCACCGAGTACGCCACCAGCCCGGACGGCCTGGAGTGGACGTGGCACGGCACCGCGCTCGCCCCCCGCCCCGGCCGGTGGGACGGGCGCGGGGTGCGGTTCACGTCGGTGTTCCGCGTGGACGGGCAGTGGGCGGCCACCTACGACGGGCGGGCGAGCGCGGCGGAGAACTGGGAGGAACGCACGGGCCTCGCGTTCGGCGGGACCATCCCCGGTGAGCGGTTCGTCGCGCAGGGCCAGGCGCCGGTGGCCGAGTCGCCGCACGGCGGCGGCGGGCTGCGCTACCTGAGCGCGGTGCCGCAGCCCGACGGTGGCTACCGCCTCTACTACGAGCTCACCCGCGCCGACGGTGCCCACGAGCTGCGCACGGAGCTGCTGCGTCCGCCGGTGCCCGCGCGCGCCCCCAGCGCGAGGCACTGACGTGGCGCTCCCGGACTTCCTGCTGCTCGGCGCGCCCAAGTGCGGGACGTCGGCGCTGCACGCGGCGCTCACCCGCCACCCGGACCTGTTCCTGTCCGAGCCCAAGGAGCCGAAGTTCTTCCTCACCGACGGCCCCCCGCCGACGTCCGGCGGCGGGCCGGGGGACGTCCCGACCTGGGGCGAGCACGTGTGGCGGCGCGCGGACTACGAGGCGCTGTTCGACGCCGCCCCGCCGGGGACGTTGCGTGGCGAGTCGACGACGTTCTACCTCTACGACCGCGACGCGCAGCGCCGCATCGCGAAGCTCCTGCCGGACGCACGGTTGATCGCGGTGCTGCGCGACCCGGTCGAGCGGGCCCATTCCAACTGGGCGCACCTGCGCGGGGCGGAGCTGGAGGCGGAGCCGGACTTCCTGCGCGCGCTGGACGCGGAGCCGGTGCGGATCGCGGCGGGCTGGGCGCACTTCTGGCACTACGCCGCGCTCGGCCGCTACGGCGAGCAGCTCGACGACCTGTTCGCGCTGGTCCCGCGCGAGCAGGTGCTGCTGCTGCGCTACCGCGACCTGCGCGACCGCCCCGTGGCGACGGTGGACGCGGCGTGCCGGTTCCTGGGCGTCGCGACCGGGAGGGTGGACGGCGTGCCGCGGCACAACGTGCGCCCCGACGTCTCGGGCCGTACGGCCGGGCCGACCACGGCGCAGCGGGCCGCCGCGCTCCCGCGGTTCGCCGCCGACGTCGCCCGCGTCGCCGAGATCACCGGGTGGGAGCTCGACGACTGGGCGCGGTGAGGCGGGCGGATCATCCACCGGCAGGAGCCGTCCGCCGCGCGCGGGAGAGCCTGCCCGCGGCTCCCCGGAGCAGCCCCCGCACGGCGAGCGGGTGCAGGCGGCGGACCAGCGCGGAGAACAGCCGCCCGCGCGCCGACGTCAGCGCCACGGCGGTGGTGAGCACGACCCGCCGGGGCTGCACCAGGATCGAGATCCGGACGGCCTGGTGGGCGTCCTGCGAGGCGAGCAGCACCTCGTCCGCGGTGGTCGCGGCGATCCGGAAGTCGTCGGCGCTCGGACCCACGCCGGAGACCCGGGCCGCCAGGGCGCGCACGGCGAGCAGCGCGAGCACCCACGCGGGCGGGCGGTGCAGTGCCGCGTCCATCCAGGTCCGCGGATCGTCCGGGGTGCCGGGATGGCGCTCGACGGCGTACGCGTCGGTCCAGTCGACCCGCGGGAGCGCATCGGTGAGCAGTGCGGTGGCGGGTGGGGTGACGGCCAGGGCGGACGGCCACTCGAGCCCCTGCAGCAGGCGGGCGTAGGGCGACCAGCGGGCGGGCCGGGCCGGCGGCGCTCCCGCGGCGTCGGCGGCCCGGTCGAACAGGTCCTCCAGGACGGCGCGGTGGGCCGTGCGGACGCCGAGCGGCCAGGCCAGCCGCATCGTCCCGCGCAGCCTGCCCCTGGCCTCGTGGCGCAGCAGGGTGCGGCGGGCGTCGAGCGGATCGGCGGAGAGCGTGTGGGTGCCGTCCACCCCGGCCCCGGGCTCGAAGGTGAAGCCGACGCGGCGGCCGGGGACGTGCTCGTGCACGCGGTAGCGCAGGCCGCCGTGCCCGCCGCGGACCCCGACCGCGAGCGGGCCGTCCAGCTCCAGGGGTGCCCAGGCCGGGCTGGGCCAGAGCACGTCGTCGGGCCCGCCGAGCCGGTCCAGTAGCGGGCCGACCACCTCGACCGGCGCCTCCACGATCCGTTCCCGCACGTCGTACACCATGTCCCACCTCCGTACGTCACCGTATGGTCTCACCGTACGGTAGCGTACGGTCATGGCGCGCGGAACCCGGTTGTCGGCCGAGGACTGGACGGAGGCGGCCCTCGCCGCGCTCGGCGAGGGTGGGCTCGGCGCCGTCGCGGTCGAGCCGCTGGCGGCGCGGCTGGGCACCACCAAGGGCAGCTTCTACTGGCACTTCCGCAACCGCGACGCCCTGCTCGCCGCCACGCTGGACCGCTGGGAGCGGGTCGACACCGAGGACGTCATCGCCCGCGCCGAGCGGGCGGACGGGCCGTACGCCCGGCTGCGGTTCCTGCTCGCCGGGGCCCTGCGGGACGACCCCGACCTGCCCGCCGGGAACGCCGTCGAGCTGGCGCTGCAGGCCTCCGCCGCGCATCCCCTGGTGGCGCCCGTGCTGGCCCGCGTCACCCGGCGCCGGCTGGACTACCTCACCGCGCAGTTCGTCGCGCTCGGCTTCGACGCCGCCGAGGCGGGCCGGCGCAGCCTGCTCGCCTACACCGCCTACCTCGGACACGCCCAGCTCGCCCACGCCACCCCGGCGATCACTCCGGACGGCCCCGAGCTGCGCGCCTACGTCGAAGCGGTGCTCTGCCGCCTCACGGGCCCCTGAAACAGGGCCCCGGACGACGTAGCCTCGATGCCATGACGGCCGCGACCCCGCTCTCCGAGCTCTTCGAGTTCGACGACTCCTACGCCCGCGCCGTGCCGAGCCTCTCGGTGGCGTGGAAGGCGGCAGCCTTCCCGGCGCCGCGGCTGCTCGTGCTCAACGAGGAGCTCGCCGCCGAGCTGGGGGTGGACGCGGAGGCGTTGTGCGGGCCCGCGGGGGTGGCGCTCCTCGTCGGGCAGGAGGTCCCCGAGGGCGTCACGACGGTCGCCCAGGCCTACGCCGGCCACCAGTTCGGCACCTACGTCCCCCGCCTCGGCGACGGGCGGGCGCTGCTGCTCGGCGAGGTCGTCGACACCGCGGACCGCCGCCGGGACCTGCACCTCAAGGGCGCGGGCCGCACCCCGTTCGCCCGTGGCGGGGACGGCAAGGCGGCCGTGGGCCCGATGCTGCGGGAGTACGTCATGGGCGAGGCGATGCACGCGCTGGGCATCCCCACCACCCGCGCGCTCGCGGTCCTCGCCACCGGCGAGCAGATCGCGCGCGAGACCCTGCTGCCCGGCGCCCTGCTCGTCCGGGTCGCAGCGAGCCACCTGCGGGTCGGGACGTTCCAGTACGTCGCGGCCACCGGCGACAGCGACGTCCTGCGCGCGCTCGCGGACCACGCGATCGCCCGCCACCACCCCGACGCCCTGGAGGACCCGAACCCCTACCTGGGCCTCTACCGCCGCGTGGTCGACGTGCAGGCCGACCTCATCGCGCGCTGGATGCTCGTCGGCTTCATCCACGGCGTCATGAACACCGACAACATGACGATCTCGGGCGAGACCATCGACTACGGGCCGTGCGCGTTCGTGGACGCCTTCGACCCGGCCACGAAGTTCAGCTCCATCGACCACCGCGGCCGCTACGCCTACGGCAACCAGCCGCGGATCGCGCAGTGGAACCTCGCGCGGCTCGGCGAGACGCTGCTGCCGCTGATCGACCCCGACACCGACGCCGCCGTCGAGGCCGCCAGCGCGCAGCTCACCCGTTTCGCCGAGCGCTACGAGGCCGCCTGGCAGGAGGGGCTCGCGGCCAAGTTCGGCCTGCCGGAGCCGGACCCGGAGCTCACCCGGGCGTTCCTGGAGCTGCTGCACGTCGAGAAGGCCGACTTCACCCAGGCGTTCCGGTGGCTCTCCGCCCAGCTGCGCGGCACCCCGGCCCGGGACCGCTTCCTGGACCGCGAGGCGTTCGACGCCTGGTCGGTGCGCTGGGAGGCGGCGCTGGGCCCGGACCGGGCGGCGGTCGCGGACGCGATGGACCGCGTGAACCCCGTCTACATCCCCCGCAACCACAAGGTGGAGGAGGCGCTGGACGCCGCCACCGCAGGCGATCTCGCGCCGCTGCACCGCCTGCTCGACGTGCTCGCCCGGCCCTTCGACGAGCGCCCCGGCCTGCAGGAGTACGCCGAGCCGGGGGGCGGCCCGCACGTCACCTACTGCGGGACCTGAACGCCCGCCACCAGGAGACGAGCTTCGGCGGCAGCGCGAGCCGCGCGAGCGTGCGCACCACCTGGCCGTACTGGCGGTGCAGCCGCCCGGTGACGTAGGGCAGCCCGTACTCGGCGCAGAGCGCCCGCACCTCGGGGGCGATCTCGGCGTAGCGGTTGCTCGGCAGGTCCGGGAAGAGGTGGTGCTCGATCTGGAAGCTGAGGTTGCCCGTCATCAGGTGGAAGAGCGGCCCGCCGTCGAGGTTGGCCGAACCCAGCATCTGGCGCAGGTACCACTGGCCGCGGGTCTCGCCCTCCAGCTGATCCTCCGTGAACATCACCGTGCCGTCGGGGAAGTGCCCGCAGAAGATCACGGCGTGCGACCACAGGTTGCGGATCACGTTCGCCGAGACGTTGCCGAGCAGGACCGGCAGGAAGAACGGGCCCGCGAGCAGCGGGAACAACACGTAGTCCTTCCCCACCTGGCGGCCGATCTTGCGCGCGATGGCCTTCAGCTGCCGGCGGAACTCGGCGCGGGGCTTGCGGCCCGCGAGGACCTCGTCGACCTCGAGGTCGTGCAGCGCCACCCCGTACTCGAAGAAGATCGACAGCAGGAAGTTCCAGAGCGGGTTGCCCAGGTAGTAGGGGTTCCAGGGTTGCTCGTCGGTCATCCGCAGGAGGCCGTAGCCGATGTCGCGGTCCTTGCCGAGCACGTTGGTGTACGTGTGGTGGCGGTAGTTGTGCGAGACCTTCCACTCCGCCGCGGAGCTGACGAGGTCCCACTCCCACGTCGTCGAGTGGATCTTCGGGTCGCGCATCCAGTCCCACTGGCCGTGGAGCACGTTGTGGCCGAGCTCCATGTTCTCCAGGATCTTGGCCGACGCGAGCATCGCGGTGCCGGCCACCCAGCACGGCGGCAGGATCCCGGCGAACAGCAGCGCGCGGCCGCCGATCTCCAGGAACCGCTGCCTGCGGATGATCCCGCGGACGTAGGCGGCGTCGGTCTCGCCGCGCTCGGCGAGGATCCGCTCGCGGATCGCCTCCAGGCGCCGGCCCAGCTCCTCGACCTGCGCCGGCGTGAGCGCGGCGGCGGCCGGTGCCGGCGTGGACGGGAGCGGGCGGACGATCGGCGCAGGGGCGTCCGGCGGTGCGGGGGGACGGTCGAGAGTCAGGGTCACGGGTGGTCCTTCCGGGAGGTCGGGAGGTCGATCCGGGCGGCACCGCTGGCCCCGGAGATGCAGGTCTGGACGAGATCGCCGGGTTCGCCGTGGACCTCGCCGGTGCGCAGGTCGCGCACCTGTCCGTCGCGCAGCGGCAGCACGCAGGTGTGGCAGATGCCCATGCGGCAGCCCGACGGCAGGAGCAGACCCGCGGCCTCGCCCGCCTCCAGCAGGCTCGTCGTCGGGCCCACCTCGACCTGCGCGCCGCCGAGGCTGACGGTGCCGCCGGCCTGCTCGACACCGCCGGAGGCGATGCGTGGCGGCGGGGTGAAGCGTTCGACGTGCAGGCGGTCGGGCGCGTCGGCCCACAGCGCGGCGGCGGCGTCGAGCAGGCCCGCCGGGCCGCAGACGTACGCCTCACGGTCGTGGCGGTCCGGGACGAGCGTGTCCAGTCCGGCGAGATCGAGCCGGCCCTCGCGGGCGGTGTGGCGCAGGTGCAGGGTCAGGCCGGGCAGCGCGCGCAGCTCGGCGCCGAAGATCGTGTCCTCGGGGGTGCGGGCGCTGTGCACCGCCACGACGTCGGTGAGCGGCCCGCGGGCGGCGAGCGTGCGCAGCATCGACATGATCGGGGTGATGCCGCTACCGGCGGTGACGAGCAGGAGCTTCCCCGGCGTCGCGGGCAGGACGAAGTCGCCCGTCGCCGGTTCGAGCGCCACGA
>NZ_JBFWVQ010000150.1:0-11980 GCF_050246655.1 Pseudonocardia sp.
TGCCGTCGGCGTCGGACATGCGCTTCAACTGGGTCCACACCGACCTTTCGGCGCTGGACCCGACCGAAGCCCGCGAGCTCGTCGTCGACGCGTGGCGCATGGTCGTCCCCAGGAAGCTCTCCCGTGCCTACGACCTCGCCCATCCCGACGGCCCGGGCTGAGGCCCCGGACCCGAGACTCCGCGGTCGGGCCCACCGAGGCTCCCGGCCAGACGGTAAATGTCCGTCCATTCTGACGGGGATGATGGACGGTGACACGACCGCGATCCGGACGGGGAGGTCCAGGTGGACGCGCGAGGCTGGGACGAGCGGTACGGGCAGACCGAGCTGGTGTGGTCCTCCGGACCCAACGCGACGGTCGCCGAGCAGGTGTCCGGGCTGAAGCCCGGCACAGCGCTCGACCTCGGTGCGGGGGAGGGCCGCAACGCGCTCTGGCTCGCCGAGCAGGGCTGGACGGTCACGGCCGTCGACTTCTCCCGGGTCGCGATGGAGAAGGCGCTGGCCGCAGCGGACCGGCGCGGGATCGCGCTGGAGGCCGTCGTCGCCGACGTCACGACCTACGAGCCGGACCGGTCCTACGACCTGGTGCTGCTGGCCTACCTGCAGCTCACCTGGGATCAGCTGGGTCCGGTGCTGCGGACGGCGGCCGCGGCGGTGGCCCCCGGCGGGACGTTCCTGCTGGTCTCCCACGACCTCACGAACCTCGCCGAGGGCGTGGGCGGGCCGCAGGATCCCGCGGTCCTGCAGACGCCCGAGCAGGTCGCCGGCGCACTCGGCGGCCTGCGGGTGGAGACGGCGGAGCGGATCAGCCGTCCGGTGGAGAAGGACGGCGAGACCCGCCACGCGATCGACACGCTGGTCCGGGCGGCCGCCCCCTGAGCGGCCGCCGCGCACCGTGCACACCCCCCCGCGCACGGTGCACATCTGCATGCGGCCGTGCACACGTCGCAACGTATGCACGGCGACGCCACGGTGTGCACGGTGGCCCGAGCGCGCGGGATCAGCCCGGAAGGGCCGCGTTGACGGCCGTCGGGGCGTGCTCGGCGAGGGTGGCGAGCTCCCCGAACTCGACGACGTGCCCGATGTCGGTCCCGCTCATGGCGATGTCCGTGACCCGTTCGAGGATGATCTCGACGACCACCGGCACCCGGAACTCGGCGGCGAGCTTCTTGGCGTCCTCCAGGGCCTGGGGCAGCTCGTCCGGCGTGCGCACCCGCAGCGCCTTGCAGCCCAGGCCCTCGGCGACCTTGACGTGGTCGACGCCGTAGCCCTCGGTCTCCGGTGAGTTGACGTTGTCGAAGCCGAGCTGGACGCAGTAGTCCATGTCGAACGCCCGCTGGGCCTGGCGGATCAGGCCCAGGTAGGAGTTGTTCACGAGGACGTGGATGTAGGGCAGGTGGAACTGCGCGCCGACCGCCAGCTCCTCGATCATGAACTGGAAGTCGTAGTCGCCCGTGATCGCGACCACGCTGGCGTCCGGGTCGGCGACGCACACGCCCAGCGCGGCCGGCACCGTCCAGCCCAGCGGTCCGGCCTGGCCGCAGTTGATCCAGTGCCGGGGCCGGTAGACGTGCAGGAACTGCGCGGCGGCGATCTGCGACAGCCCGATCGCCGAGACGTAGCGGGTCTCCGGTCCGAAGGCCCGGTTCATCTCCTCGTACACCCGCTGCGGTTTGATCGGCACGTCGTCGAAGTGGGTGCGCCGCTGCAGGGTGGCCCGCCGCAGCGCGCACTCGTCGGCCCACGCGGTGCGGTCCGGCAGGGTCCCCGCCGCGGCCCGCTCGCGGGCGACCTCGACGAGGCGTTCCAGCGCGGCCCTCGCGTCGGAGACGATGCCGTAGTGCGGGGCGAACACCCGCCCGATCTGGGTGGGCTCGATGTCGACGTGGATGAACGTCCGGTCGCCGCGGTAGACGTCGACGTCGCCGGTGTGCCGGTTGGCCCACCGGTTGCCGATCCCGATCACGGCGTCGGAGGCGAGCAGGGTGGCGTTGCCGCTGCGGTGCGACGTCTGCAGGCCGGCCATGCCCGCCATTAAGTGGTGGTCGTCGGGGATGGCGCCCCAGCCCATCAGCGTCGGGACGACCGGGATACCGGTCACCTCGGCGAGCTCGACGAGCAGCTCGGAGGCGTCGGCGTTGATGACGCCGCCGCCCGCCACGATCAGCGGCCGCTGCGCGGCGCCGAGCAGGTCCAGCGCCTTCTCGGCCTGGGCCCGGGAGGCGGCGGGCTTGGCCACGGGCAGCGGCTCGTAGGTGTCCGGGTCGAACTCGATCTCGGCCAGCTGCACGTCGACCGGCAGGTCGACCAGGACCGGGCCGGGGCGGCCGCTGCGCATCAGCCAGAACGCCTTCTGCAGCGTGCCGGGGACCTGCGCGGGCTCCATGACGGTGACGGCCCACTTGGTGACCGGCGAGGCGATGGCGGCGATGTCGACGGCCTGGAAGTCCTCCTTGTGCAGCTTCGCCACGGGGGCCTGGCCGGTGATGGCCAGGATCGGGATGGAGTCCGCCGACGCGGAGTACAGCCCGGTGATCATGTCGGTGCCGGCCGGGCCGGACGTGCCGACGCAGACTCCGATGTTGCCGGGCGTGGTGCGGGTGTAGCCCTCGGCCATGTGCGAGGCGCCCTCGACGTGGCGCGCCAGGGTGTGCCGGAGCCGACCGTCGCGCCGGACGGCGGCGTAGAAGGGGTTGATGGCGGCGCCGGGCAGACCGAACAGGTCGGTGATGCCCTCGCGCCGCAGAACGGCGACCGCCGCGTCGGCCGCAGTCATGCGAGCCATGTGACTCTCCTGGGTGGTGGGGCCACTTGCGGGCCGTGGTCGGTGGGTGGGCGTCAGCGGGGGTCGGGCAGCTCGGTCGACAGGTCGTGGGTCAGCGCGAACAGGGCCGAGTGGTCCAGGTCGCCATCGCCACGGGCGACCAGCGCGGCGATCAGCTGGGCCACGGCGGCACCGAGCGGGATCACCACCCCGGCCTCGCGGGCCGCGGTCGTCACGATCCCCATGTCCTTGTGGTGCAGGGCCAGCCGGAAGCCGGGGGTGAAGTCGCGGCCGACCATGTTCGCCGCCTTCCGGTCGAGCACGGTGCTGCCCGCGAGGCCGCCGCCGAGCACCCGGATCGCGGCGTCCAGGTCGACCCCGGAGGCCTCCAGGAACACGATCGCCTCGCCGAGCAGCTGGATGTTGCCCGCGACGATCAGCTGGTTGGCCGCCTTCACCGTCTGTCCCGCGCCGTGCGGGCCGACGTGCACGACAGTTGTCCCGACCGCCTCCAGCACCGGCCTGGCGGCCTCGACGTCCGCGGCCTCGCCGCCGACCATGATCGACAGCACGCCCTCGCGCGCGCCCGCCTCCCCGCCGCTGACCGGGGCGTCGAGCGCCCGCACGCCGACCGCGGCCGCCGCGGCGGCGACCTGCCGGGACGCCTCCGGGCGGATCGTGCTCATGTCGATCAGCAGTTGGCCGGGGTGGGAGTGGGCCAGCACGCCGTCGGGGCCGGTCACGACCCCGAGGACGTCGGGCGAGTCGGGCAGCATCGTGATCACGACGTCGGCGCCCTCGGCGGCCTCCGTGACGCAGGCCGCCTCGCGCCCGCCCGCCGCGACCAGGTCCTTGGCCTTGTCCGGGCTGCGGTTGAAGCCGACGACGTCGTACCCGGCCGTGACGAGGTTGGCCGCCATGGGGGCGCCCATGATGCCGAGGCCGATGAAGCCGATGGTGGTCATGCGTTCGTCCTTCCGAGAGCGTCGTGGTGACCTGCCCGTTGGGCCCGTGGCAGCCAGGCGAAGGGGTCGGCGGCGGTCGGCACGTACTCCAGGCCGACGTGGCCCCGGTAGCCGCCGCGGTCGAGGTCGTCGATCCAGGCCGAAAGCGGCAGGCCGCCCGTGCCCGGCTCGCCGCGTCCGGGCGCGTCGGCGATCTGCACGTGCGCGATCCGGTCGCGGTGGCGGGCGATGGCGCGCTCGACGTCGTCGCCGTTGACGGCGAGGTGGTAGAGGTCGGCGAGCAGGCCGACGTTGCCGGTGCCGGCCCGCGCCAGGTCGTCGAGGACCGTCACCACGTCGTCGGCGGTGCGCAGCGGGTACCGGTCGGCCCCGCTGAGCGGCTCGACCAGCACGGTCGCCCCGATCCGTGCGGCCGCCGCGGCCGCGACCCCGAGGTTCTCCCGGGCGAGCTCGTCCTGGTGGGCGGGCTCGGTGTCGGGCAGTCGGTTGCCGTAGAGGGCGTTGAAGGCGCGCACCCCGAGCCGCTCGCCGATCCCGACGGCGGCGTCGACGGCGTCGCGGAACTCGGCTTCCCGCCCGGGCCAGGAGACGATCCCGCGATCCCCGGTGGGCATGTCGCCCGCGAAGAAGTTCAGCGCGACCAGCTCGACGCCCGCGTCGCGCACCGCCGCCACGAACCGGTCGGCCTCGGAGTCGGCCGGGACGGCCTCCGGGAAGGGCCACCAGAACTCGACGGCCTCGAACCCGGCGGCCGCGGCCGCGGCGGGCCGCTGCAGCACGGGCAGGTCGGTGTGCAGGATCGAGCAGTTGACGAGGTAGCGGACGGTCACGACGAGCCCTCCTTCAGCGGGTCGACGCCGCGGATCGAGGCGTCGACCAGTTCGACGGGGTGGACGACGGGGATCCCGGCGTCGAGGAAGCGGCGGATCTGCAGCAGGCATCCCGCGTTGGCGGTGGCGACCACGTCGGGCCGGACCGCTTCGAGCTGGGCGGCCTTGCGGCGGCCCAGCTCCTCGGCCTTCTCCGGCTGCACCAGGTTGTAGATGCCCGCCGACCCGCAGCACAGCTCGGCCTCGGCGACGTCGGAGATGCGGAGGCCGGGAATGCCGCGCAGCACCTCGCGGGGCTGGCTGCGGACGCCCTGGGCGTTGGCAAGGTGGCAGGCGTCGTGGTACGCGACGGTGGTCGGGACGGGGTGCCGGGTGGCCCGCGGGATCAGCGTGGCGAGCAGCTCGCTGACATCGCGGACCCGGGCGGCGAACGCGGCGGCCCGCTCGGCGTACTCGGGGTCCTCGGCGAGCAGGTCGCCGTACTGCTTGAGGGTCGAGCCACAGCCCGCGACGTTGGCCACGATCACGTCGATCGGGTACCGCTCGAACATCTCGATCGTGGCGCGGGCCCGGCGCAGGCCGTCCTCCTCCCGGCCGGCGTGCAGGGACAGCGCACCGCAGCACTGGTCGTCCTGCGGCATGTGGACGTCGCAGCCCTCGGCGGCGAGCACCCGCACGGTGGCCGCGTTGACGTCACCGAAGAACACCCGCTGGGCGCAACCGGGCATCATCCCGACCCGCAGCCGGGTCGGGCCGGCTGCGGGGGTGAACGGGGTGCCGCGGGCGAACAGGCGACGCAGGGTGACCGGCGGCAGCAGCGCCTCCAGGGCGCGCAGCCGCGGCGGCAGCAGGGCGATGACGCCGAGCGCCTGCAGCAGCCGGCGCAGTCCCAGCCGCTGGTAGAGGATGCCGCCGAGGGCCGCCAGCCGCAGCCGTCCGGGATGCGGGAACAGCGCGAAGACCAGCTTCCGGAAGAGCCTGTCCGGGGCCTTTCGCGGGATCCCGCGCTCGACCTGCGGGCGCACGGCTTCGATGAGCGACTCGTAACGGACGCCGGACGGGCAGGCGCTCACGCAGGCCAGGCAGCCGAGGCAGGAGTCCATCCGGGCGCCGAACGCCTCGTCGAGCGGGATCTCGCCGCGCGAGGCGAGGTCCATCAGGTAGATCCGGCCGCGCGGGGACTCCGCCTCCTCGCCGGTGATCCGGTAGGTCGGGCACGTCGGCAGGCAGAACCCGCAGTGCACGCAGTCGTCGAGCAGCTCGCGGCTCGGCGGGTGGTGGGCATCGAAGGAACCGGACGGCCCGGTGGTGCCTTCCGGCGGGAGGATCTCGGTCATGCCGGCCGCTCCCCGTCCCGGTGCGGGGTGAGCCACGGCTCCAGGCGGCCCGTACCGAACCGGTTGCCGGGGTCGAACTGCCGCTTCACCGCGCGCATCAGCGCCACCGCGGGCGGCGCGGGACCCCACAGCGGGGTGCTGGCGTCCACGCCGTCGCGGCGCAGGACGGTGCAGTGCGGACCGACGGCCGCGTGCAGGTCGGCCAGCAGCAGGCCATGTGTCCGGCGGCCGTTCCCGCGCAGGCGCACCGTGTGCACCCCGGCGCCGAGGGTGCCGGCGCGGCCGATCCGCACGGCGCGGTCGGCGGCGGAGGCCGCCACCCGCCGGGCGAGCGCGGCGGCGTCGGCGGGGCGCCCGCCGAACCGGATCACGGTGTCGCCGGGGGTGCCGGTGCAGATCGCGGCGACCTGGGCCCACAGCGTCTCCGCCTCATCGGCGGGGACGGTACGGGTCGGGTGCGGGGTGAGCTCGGCGACCGCAGCGGACCGCTCGGCCACCCCGGCGGGCGTCCCCTCGAACCGGGCGAGCACCCGGGCGGTGCCCTCGGGGCCGCCCGGGTCGAGCAGCTCGACGGCGGTCGGTTCGACGCCGGCGTCGGCGATCGCACGCGCCGTGGCGAACGCCTCTCGGCGGGGCGCGCCGATCTCGACGGTCGCCGCGGCACGGGGTGCGGGGTGCAGCCGCAGCACGATCTCGGCGAGCACGCCGAGGGTGCCGAACGAGCCGGCGAACAGCTTGGCCAGGTCGTAGCCCGCCACGTTCTTGATCACGTGGCCGCCCGCCCTGGCGACGGTGCCGTCGGCGAGCACCACGGTGACGCCGATGACCAGGTCGCGCAGGGTGCCGTAGGCCAGCCGGGACGGCCCGGCGTCGGCCGTGGCGAGCAGCCCGCCGACGGTCGCGCCGCCGGCGGCCCGGGCCGGGTCGGCGGCGACCCGCTGGCCGTGCTCGGCGACCTCGGCCTGCACCGCCGCGAGCGGGGTGCCGGCGCGGACCGCGACCGTCATGTCCCCCGGGTGGTGGGCGAGGATCCCGCTCATCGCGGTGGTGTCGACGGTGGCGTCCGCCCGCCCGGGCGGGTTCGCCCAGGCGTCGGCGGTCCCCGCGCCGCGGACGGTCACCCGGGGCTGGCAGCCCGCGGTGTCCAGCAGCGCCTCGCGCAGCTCCGCGGTGGTGGCGGGTCGCAGGGTGCTCGGCTGCCGCGCGGAGAGGTCCGCTCCCGTGGGGGTGGCCATGCCGTCACGTCCTCTCGATGAGGCCCGCGGCCTCCAGCGGGTGGGGGCGGTACGGGCCGGGACGCTCGCCGCACAGCCGCGGCGTGGGGAAGATCTTTCCCGGGTTGCACAGCCCCGCCGGGTCGAACGCGGCGCGCAGCCGCTGCATGGTCGCGAGGTCGTCCTCGCCGAACTGGCGCGGCATCGAGCACGCCTTGTCCGCGCCGATGCCGTGCTCGCCCGACAGCGAGCCACCGAGCTCGACGCACAGCTCGGCGATCGCCGTGGACAGGCGCTCGGCCCGGTCGTGCTCGCCCCTGGCCTCGCTGTAGAGCACGAGCGGGTGCAGGTTGCCGTCGCCCGCGTGGAAGACGTTGGCCACCCGCAGCCCGGCGGCGTCGGCGAGCGCGCGGATGCGGCCGAGCGCCTCGGCGAGCCGGGTGCGGGGGACGACGCCGTCCTGCACGAAGTAGTCGGGGCTGATGCGACCGACGGCGGCGAACGCGGCCTTGCGCCCCGTCCACACCGCGGCCCGCTCCTCCGGTGAGGCGGCGAGCCGCACCGCGGTCGTTCCGTGGGCGTGGCAGAGCCGCTCCACCTCGGCGAGCTGGGGCTCCACCTCGCCCGCCGGGCCGTCCAGCTCGACGATCAGCGCCGCGGCGACGCCTCGGGTGTACCCGGCGGCGACCGCCGCCTCGACCGCCTCGATCGCGAGGGTGTCCATCATCTCGACCGCGGCCGGGACGATGCCCGCGGCGATGATCGCGGTGACGGTCTCTCCCGCGGCCTCGACGGTGTCGAAGTCCGCGACGAGGGTCTGCACCGCGGCCGGGCGGCGCAGCAGCCTGACGGTGATCGAGGTGACCACCCCGAGGGTGCCCTCGGATCCGATGAACGCGCCCAGCAGGTCGTAGCCGGCGAGGTGGTCGGAGTCGCCGCCGAGCGTGGTGACGGTCCCGTCGGCCAGCACCACCTCCAGCGCGTGGACGTGGTGCACCGTGAACCCGTACTTCAGGCAGTGCGCGCCGCCGGAGTTCTCGGCGACGTTGCCCCCGATGGTGCAGACCTGCTGGCTGGACGGGTCGGGCGCGAAGTACAGCCCGTACGGCGCGGCAGCGCGGCTGATGTCGAGGTTGGTGACCCCCGGCTCGACCACGGCCCGGCGGTTCACCGGGTCGACCTCGACGATCGACCGCAGCCGCTGCAGCGAGATGACCACGCCGTCGGCCACCGGCAGCGCGCCGCCGGACAGCCCCGTGCCCGCTCCGCGGGCGACGAACGCGACGCCGGCGCGGGCGCACACCCGCACCGCCGCGGCGACCGCCTCCGGCGTCCGTGGCAGCAGGACCAGCGACGGGACGACCCGGTAGCCGGTGAGGCCGTCGCATTCGTAGGCCCGCAGCTGCGTCGGGTCGTCGAGGACGCCGTCCGCACCGACCGCCTCGACGAACTCGGTGTGCAGAAGCCTCGGTTGCATCGCCACCTCCACCTCATGCTCAGATACAACTTAGATACAAGTTGTATCCTGATGGAGGATAGCGACCGCTCGCCCGCAGGACAAGGGAGCGGCGGATAGTGTGGCCTGCCGGCGGCGAGGCCGCGGACGTGCGGAGGAAGCGGAGTGAGCGAGAGGGCGACGTCCACCCGGGCAGGGGCGAAGGACCGCGCGCTCGGCTACGTCCGGGACCGGATCCTCACCGGCGAGTTCCGCGGTGGCGACCTCCTCAGCGAGGGCGAGGTCGCCAAGGCGCTGGACATGTCACGCACGCCCGTGCGGGAGGCGTTCCTGAGGCTGGAGGCCGAGGGGCTGCTCAAGCTGTTCCCCCAGCGCGGCGCCCTCGTGGTGCCGGTGTCGCCGGAGGAGGTCCGCTCGGTCATGGAGGCACGGCTGGTCCTGGAGTCGTTCGCCATCGAGAAGATCGTCAACGGCGACCGGGACCGCCTGCGCCGGGTCGTCGACCGGATGGAGGCCGAGCTGGAACGGCAACGTCGCGTCGTCGGGTCGGCCGAGCTGCGTGCGTTCCTCGACGCCGACCGCGCCTTCCACACCGCCATGATCGAGGCTGCGGAGAACTCGGTCTTCACCCCCGTGTACGCCTCGCTGCGCGACCGCCAGCTCCGCATGATCGGCGAGTCCGCGGTGGCCAGCCCGGGGCGGCTGGAGAGCATCATCGCCGAGCACGAGGCCATCGCACGGGCGATCGCCGAGCACGATCTCGACGGTGCCCGCCACGCGCTGCGCCACCATCTCGGCGGCACGGTGCTGGCCCTCGGACTCGCCGCCGGACCGGTGTTCTGACCGGCCGCCTGGCCTGATGAGATGAGCAACTCGCGGCGACGAGATGAGCAACTCGCGGCCACGGGACGGAGTCGCCCGGCGGGGGTCTGAACCCGCGGACCGCGTGCTGCCGCTGTTCGCCTGATCCGACCGGGACGCCGCCCGGTCGCCGCTGAGCCGTCGGCGGACTCAGGGCACGGCGAGGGACGGGGAGCTGTCGCGGCCGTCGTACAGACGCCAGGTCAGCAGCGGAGCCTCCTGGGCGTCGCGGCCCGTGATCCGCGCGAGGTCGGTGGGCGGCAGGAGGGCGCGCCCGGGCGTGGTGAACCGTCGACCATCGGTGTGTCGCTCGCCGCCGAGGTCGATGAGCTTCTCCTCCATCGCGACCGCGTTCGCGAACGCCCGTCGCCACAGATCCCGGTGTGCGTCGAGCCGGCCGGCGGCGGAACCGGACACCGGGCGGCGGCCGCCGAGCGTGACGAACACCGCCGACAGCTCCTCGACCTGTGCAGCGAGATCCGTCAGGGTGTGGCGGCCTTCCTCGGTCGTGAGCAGCAGTGGTGACCAGCGTGCGACGAGGACACGGAAGCTGTGGACGACATCGAGCAGCACGTCGTGGACCAGCGAGCGCCAGTGCCGATCCAGCGCGAGGACATCGAACCGGGCCGTCGAGCACGGCCGGTCGGCCACGTGGTCCATCACGTCGTGCTCGGAGGTCTCCGGCAGGTCCAGCCGCGCCAGGATCGCACGGAGCTCGGCGGCGTACCCGTCCGAGACCCGGAACTCGGGCACCGGGCGCAGCTCACCGCCGTGGAGCAGGAACCACATGATGCGCCGCTGCGCGATCGGACCCCGCGCCACGGCGTTGTAGGCGACGGACCGGACGATCCTCAGACGCCGCCGTTCCTGCTCGGCCTCCGCTGCGCGCCGGTGCCGTTCCTGGTTCCGCAGCCACCCTTCGATGACCGTCACGGTCACGATCGTGAAGATCCCGCTGGCGACGACGTTGGTCAGCATCGAGTGCGCCGACCAGAAGGCCGACACCGGCGCGAGCAGCCCGTCGGCCAGCGCCAGCACGAGCCCGACCGTGGCGATCACGTATCCGATGGCCACCTGCCGCGTCACGCCCGACCTCATCGCCCAGCCCCTCTCGCGCACGGACCCGACTGGGGCCGAGCGATCGCGCGGCCCCGGTAGGTGGGTCTCCCGACACGGCCACACTGTGCTCGTGGACGCACACGGTGGCCACCTGCTCGAGAACCGGCAGATCCAGGCCGGTGCCCGGTTCGAGGGGGTGGCGACGCAGTTCGAGCCGTCGATCTTCCGCCACCTCCGCGACCTCGGCGTCGGTCCGGATGGCCAGCGCCGGCTGTTGCTTGAGCAGGGCCTGGTGGACGTCGCGGTCGGCAGGCTGCCCGACCTCGCCACCTCACCCATGGTCTCGGCGTGGGGCCGCACACCGCGATCCGCGTCGGCGACCACGGCTGCACGGTTACTGTGGCGCGGGTGGACCTGCGGATCTTCACCGAGCCCCAGATGGGGGCGAGCTATGCGGACCAGCTGCGGGTGGCGCGGGCCGCCGAGGACGCGGGCTACGACGCGTTCTTCCGGTCCGACCACCTCCTCGCGATGGGCAACGGCTCCGGTGAGCCCGGGCCGACCGACTCGTGGGTGACGCTCGGGGCGCTCGCGGTGCAGACCTCGCGCATCCGGCTGGGCACGCTCGTCACGTCGGCGACGTTCCGGCTGCCCGGCCCGCTCGCGGTCGCCGTCGCACAGGTGGACGCCATGTCGGGCGGGCGCGTCGAGCTGGGGCTGGGTGCGGGCTGGTTCGAGGCCGAGCACGCGGCCTACGGGGTGCCGTTCCCGGGCGTGCGGGAACGGTTCGACCGGCTCACCGAGCAGCTGGAGATCGTCACCGGGCTGTGGACCACTCCGCCCGGGGAGCGGTACTCCTTCGCCGGCACGCACTACACCCTCGACGACTCCCCGGCGCTGCCCAAGCCCGTGCAGCGGCCGCGTCCGCCGGTCATCGTCGGCGGTCAGGGCCCGACCCGCACACCCGCCCTCGCCGCGCGGTTCGCCGACGAGATCAACGTGCCGTTCGCGGGCATCGACGCCGTGGCGGCGATGTTCGGGCGGGTGGACGCGGCGTGCCGGGAGATCGGCCGCGATCCCGGTGAGCTCGTCCGGTCCGCGGCGCTGACGATCGCGGTCGGCCGCGACGACGCCGAGGTGGCGCGGCGCGCGAAGGCGATCGGCCAGGACGCGGCGGACCTGCGGGCCCACGGCCTCGCCGGCACGGTGGCCGAGGTGGTGGACCGGCTCGGGCGGTGGCGGGAGGCGACCGGGATCACGCGGATCTACCTGCAGCTGCTGGACATGTCCGATCTGGACCAGGTCGAGCTCGTCGCGGCGGAGGTGGCGCCGCAGCTGGGATGACCGCGGGCACTCCCGGCACACCACACATCCTTACCAAGCGCTGACAAAGGCCACGTCGGCCCGACGAGGACTACCGTTGACCGACGCCGAGGAGTACGGCGTGGGGAATGCTGTGTGGACCTGTCTGCGGGAGCGAGACCGTGGAGTTCCG
>NZ_JBFWVQ010000151.1:0-11870 GCF_050246655.1 Pseudonocardia sp.
CCGACCTGCTCGCACGCCTCGCGCATGTAGCCGACCACCGCGGCGGTGGTGTCCTTCGTCCGCGGGTGCGGGGCCACCACGATGGCGTTGCGGCCCTTGAGCGCGAACAGCGTCTTCAGCGGCGGCGTCGCGTCGGGGCCGGTGGTCGGGATCAGCGCGGCGACGACGCCGACCGGCTTGGCGATCTTCACCAGCCCGCGTTCCGGGTCCTCCTCGACGACGCCGACCGTGCGGACCGACCGCATGTCCGCGAGCGCGCCGACCACCCGTTTCCTGATCTTGACGACCTTGTCCGCGTAGTTGCCGAAGCCGCCCTCGTCGACGGCCAGCTTCGCCAGCTCCTCGGCCCGGTCCGGGCGGGCGACCGCCCAGGCGATCGCGGTGCACAGCTCGTCGACCTCGTCCTGCGAGTAGTGCTCGATCGCGGCCTGTGCGGCGCGGGCCCTGGCCACGGTCAGGGCGACCTCGTGCCGGGCGGCCTCCTGGGGCGTCATGTCGGTCATGGCGCAAGGCTGCACCGGCAGGAGGCGCGCGAGCAGGTGGTGGCAGGGGGAAGCTGGAGCAGGTTCTCACCCCTGGAGGACAGGGCATCCGGCCACCGGCTCCGGTCGCGAGCTCGCCTGCCGCGGCGTGCGCGGCTCGATCGTCACCGGCCGCGGAGTCCGGAGGTCGCCGCCTCCTCGCCGGTCGTCGCGACCCGCGCCGAGGCGCGGGCGGCCTTCTGCGCCGCGAGCAGGAGCGGTTCGTACACGGGCGCGTAGGGCGGGGCGTAGGAGAGGTCGAGGGCCGCCACGGCATCGACGTCCAGCCCGGCCTGCAGGGCCACGGCGGCCGCGTCGATCCGCTTGGCGACGCCCTCGTCCGCGCCCACCATCTGGGCGCCGAGCAGCCGCCCGTCCCGTTCGTGCACCAGCCGGACCGAGACGGGTGCTGCGCCCGGGTAGTACTTCGCGCGGGACCGGCCCACAGCGTCGGTCGCCACCGCGGGAAGGCCCTCGGCGAGCGCCTCGGCGAGCGTGAGCCCGGTGCGGGCGACGGCGAGGTCGAACACCTTGACCACGGCGGTGCCGACCAGGCCGGGGAAGCGCGCGTCGCCGCCTGCGGCGACCGTTCCGGCGACCCGGCCGGTCTTGTTCGCCGCCGGGCCGAGCGGGACGAGGGCGGGCCGACCGAGGACGAGGTGGTGCACCGCGGCGCAGTCGCCCGCGGCGTACACGTCGGGCAGCGACGTGCGCATGCGGTCGTCGACGACCAGTCCACCGCTGCGGATCGTCGACGCGCCCGCTGCGGCGGCGAGCGTCGACTCCGCGCGCAGGCCGCTGGCGAGGACCACGATGTCCACGGCCGTCGGCTCGCCGTCGACGTCGGCACGGAGGCCCCGCGGGTCCCGGCGGAGGCCGGACACCGCGGCGCCGAGGCGCAGGTCCACGCCGTGGCGGCGGACCTCCCCGGCGACCGCCTCGGCGAGCGGCGCGTCGAGGATCGGCAGCACCTGCCGGGCCAGCTCGGCCACCACGACGTGCACCCCCCGCTCGGTCAGCGCCTCGGCCATCTCCAGGCCGATGGAGCCGGCGCCGACGACCAGCGCGCGGCGCACGCGGCCGGAGTCGAGCAGGCCCCGCAGCCGGACGGCGTCCTCGAGCCTGCGCACGGTATGCACACCGGGGTCCACGAGCCCGAGCGCGGGTGGCCGCGCCGGCGTCCCCCCGGCGGCGACCACGAGCCGGTCGTAGTGCAGCGGCGACTCGCGCCCGTCGACGCGGCAGTACACGACCCGGCGCCGCGGCTCCAGCCGGGTCGCGGTGGTGTTCAGCCGCAGGTCGATGCCGCGCCGGCTGCGGAAGTGGTCCGGTGGGTAGGCGAGCAGCGACTCCGGCTCGTCCACCACACCGGACACGTAGTAGGGCAGGCCGCACAGGCCGTAGGCGGCGTGCCCGCTCGCCTCGAGGACGACGACCTCCCGGTCGGGGTCGGTCCGCCGGGCCGCGGATGCCGCCGACATCCCGGCCGCACCTCCGCCGACGACGACCAGACGTTCACTCACCGGCGCTTCCCTCCCGACTCGCCGTCCGCGGGTCGGGCCGGCGCCGCGGTCGACGCTAGGAGCCGGTGCAGGTCGGCTCCCATGCCCTGCCGGTGCCAATACGTCAGCTGCGTTCGCACTCCCAGTGCAGAGACGCCCGCAGCCGCGATGGCTACAGTCAAGTTGATCGAAAAAGCGCAGGATCCCGGACTTCTCGGCCGTTCCGAACCCGCCGAGAGGGATTTCGTTCCGCAATGTGGCGAAGGCGTTCACGGGACGCCGCGATCGAAATCGGAGGTTGTGCCCATGGCTGTTTACACTGCGCCGAAGCGAAAAGAACTCCCCGGCCATCGCTCGTTCGTCTGGGTGAAGCCGCGCGGGAAACGGCCGACGGAGTACGAGGACCTGACCGTCGGCCAGCAGTCCACGCCCGCCCAGTACGCCTTCCAGGGCTGGCCCATCCGGTTCGACGACGGGCGTGATCCCTACACCGCCGACTCGACCGTCATACGCTCCTCCGACTGGTACGCGTTCCGGGACCCGAACCAGACCATGCAGCGCCAGTACATCGCCGGTGTCAACGAGTCGGAGAAGGCGCTCGAACGATCCTTCGCCGGAGCTCACGCGGCCGGTCTCTTCGCGTTCGCCGACGAGGGTTGGGTGCGCACCGGGCTGGCCGGGCACTACATGACGTATCCCTTCGTCGAGTACGGCCTCTTCCTGGCGCTGTGCTATGCCGAGCGGGAGGCACTGTCGGACACGGCGACCTTCCCGATCGTGTTCGAGGCGGCGGACAAGCTGCGCCACCTGCAGGACGTCGTCTACTACTCCTTCGAGCTCGCCGAGGCGTTCGAGGGCTTCGACGACTCCGACTGCCAGCGGGCGTGGAAGGAGGATCCCGTCTGGCAGGGGGCGCGCCGCGCGGTCGA
Source organism: Pseudonocardia sp. (assembly GCF_050246655.1). Taxonomy (GTDB): domain Bacteria; phylum Actinomycetota; class Actinomycetes; order Mycobacteriales; family Pseudonocardiaceae; genus Pseudonocardia. The sequence continues at coordinate 2,953 of NZ_JBFWVQ010000151.1, forward strand.
GAACATCATCGCCCTCGACGACTGGATGGAGATCGTCGTGGCGACCAACCTCTGCCTCGACCGGCTCTTCGGCGAGCTGGCCAAGGTGGAGTACTTCAGCCGGTTCGCCGCGGCCAACGGCGACGTCGTGACGCCCATCATCGAGGCCTCTTCCGAGGCGGACACCGCGCGGACGCAGCGCTGGACGAGCGCGCTGATCGAGCACGTCGTCACCGATCCGACCCACGGGGCCGACAACCGGACCGTCCTCGCCGACTGGGTCGGGAAGTGGAACGGGTACGCGATCGCGGCCTGCGAGGCGTTCGCGCCCGTCTTCGAGACGGCGCCGACGAAGCCGGCCACGTTCGCCACGGCGATGGAGCACGTCCAGGCCAAGCAGGCCGCCTACCTGGAGTCGCTCGGCCTGGTCGCCGACGGCCGCGCCTGACGGAGAGGAAGACCGTGGGAACCAAAGATCTGACCCAGGTCAGGGACACCGTGGGGATCTCGCTCATCGGCAGCTCCGAGTCCGCGGCCGCGGTGGAGATGGTGCTCGACGAGATGCCGGACGCGAAGATCACCGACAACGACTGCTTCTACAAGATCGAGCGGGACGGGATTCTCCGGTTCGACATGGCGGAGCTCGCCGACCGCCTCGGCCGCGAGTACACGGTGCACGACTTTCTGGTGAACATGACGTCCTACTACGGCCGGATCGTCGTCAGTGACGGGCTGGTCGAGATCTATTCCGAGATCCTCCCCGAACGTTTCCGCGACTAGCGAGAGGCCGACGACATGGCAGTCCGGCTGGAGACGGTCCACGAGAAGAGCAAGCGCTACGACTGGGGCTTCGACTACGCGCGTCCCGACCCCAAGTACCCGACCCGCTACCTCATCCCTCCGAAGGGCAAGGACCCGTTCCGGGTGATGATGCGCGGCTACGCCGCGATGGAGACCGAGAAGGACAACCGCGTCTACGGCGGCCTCGACAGCAACGTCCGGTACCGCAACGCCAACGTCGCCGAACCGCGGTTCATGGAGGGGATGAAGTTCGCCGTCCCCGCGTTCACCGACGCCGAGTACCAGGCCGTGTGCGGTGCCGGTTTCCTGATCGCCTCGGTGAAGAACCAGGAGCTGCGGCAGGGCTACGCCGGCCAGATGCTCGACGAGGTCCGGCACACCCAGCTCGAGGTCGCGCTGCGCAAGTACTACCTGAAGAACTACCACGACCCGGCAGGCTTCGACATCGGGCAGATCGCGCTCGGCAACCACCCGGTCGGCACGCTGGCCCGGGCGTCGTTCCAGCCGTTCAACACCGGCGACCCCATCGAGGTCTCCATGTGCCTGAACGTGGTGCTGGAGACGGCCTACACCAACCCGCTGGTGGTGGCGCTCCCGCAGGTGGCGACGGTCAACGGCGACCATGCGATGCCGACGTCGTTCCTGTCCATCCAGTCCGACGAGTCCCGCCACATGGCCAACGGCTACGGCACGCTGATGTGCTGCGTCCAGGAGCCGGACAACGTGCCCTTCATGCAGGAGGCGCTCGAACGGCACTTCTGGCACCAGCACCAGTCGATGGACACCCTCGTCGGCGTCGTGTCGGAGTACTTCGCGGTCAACCGCCCGTGGGCGTACAAGGACGTGTGGGAGGAGTGGGTCGTCGACGACTTCGTCGGGTCCTACATGAGCCGGATGGGCAGCTTCGGGCTCCGGCCGCCGGACCGGCTGGGCGACGTCGCGCGCTTCGTCAACGACATGCACCACTCGGCGGCGATCGCGCTCGCCGCCATCTGGCCGCTGAACTTCTGGCGCACCGACCCGATGGGGCCCGCCGACTACGAGTGGTTCGAGAACCACTACCCGGGCTGGACCGCCCGCTACGGCGGCCTCTGGGACGCCTACCGGGCGATGAGCGACCCGTCGTCGGGCCGGCTGCTGTTGCAGGAGCTGCCCGCCCTGCCGCCGTTCTGCCAGGTCTGCCACTGCCCGTGCGTGATGCCGCGCATCGACGCGCCGGAGACCCGCATCTTCGACCACGAGGGCACGCGGTACGCGGTGTGCAGCGAGGGCTGTGAGTGGATCTTCCGGCTCAACCCGACGATCTACACGGGCTGTGCCAACTGGTGGGAGCGCTTCGACGGGATGGACCTCGCCGACGTCATCCTCGCGCTCGGCTACGTCCGTCCCGACGGGAGGACCCTGATCGGCCAGCCGCACCTGAACCCGGACCAGATGTGGACCATCGATGACATCCGCCGCATCGGCTACGAGATCAAGGACCCGCTGAAGGCGTAGCCGCGACAGGTGCCCCGGATCCCGGCAGCTCCCCGCTGCCGGGACCGGGCGCTGCGCGGGCCCGTGTGGCCCGCGGCGATCCGCTTCGACGAGCGCAGAGGACGACATGGGTAGCGCAGTCACGATCTTGCCGTTCGGTGAGACGCTCGAGGTCCGACCCGGCGAACCGATCCTGCAGGCCGTCCTGCGTCACGGCCGGTTCGTCAAGTACGGCTGCAAGCACGGCGGCTGCAGCACGTGCCGCGCGGAGGTCGTGGACGGCGACTTCCGGCTCAGCGACAACACGTCGTTCTCCCTCAGCGACGCCGACCGGCAGGCCGGCGTCGTGCTGCTGTGCTCGACCTTCGCCGAGTCGGGCGAGCTGATCGTGGACGTCTCGGCGACGATGGACGACCTGTCCGAGGAGGAGTACCTCGCAGGACAGGTCGTGCAGGAATGCACCGCCACGGTCGACCGCAACGACCCGCTGACCCACGACATCCGCTGGCTCGGGCTGCGCCTCGACGCCGCCCTGGACTTCACCGCCGGGCAGTACGTCGAGGTCGCCGTGCCCGGCAGGGCGGACACCTGGCGGTCGTTCTCGATGGCGAACGCGCCCGCCGAGGACGGTCGGGTCGACCTGATCGTCAAGGTGATCCCCGGGGGCGCGTTCTCGACGGCGCTCGACGGCGGGCTGGGTCCCGGTGACCGGCTGCGGCTGCGGGGCCCGCTGGGCCAGTTCGGGGTGCGGCTCTCGCACCGGCCGATGGTCATGGTGGCGGGCGGGTCGGGCATGGCGCCCATCCGCTCGATGCTCGCCCACCTGGTCGCGACCGGGAACCGGCGCGAGGTCGTCTTCTGCTACGGCGCTCGCACGGCGCGCGACCTGTTCCTGCTCGACGAGCTGGGCGCGCTCGCCGCCGAGCACGACTGGTTCACGTTCGTGCCTGCCCTGAGCGACGCGGCGCCGGGGGAGGACTGGACGGGGGAGACGGGGCTGGTGACCGACGTCCTGGCGCGGCGGGTGCCCTCGAACCGCGGCTGGGAGGCCTACCTGTGCGGGCCACCGCCGATGATCGACGCCGCGATCGAGGTGCTGCGGGCGGGCGGCTGCAAGGAGCGGCACATCTACTTCGACCGGTTCGTGCCGTCCGGCTGACGGATCCGGCCGATACGGCTCAGTCGGCGGGCAGCAACCCGTGGCGCATGGCGAACAGGCAGGCGGCGGCCCGGCTCGACGTGCCGATCTTGGCGAAGATGTGCTCGGTGTGGTTGCGCGCGGTCTTCGTGGTGATCACCAGCTCGGCGGCGATCTGCCTGCTGGACAGGCCGCGGGCGAGCAGCCGCAGGACCTCGACCTCGCGGGCGGTCAGACCGGCCGGGCCCTCGCGGCGCCGCGGCGTGCGGTGCCCGGCGGCGGCGAGCACCGACTCGACGGCGTCCGCGTCCAGGCGACCCGCACGCACGTCGCCTCGCAGCTCGCTCGCCGCGGTCTGCGCAGATCCCGCGGGGCGGTGCGGGCGCGGCTCGCGGATCGACTGGTAGACGTCCGCGGCGGCGAGGACGCGCGCCGGCGTCGAGATCTCCGCGCCGGACAGGCCGCGGGGGTAGCCGGAACCGTCGAGCCGTTCCCGGTACTGCACCGCGATCCGGCCGAGCGGGGCCAGCGTGGGTGACTGGGAGAGCATCCGCTCGGTGAGGTAGGGGTGCAGGCGCACGCGCTCCCACTCCCCGGCGCCCAGCGGGCCGGGTTTGTCCCAGATCGCGTTCGACACCCCGAGCCTGCCCATGCCGTGGACGAGTGCGGCGCGCCGGACCGCGGACACCTCGTCCGCCGGCAGGGCGAGCCGCGTGGCCGCGCCCTCGGCCAGCTCGGCGACGGCGCGGGCGTGGCCCGCCGTGTACGGCGACTTCAGGTCCACGAAGTCCGCGACGGCCAGCAGCGCCCGGTCGATCCCCTCACCGGTCAGCCGGTGTTGCAGGGCGGGCTCGGCATCGATCACGGTCCGCCACGTGCGGGCGGTGTCGAGGTCGGCGAGCAGCTCGTCCGCGCAGGTGGCGAGCGTGTCGGCGAGCCCGGGGTCGAACTGCGTGCCCGCCCGGTCCGTGGCGAGCGCGACCGCCGCCGCCACCCCGCCGACGCGGTGCGCCACCTCGACGTACTCGCACAGCTGGGTGATCCGCGACGCGACCGGGATCTCGGCGCCGGCCAGCATGCCCGGCCAGCCCTTGCCGTCCCACCGCTCGTAGGCGGAACCGACCGCGACCTGGACGTCGCCGTCGAGCCCGAGCTGGACGGCGAACGACCGGGCGATCTCGCTGTGCTTCTCGACCATCTGGTCCAGCTCGCGATGACCGCGGACGGCGAACTCGAGACCGACCCGCAGGCGGTGCAGGGGCGGGTTGCCGGCCCCGACGAGGCGGACGGTCGCGGCGGCGCCGGCGAGGCCGCGCATCTGGTGGGTGTACTTCGTCGCCTTCAGCGCGATGTCGTCGCCGAACCACTTCGCCTGCTCGTGCGCGTCGGAATGGCAGCCGACGTTGACCAGCAGCGCGCTGTAGTACACGACCGACCGCTCCCGGTCGTCGAGCGCGAGCCGGTCCGCGAGCCGCAGCGAGATCACGCACTGCCGCAGCACGTGCTCCATCGGCTGGTCGAAGCCGAGATCGACGCCCAGCGACAGGGCCGCGACGAGCTCGGCGAGCCGCACCTCGCCCCGCAGCGCCGCCGGATCCCCGGCCGACCCCGCCGCTCGCCCCACGGACCACCACCTCCGGCGCGCACGGATCCCGCGCCGGAGGCTACGCCGGTCGAGGGCTTCACCGCCCTCGCGCTGCGTCTTCCGGCTGTTGCGCCGCCATGAACGCCTCGATCGCCTCGTTGGTGGCCTTCATCTCCGCCGTCGGGCTGAACATCACCGTCTCCGTGCCGGCCGCGAACACCGGGACGTGTCCGGCCGTCATGTAGTAGGCGTCGCCCGGCCCGATCTCCTCGCTGCGGCCGTCGTCGTAGCGGACCGTCGCCCCGCCGACCGTCAGCACACCCCAGTGCGGGCACTGGCAGCTGCGTGTCGGGAGGCTCGCGAGGATGGGCGCCATGTCCGTCTCCTGCCTGAAGGTCAGGAAGCTGACGGTCAGGTCGGCCAGTTCCGTCTCGCGCGACGCGACCTGGTCGAAGTCCTGCAGCTCGATCTCACCGGCGGATGTGCGTGGCATCTCTCCTCCTGCGCTCGTGGTGTGATCGACGCTAGGAGCCGCCTCCGCGCGGAGCATGGGGCATCTGCCTCATCTTCGGTCCTTGCCCGGCCGGCACCTCCCGTGACGTGCGGGTCAGCCGGTCCGGCGGGACCGGCGCGTCGCCAGCCCACCGAGGCAGGCGCCGACCAGCCCGAGCACCACGGCGACGATCGCCCCGGCCAGCCCGTTGCCGGTGCCGAGGCCACCGGCGGAGTTGGCCGCGTGCACGCCCCCGACGACCATGCCGACCAGCCCGAGCACCAGGGCCATGACGGCACCGGCCCGCCGATGCGGGGGGCGGGCAAGGGCAAGCCCTCCGACGACCACGCTGGTCAGCCCCAGCAGCGCGGCCACGCTGGGCACGGTCCGCCCGGTGCCGACCTCGAACCCGGCGACGGCGACCTGCGCGACGAGCACGTGACACGTGGACATCGGGAATCCCTCCGGTAGGCGGAGGGCCATGGTGGTCGCCGGGCCGGGCCGGGCGCGTCGGGCGACGGTGGTCGATTCCGGCTGACGCCCCCGGCGTACGGTCGGCCGCTGGTGGTAGGGATCTCAACCCGGGTGGTAGTGCCGGGACACCGCGCGCGGCGGATGCGCATCCGCGGTGGCACCCGCGACCATGAGCCGTGGCCTCCGAGCCGGGATCGAGAACGGTCGACACCACTCGCGGCGCCGGGCCCCTCGTGGCCGACGTGGTGCTCGGTGCGTGCCTGGCGGTGGCGCTCCTCGGCGCCGCTCTCACGGGGGTGGCCCCCGGGGCGGTGGCGAACCCCCGCCCGCCGGACGCCGGGGCGGTCGCGCTGGCCGCGACCGTCGTCGCCGTGGTCGCGGTGCGCCGCCGCTACCCGGTCGCGGTGCTGGTCGCGCTCAACGCGGTCGCCGTCGTCTGGTTCCTGGCCGGCTATCCCGGGCTGCTGGTCACGCTGGCCCCCCTGATCGGCTGCTACACCGTCGCGGCGCGCCGGGGCTGGCGGTGGGGCCTCGCGGGCGCCGCGGCCACCGCGCTGGTCCAGATCGTCGCGATCCGGGTGGTGCTCGGCGACACGCAGACCGTCGGCGTGGTCCCGAACGCGGTGCTGCTGGCGGCGACCGCGGCGAGCGCGGGCACGGCCGTGGGCTACCACCGGGCGGTACTCGCGTCCACCCGCGCCCAGCTCGTCCGGGAGACCCGGACCCGCGAGGAGCGGGCGCGCCTGCTCGCGGCCGAGGAACGGTTGCGCATCGCCCGGGAGCTGCACGACGTCTTCGGGCACGCCATGGCCACGATCAGCGTGCAGGCCGGGGTCGGGCTGCACGTCGTCGACCGGCGCCCCGGGCAGGCCCGCGAGGCGCTCGCCGCGATCAAGAAGATCTGCGACGACGGTCTGGCCGACGTCAAGACCATTCTGGGCATCCTGCGCGCCGACGGACCCGACCAACCGCGGGCGCCTCGGGGCGGGCTCGACCGCCTCCCGGAGCTGGTCGGCGCGGCCGAGGCCGCCGGCCTGCACGTGGACCTGGCCGTCGACGGCGAGCCGCGGCCGCTACCCGCCCCGGTCGACCTGGCCGCCTACCGGATCATCCAGGAGGCGCTGACCAACGTGCTCCGCCACGCCGATGCCGGCACCGTCCGGCTGTCGCTGACGCACGAACCGTCCCGGCTGCTCATCCGGATCCGCGACGACGGGACCCCGAGCCCGGACGAGACCGGCGCGGACACCCCGTGCGGGCACGGCATCGACGGGATGCGCGAGCGCGCCCGTGCGCTCTCCGGCCGGCTCACCGCGGCGCCCCACCCGGACGGCGGCTTCGAGGTGCGCGCCGAGCTGCCCGTCCCGGGATGATGGTCGGGTGCCGGGTCACCCGACGACCGAGCTCATCCGTGAGCCCATCCGTGAGCCCATCCGTGTCCTCATCGCCGACGACGAGGCCCTCGTGCGGGGCGGGTTCCGGGTGCTCGTCGACACCGAGCCCGGCATGGTCGTGGTCGGCGAGGCAGGTGACGGCGCCACCGCGGTGGCCCTGGCCCGCGAGACCCGCCCCGACGTCGTGCTGATGGACATCAGGATGCCCGGCGTCGACGGGCTGCGCGCCACCCACGAGATCGCCGCCGATCCCGATCTCGCCGGCGTCCGCGTACTCATCCTCACCACGTTCGACCACGACGAGTACGTCGTCGAGGCGCTCGGCGCGGGGGCCGCCGGCTTCCTGGTCAAGAACACCGAACCGGCCCAGCTGCTGCGCGGCATCCGGGTGGTCGCCGGGGGCGAGGCCCTCCTGTCCCCGGGGTTGACCCGGCGGCTGATCGCCCAGCTCACCGCACGGACCCCGATCCCACGCCTCGACGCCCGCGCGCTGGCGCGCCTCACCACCCGCGAACGGCAGATCGTCGGACTCGTCGCCCACGGGCTCAGCAACGCCGAGATCGCCACGGCCCTCACCATCAGCGATGCCACCGCCAAGACCCACGTCAGCCGCGCCATGACCAAGCTCGGCGCCCGCGACCGCGCGCAGCTGGTGGCACTGGCCTACCGGCACCGGCTCGTCGAGCCACCCGACCCGTGAGTCGCCCGGTCACACGACAGTAACAATGTAAGTGGTTGATGAAGAGCCTTGTTGATGCAGCGCGTTCGCCCCTACAGTAACTCGGGAGCCAACCGAACACGGCCCGGCATGCCGGGCCGGCCCCCGGCGGGAGGGATCGCTGATGCGCACGGTCACGGAGGCCGCGCAGCTGGTCGGGGTGAGCGCGGGCACGGTGCGGCTCTGGGAGCGTCAGGGCCTGGTCAGCCCGGGCCGGGACGCGGCCGGGCGGCGCACCTACGACCAGGAGGCGATCGAGCGGCTTCGCAAGATCGCGTGGTGGCGTCGGGTCCGCGGGCTCAACGCCGCGGCCATCCGGCGGATCCTCGACGAGGAGGACTACGCCGGTCTCGGCCGGGCGGTGGCGCCCACCGGTGCCGACGGCCCGGACGACGCGCGGCCGCTGCGCCCCCGGCGCCAGCTCGCTGGCCTGACGCTGCGCGAGCTCAGCCGGCGCTCCGGGCTGAGCGTGTCGTTCCTCAGTGCGGTGGAGCGCGGCCTGAACAACCCCTCGCCCACGGCGGCGGCCCGGATCACCGCGGCGCTGCAGGACGCGGGCGCCGTCGACCTGCAGACCGAGCCCCGGCTGCACCGCCTCGGCACGGGCAAGCGGGTCGACGTCGCCCCGGGGATCACCTACGAGTGGCTGTCCGCGTTCTCCGGGCTCATGGAGCCGCAGCTCGTCACCGTCCGGTCCGGGGCGTGGAGCGAAGGCACGTACGCACACTCCGGCGAGGAGTTCCTCGTGGTGCTCGCCGGCCGGCTGGACATGACGTTGAACGGCGTCACGGAGACGCTCACCACCCGGGACAGCCTGCAGTTCGACAGCCACGTGCCGCACTCGTGGGGCAACCCCGGAG
>NZ_JBFWVQ010000152.1:0-11829 GCF_050246655.1 Pseudonocardia sp.
GAGGTGCTGCACCGGGACAGCCTCGGCAGCCTGCAGACGATCGTCCCGGGCGCGGTGAACCTGATGACCGCGGGGCGGGGCATCTCCCACTCCGAGGAGAGTCCCGAGGACCGGACGCCGACGCTGCACGGCGTCCAGCTGTGGGTGGCGCTGCCCGCAGAGCACCGCGACGCCATGCCCGCGTTCGAGCACCATGCGGAGCTGCCGGCGCTGCGCGGCGGCGGCGCGACCGCCACGGTCTTCCTGGGCGAGCTGGGCGACGCGCGGTCGCCCGCGAAGGCGTACAGCCCGATCGTCGGCGCCGAGATGGTGCTGGAGGCGGGCGCGGACGTCCGGCTGCCGCTGCGCCCGGAGTGGGAGCACGCGGTGCTCGTCCTGGACGGCTCCGACGCGAGCGTGGACGGTGAGTCGCTGGAGCGCGGCCCGCTGCTCTACCTCGGCACCGGGCGCACCGAGCTGCCGCTGGCGGCCGGCGAACCCGCGCGCCTGCTGCTGCTCGGCGGGGAGCCGTTCGACGAGCGGTTCGTCATGTGGTGGAACTTCGTGGGGCCGGACCACCGGTCGGTCGTCGCGGCGCGCGAGCAGTGGAACGCGGGTGATCCCCGCTTCGGTGAGGTGCGCGGCTACGCCGGCGATCGGCTCCGCGCGCCCGCGCTGCCGTCGGTGCGGCTGCGGTCGCGGGGGCGAACGGGGTAGGCCGGGGTAGGCCGGGGTAGGCGAGGCGGCGTCGCCCCCGCGGACCGGTCCGGGTTACCGTCGCGGGCGTGACGGTCTACGTCGACGACGCGTACGTCCCGGCGACCGTCGGGCATGTGACGTCGCGGTGGTGCCACCTCGTGAGCGACGCCGACGACCCCGCCGAGCTGCACGTCTTCGCGGCACGGATCGGGCTGCGGCGGGCGTGGTTCCAGCCAGGGCGCCGTCCCGGGGACGGCAGCCCGGACCCGACGAAGGACCACTACGACCTCACCGAGGAGGCGCGGGCGCGCGCCGTCGCGGCCGGGGCGGTGGAGATCACCGCGCACGAGGGCGGACGGATGCGGCTGGCCCGTCGAGCGGCGCTGCGGGCGGGCTTGCCGTCGAGAACGACGTTGCGCTGATCAACAGGCCCCTCCGCGCGGCACAACGTCGTTCTCGACGGGGACCCCGGTCACCACGTGGGGGTGCAGGCTCGGCTCAGAGCAGCTGGACCGCGGCGGATCCCGCGACGAGCAGCGCGAGCCCGGCCGCCCTGCGCGCCCCGAGCGGACGTCGCGGCAGCCGCAGCCACCCCCGGGCGTCGACGGCCGCGGACGCCACCTGCTGCCCGGTGACGGTCAGTGCCACCGTCACCGCCGCGCCGACGGCCGGGATGAGCAGGAACGTGCCCGTCACGTAGGCGGCGGCGCAGGCGGCGCCGAGCCAACCCCACCAGGGCATGGTCGAGGACGGAACGGTCGGAGCGGGCGTGGCGCCGACGGCGAGCAGCACGGCGAGCACGGCCGAGATCGCCAGCGCGGCGACGGTGAAGCTCGTCAGGCCGACGGCGAAGGGGTCGTCCAGCGCGGTGCGCAGCCGGGCGTTGACCGCGCCCTGGACGGGCAGCGCCGCCCCCGCGGCGAGCCCGAGCAGCGGCCAGCCGTACGTACCGAGGCGCCGGGCTCCGCGACCTGCGGCGTGCGGATGCCCCGTCGTGGTCGTGGCCCGCGCACCGCGTGCGGGCAGGGCTGCGGCCCGGGAGCCGCCCGCGGCAGGGAGTGTGGTCGGTGCACCACCGGAGGCCGAGCCACCGCCCCTGACGGGCGCCCCGCCCCGCACCACCAGCCCGATCCCGGCCAGCGCGGCCACGGTCCCGGCGGCGATGCCGATCCCGAGGGGCCGCTGCGGCACGCCGATCGCACCGGTCAGGTCGAGCGCCGCGGACGCGAGCACCTGGCCGGTGACGAACAGCCCGCCTGCGGCGAGCGCGCCGAGGCGGGGGACCAGCAGGATCCCCGCGGTGATGTAGAGCGGGCTGGCGAGCCCGCCGAGCAGCCACCACGCGGGCACGTCGAGCACGCCGGTGAGCGCGCCGAGCCCGCCGCCCGCGAGGCCGAGCAGGCCGAGCAGCGCCGCCGCGAGCCACAGCTGCAGCGTCGACGCCCCGTAGGGCGTGCCGACCGCGCGGGTGAGCTGGACGTTGGCGGCGGCCTGCACGGTCAGCAGGCCACCGATGAGCAGGGCGCTCGCGAGGAGGACGGGGGTCACGCCGCACCACCGATCTGGACACGTCGTCCGGTTGTAGTCATGGACCGACAAACGGACGGAGCGTCCAGTTCATTCCCGCCGTAGGCTCCGCCCATGGCGACCCGGGAGATCCCCCTTGCCGGCGAGCCGCCGCCCCGGCGCGAGCGCGCCGACGCCGCGCGCAACCGTGCCCAGGTGCTCGCCGCGGCCGAAGCCCTCCTGCGCGAGCGCGATCCGGCCGACGTGACGATGGAGGACGTCGCCCGCGCGGCGGGAGTCGGGCGCGCGACCCTCTACCGGCGCTTCCCGGATCTCCGCTCGATCGCCGTCGCCCTGCTCGACCACCACGAGCGCGACCTGCAGCAACGCCTCCTCGACGGGCCGCCGCCGCTCGGCCCCGGCGCCCCGCCCGCCCAGCGCCTCGCGGCCTTCTACCGGGCCATGGTCGACCTGCTCGAACGCTGCGGGCACCTGCTGCGCGCCACCGAGAGCGGCGCCGCCCGGTTCACCACCGGGGCCTACGGGTTCTGGGCGGCCCACGTCCGCGTGCTGCTCGCCGAGGCGGGCGCCCCGCATCCCGCCGAGCTGAGCGACGTCGCCCTCGCCCCGCTCGCCCCGGAGCTCTACCGCCACCAGCGCGAGCACCTGCCGCCTGCCGCGATCGCGGACCGGCTGGCCTGGCTCGCCCACCGCATCGCCGCGCCCTGACGTGGCACGCTGGAGGTCGCGATGACCGCTCCGGCACGAACGCGATCGCCTCGGGTCACGGCCACGGCCCCACCGGGGCTGCGGCCGCTGCTCATCCGCCCCCACACCGGGTTCGCCGACGGAGCGGCGCCGCGGCAGTTCGTGATCCCGGCGACGGCCGCAGTCGCCGTGGTGGTGCGGCTGGGCGAGTCCGCGCACCGCCCGCCCGCGTTCGTCAAGGGCCCCGACGACGCCTTCGAGGTGCCGGTCGGGCGGTGCGCACCGGCGTACGCCGAGGCGTGGCTCGCCCCGACCGCGGCGTACGCGCTGCTCGGCGTGCCGCTGCACCACCTGCGGGGCCGGACCGTCGATCTCGCCGACCTTCTCGGCGGCGCCGGACGGGAGATCGCGGAGCGGATGCACGCCGAGCCGACCTGGACGGGCCGGTTCGCGCTCCTGGACCGCCTCCTGCTGCGCCGTATCGCCGACGGCCCGCGCCCGGCGCCCGAGGTGGCACACGCCTGGCGGCGGCTCACCGGTTCCGGCGGGCGGGTGCCGATCCGGGGCCTGGCCGAGGAGACCGGCTGGAGCCACAAGCACCTGATCACGATGTTCCGCAGACAGGTGGGCCTGCCGCCGCGCGCGGCGGCCCGGCTCGTCCGGTTCGACGGCGTGCTGCGCCGGGCGGAGCGGCCCGACCGGCCCGCCTGGGAGCGGATCGCCGCCGACGCAGGCTACGCCGACCAGTCGCACCTGGTCCGCGACTTCCGGGCGTTCGCGGGCACCACCCCGACGGTTTTCGCGCGCGAGGTGCAGCGCGTCCAAGACCCGAGGTAGGGCCCGCGCCTAGCGTCGCCGCCGTGCCAGCCCGTCCGACCCGGCCCGCGGTGCCGAGCGCCGCACAGGGAGCTGCGATGCCGTTCGCCGCCGACCCCGCCCGTGACTTCGGCGGTCTGATACACCGCACGCCGCGGACCGTGCTGTCGCCCGGTTCGCCCGCGGAGCTCGCGGCGGGGATCCGCACTGCCGCCGCAGAGGGGGTCGGGTTCGCCGCGCAGGGGCGGCGGCACTCGGTGTTCGGCCGCGGCCTGGTGGCGGACGGGATCGTCGCGGACATGACGGGCCTGCGGGCCGTCGGCGACGTCACCGCCCAGCGGGTCGTCGTCGAGGCGGGCGCGAGCTGGCGCGAGGTGCTCGCCGCCACGCTGCCCCGCGGGCTCGTCCCGGCGGTGCTGCCCGACTACCTCGATCTCTCGGTCGGCGGCACGCTCGCCGTCGGTGGGATCGGGGCGGCGACGGCGCGCCACGGCGCGGCGACGGACGCCGTCACCGCGCTGGAGGGGGTGACGGGCGCGGGGGAGGTCGCGAGCTGGGCGTCCGGCGACGCGCTGTTCGACGTCGTGCGCGCCGGCCTTGGCCAGGTCGCGGTGACGACGCGGGTGGCGCTGGCGCTCGTCCGCGCGCCCGTGACCGCGTACCGCCACCTGCTGGCCTACCGCGACGTCGCGGCGCTGCTGGCCGACCAGCGCCGGCTGGTCGGCCAGCTCGCCGACGGCGGGCTGCTCGCGGTGCAGGGCGCCGTCGTCGCCGGACCGGACGGCTGGACGCCGCAGCTGGAGGTGGTCGCCGACCGCGACGACCCCGCCGCGCTCGCGGGCCTCGCCGGGGAACCCGAACCGGTCGAGCCGCTGCCCTACCTCACCTGGCTCGACCGGCTCGCCCCGCTGGAACGGGCGCTGCGCGCCGCCGGGCAGTGGGAGCAACCGCACCCGTGGCTCACCACGTTCCTGCCGGACCGCACCGCCGACGAGCTGGTGGCGGGGGAGCTGGCCTGGCTCGCCCCGGCCGACCTGGGCCGGTTCGGCAGGGTGGTGCTCTCCCCGATCCCGCGGGCCGCGGTGCGGACCCCGATGCTGCGCCTGCCCGACGACGAGCTGTGCGTCCAGTTCAACCTGGTGCGCTTCCCCGCCTCCGGGGCCGCGGCCGCGCCGATGCCGGAGGCCAACCGCGCCGTGTACGACCGGGTGCGCGCCGCGGGCGGCACGCTCTACCCGGCGAGCGCCTTCCCGATGTCCGCGGACGACTGGCGGGCGCACTTCGGCCCCGTCCACGAGACGCTCACCGCGGCCCGCCGCCGCCACGATCCGGACGGCGTGCTCACCCCGGGCTACGAGGTGTTCCGCCCGTCGGTGGGGGACGCGGCAGCTGCTCCAGGCCGAGGATCCGGTCCAGGAGCCGCAGCCGGTAGGCGGCGGTGAGCGCGCCGAACCACAGCACCAGCGCCGGGAGCACCGCCACGAAGACGGGTGGGGCGGGCCCGGTGAGCCCGAAGTAGTCCGAGAGCGCAGGCACGAACAGGACCGCGGCGAACACCAGGACCAGCCCGCCGACGAGGTGCGCGGGCCGCCGGTCCGCGACGGGGGGCCTCCAGGCGGCGAAGAACCGCGACGGCGGGGCGAGGAAGAGGATCAGCACGAACGAGGCGAGGCACACGTAGGTCGACAGGCCCGTCTGGGCGCCGATGGTGGCCGATGCCTCCAGGAAGTCCGCGTCCGTGTAGGCCAGGCCGGTGTAGCTCTCGAACGCGGCGGTCACCTCGGCGGGGGTGCGCCCGCTGGACAGGCCCTCCGACACCCGCCGGTACAGGAAGGCGTACACGGCGGCCCCGAACGCGGCGGTGATCAGCGCGGCCGGGATCACGAAGCGGGCGAGGTTGGCCAGCAGGTGCTCGTCCGGCGGCTCGGGCCGGGCCCAGAAGGTGAGAAACAGCGTGGGGACGCCGACGGTGAGCAGGGTGAGCCCCACCTGCGTGGGGGAGTAGGGGAAGCCCAGGCCGAGCAGGGTGACCGCGAGGATCACCAGGCCCTGCGTCGCGACGCGGGTGAGGAAGACGTACATCGACACCGCGATGCCGTTGACGATCCGGCGGCCCTCCTGCCGGGCGGGCAGGAGGGCGGCGAAGGAGTCGTCGACCAGCACGATGTCCGCGACGTCGCGGGTGACGGGGCTGCCGCTGCGCATCGCGACGCCGACGTGTGCGCGCTTGAGGGCGCGGGCGTCGTTCACCCCGTCCCCGATCATCGCGACGTGGTGGCCGGTGCGGCGCAGGGAGGCGACGATCCGTTCCTTCTGCTCCGGGGCGATCCGGCCGAAGACGGTGGTGCCGGCGACCAGGGCGTCCAGGGCCGGATCGTCGAGGGCGTCGATGTCGCTCCCGCTCACCGGCTCGTCCGCCTCCAGCCCGGCGAGGACCGCGAGGGCGGCGACCGTGCGCGGATCGTCGCCGGAGACGACCTTGACGGCCACGCCCTGCGCCCGGAAGCGGGCGATGCTCTCGGCCACGTCCGGGCGCAGGTCGTCGGCGAGGACGGCGATGCCGACCGGCTCCAGATCGGGCAGGGCGGGGCGGCCTTCGGGGTCGCGCAGCCCGGCGTCGCGGTGCGTCGCCCTGGCGAGCAGCAGGACGCGCAGGCCGCGCCCGGTGCGGGCGGCGAGCACCTCGCCGGGCAGGGCACGGTCCAGGCGGGCGGCGAGGGTGTCGGGCGCCCCGAGCACCCACACGCCCTCGGCGGTCGCCACCCCCGACCAGCGCAGCGAGGAGGTGAACGGCACCTCGTCGCGCACCGGCCACGCCTCGCCGGGAAGCTGCGCGAGCGCCTCCGCGGTGCGGTTGGTCGCGGCGGTGCTGCGGGCCAGCGACCCGAGCGCGGCCCGGACGTCCCCCGGGGCGTGCCCGCCGAGCGGCACCACCTCGGTGAGGGTGAGCCGGCCGGTGGTGAGCGTGCCGGTCTTGTCCGTGCACACCACGGACACGCTGCTGACCGACTCGACGGCGTTGACCTGCTGGACCAGCGCGCCGCTGCGCGCGATCCCCGCCGCCCCGGCCGTGTAGGCCAGCGCGATGAGGAAGAACAGGCCGTACGGGACCAGGCCCGACAGCACGGCGGTGATCTGCACGACCCGGACGAGCGTGAACCCCTCCAGCGCGGCCTGCGCGAGGATCGCCCCGCTCATCAGCACCACGAGCGCCATGACGAGCCGGACGACGAACTCGATCCGCCGCTGCAGCGGGGTCTTGTCGGTGGTGGAGCGGCGCGCCTGCGCGGTGAGCCGCCCGGCATAGCTCGCCTCACCGACCTCCCGGGCGAGCTGGTGGCCGTCCCCCGCGACGCACAGGCTGCCGGAGCGCAGCTCGTCTCCCAGCTCCTTGACGACCGGGACGGACTCGCCGGTGAGCAGCGACTCGTCCGCCTCGATCCCGCCGTCGAGCAGCGGCCCGTCCACGACGACCTGGTCGCCCGCCCGCAGCCGCAGCACGTCCCCGCGCACGACCTGCTCGGGGTCGACCGCGACCTCCCGGCCGTCCCGCACGACCAGCACCGGTGCCCGGTCCAGCAGCCGCAACCCGTCCAGCTTGCGCTTGGCCCGGATCTCCTGCGCCGCGCTCAGCACCGCGTTGATCAGCCCGAGGCCGACGCTGATCAGCGCGTCGTTGTAGCGGCCCAGCACGAGCAGGGCGGCGCCGATGGCGAAGAGGATCGAGTTGTAGAACGAGAAGACGTTGGTGCGCAGGATGGTCGCGTAGCCGCGGGAGCCGCAGCGGACCGCCGTGTTCGCCTCGCCGAGGCGGCGGCGCCGTGCCGCCTCGGCCGTGGTCAGGCCGCGCCCCGCAGCCCCGACGGCAGCCCCGATCGCCGCCCCGGCCCCGGCCTCGGTCCCGACGTCCACCCGCGCACCTCCCGTGACGATCGTGACACGGGAGACCGACGATCTCCGTGGCCGGTGGGCGGGCCTCAGGGGACCTTCAGCCGCCTGCTCCCGGCGTGCCACTCCTGCACCGCGCCCGCCTCGCCGTCCGCGACGCCCAGCGCGCGCAGCTGGGGCAGCTCCCGCAGACTGCGCTTGAGCTCGGCGAACCCCGGGAACGACGCCAGCCCGATCACGTGGTCCCACAGCCGTTCGGCGTCGTCCCCGGTGGGCAGCCTGCTGATCACGGGGCCGAAGAAGGCCAGCCCGTCGGGCGGGCGGAAGTGCAGGATCGGGGTGCCGACGTCGCGGCCGGTGAGCGCGAGCGCCTCGTCGGTCTCGGCCTGCACGACCGCGTCCCAGGTGGCGTCGTCCAGGGCGTCCGCGAGGTCCGCGGGCAGCCCGGCCGCGGCCAGGACCGGCGCGACGAACGGCGCCGTGCCGCGTCGCTCGCGCCCTGCACCGTTGTCCTCTGCGGGGTCGGAGTCGAAGATCCTTGCGCCGAGCCCCTCGTAGAGCCGCGCGACGGCGGCGGGGCCGTGCTCCGCGCGGGTGCGGGCGCACATCCGCAGCAACCGCAGCCCCGCGGTGTGCCCGGCCTCGTACTCGGGCGGGAAGTGGGCGTCGTAGTCGATGTGCGCGTTGACCCGGCGCAGCGAGATGAACCGCCACTCCACCTCGTAGGCACGCCGCTGGGCCACGATCCGGACCCACTTGCTCGTCAGCCAGCAGAACGGGCAGACCGGGTCGAAGTAGAAGTGGAGATCGGCCACGCCGACGACGCTAGCCGCGGCGCAGCGCGCCCGCAGCGTGAGCCGGGATACCCACGGGCGCACCCGGCCCGGTACTAGCTCACCACCTCGATGCGGGGGTAGTCCGGCCACCACATCGCCTCCGCGACCTGTCGCTCCGGATCGGCGACGGCGACCTGGGCGAGCCCCTCGTCGGCGGCGGAGCGGACGACGGCGGCGGCGACGGCCGCCGAGACGCGGCGCAGGTCCGTCACCGGCGGCAGCAGCGCGCCGCCGGGGGCGGTCGCGTCCGCGAGCCCGGCGACGGCGTCCGCCGCCGCCGCGATCATCCCGGCGGACACCTGCCGCGCGCGGGCCACCGTGACGCCGAGGCCGAGGCCGGGGAACACGAGAGCGTTGTTGGCCTGGGCGATCTCGTGGCGTCGCCCGTCGAGGTCGACGGGCGCGAACGGGCTCCCGGTGGCGACGAGGGCGCGCCCGCCGGTCCAGGCGACGAGATCGGCGGGGCGCGCCTCGCAGCGCGAGGTCGGGTTGGACAGCGGCAGGATGATCGGCCGGGCGGTGTGCGCCGCCATCGTGCGCACGATCTCCTCGGTGAAGGCGCCCGGCTGGGTGGACGTGCCGATGAGCACGGTCGGTCGCACGTCCGCGACGACGTCGGCGAGCGAGCCGCCCGGAATCTCCCCGGCCGGGCGGGCGTAGGGGCGCTGGAAGTCGTACTGGTGCTCGGTGCGGTCCTCGGTGAGCAGGCCGTTCCTGCCGAGAGCCCAGAACCGCCGGGTCGCCTCGCGCGGATCGAGGCCCTCGGCGACCATGCGGTCGCGCAGCAGGTCCGCCACGCCCAGCCCGGCCGTCCCGGCGCCGTGGACGACGACCCGCTGGTCGCGCATGCGCCCGCCGGTGGCCCGCACCCCGGCGACGACGGCGGCGAGCACCACCGCGGCCGTGCCCTGCATGTCGTCGTTGAACGAGGCGGTGTCGGCGGCGTAGCGCTCCAGGATCCGCCGCGCGTTGGTGGCGCCGAAGTCCTCCCAGTGCAGCAGCGCGTGCGGGAACAGCTTCCCGGCGGCGGTGACGAACGCGTCGATCAGCCGGTCGTAGCGCTCGTCGCGGATCCGGGGGTGGCGCTCGCCGAGGTACATGTCGTCGTCGAGCAGGCCCACGTTGTCGGTGCCGGTGTCGAGGACGACGGGGATCCCGCGGTCCGGGTGGATGCCGGCCGCCGCCGTGTAGACCGACAGCTTGCCGATGGCGATCTCGACCCCGCCCACGCCCTGGTCGCCGATGCCGAGGATGCCCTCGGAGTCCGTCGCGACGAGCAGGTCGACGTCGTCCGGGCCGCGGCAGGTGTTGCGCAGCGCCGCCTCGACGTCCTCGGGACGGTCGACGGACAGGAACACCCCGCGTGAGCGGCGGAACTCGTGGCTGAACCGCTCGATCGCGAGCCCGACCGTCGGGGTGTAGACGATCGGCAGCATCTCGGCGACGTGCTCGGAGAGCAGCCGGTGGAACAGCACCTCGTTGCGGTCGCGCAGCGTCGCGAGATAGACCCACTTGCGCAGGTCGCTCGGCTGCGCCGAGTACTGCTCGTAGGTGCGGCGGAGCTGCTCGTCGATCGTCGACACCCGGGCCGGCAGGAGCCCCAGGAGCCCGAGGTCGCGGCGCTCCTGGCGGGTGAACGCGGTGCCGCGGTTCACGGCCGGGGTGGCGAGCACCACCGCGCCGCGCCCGGAGATCCGCGCGACCAGCCCATGCGCGTCGCGGGTCAGCTCGTAGGGTCGCCCGCCTCCGGGGCCGTTCGCGCCCAGGTCGGTCATCGTCGTCCCACCTCTCCGTCGGCTCCGTCGGCGTCAGTGATTCAACCGCTCCACGGGCCCCCGGCGGTATTGCGTGCGTTGTGGTCATGCCGGAACGGACCACCGCCGACCGGTCCGAAGGTCCCTCGCCCGGCCCTGCCGAACGGACCGTGCACCTGGACCGCATACCTCTATGGGATGACGTTGCGTCATCGAACAGTAGAACGTATCCGCTCGGGCGCAGGATCCGGGTGACGGACCTCTGAAGAGGACGGAAGCGAGGGATCAACACATGGGCGTGTTGCGGATGGGTTACGTCCACGCCAAGGTCACCGACCTGGAGGAGGCGAAGCAGCACTACGGCTCCACGATGGGGCTCTACGAGACCCGCAGCGAGCCGGGCCGGGTGTTCTACAAGGGCTGGGACGAGTGGGATCACCACTCGGTGGTCCTCGAGGAGGGCGGCGTCGGGCTGGCCAAGATCGGCTACAAGGTCGCCGACGCCGGTGACATCGAGATCTACGAGAAGCGCGCCGAGCAGTTCGGGTGCACGGTGCAGCGGATGGCGGCCGGGGAGAACCCGGAGGTCAGCGACGGGATCCGGATCACCCTGCCGTCCCGCCACGAGCTCGAGCTCTACCACGACATGACACTGGTCGGCACCGAGGTCGGCACCATCAACCCGGACGTCTTCCCTCGCCACCTCATCGGCGTCGGCGCGCCCCGCGTGGAGCACGCCCTGCTGGCCACGGACGACGTCAGGCTCGCCGACCGGTTCTTCTGCGAGGTCCTCGACTTCTACGCCACCGAGCGCGTCCAGACCTCGCTCGACGACGACTGCGGGTACATCGGGACGTGGCTCTCGGCGGGCAACCAGGTGCACGACATCGCGTTCATCGACGGCCCGCCCGGCAAGCTGCACCACTTCGCCTTCCAGCTCAAGGACTGGGCGGAGATCCTCAGGGCGGGCCAGCTGTTCGCCATGGACGACGTCTCCGTCGACATCGGCCCCACGCAGCACGGCATCACCCGGGGAGAGACGATCTACTTCTTCGACCCGGCGGGCAACCGCAACGAGGTGTTCGCGGGCGGGTACTTCTCCTACCCGGACCGCCCGACCCACGTCTGGACGCCCGACCAGCTGGCCAAGGGCATCTTCTACGTCCAGCGCGAGCTGAACGACCGGTTCACGACCGTCTTCACCTGAGACACGCGTGGTGCCGGCCGGCGGGCACGCCCGGACGGACGCATGATCCGTTTCATTCTTGGGACGGGCGTCCGTTCGGGTGTGACACGTTTGGCCCTGTCCTCCGGGCGACCCGGCTCACGAGACTCGTCCCGGCCAGCACCGCCCGGGCCCGGAGGACCGCCATGCCGTACACCATCGACAGCATCGACCCCGCCCGCACCGCCGTGATCGTCGTCGACATGCAGAACGACTTCGTCGCCGACGGCGCGGCGCTGCAGTCGAAGCAGGCGAACGCCATGGTCGAGGAACTGGCGCAGACCCTCGACTTCGCCCGCACCCACGGCATGAAGGTCGTCTACACCGCCCACGTCCACCGCTCGGACGGCTCGGACATGGGCATGTACGACGACCTGTACCCGCCGATCGCGGACCGCGCCGCCCTGGTCGACGGCAC
>NZ_JBFWVQ010000153.1:0-11429 GCF_050246655.1 Pseudonocardia sp.
GCCGAGTGACCCGCCCATTCTCACCACCACGGCGAACCGATCAAGATCGGCAGCATCCACTCCTCTGGCTCCAAGGAGCGGACGGCCGCTGACGACGCGCTGTCGACATCGGATGCCGCGCATCTTGTGGTGTGGATGATCTCGCGCGGCGCGCTCGTGGTGGTGCTGAATCGTGATGTCCATGGCGCGCATGTCCGCGGGCGCGGGGTACCAGTACCTGTTGCGGCACACCGCGTGCGGTGATGTGCAACGAGACCCTTCGACGCCGTTGACGGCGTACTACACGGCGTCGGGCTATCCACCCGGCACCTGGTACGGCGCCGGACTTGCCGGCCTCGGGATCACACCCGGCGCGAACGTGACCGAGGAAGGCATGGCCCGTCTCTACGGCCAAGGCCAGCACCCCACCAGCGGGACGCCGCTGGGCCGCCCCTACTTGGCCTTCCGCAGCCAGGCGCAGCGGATCGCCGACTCCGTCGTGGCGCTGCCGGAGTCGATGACGGACTCCGCCCGCGCTGCGGCGGTCGAGGCGATCACCCGGCTGGAGGCCGCGCGAAGGCCGCGGGCCGCAGTTGCCGGGTTCGATCTCACGTTCACTGCACCGAAGTCGGCCAGCGTACTGTGGGCGTTGGCCGACCCGGACGTTCAGGCTCTCGTGGTCGCCGCGCATCGGGCCGCGGTCCGCGACGCGCTCGCGTTCATGGAGGACCGGGCGGTGTTCACCAGGATCGGGCACAACTCGATCGCCCAGGTCCCGACCCGCGGGATGGTCGCCGCGCTGTTCGATCATTGGGACACACGCACTGGCGACCCGAACCTGCACACCCATGTCGTGGTGGCGAACAAGGTCCAGGGCCGCGACGGGGTGTGGCGGTCGTTGGACTCCCGGGCCCTGCACCACGCCGCGGTCGCGGTGTCCGAGCTCTACGACAACCTGCTCGCCGACAACCTCACGACCGCGCTCGACCAGAACACCAGCCACGGGGTTGGGTCCTCGTGGGGGTGGCGGGACCGCGGACCTCGGCGCACCCCGGCGTTCGAGCTCGATGCCGTTCCCGACGATCTGCTCACCGAGTTCTCGACTCGATCGGCGGCGATCGCCACCGCGATGACCGACGCCCTGGTCGACTTCCACGCCGAGCACGGACGCGGACCGAACCGGGTCGAGACGACCCGGCTGCGCCAGCAGTTGACCACCGCGACCCGCCCGGCCAAGACGATGCGACCACTGCCCGAGCTGATGGCATGGTGGCGCGAGCGAGCCCGGCGCCTGCTGCGCCTCGCCCCGCACCCGCTCCTCGCCCCCGCGTGGAGCAGCCAGCACGCGACAGCACCGGCGTTCACCGCCGCCATGGGTCGTCGTCGCGTCGGAGTCCGTCACGACACTGACGGAGTCACCGGGGCACTCCGTCACGGACTCCGTCACGAGAACCTGACCAGCGACGACACCTCCACCGTTGGCAACCGACGCCGGCGCGGCCCGGCACGAGTCGGCGGGACGCTCCGAAGCCGCCTGCACCAACGCCCTACCCACACAGCCCGTCCGAGCGTCACCGACGACCTCGTCGAGTACCTCGCCGCGGTAGCCCTGGACGCGGTGCTGGCGCGGCGCTCGACCTGGACCCGGTGGAACCTGCTCGCCGAGGCTGCGCGCGCCACCCGCGGTCTGCGGCTTCCGGACGCGGCGGAGCGGATCGCCCTTCACGACCGCGTCGCCGCGACCGCCCTGGACGGGTGCGTGCCGTTGACCGCGCCGGACCGGTGGACCGTGCCGGAGGGGTGGCGCCGCCCCGACCGCACCACGGTGTTCGACCGACCGGACGAGGATCGGTTCAGCCACCGGGTCATCCTGGACGCGGAGACCCGCCTACTGGCAGCCGCCGACGACCAGCTCGGCCCCGGCGTGGACGAGACGGTCGCCCGCACCGCAGCGGTCGCGGTCCAGCCACCCCGTCACCCCGGGGGGCGCCACGTGCGCCTCGCCAGCGACCAGGTCGACGCCGTCATCGGCATCGCCACCTCGCGGCGGGCCCTGGATGTCCTGGTCGGTCCGGCGGGGACCGGGAAGACCACCACCCTGCGCGCCCTGCGAACCGCATGGGAGAACGTGCACGGCCCCGGCACGGTGCTCGGGCTGGCACCATCGGCGGCTGCGGCGCACGAGCTCGCCGACGCCCTCGGCGTGCCGTGCGAGAACACCGCGAAGTGGCTGCACGAGTCCACCGGCCCCGCCGCCCAGCAACGCGCGGACGTCCGCGCGGGCCTGCTCGAACGGCGCACCGCCGCGACCAGCGCGGGCGACGCGCACACAGTGCGGCGGGTCGACACCGCGCTGGCCCGACTCGACGCGCAGCAGGACCGGTGGCGTCTGCGGCCCGGGACGCTGCTCGTCGTCGACGAGGCGTCCCTGGCCGGCACCCTGGCCCTGGACGACCTCGCCGCTCAAGCCGCTGCCGCGGGGGCCAAGCTGCTGCTCGTCGGCGACCACCACCAGC
Organism: Pseudonocardia sp.; assembly: GCF_050246655.1. Lineage (GTDB taxonomy): Bacteria > Actinomycetota > Actinomycetes > Mycobacteriales > Pseudonocardiaceae > Pseudonocardia. Next base: position 2,496 of record NZ_JBFWVQ010000153.1, read on the forward strand.
TCGGCGCCGTCGACGCGGGCGGCGCGTTCGGCCTGCTCGCCGCCACCGGTGCCGCGCACCGGCTGCGGTCGCTGTGGAGGTTCACCCACCGGTGGGAGGCCCACGCCACCCGCGCCCTGCGCGAGGGGCATCCCGGCGCCCTCGCCACCTACGACCGTCACGGGCGCATCCATGAGGGAGGGCCCCTGGACGTCCTCGACGCTGCCTACTCCGCCTGGGCGAGCGACAGCCGTGGCGGCGCGTCGGCGCTGCTGCTCGCAGCCGATGGCGCGACTGTCGCCGCTCTCAACCTCCGTGCCCGCTCCGACCGGGTCGCCGCCGGTCTCGTCGACGATACGACCACCGTCCGCCTCGCCGATGGGCTGCAAGCCGGCACCGGGGACCTCGTCGTGACCCGCCGCAACGACCGCCGCCTGGCCACCACCGCGGGCGGCCATGTCCGCAACGGCACCCGCTGGACTCTCACGACCATTCACGCCGACGGCAGCGCCGACCTCGCGGCGCAGTCCGGCACCGGCCCACAAGGCAACGGCCAAGACCGTGTTCGCGTGCCCGCCTACTACGTGCGCCGCCACCTCGAGCTCGGCTACGCCACCACCATCCATCGGGCCCAAGGACTCACCGTCGACCACACCCATCTGCTGGCCACCGAGGGCATGACCCGCGAGTCGCTGTACGTCGGGCTGACCCGTGGCCGGCACTCCAACCACGTCTACGTGCCCGTCGACCCACTCGAAGACGGATGCGAGCACCTCCCCGACCCCGGCCGCCACTCCCCCGACGCGCACGAACAGCTGCGCACGATCCTGGCCACCACTGGCCGCGAAAGGTCTGCCACCGAGCAATTGCGCGACCAGACGAGGGGTCCGAGCCAGCGGGAGCGCGATGCCGTGCGCGCCACCCTCGCCGACACCCGACCGCCCTACCCCGCCGCCGATGCGCACCAAGACCCGCGGACGCACGCCCCCCGCTCCACCAACCGCTCCGTGAGAGGACCACAGCGATGACCTCCAACCAGCCCTACCGTTCGGGCACGACGAACCGGCGGGTCGACCCGTTCGCCGCCTTCGCCCTTGCCTGGCCGACCCTGAGCGCCGACGAGACCGACGACGCCCTCGCCGAACTCGAGGACTGGATCGACTGGCTGCGCGACCGCTATCACCTCGACCACCGCCACCTGCCCCATTGCTGGGCCCTGCACAGCGAGCTCATCGAGGAGCTCTCCGCGCTCCACACCGCCTGGCAGCACTCCTACGCACCCGACGCCGACGGCAGCGCGCCCTTGCGCTGGCACGACGCCTTCGACGCCGGTCGGCAACGACTCCTGGACTGGGTCGCTCGCACAGGCTGCCGGCCTGACAACCACCGTGAGCACCTATGAGCTGCGGCCCGCCCCATTCGGCGCCTCGCCTGCGGACGGAAACGCGGGCGGGGCAGGCCGACGGCATTCGTCCGGCCACTGATGCCCCGGTTCGGTGCCGATGCTGCACCACCTGGGCGGCTCTCGCGACGCGCAGTAGGTTGCGTCGTATGGAGGTGTCGCTGCTCTACATCCGGGACTGCCCCAACCGGTCGCTGGCGCAGGCTCGGCTCGGTGAAGCCCTTGCCCGGATCGGGCAGCCCGACCAGGCGATCGACCTCATCCTCATCACCTCCGTCGACGAGGCGGAGGAGCTGCATTTCAAGGGTTCGCCGACGATCCTCGTCGACGGGGTCGACCCGTGGGCGCCGCCCGGACCGGCCCCTGGAGGGCTCGCCTGCCGCATGTACCGCATCGACGGGCAGGCGTCGGGCGCGCCCAGCGTCGAGGAGATCGTCCAGGCATTGACTCGAAAGACCTGAATGCTCACTCGCGAGGAGGTCAGCGCACCAGCAACGCGATCTCCTCGCACGTCGCGAGACTCACCGCACCACGGCTCGGGACGGGGACGTCGTGCTCGGACGCGAGCTCTCGAGCAACCTGCGGGTTCGCCTTCAAGTAGGCGGTCACGACCTGGTACGACAGGCGCCCTCGCTCAGCGACCTGCTCGCCCGCCTCGTGCGCCCACGCACGCACCTCGCTCGGCTCGTACGTCATCGATGTCCATCCTCGCGCCCGTGGTTGATGGCGTGGAGCATGCCACGGTTCGACGTAGGCACGCTGGCGTACATCACGACGCACTCCGCGGTGGGCCCCGGCAGCAATCGCAGCGCCGATCGACCAGCCGCAGGGCCGGCCTAACCGAACGGACGGGGTCTGACGCCCAGCCGGATCGGGAAGAACGACAGCGATGGGTGCGTCAGTCCCTGCGTCGCACGGTGATCGACCACGAGGCCTTCACCGCCGCAGCCACACGGTCGATCGCCTCGTCGAGCGCGCGGTCCACAACCTTGTCGGTCGCCTTGACCAGCAGGTAGGCGCCGACGAGTTCCACCGCGGTCGTAAGATCCCGCCGCTCCTCGGAGTATCCGGACCCGCTGACCTCGAATCCCTCCGCACGAAGGGCGTCCGAGACACGGGCCAGGCTCCGAGGCGTGGCGGGTTCGACGAGGACAGTCGCGTGTGGCATGTGCTCAGCATGCCGGTCGGGTCCGACGACTCCGGGCAATGCGTCACGGCGGGGGCTTGCCGGCGTGCGCGTCAACGCGCGATGGCGCGTAGCGGGCGCTGGGCAGCCGGGCGTGTCTCCACCGCCGCGAATGCGACGACAGGCGCTGCAGGTCGCCGGCCGTCGAGCTGCGCGCTGATGCTTGCCGCCACGTCGAGCACCCGCGCGGCGGCGGCCCTGAGCGCGGTCGGATCGTTGCCGGACCATCCCGCGAGGTAGGGGACGGAGTAGGCGCCGGTGTCGAGGCCGGCTGAGATGGCGACGATGTGGGCGATGGATTCGGCTTCGATCTCGGCCTGTCCTCGGCAGCGCGGCGAGGTGCGGTACCGGTCGGCGAAGCGGTTCTCGTGGTCGGCGCGGATGTGCCCGAGTTCGTGGGCGAGCGTCTTGACCGCTTGGGCGGGCTCTACGTCGTCGCGGACGCGGACGAGCCGGTTGCGGTAGTCGGTGTAACCGTTGGCACCGTGGCAGTCGCCCCGTTCGAGGGTGAACCCGTCGTCGTGCACGAGTTGGGCGAGTCGCTCCCACAGGTCGTCCGGTGCTGGTCCGGTGAGCAGCTGCGGGTCGTCGGGGAGGTCGGGGCCGTCGGTCTGGCTGAGGTCGAAGACGTGGACGACCCGGAACCCGCGCAGGACCCGCGGCACACCTGCACCCTGCGGCCCGTCCTCCTGGCCACGGTCGGCCGGCTCGGACTGCGCCTGGTCGGGCTTGTAGAGGCAAGGGGCGAGGATCGCGATGCCCTTCTCCCCCTTGCGGACCTGGCGTCCTGCGGCGCGCCAGGCTCGGTACCCGGCGACGGCGGTGGCGTCGGGTCGCTGGACCGCGACGAGCAGGATGTTGTTCAGGCTGTAGGAGGGCATGTGTGCTGCGATATGGAGCATGTGCTGCCAGGCGTCGCTGCCGGCGAGGTCGGCGACTGCGGTGGTGAGCCGGTCGTGGATGTCTGCGAGCTGGTCGCGGCGTCGCTGATCGCGGGCGACGTCGTCGGCGGCGCTGGTCATGCCGCGCCTACCTGCAAGGCGCCAGCGCAGACCGGGTCGGACCAACCGCGGTACCCGCTTCGGGACATGAACCCGGTCTCGATCTGGGCGAGCGTGACCAGGTAGACCCCGCCGGTGAATCCGGTGGCGTGGTCGAGGGCGTCGTTGGTGACGACCTTGATCCGTGCAGGGTCACAGCCGGGGTCGGCCTGCACGACGAGGGCGACGTGTCCGGCGGGGCTGCCGGTGGCCCAGTAGACGAACGCGCCGAGCGGGGGGCAGCGGTCGCCGGGGCGGGCGTGCCCGGTGGCGAGCATGCGGGTCCAGTGCACGGAGGCGGACTCGTAGCCGGAGTTGGCGTAGCCGTATGCGCGGCAGGCGAGCCGGTCGCAGCGGTTGTACCAGCCGGAGCGGGCACCGACGAGGTTGAGCGCGGCGGCGACCGCGCCTGCCACGTCGGTGGGGGTGCCGGGTGGGACGACGACAGTCCCGGTGTCGGCGAGACTGGACGCGCAGGCGGCGTCCACGAGGGCCGAAGGCGCCACCTGCGATGGGGCACCGGTGGCGCTGCCGGCGGCGGTGGCAGTGGGTGTGGTGCTGGTCCAGGCGACGGCGTCGGCGTGAACGCCTTCGAGGTACGTCTTGGCGGAGTCGTCGATCCGCGGGTAGGTGGCGACAACACCCGGTCCGGAGTGGTGCGCGAGGGCGAGCGTGTCCAGCCACGACAGGCGACGCGCCCCAGACAGGGGCGTGCCCAGGGGCTGGTCGAGGTCGTCGAGAAGCTGGCACAGCATCTGCCCGGCGACATCGGCGACGGTGAGCGGGTCGGAGTCATCGGGCAGGCCGTCGCCGTCGAGGTCCGCGTTCCAGCCGGCACCGTGGACCGCGACCCAGTCCGCGTCGGTCACCGCGATCAGGCCGCGGCCGCGCGGGCCGGCATGGGCCGGATCGAAGCCGGAGTCGGCGGCCATGACGGCCGCGATCCACGGCTGCGGCAACTGGGGGCAGGCGTTCTGCACGGCCGCGATCCACACCCGCGCCGGGGCCGGAACCGGTGCGCCGGCTGCCAGAGCGGGCCCGGGGGCGGTGAAGCAGGCCAGAGCGGTGCCGGCGGCGCCGAGGACGGCGAGTACCGCGACGACGGGCGCGGCGAGGGCGGTGGCCGCTGCGGCGGCGAGGCCGGCCTTCACCGTGCCGCTCCATCGCGCGCGGCGAGTTGACCGGTGCTCCCACGGCCGGCTGCAGCGGCGGTGGCGGCTTCGATGCGCCGCTGCCCCGCGTTGAGCGCGGCGGCGTCCGGGCGGCTGGGCCAGGGGGCGAGGTCGATAATCGCGGGCCGGGCGTGCCGGAGCAGGAGCACGGCGGAACCGAAGGGCAGGGTCCGCAGGACCGCGGGCGGCAGGACGGGAACGGTGCGCAGGCTGGTCGTGGTGGAGCGTTCGCCGCCGTGGCCACGTGACTGGGATCGGGTGGTCTCGTCGATGTCGCCGAGGAGGCGGGAGACGTCGTCGAGGTCGCGCATCTTGGCTAGTCCGCCCAGGACGAGCTTGACGGTGGCGGCGTCCCAGATGGTGTCGGCGGCGTGCTCGCCCCAGCGGTGGCGGGCCTGGGCGAGGGACTGCAGGACGGCGAGGGTGGTGATGCCGGACCCGCCGCCTTCGGCCATGAGGGAGGGCAGGGAGGGGAGCGGGGTGAGGTTGGCGATCTCGTCGAGGGCGAGCAGCAGCGGCGGGTCCAGCCGCGCGCCGGGCGAGCGTGCGGCCAGGGTGCGGGCGGTCTCGGTGATGTCTTCGACGAATGCGGCGACCAGGGGTGCGCTGGTGCCCGAGGACACCGCGGACGCGAGCAGGTAGAGGGTGCCGCGGTCGGTGAGGAACGCCTCGGGGTCGAACCGGTCGTCGGGTCCGGGGTCGAGGGCGCGCAGGACATGAGGGTCGGCGAGGGCGGCGAGGGCTTGGCGGACGCCGAGCCAGACGCTGTCGCGGGTGCGGGGGTCGGCGTGGACGATCGCGTCGAGGGCGTCGGCCCAGCCGTCTGCTGCGTCGCGGTGGCGGGTCAGGACGGTGACGGCGTCCTCGGCCAGGACGGGGTTGAGCGACCACCGGTACAGGTCCAGTGCGCGCCGGTCGTCGAGGGCTGCGGCGTGCAGCAGGCAGCGCAGTGCGGTCTCGGTCTGGCCGGTCCAGAAGTCCGCGTCCGACACCGATCCGTGCATGCCGGTGCCCGAGGCGAGGCCGCGGGCGCGGACGAGGGCGATGCGGGGGTGCTGGCAGCCGCGGACCGGGGACCAGCGCAGCCCGTCGGGGAGGCCGGCGAGTCGCTGGGGGTCGAACACCGCGACCGGGCCGCGCGCGGCGCGGTGGTCGTGGGTGACGGCGAGGGTGTCGGGGCGGGTGGAGGTGGCGACGACGGCGCCGGGGGCGTCGAGGATCCAGGGGATGACCACGTGCAGGCCCTTGCCCATTCGGGGCGGTCCGAGGAGCAGCGCGGAGTCCTCGACCGAGCACCACAGGTCGCTGCCGTGCGCCGCGCCGAGGAGGTAGCCGAGCTCGGTGGGGGGTGCGGTGGCGGGTTGGCTGGGGCGGGCGTGGCGGGCGCGGGTGCGCAGGGCGCGATCGCCGGCGACGGTGGTGAGTTCGCGACGTGAGGAGAGCCCCGGCAGGTGGGCAAGGCGGCCGCGGCTGGTAGAGAAGCTATGCCGGTCGAGGAGATGCCGCGCGAACCGTACGGCGACGAACCCCGAGGTGGCCGCGAAGGCGAGGACGGCGAGAGTGGCGGCCCAGTAAGGGATCGGGCCGGGCAGCTGCTCGGGTCGCGGCCATGCGCCGGCTGGTTCAACGGGCCGCCCTACGGCAGCGAGCGCTGGCAGGATCCCGCCCTCGGGGGCCAGTCGTCCGGTGAGCAGGCAGGCCGCGGTAGCGCCCGCGTACAGCAGCGCGCCGGCGGCGAGGGTGAGGCCGACGGCGAGCAGGCCGAGGTCGGTGGTGTCCCACCCGCCCACACGCGCCCCCGCACCCGTTCCCCCGACGCGGGGGCGGGTCATCGGGGCACCACGGCGAGGTGTCGACCGGCCGTGCCCGCGCGCTGCCGCCGCATGACGGGCAGCGGGATGGGGACGTGGTCGTCGTCGGCGTCGCTGCCGGGCGGACCGGGGTGAAGGGGTGCGGCGGCGCGGCGCAGGGCGCGGGTGTGCAGGAGGGTGGTGTCGAGGAGGTCGCGAAGGTCCAGGCCGAGATTGCCTGCTTCGGCGCGGAGCGCTGTGGCGGTGCGGTGCGCGGCCAGGCGTAGCTGGTCGGCGGCGACCGCGGTGGCGGCGTATGCGGGGTCGAGGATGGTGGCGTGCTCCACCATGGCGGTGAGGTCGCGAGGGTTCGGCCCGGGTCCGGCGGTGGGTGCGGTGCGGGCGATGCGCCATGCCACAGTGACGGGGTCGATCGGGGCGCCGGTGTCGTGCAGGTCCACCAGCGCTGCGTACACCGGGCGCCACGTGTCGCCGGTGAGGGCGTCAGGTCGCAGCCAGCCAGTGACCGCGGCGAGGTAGTCGGGGTGCGTGACCAGGCAGGCGGTCAGGTCCGCCTCGCGTTCCGCGACGGCGTCGGGGTCGGGCAGGGGGTGTCGGGACAGGAGCCGGTCCGCGCCGACCAGGGAGGGCAACAGCCCGACCGGTGACGGAGGCGACACGGGCGCGGCGACGGCGGTGCCGGTGGTGGCGCGGGTGGCGATCGCCCACCGGGTAAGGGCCAACTCGGCGACAGCGTCGATCTGCGCGGTGACCGTCTCCACCACCCGAGGGCTGCGGTCCAAGGCTGCGGCGAGGGCTGCGGCCTGCAGCAGGACGCCGTGGCAGGCGACCTGGCGGCGCAGCGACGCCTCCAGCACGACCGCGGCGTACTCGGCGGGGCGGGGGCGGGTCGGGACTGCGGCGAGCAGGTCCAGGATGCGCGGGGCGTCGGCGATCCGGTAGCCGTGCCGGTTGATCATCGCCTGTGCGACCACGTCCGGGCAGGGTCGCTGGTGGGCGGCGTCGAGCTCGCGGATCGTGGCGTAGAGGGTGTGGTGCCAGGGGTCGGCGAAGTCCTCCGCGCGCAGCCATCCGCTCACGGCGACGACCGCGTCCGGGGCCAGCAGAAGCGCGCCGAGGGTGGCCTGCTCCGCCAGCCGCACGGCGGCCGGGACTCCGACGCCGGTCTCGCGCGTGTCCTCGGACATGACAGCGGTGCTGCGCATCGGATCGGGCGTCATCGCGCGCCTCCCGTCGCCGTGCCCCGTGCAGCGCGGTTCGTGGCCGTGCCCGTCATCGCGGTGTCGGTGTCCACCAAGGGGAGCTCGTCGACGTGGAGACGGTGGTGGACCAGGTGGGAGCGGGCGGGCAGCTTCCACAGCCCGGTGCCGCGCGGCAGCACCGCGATCACCTCGCGCTCCGCGATGGACAGGCCCAGCGCTCGGGCAGTAGCAGCGAGCTGGTCGGCTTCCTGCCGGTAGATGACGCGGGTCGAGCAGTCAGCGAGCAATCCGTCGGCGATCGCGCGCCCGGCGGTCCCGGTCGCGGCGACGGCGTCGAGATCGGACAGGCGGTGCAGGATCAGCAGGTTCGCGATGCCATAGGCGCGCGACAGCTTCCACTGCGCCTGCATCCGCCCCAGCAGCGCGGGGCTGCGCAGCAGCCGCCACGCCTCGTCGTACACCACCCACCGCGGGCCGGGCTGGTCGCCAGAAGTGGTGAGGGACTGCTCCAGCCACGCCGACGCGCACGTCATCGCGATGGCCAGGGCGGTGTCGTCGGATCCGAGCGCGGACAGATCCAGCACCACCATCGGCGCGGACGGGTCGAGACGGTGGGTGGACGGGCCGTCGAACATGCCGGCGAGGTCGCCGCGGGTCAGGCGGCGCAGCGCATGCACGAGGTCGGCGCCGTCGCGGGTCCGGGCGGCGACGGTGGTGCGGTCCGCGGAGACGGCACCATGGTCCGGGTCGGCCAGGGCATCGACGAGCCGCGGCAGCGTCGGGGCGGCGTCCGCACGGACGGCGTCGAGTGCGGCGTGCAGGGCGGTGTGCTCGGCGGGGGCGAGGTCCCGGCCGAGGAGGGTCGCAGCGACCGCCGCGAGGACCGTCGCGCTCGAGTTCATGGAACCTCGCGACGCGGGCGGTGCGTCGAGGGGATTGAGCCGGGTCGACAGGCCCGGGCCGATCCGGATGACGGTGCCGCCGACGGCGTCTGCCAGCGGCGCCCACTCCCCCTTGGGGTCGCCGGGGACGTAGACGCGCCGCCCGGCGGCGAGCGAGCGCAGCGCGAGGGACTTGGCCAGCGCGGACTTGCCCTGACCGATGACCCCGGCCAGGAGCATGTTCGGGTTGGTCAGCTCCCC
>NZ_JBFWVQ010000154.1:0-10340 GCF_050246655.1 Pseudonocardia sp.
CGGACACACTTCGCAGAGGCCGGACGCACTTCGCAGAGGCCGGACGCACCCCGCAGAGGCTGCAGCCCGTGCGAGGCGTGTGCTGTCCCTGCGAGGACCGCCCGTCACTGCGTGCCGTTCGCGGCTGACGAGCCGCCCGGCGGCGCCGCCCGCGGCGCGCAGCGCGTGCGCCGTCCGGCCGGCCCCCCGCGTCACCCCGGTGCCGGGCCGGTCGACTCCCGGGCGACCAGTGGGCACGGCAGGACGAGCTCGGCCGCGTCCGCGACCCCGGTCAGCATGTCGACGAGCAATCTGCCGGCCCGCTCCGCGGGGCTCGCCACGGTCGTCAGCGGCGGGTGGCAGAACGCCGCACCGAAGATGTCGTCGGCCCCGACGACGCTGATCCGGCCCGGCACCGCGACGCCGCGCCGCTCAAGGCGCTGCAGCACGCCGATGGCGAGCAGGTCGTTGAAGGCGACGAGCGCGCCCACGCCCGATGCGAGCCCCGCGTCGGCGGCCGCGGCGCCCGCCTCCAGGACCGGCTCGAACGGCCCGAGCCGCAGGGCCGCGATCCCGCGACGGGCCGCCTGATCCTCCAGCGCCTGCCACCGCCGGGCGTCGATCCACGAGGTGCGGGGCCCGCCGAGGTAGGCCAGCCGCCGGTGGCCGAGGGCGTGCAGGTGCTCCACGATCTGGCGGGCGGCGTCCACGGCGTCCACGACGACGCTCGGGACCCCCGCCATCGTCCGGTTGAACAGCACGACGGGGTGGCGCGCGCGCAGCTCCCGCAGGGCGGAGTCGTCCATCCGCGGCGAGATGAGCACGAACCCGTCGACGAACGAGCCGAGCCGGTCGGCGTGGCCGACCTCCAGCGCGGGGCTCTCCTGTCCGTCGCCGAGCACGAGCGTGTAGCCCGCGGCGGCGGCCTGGATCTCCGCGCCGCGGATGAGCGCGAAGTGGTGCGGATTGGTGATGTCCGGGACGAGCAGCGCGAGCATGCGCGTGCGGCCGGAGGGCAGCGCCTGGGCGAGGCGGTTGGGCCGGTAGCCGATCCGGCGCGCGACGTCGAGGACGTGGGCGCGGGTGCCCGCGCTGACGCGGCCGGGGTTGGACAGCGCCCGGGAGGCGGTCGACACCGCGACACCGGCCTCGCGTGCGACGTCGTGCAGCGTCGCTGGCCGGGCCGGCTCGTGATCCATGACGCAGTTGTAGCATGGCCGTGGCAAACGATGGCAAACGTTTGCCATACTCGACCGGACGAGCCGTCGGAGGAAGGACGCGATGACGACCACCCTGCCCGCGACCCCGCCCGCGCCCGGGGGCACCGCCCCGGTTCCGGCCCGCGGCGGTCGCGCCGCCTGGGCGGTTCTGGCCGCGGCGGCCGCCGCCTACGTCGTCGCGGTCATGCAGCGCACGTCGCTCGGCGCGACCGGGCTGGACGCGGCCGACCGCTTCGGGATCAGCCCGGGGCTGCTCGCCCTCTTCGTCTTCCTCCAGGTCGGCGTCTACGCCGCCGGGCAGATCCCCGCGGGCCTGCTCGTGGACCGCTTCGGTGCCCGGGCGATGCTCACCTCCAGCGGCGCCCTGCTCGCGGCGGGGCAGTTGCTGCTCGCCCTGGCCACCTCGCTCGGCACGGCCGCCGCCGCGCGGGTGCTCGTCGGTGCAGGTGACGCCCTGGTGTTCGCCTCGGTGATGGCGCTCGTGCCCCGCTGGTTCGCGCCCCGGCGGGTCCCGCTGGTCACGCAGATGACGACGATCACCGGGCAGCTGGGCCAGGTCCTGTCCACCGTCCCGCTGATCGTGGTGCTCGGCGCGGTGGGTTGGCCCACCACGTTCGCGACGGCGGCCGCCGTGAGCCTCGCCGCCGCGGTGCTCGTCCTGGCGGTGGTGCGCAACGGGCCCGCCGGCACGTGGCGACCGGGCGCGCCGATCGCGCCGCGCGCGCTCGCCGGGCAGCTGCGTGCGGTGTGGGCGCGCCCCGGCACCCGCCTGGGCTTCTTCGGCCACATGGGCACGCAGTTCTCGATGATGGTGTTCTCGCTGCTGTGGGGCGTGCCCTACCTCGTCACCGCGCACGGCCTCGACCGGCTCGCCGCGGGCGGCCTCGTGACGCTGCTGGTGGTCGCCTCCGTCTGCGTGGGGCCGCTGCTGGGTGCCCTGACCGCCCGCCACCCGCTGCGGCGCTCCTGGCTCATGCTCGGCGTCATCGGCGCGGGCGCCACGGTCTGGACCGCGATCCTGCTGCTACCCGGCCCCGCCCCGCTGTGGCTGCTCGTCCTGCTGGTCCTCGTGCTGGCGGCGGGCGGCCCGGGCTCCGTCGTCGGCCTCGACATCGCCCGCACGGCCAACCCGGTGGCGAACGCGGCCGTCGCGCAGGGCATGGTCAACATCGGTGGGTTCGGGGCGACGCTGGTCGTGCTGCTCGGGATGGGCGGGGTGCTCACCGCGCTCGGCGGGTTCACCCCGGAGGCGTTCCGGGTGGCGTGGCTGCTGCAGTACGCGGTCTGGGTGGTCGCGGTGACCGGCCTCGTCCTCGCGCGGCGCGAGGCGCGCCGGCTCGATGCGGCGCGGGGCGTGGTGCCCCGGCCCGTCACCGAGGTGCTGGCCGGGATGCTCGGCCGCCGGCGTCAGGTCCGGACGTAGTCACCCGGCCCCGGGCCCAGCACGGGGTGCGCCGTGCTGCCGACCGGCGGCGGTGCGACCAGCTCCCCGGAGTGGGCGTCCGACCACCGGGCCCAGTCCTCCCACCACGACCCGGAGCGGCGCTCGGCCTCCTCGCGCCATGCCGCGCCCGCGGGCGGCAGCGCCTCCTCCGTCTCGCTCACCTGGTACCAGGCCTTCGGCGAGGGCGGGTTGACGATGCCGGCGATGTGCCCGCCGCTGGACAGGACGTAGCGCACCGGCCCGCTGACCAGGCCGGCGGTCTTGTACGCGGACTCCCACGGCACGATGTGGTCGTTGATCGCGCTGACGACGTAGGTGGGCGCCTTGATCGCCCCGAGTTCGATCGTGCGCCCCGCGATCTCCAGCGTCCCGGCGGCGAGCCTGTTCTCGACGTAGAAGTTGCGCAGGTAGAACGCGTGCATCTCGGCCGGCATGCGCGTGCTGTCGGCGTTCCAGGCGAGGATGTCGAACGCGGGCGGATCCTGGCCCATGAGCCAGTTCGAGACCACGTAGTTGAAGATCAGGTCGTTGGCCCGCAGGATGTCGAACGTCCCGGCCATCGACTTGCCCTCGAGCACCCCCTCGCGGCGCATCTTGCGCTCCAGCTTCGCCACCGTGCGCTCGTCGGTGAACGTGCCGAGGACGCCGGGGTCGCCGTAGTCGAGCATCGTGTTGAGCAGGGTGAGCGTGCCGATGCGGGTGTCGCCGCCCTGGGTGAGGTAGGCGGCGGTGATGGCGGTGAGCGCGCCGCCGAGGCACAGCCCGACGATGTCGACCGTCTCGGCGCCGGTGATCTCGGTGATCACGTCGAGGGCGGTCTGCGGGCCGTGGACCAGGTAGTCGTCCAGCGTCGTGTCCGACATCGCGCGACCCGGGTTGCGGTAGCTGATCGCGAACACCGTCCGGCCGTGCCGCACCGCCCACTCGATGAAGCTGCGCTGCGGTGCGAGGTCCATGACGTAGTACTTGTTGATCCACGGCGGGCTGCACAGCAGGGGCGCGGACCGCACCTCGTCGGTCTGCGGCTCGTACTGCAGCAGCTCCATGAGGTCGTTGCGGTAGACGACCTTCGCCGGGGTCGCAGCGAGGTTGCGGCCGACCTCGAACCCGCTCGTGTCCACCTGGCGGGGGCGGCCCCCGTTGTGCAGGAGGTCGTCGACGAAGGCGCGGGCGCCACGCACGACGCTCACCCCGCCGGTCTCGAAGGCCCGCTTGAGCGCCGCCGGATTCGTGGGCAGGAAGTTCGTGGGCGCCGCGGCGTCCAGGAGCAGGTCCAGCGCCATCCGCGCCTTGCGCGCCGTCTCCGGCGCCAGATCGGCGGCGTCCACGGTCTCCCGGGCGAAGCGCGAGAGCGCGAGGTAGGCCTGGCGCGTCGCGTAGAAGACGGCGTTGTCGGCCCAGGTGGGATCGGCGAAACGGCGGTCGCGGGGATCCACCGGCAGCGGCGGCTCGATGTCGCGCCCCAACGCCCGGACGGCGGCCGCGCCGGGGATGCGGACGAGATCGGCGGCGAGCTGGAGAGCATGGCGGGCGGGCGCGGCCGGGCTCACCAGGCTCGCGCGCGCCGCGTCGACGAGAGCCTCGCCGAACCCGGCGGCATCGAGGTCCTCGAACAGGTCGGACTCGGGGGCGAGCACGCTCGCGGCGCGCTCACCCACGTCGCGGGACAGCTGCTGATCCTGGGCCATGCGTCCATCGTCGCCTCCCGGGACCGTTCCCGGTACCCCTCCCGCTGGTCGGAACCCGATACCGGCCGGTCCGAGCCCGGGTCAGGCTGGGCGCACCGTAGGGGGTGACCATGTCCGTGTCCGTCCGTCCGGGCGCACCGCCCGGCTCCGTCCGGCGGGAGGAGCGGTCGCGCACGGCCCTGGCGACCGTGTGCATCTCCGGCACGCTCGAGGACAAGCTCGCTGCCGCTGCCGCGGCCGGCTTCGACGGCGTGGAGATCTTCGATCCCGACCTCGTCGCATCGGCGTGGTCCCCGGAGGAGGTGCGGACCCGCTGCGCCGATGCGGGGCTCGCGATCGATCTCTTCCAGCCGTTCCGCGACTTCGACTCGACCCGTCCGGACGTGCTGGCCGCGAACCGGCGGCGCGCGGAGCGGAAGTTCGACGTGATGGAGCGTCTCGGCACCGATCTCGTCCTGGTGTGCTCGTCGGTCGCGCCGGACGCCCTCGACGACGACGGCGCCATCGCCGAGCAGCTGCATGCCCTGGCGGCCCGTGCCGCCGAACGGGGGCTGCGGCTCTGCTACGAGGCGCTGGCCTGGGGAACCTTCGTCAACACCTACGAGCGGTCCTGGGAGATCGTGCGGCAGGCCGACCACCCCGCGCTCGGGGTGTGCCTGGACAGCTTCCACATCCTCTCCCGCGGCTCGGACCCCGCAGGCATCGCCCACATCCCCGGCGAGAAGATCTTCTTCCTGCAGCTCGCCGACGCCCCGCACCTGGACATGGACGTCCTGCAGTGGAGCCGCCACCACCGGCTGTTCCCGGGACAGGGCACGTTCGACCTGCCGACGTTCCTCGGCCACGTCCTCACCGCGGGTTACACCGGCCCGCTGTCGCTGGAGGTCTTCAACGACGTCTTCCGGCAGTCCGATCCCACGCGCGCGGCCCTCGACGCGCACCGGTCGCTGCTCGCACTGCAGGAGGAGACCGCGGCAGTGCTCTCCCCGGCAGTGCGCGAGCGCGCACGGACGGTCGAGCTGCCACCTGCCCAGGAGCTGCACGGGTACGCGTTCGTCGAGCTGGCCGCCGATCCCGCGAGCGCGCCTGCGGTGGCCGACCTCCTCACCGCCCTCGGGTTCACCCGCAGCTGCGTGCACCGCAGCAAGCCCGTCGAGCTGTGGCAGCAGGGTGACGCCCGCGTCGTCCTCGGCACGTCCGTCGACGTGGACGGCGCGATGATCGCCGCGCTGGGCCTGGAGACCGCCGATCCGGACGCCGCCGCCCGGCGGGCCGGCGCGCTGCTCGCGCCCGTGCTGCCGCGCGAGCACGGGCCCGCCGAGGTGGACCTGCCCGTGATCGCCGCGCCCGACGGTACGCAGATCTTCTTCTGCTCCAGCGGCGGGACCGCGGACTGGCTCACCGACTTCGTGCCGGTGCAACGGCTCGGCAGCGACACCGACCCGGCCGGCAGCGGTCTCGAGGGGATCGACCGGGTCGATCACGTCGCGCTGACCCAGCCGTTCGACCACTTCGACGAGGCCGCGCTGTTCTACCGCTCGGTGCTCGGGCTGCGCCCGCAGCACTCCTCGGAGGTCGCCGCCCCGTTCGGGCTGGTGCGCAACAGGACCGTCACCGACCCGGCCGGGACGGTGCACCTCGGGCTGAGCGTGTCGGTGCTGCGGCGGGGCACCGGGTGGCAGCCGCGGGTCACCGACCCGCAGCACGTCGCGTTCGCCACCCCCGACCTCCTGGCGACGGTGCGCGCCGCGCGCGCCGCGGGGGCGCGGATGCTGCCCGTGCCGCCCAACTACTACGACGATCTCGACGCCCGCCAGGCGCCGCCGCCGGAGCTGCTCCGCGCGCTGTGCGAGCTCGACGTGCTCTACGACCGCGACGCGCAGGGCGGGGAGTTCCTGCACGCCTACACGGAGGTGCTGGGCGGGCGGCTGTTCCTGGAGCTCGTGCAGCGGATCGGCGGCTACGCCGGGTACGGCGAGGTCAACGCGCCGGTGCGGATGGCGGCGCACCGCAGGCAGCGGTCGCGGTGAGCGGACGTTCCCGGGGCAGGCGGTCCCGCGGCACCGGCGCGCGCTCCCGGCCGGCGCACGCGAAGCGTCCGCCGGCGCGGGCGGCCCGTCCGCCCGCCCGCCCGAGCTCCCGTTCGGACGACGAGCACCTGCACCCCCGCGACCGGGGCCCGGTCCGGGCCTACGTCCGCGACCTGGTCGACGGGCGGTGGCACCTGCTCAACCTGTTCATGCCGGTGTTCGCGGTCGCGCTGATCGCCTACGTCAACCGGCCGTCCGGCATCCGCACCTGGTCGCTGTACCTGAGCGTGCCGCTGCTCGCCGTGATGGCGGTCGAGGCGGTCGTGCTCGGCATCTGGGTCACCCGCAAGGCCCGGCTCGCCTACCCGCAGGAGCAGGTCGCAGGCCTGCGCACCGGCTGGTACGCCTTCATGCGGGTGCATCGCCCGCGGCGCATGCGCCTTCCGGCACCGCGCGTCCCGGCCTGAGGCTCCCGTCACGCGGCCGGGCGTGGTACGCGTGGATGTGGCTAGCCTGGTCCGCGGCAGGTCCTCCAGTCGCTCCTCGGCGCGGCGGTCGGCTCCAGGTCCGGCCCGCCAGCGACGACCGACGATGGAGGTCCGATGCCCACCGGCCACCGTATCCGCGAGCGGCTCAGCGACGCCCTGCTGAGCACGGCGACCGAGCTCACGCTGGAGCGCGTCGCGCTGACGCGCCGGCTGGAGGCGAACCCCGCACACCCCGGCTACCACCACGCCCTCGCAGCGATGACGGCCGCCCGCTGGGTGGACTCGACGCTGCTGTGGCTCTCCTGGCGGCTCCGGCCCCGCCTCGACGTGACGGCCGGCGGGATCTGACCCTGCCGCTCACCCCGCAGCGGCACCGCCCGCCACGGCCACGCCCGCCGCGTGCCGGGCGGCGACGTAGCCGAACGTCATCGCCGGCCCGATGTTGATCCCGCCCGCCGGGTAGTGCCCGCCCATCACGCTGGCCTGGTCGCTGCCCGCCGCGTACAGACCCGCGATCGGCGCGTCGTCGGCGCCGAGCACCCGCGCGTGGCGGTCCGTCGCCAGGCCGGCGAACGTCCCGAAGCTCCCGGGCAACACCTTGATCGCGTAGAACGGCGCCGTCTCGACCGGCGCCAGCGACGGGTTGGGCCCGTGGTCCGGGTCCCCGGAGCCGCGGTTGAACGGGGTGCTCCCCCGCCCGAAGGCCGGGTCCTCGCCGAGCCGGGCGTGGGCGTTGAAGGCCGCCACCGTGCGCTCCAGGCCGTCCGGGTCGATCTCGCACCGGCGGGCGAGCCCGCGCAGCGTCCGCCCCCGGATGAGGTAGCCCGACCGCAGGTAGGGCCCGACGGGCACCGGGAACGGCTTGGCCATCCCGAACGGGTAGCGGCGCTGGAAGCGGTGGTCGCACACGAGCCAGGACGCGACCTCCTGCCCCTGCGGCACCGCGTCGAGCATCGCGGCGACGTACTGGTGGTAGCCGTCGGCCTCGTTGACGAAGCGCCTGCCGTCGGCGAGCACGGCGATCAGGCCGGGCTTGCCGCGGTCGACGATGTGCGGGTAGGTGCCGACCCGGCCGCTGCGGTAGCGCACGAGCGACACCGGGCACCACGCCGCGGGCGCGGCCAGGTCGGCCACGAACCGCGCGCCGACCGACTCGCCCAGGCGCACGCCGTCCCCCGTCGTCTCCGGCGGGGCCAGCGTCCAGTGCTCGCGGCCGGTCGGGGTGCGTGGGAAGAGCGCCCGGCGACGGTCGACGTCGCGTGGGAAACCGCCCGCGGCGAGCACCACGCCGTGGCGGGCCCGCACCGTGCGCTCGCCGCCGCGGGCCGCCACGACCCCGCCCACGACCCGGCCGTCCTCGACGAGCAACCGCGTGACGGGGGCGTCCACCTCCAGCGCCACGCCCAGGTCGTCGGCCGACTTCACCAGCCGCGCGACGAGCGCGGGACCGTTCACCAGCTGCATCCCCCGCCGGCAGGTCACCAGGTCGAACGCGTGCGTCGCGACCCGCCGCGCCGCGTGCAGGAACGCGCGCGGGGAGGTGGTGGCGTGCAGGAACGCCTGCAGGTCCGGCCCGGCCATGATGCCCATGCCGAGCAGTGAGGTCTCGTAGAGCTGGCCGCGCAGCACGGCACGCAGCCGGCGCGGGAGCCGCCGCGCGTTGATCGGCAACGGGCCGACGGAGCGCCCGCCGGTGCCCGCGCCGGGCAGGTGCCCGTGGATGTCGGCGATCCAGGTGCCCGAGACGAACTGCAGCGACGTGTGCCCCTCGAAGAACTCGACCATGTGCCGGGCGTTCTCGAGCAGCGCCTCGACCCGCGGCTCGTCGTACTCGTCGCCGAGGGCGTGGCGGAGGTAGGTGCGCGGGCCCTCCACGTCCTCGACGACACCGTCGGCCTGCGACAGCGGGTTCAGCGGGGCCCACATCCAGCCGCCCGACCACGCCGTCGCACCGCCGAGCACGGCGGCCTTCTCCGCCACGAGCACGCGCAGGCCGTGGTGCGCCGCGGTGACGGCCGCGGAGAGACCGCCCGCGCCGCTCCCGACGACGAGCAGGTCCACCTCCGTCACCGGCACGCCTCCAGTAGCGCGCGGCCCCGTGCGAGCGCGCCACCCCGTCCCGCTCGGCGGAAGCCGACCCGGCCGCGACGCGCCGGGCCGGACACTCGCGTCGTGGAGTGCCCCTTCCCCGGCCCGCCGCCGCTGGTCATGAGCTCGTACACCCTCGGAACCGGAGTGCCGTTCGCCGAGCGGGTGGCGGCCGCGGGCGCGGCCGGCTTCGACGGGATCGGGCTGCGCGTGGAGGACTACGCCGACGCGCGCGCCGCGGGCCTGGACGACGCGGCGATGCGCGCGCTCGCCGCGGAGCGCGGTGTCGCCGTGCGGGAGGTCGAGTACGTCACGGGGTGGGGCGACCCCACCGACCCTGCGGTCGCCGACCGCGAGCGCGCGGTGCTGCACATGGCACGGGCGTTCGGCGTGGCGCACGTCAATGCTGGACTGCTGGAGAAGCTCCCCGTCGAGGCCGTCACCGCGGCCTACGCCGGGCTCTGCGACCGCGCGGGTCCCGAGGTCGCGGTCGCGCTCGAGTTCATGCCGTACAGCGGCGTGCCCGACCTCGCGACGGCGTGGCAGGTCGTCCGTGACGCGGGACGCCCGAACGGGGCCCTGCTCGTGGACGTCTGGCACTGGGCCCGGGCCGGCACGACCGCGGCCGACCTGGCCGCCGTCCCCGCGGAGCGGATCGTGGCGGTACAGCTCTGCGACGTGCGTGCCGAGCCGATGGCGCAGGCGCGCGCCGAGTCGCTGGGCCACCGGCTCCCGCCGGGCCAGGGGTTCGGCGACGCGGTCGGCATGGTCCGGGCACTGGCGCGCCACGGCGTCGCGCCCCGGATTGTGGCCGTCGAGGTGATCTCCGACGCACAGGTGGCGCGGGGTGTCCGGGCCGCGGCCCTCGTCAGCGCGGACGCGGCCCGGGACGTCCTGCGGCGGGCGGGCCCGGTGTAGGTGTACTGACCGGGCAGTGGAACCGGGCAGCGGCCTGCGCGACCGGAACCCGGCTGTCGACGATCAGGCGCGCCAGGCGCACCACACCAACCGGGGTCCGGCCCTCCCCGTTCAAGATCAGTCAGACCGGGTCGTCACACGACCTCGACCAACGTCTCCGGTCGGTCTTGGAGGGGGGTGCGGCCGTCCGTGCCGTCTGCCGAGCGGGTCTGCGGCGGCGCCGAGCCGGTGCGTGGCGCCGGTGTCGTCGGGCATGCGCTGCCCGGGTTGCGGCGTGTCGTGGGTGGCTGATGGCGGGGGGCGCGGGCGGTGCGGTTCACCGCTCCGGCAGGTGTCGTCGGCCGGTCGCCGAATGGGCGCTGAGCTGCGCCGATCGGCCTATCTTCGAACTATTGTTCGACTAGACTGAATGGTGTGATCCCCGATCGGCTGGCCGCCGCGCACCGCCTGCTGGAGCAGGCCGGCGCGGAGCTGGCCGCCGTCTG
>NZ_JBFWVQ010000155.1:0-10257 GCF_050246655.1 Pseudonocardia sp.
CCGTACTTGAGGCAGTGGGCGCCGCCGGAGTTCTCCGCGACGTTGCCGCCGATCGTGCAGACCTGCTGGCTCGACGGGTCCGGCGCGTAGTAGAGGCCGTGCGGCGCCGCGGCCGCCGTGATCTCCAGGTTCGTCACGCCCGGCTCGACGACCGCGCGCCGGTTCACGGGATCGACCTCCAGGACGCGCTTGAGCCGCGCCAGGCTGATCACCACGCCGTCCGCGACCGGGACGGCGCCCCCGGACAGGCCCGTACCCGCGCCGCGGGCGACGAACGGCACGGTGTGCTCGTGGCAGACGCGCACGGCGGCCGCCACCTGCTGCGCGTCCCGGGGCAGCAGCACCAGCTCGGGGCGCACCCGGTAGCCGGTGAGGCCGTCGCACTCGTAGGCGCGGCAGCGCACCGGATCGGAGATCACGTCCCGCGGGTCGAGGGCCTGCTCGAACGCCAGCCTGACCGTGCCGTCCAGCGCCATGGGTCGAGGGTACGACCCGTGCCGCCCCGCGTGCATGATCCGCACCTGCGGTGCACGGCGGCCACGGGTGGCCGCGCCGCACCGCGGACGGGGATCACCGCCCGCGGAGGACGCGGCGCCGGAGTCGTCGGCGAACGAGTCCGTGCTGCTCGGCCGGTGGACGCACACCGGTGCGACCACCGTCGGAACGGAGAGCCTCGGCAAGGGGTGACACCCGCTGCGGCTCGGCGAACGGCCGCATCGCGACCACGCGGCCCGGGGTAAGAACTCCCCATGGACGCATTGCACGTCGACCCCACCCTGCGCGCCTTCGTCGCCGACGAGCTGCTCCCGGGCCTCGACATCGACCCCGACCGGTTCTGGGCCGCGCTGGTCGACCTGCACGAGCGGTTCGCTGGCCGCACCGCCGCGCTGCTCGCCCGCCGCGACGAACTCCAGGAGCGTCTCGACGGGTGGCACCGGGAGCACCGCGGGGACCCCGACCTCGACGCCTACGAGGCGTTCCTCACCGAGATCGGCTACCTGCTGCCGCCCGCGTCGCCGACGGTGCACGTCACGAAGGTCGACGCCGAGATCGCCGAGGTGGCGGGCCCGCAGCTCGTCGTCCCGGCCACGGTGCCGCGCTACGCGCTCAACGCCGCCAACGCGCGGTGGGGCTCGCTCTTCGACGCCCTCTACGGCACCGACGCGTTGCCGCTGCAGCACGAGCTCGCGAGGGGCTACGACGAGCGCCGCGGCGCCCAGGTGATCGCCGAGGCGGATCGGCTGCTCGACGAGTACTTCCCGCTCGCCGACGGCAGCCACGCCGACGTCACCGCCTACCGCGTCGACGATCCGGCGAAGCTCACGATCGAGACCGCCGCCGCGACGACCACGCTCGCCGACCCGGCGCAGTTCGCGGGCTCCGCCGACGGCGCGGTGCTGCTGAGTCGCAACGGGCTGCACGTCGAGCTCTCGATCGACCGGTCGCACCGGGTCGGGCGCCAGCAGCACGCGGGCGTGGCGGACGTGGTGGTGGAGTCGGCGGTCACCACGATCGTCGACCTGGAGGACTCCGTCGCGACGGTGGACGGGCCGGACAAGGTCGGCGCCTACCGCACGTGGCTCGGGCTCATGCTCGGCACGCTCGAGGCCACCTTCACCAAGGGCGGGGAGGAGGTCGTGCGCCGGGTCCACGGCGACCGGCGCTACGTGGGCCCGGACGGGGCGGAGCTGGTGCTGCCGGGCCGGTCCGTGCTGCTGGTCCGCAACTGCGGCCACCACATGCGCACCGACGCCGCGACGATCGGGGGCGAGCCCGTCGGCGAGGGCCTGCTCGACGCGCTCGTCTCCGTCACCGCCGCGCTGCACGACCTGCGCGGCCGCGGCAGGTTCACCAACTCGCGCACGGGCAGCGTCTACGTCGTCAAGCCGAAGATGCACGGGCCGGACGAGGTGGCGCTCGCCGTCGAGATCCTCGCCGCCGTCGAGGAGTTCCTGGGCCTGGAGCCGACCACGGTCAAGATCGGGATCATGGACGAGGAACGGCGCACGTCGGTCAACCTGGAGGCCTGCGTCGCCGCGGCCGCCGACCGCGTCATCTTCGTCAACACCGGCTTCCTCGACCGCACCGGCGACGAGATCCACACCGACTTCGAGGCCGGGCCCGTGGTGCGCAAGGGCGAGATGAAGTCCGCGACGTGGCTGCTCGCCTACGAGGACCGCAACGTCGACGTCGCGTTGCGCGCCGGGTTCGCCGGGCAGGCCCAGGTCGGCAAGGGCATGTGGGCCAAGCCGGCCGCCATGCGCGAGATGCTCGACACCAAGGGCGCCCAGCCCGAGGCCGGCGCGAACTGCGCGTGGGTGCCCTCGCCGACAGCCGCGACCCTGCACGCGCTGCACTACCTGCGCACCGACGTCGCGGCGCGGCAGCGGGAGCTCTCCGGCCGGCCGCTGACGGACCGGCGCAGGCTGCTGGAGGTGCCGGTGCTGGGCGGGGACGCGGCCGCCGACCTGTCCGCCGCCGACCGCCGTCACGAGTTGGAGACCAACGCCCAGGGGATCCTCGGCTACGTCGTGCGCTGGGTGGGGCTCGGTATCGGGTGCTCCACGGTGCCGGACCTCTCGGGGGTGGGGCTCATGGAGGACCGCGCCACCCTGCGGATCTCCAGCCAGCACATCGCGAACTGGCTGTACCACGGGCTCGTCTCCGACACGGAGGTGCGCGAGACCTTCGCGCGGATGGCGGCGCTGGTGGACGAGCAGAACGCGGGCGAGCCCGGATACGTGCCGATGAGCGCCGACCTGGAGGGCAGCCCGTCGTACCAGGCTGCGCTGGAGTTGGTGTTCGCCGGGCGGGCGGAACCGAACGGGTACACCGAGCGGGCGTTGACGACCTGGCGGCAGCGGGCGAAGGCCCACTGACCGCGGCCCACCTGACCCGCGAGTTCCGCATCCTGCCGCGGCGAGTTGCGCATCCTGCGGTGGCGAGTTCCGCATCCTGCGCCCGCGAGTTGCGCATCCTGCCGCCGCGAGTTCCGCATCCTGCGCCCGCGAGTTGCGCGTTTCGACAGGGCGTGATCCGCGTTCGGTCCGACGAATCCGCGGACGTCGGGCTGAGGGGACGTGCAACCCGCGAGTTAGCGTCGGGGACGTGCTGGAGTTGCGCCGCGTCCCGTTCACCCATCCCGATGCCGTGGCCCTCGTCGCCGCGGTGCAACAGGAGTACGTGCAGCGCTACGGCGGTGGCGACGGCACGCCGGTCGACCCGGCGGAGTTCGCCCCGCCGCGCGGATGGTTCGTCGTCGGGTACGCGGGTGGGGAGCCGGTGGCCGCCGGCGGGTTCCGGGTGCGGTCGGGCGCCGAGGACGCCGCGGTGTGCCACGGCGACGCCGAGATCAAGCGGATGTACGTCGCCGATCACCATCGGGGGCGCGGGTTCGCCCGTGCTGTGCTCGCCGAGCTCGAACGGGTCGCGCGCGAGCTCGGCTGCCGGCGGACGATCCTGGAGACCGGGACCCGTCAGCCGGAGGCGGTCGCGCTCTACCGCAGCGCCGGCTACGTCGCGATCCCGCCGTTCGGGATCTATCGCGAGCACCCGGCGTGCCGGTGCTTCGCGAAGGCGCTCTTGGTGCCGGTCCGAGGCGTCACCCGCTCCGCCTGACGATCCCGCAACTCGCGCCGGCGGGATGCGCAACTCGGCCGGGCCAGTCCCGCAACTCGCCCCGGCCAATTCCGCACCTCGCCCCGGCCAATTCCGCAACTCGCGGCCGCGGGATGCGCAACTCGCCGCCGCAGGATGCGCAACTCGCGGGGCGGGGCGTGACCTCGGACCCGAACACGAGTGGCGCCGGGTGCGGGCGGGGTAGGAAAGAGTGTGTTCGCGCTCGTCCTCGCCCATCTCGCCGCCGCCGCGATCCTGCCGGCCCTGGCGGCCCGGAGCAGACGGGCGGCGCTCGCGCTGGGGGCGTTCGTGCCCGCGGTCGCGCTGACCTGGGCGTTGGCCCACACGTCGGCCGCCCTGGACGGCGGGGTCACAGAGGTGGTCGGGTGGGCGCCGGAGCTGGGCCTCACCCCGTCGTTCCGCCTGGACGCGCTCGCGCTCGCGATGGTCGTCCTGGTCTCCGGGCTCGGCGCCGTCACGCTCGCCTACTGCGGCGGCTACTTCGCCCGCGCCTACGCCCCCGATCCCGGCCCCGGCAACCGGACGGCGGCGATGCTCGTCGCCTTCGCGGGCCTCATGCTGGGCCTCGTCCTCGCCGACGACCTCCTCACCCTGTACGTCTTCTGGGAGCTGACGTCGGTGGTGTCGTTCCTGCTGGTCGGCCAGGGCGGCGAGCAACGGGCGGCGCGGCGGGCCGCGGTGCAGGCCCTGCTGGTGACGGTCGCGGGCGGGCTCGCGATGCTGCTCGGGTTCGTGCTGCTCGGCGAGGACGCGGGCACCTACCGGATCTCCGAGATCGTCGCCGCGGGGCAGGCGGGGACGCTCGATGTCGGCGCGCTCACGTTCGCCCTGATCCTCGCAGGCGCGTTCACGAAGTCCGCGCTCCTGCCGTTCCACCCCTGGCTCCCGGCGGCGATGGCGGCACCGACGCCCGTGAGCGCGTACCTGCACGCGGCCGCGATGGTGAAGGCCGGGGTGTACCTGGTCGCGCGGTTCACCCCGGCGTTCGCGGGCCACCTCGCCTGGACGGTGCCGGTGGTGGTGATCGGGCTCGCGACGATGCTGCTCGGCGGGTGGCGGGCGCTCGGCGAGACCGATCTCAAGCGGCTGCTCGCGTTCGGCACCGTGAGCCAGCTCGGGTTCCTGACGGTGCTGTTCGGGGCAGGGGAGGCGACGGCTGCCATCGCGGGGGAGGCGGTGCTGCTCGCGCACGGGCTGTTCAAGGCGTCGCTGTTCTGGACGGCGGGGGCCGTCGACCGGCTGGCGGGGACGCGCGACCTGCGCGAGCTCGCGGGGCTGGGGCGGGTCCTGCCGGGCCTCGCCGTCGCGGCCGCGCTCGCGATCGCCTCGATGATCGGGCTGCCGCCCCTCCTGGGGTTCATCGGCAAGGAGGCGGCGTTCGCGGGGTTCGCGCAGCACCCGTGGGTGCTCGGGGGGCTGGTCGCGGGATCGACGCTGACGGTCGCGTACGGGGTGCGCTTCTGGTGGGGGACGTTCGGGCCGCTCGCCGCCCCGGCCCCCGAGATCGGCGGGCACCGCGGAGCGCGCGCCGCGCTGATCACACCCGTCTGGATCGGGGCGGTCGCCGGGCTCGTGCTCGGCCTCGCCCCCGGGATGGTGGACGCGCTGGCACAGGCCTACGTGAGCTCGCCGTACCACCTCGAGCTGTGGCACGGCTGGACGTGGGAGCTGGCGCTGTCCGCGCTGGCGCTGGGCGCGGGCCTCGCGCTGCACCTGGTGCGCCGTCCGCGCGTCCGGCTGCCGGCGGCGATGGACGCACAGCACGCCTACGAGGTGCTGCTCGACGGGATCGGCCGCCTGGCGGTGCGGGTCACGGGTGCGGTGCAGGCCGGTTCGCTGCCGGGCTACCTGGGGGTGATCCTGCTCGTCGTGGTGGTGCTGCCCGGCGGGGCGCTGCTGGCCGCGGGCGTGGGGCCGTCGGACCCGCCGTGGGTGCACTCGTGGCTGCAGGTGCCGCTCGCGGTGCTCGTGCTGACGGCGGCGCTGGCGGTGACCCGCGCCCGGCGCCGCTTCACCGCGGTGCTGCTGGTCGGCGCGATCGGCTACGGCGTGGGAGGCCTGTTCGTCGTGGACGGGGCCCCGGACCTGGCGCTGGCCCAGTTTCTGGTGGAGACGCTCAGCGTGGTGATGGTGGTGCTGGTGCTGCGGCGGCTCCCGGCGCACTTCGGGCAGTCGCAGGGCCGGACGTCGCGGCGGGTGCAGCTACCGAAGGCGCTGGTGGCGGTGCTCGGCGGCGGGGTCGTGGCGGCGCTGGCGCTGGTGCTGAGCGGGGCGCGTACCGAGCCGCCCGCCGCGGCGGAGCAGATGCTGGCGCGGGCGCCGGAGGCCGGTGCGTCGAACGTGGTGGCGGCGATCCTTGTGGACTTCCGCGCGCTCGACACCATCGGCGAGACCACCGTGCTGTTCGCGGCGGCAGCGGGCGCGACGAGCCTCGTGCTCGCGACCCGCCACGACCGCCGGGCTCGTCGCCCGTCGCCGGACCGCGAGCGCCAGGAGGTGCAGCGATGACGGCGAGGCCCAGACCGTTCCTGCTCTCCGGCACGCGGCGCCCCGGCGAGCCGCGGATGCTGCTGCTGGAGATGACGACCCGGCTGCTGATGCCGACGATCCTCGTCTTCTCCCTGTACCTGCTGTTCGTCGGCCACTACGGCCCGGGTGGCGGCTTCTCGGGCGGGCTCGTCGCCGGCCTGGCGTTCGTGCTGCGCTACATGGCGGGCGGGCGCGGCGAGGCGGGCGATGCGCTGCCGGTGCGGCCCTCGACGCTGATCGGGTCGGGCCTCGTCGTGTCGCTCGGGACGGCGCTGGCACCGGTGTTCGCGGGCGCCCCCGTGCTGACCAGCACGACGATCGCCGTGCTCGGCCTGGAGTTCCCCAGCAACCTCCTCGTCGACGTCGGCGTGTACCTGCTGATCGTCGGAGTGGTGCTGGAGCTGCTGCGGGCGCTGGGTGCCGGGGTGGAGCGCGACCTGCGGGAGGACTGGACGTGAGCGTGAACCTGACGATGGCCCTGACCGTGGGCGGGCTCTACGCGGCGGGGTTCTACCTGCTGCTGCAGCGCTCCCTGATGCGGGTGCTGCTGGGGATCATCGTGCTGGGGCACGGGGCGAACCTGCTGCTGCAGCTCGCGGGCGGTCCGCCCGCCCTGCCGCCGGTGGGCGCGGTGACACCGGAGTCGAGCGCCGACCCGCTGCCACAGGCGTTGGCCCTCACCGCGATCGTGATCACCTTCGCGCTGACGACGTTCCTGCTGGCACTGGGGTACCGCTCGTCCGTCCTCGTCGGGCACGACGACGTCCAGGACGACGTCGAGGACCGCCGGATCGGCGAGCGGGTCCGACCACGGGCGGGCCTGGAGGGCGAGGACGAGACCGACCCCGCGGAGCGTGCTGCGTGAGCGCGGTCGTCGCCGTCCCGGTGCTGCTGCCGATGCTGGGGGCGGCACTGGCGATGCTGGGCGGGCGGCACCCCGCGGTGCCGCGGGTCGTGGCGGTGCCGACGGTGGCCGTGTCGGTGGTCGCGGCGGCCGTGCTGCTCGCCGCCGCGGACGCCCGCGGCCCGGTGGTGCTGCACGTCGGCGGCTGGGGCCCGCCCGTGGGCATCACGCTGGTCGCGGACCGCCTCTCGGCGCTGCTGCTGCTGGTCTCGACGCTGGTGATGCTCGCCGTGCAGGTCTACGCCATCGCGCAGCGCGTGACGGACCAGGGCCGGGAGGCGCCGAGCACGACGTTCCACCCCGTCTACCTGCTGCTCTGCGCCGGGGTCGCGCTCGCCTACCTGACCGCGGACCTGTTCACGCTGTTCGTGGCCTTCGAGGTGATGTTGACGGCGTCCTACGTGCTGATCACGCGGCGGGCCTCGGCGCGGACGGTGCAGGCGGGCATGACGTACGTGACGGTGAGCCTGCTGTCGTCGCTGCTGTTCCTCACCGCGATCGCGCTGGTCTACGCGGCGACCGGGACGGTCAACCTGGCCGACCTCTCGGAGCGGGTCGTGACGCTGCCCGAGGGCCTGCGCGCCGTGCTCGCGCTGCTGCTGCTCGTCGTGTTCGGGATCAAGGCGGCGATCGTGCCCCTGCACTTCTGGCTGCCCGACAGCTACCCCAGCGCCCCGGCCCCGGTGACGGCGCTGTTCGCGGGCCTGCTGACCAAGGTCGGCTTCTACGCCCTGCTGCGCACCCAGACGCTGATCCTGCCCGCGGACGGCCCGTCCCCGCTGCTGTTGGCCCTGGCGGTGGTGACGATGCTGGTCGGGACGCTCGGCGCGGTGGCGCAGGACGACCTCAACCGGCTGCTGTCGTTCCTGCTCGTCGGCCACATCGGGTTCATGCTGTTCGGGCTCGCGGTGGCGACCCCGGAAGGGTTCGGTGGCGCGGCGCTGTACGCGGCGCACCACATCACGGTGCTGGCCGCGCTGTTCCTCGTCAGCGGGCTGATCGTGCGGCGCACGGGGACGGCGGCCCTGGACCGGATGGGCGGGCTGGCGCATGCCGCGCCCGTGCTGGCGGTGCTGTTCGCGGTGCCCGCGCTGACGCTCGCGGGGCTGCCGCCGACGGCGGGGTTCGTCGCGAAGCTCGCCCTGCTGCAGGCCGGTGCGCGGGCCGGGCCGTGGGCCGTGGCGGCGGCGGGCGTCGTGGTCGTCGCCTCGCTGTTCACCCTCTACGCGCTGGTGCGGGTGTGGACGCGGGCGTTCTGGGGGGCGCCGAAGCCGGCGCTGCCCGACGAGGATCCGAGCGACGAGCTGGTCGTGGGCACCGCTGCTGCGTCGATGACCTCCCGGCCGATGTACGCGGCGACGGCCGCGATCGTCGCGGTGAGCCTGGGGATCGCCGTCGCGGCGGGCCCGCTGTCCGCGACGACGGCGCGTGCCGGTGCGGACCTCGCCGACCGCAGCGCCTACACCGTCGCCGTCCTGGGGGTGGACCAGTGAGCATCCTGGTCCGGATCGGCTGGCTCACCGCGGTGTGGGTGCTGCTGTGGGGGTCGGTGACACCGGTGACCGTCCTCGGCGGGATCGCGGTCGCGGCGGGCGTGACGGCGGTGGCGCGGTTGCCGCGGGTGGTCGACCCGCTCGCGGTGCGGCCGCTGCGGCTGCTGATGCTGGCCGGGCACCTGCTGTGCGACCTCGTGGTCTCCAGCGTCGAGGTCTCGTGGCACACGCTACGGCACGGGCCGGCGGCGCGGGCGTGCGTGCTGGAGATGCCGCTGCCCACCGGCTCGGACCGGGTCACGGTGGCGATCGCGAACGCGATGTCGCTGGCCCCCGGCACGATGGCGCTGGACTTCGACCTCGACGGCCGCCGCTGGTACCTCTACGTGCTCGGCCCCCGCACCCCGGCCGATGTCGAGCGGGCGCGGCGCCGCGCGCTGGCGCTGCAGCAGCGGGTCGTCGCCACCCTGGACCCGGAGGTGCGGTCGTGAGCACCGTGTTCACCGTGGCCGCCGCGATGCTCGTCGCGGCAGGCGCGCTCACCGGGATCCGCCTGCTGCGCGGGCCCAGCACGCTGGACCGGATCGCCGCTCTGGACGTCCTCGTCGTGCTGCTGGTGGCCGCCACCGCCGGATACGTCGGGTGGTACCGGGACACGTCGAACGTCCCGCTGCTCGCCGCGGTGGCCCTCGTCGGGTTCGTGGGCAGCGCGACGGCGGCCCGGCTGGCCGAGCGACGGGAGCGCCACCGGTGATCCTCGACGTGCTCACGGCGGTGTTTCTGCTGGTCGGCGCCGCGCTGTGCCTGCTGGGTGCGCTGGGCGTGGTGCGCCTGCCCGACCTGCCGGCCCGGCTGCAGGCTGCCACCAAACCGCAGACGCTGGGCCTGCTGTGCATCCTCGCCGCCGCCGCGCTACGCCTGGACGTCGCGGGGGCGCTCGCGCTGGCCCTGGTCGGCGTCTTCCAGGTCCTGACGGCCCCGGTGATCGCGCAGCTGCTCGGGCGTACGGCCTACCGGACGGGTACGGCGCGTGACGAGGTGTTGGTGGTGGACGAGCGGGAGTAGCCGGCTGAGCGTGAGGTCAGGCGGGGCTGGTGGCCGGCTGTGCTCGGGCGGGGTGCCGGGGTGGGCGGCGCCTGCGTCGGGTGCGGCGGGCGGCACGGCTCGGGGGTGCGGTGGGTGCGGTGGGTGCGGTGGCGGGTCGGTGGCCCGCTGGAGTGCGGTGGCGGGGTGGTGGCCCGCTGGAGCGCGGTGGCGGGGTGGGCATGGCCGCCGCGGCGGGCCGTGCGGAGTCGGCCCGGCTTCGCAGGGGTTCGGCCGCTTCGCAGGGTTGTGCTCGGCTTCGCAGGGTCCCGCGTGCTTCGCAGGGTTCTGCTCGGCTTTGCAGGCCGTTCCGTCCGGCTTCGCAGGGTTCTCCGACACCTCGCAGAGGCTGCAGCGCCTGCGAGGCGTGGGTGGGCTCTGCGGGGTGCAGGTTGCGGGGCGCTGCGAGGTGTGGGGCCTCTGCGAGGTGCGGCGGGGTCAAGTCCGCGGGCGTCTGCGAGGTGCGACGGGCGTCGGCGAGGGGTTGCGTCCCGTGAGCTGGTGGAGTTCGGGGTTCGCCGTGTTCGGTGTGGCGACCATGACGGAGGCGGCCACCGTGTGACGGTCAGTGAGACCTGGCTAAGGGTTCTCACGAAGGGACACGACACA
>NZ_JBFWVQ010000156.1:0-10218 GCF_050246655.1 Pseudonocardia sp.
GCACCCGAACGCGCAGGTGGGGGTGAAGCTGCGGGGCCTCATGAGCTGGGTGGGCCCGAAGGCGACCTGATCGCCGGCCGCCCGTTCCTGCGTTCCCGCGTTCCGCTGTGGGGTGGCTTTACACCGGCCGGATCGGAGTGAAGCCACCCCACTGCGGTTCCTGGGCCGCCGGTGCACCCGGGTCGGCGTCGCCCAGGCCGGCGGGGGAGCATCGTGGGTGTGACCGAGCACTACTTCACCGCGCAGCCGAGCGCGCGCAGCCGCCCCGGCAGCGTCACCGTGAAGCTGGCGGACGTGCGGCTGGAGCTCGCCACGGACGCCGGGGTGTTCTCGCAGTCGCGGCTCGACCGCGGCACCCGGGTGCTGCTGGAGACGGCACCGTTGCCGCCGGTGCGGGGGCCGCTGCTCGACCTCGGCTGCGGCTACGGGCCGATCGCGCTCACCCTGGCGGCCCGGCGGCGGCGCCTGCCGGTGTGGGCGGTCGACGTCAACGACCGGGCGGTCGCGCTGACCCGCCGCAACGCCGAGGCCGCCGGGCTCGGCAACGTCACCGCCTGCCGGCCCGAGGACGTCCCGGACGACGTCACCTTCGCCGGGATCTACTCCAACCCGCCGATCCGGTCGGGCAAGGCGGCGCTGCACGACCTGCTGCGGACGTGGCTGCCGCGCCTGCATCCCGAAGGCCGGGCGTACCTGGTGGTGGCGAAGAACCTCGGCTCGGACTCGCTCGCCCGGTGGCTGGGGGAGCAGGGTTGGCCGACGAGCCGGCTGGGTTCGTCGGGCGGCTACCGCGTGCTGGAGGTCGCGCCGGGGTGACACGTGTCGTGCACCTGACCACCGGCGTGCGGACCCGGCCCGCTGTGTACGCCGTGCACACCGTCGCGTCACGGTGCGGACGTCGGGCCGTGTGCACGGCCACGCCCGCGTGTGCACGGCGGCGGCGAGCCGTGGGAGGGGGCCGGTCATGAGCGATCCGAGCCGTGACGCCGTGCGGCGGTGGCCGCTGCACGGCGCGTGGCGGGTGTGGCTGTGGTTCTCCGCGGCGCTCGGCGCCGCATTCGTGCTCGCGGGCGTGGCGACTGCGGGGTTCGCCCTGACCGCGGCGGCGGGCCTCGGACGGGACGCGCTGCTGCTCCTCCTGCCCGCCGCCGTGCTCACCGGGGTGGGGACGATGATCACCTGGCAGGTGCTGCACACCGCGACGGACGTGCTGCTGCACGGCGACGGGACCCTGGTCCTGCGCCGCCCGCTCGGCGCGCTCCGCACCCACGTCGGGCGGGTGCGGAGCGTGCGCGACTCCGTACTGCGGTCCACCCACACGCCGACGGTCGTCGAGACCGCCGACGGGTGGGTGTACCTCGTCCGGAACCGGCGGGAGAAGGCGGAGATCGTCGGTGCGATCCGGGGTCGGTCCCCGGCACCCGGACCGGTGGAACCCGACGGCTGACCGCCGGGATCAGGCGGTCTTGGCCCGCGCCAGCTTCTCCAGCCGCCGCGTGGTCGGCCAGCGCACCGAGGTGGCCCAGCCGAACTTCTCGAACAGCCAGATCACGCGCGCCGAGATGTCGACCTGGCCCCGCTGCACGCCGTGGCGGGCGCACGTGGGGTCGGCGTGGTGCAGGTTGTGCCAGGACTCGCCGAAGCTCAGGATCGCGAGCGGCCACACGTTGCGGGAACGGTCCCGGGAATTGAACGGCTGCTCGCCGATCATGTGGCAGATCGAGTTGATCGACCAGGTGACGTGGTGCAGCAGCGCGACGCGCACGAACCCGGCCCAGAACAGCGCCGTGAACGCGCCCCACCAGGACCAGGTGATGAGTCCCCCGAGGACCGCGGGCAACAGCAGCGTGAGCGTCGACCACAGCGGGAACAGCCGGTCGATCCGGACGATGTCGCGATCGGCCAGCAGGTCCGGGGTGAAGCGCTCCTGGTTGGTCATGTCACGCTCGAAGAGCCACCCCGTGTGGGCGTGCCAGAACCCCTTGGCGACGGCGCCCGGGGTGTCGCCGAACAGCCACGGCGAGTGCGGGTCGCCCTCGGCGTCGGAGAACGCGTGGTGGCGGCGGTGGTCTGCCACCCACACCGTCACCGGGCCCTGCATGGCGAAGCTGCCCGAGAGCGCCAGCGCGATCCGCAGAGGCCGACCCGCCTTGAACGAGCCATGGGTGAAGTAGCGGTGGTAGCCGACGGTGACGCCCAGCCCGCTCACGACGTAGAACACCGCACCGATGGCGACGTCCACCCAGCTCAGGCCCCACCCCCAGGCGAACGGGACGGCGGCGACCAGGGCCAGCAGCGGGAGGACGACGAACGTATACACCGAGAACTGCGCGACGGGTCCGCGCCGCCCCTCGGTGATCGGTTTCGGCGACCTCGGGCGGGCAGGACTGTCGACAGCGGTCATCGGCATGGGCACCTCAAGGGTTGGGGGGACGGGGGACCAGTCGGCGGCGTGGCGGGCTGTGCGGCATCGCGTCCGTGTTCATGCTAGAGGTCGAGACCGAGCAAAGCGTTCTCCACGACCTCGGGGAGCGCAGGATGAATCCAATACTGGCCGGTAGCCATCTGCCGGGCGTCCAGCCCGAACGACATCGCCTGGATCAACGGCTGGATGACCGTCGATGCCTGCGGGCCCATCACATGCGCTCCGAGCAGCCGTCCTGTGCCCCGTTCGGCCAGGATCTTGCAGAACCCGGTGGTGTCGTCCATCGCCCATCCGTAGGCCACGTCGCCGTACTCCTGGATCTTCACCGTGTACGGGAGAGCTTCGTCACGACACTGCCGCTCGGTACGGCCGACCGCCGCGATCTGAGGGTGGGTGAACACGGCCGACGGCACGAACCGGTGGTCGGTCACCCGCAGGTCCGCGGGATGGAGCAGGTTGTGCGCCACGATCGTCGCCTCGTGGTTCGCGACGTGCTTGAGCTGGTAGGGCGAGCTCACGTCGCCCATCGCCCACACGCCCTCGGCCGGCGTGCGTCCGTAGGTGTCCACGACGATCCGGCCGTCCGGACGGGTGGGGACGCCCGCGGCGGGCAGATCGAGCCGGTCGCCGTTGGGGATGCGGCCGGTGGCCACGAGGAGCAGGTCGCCCCGGAGCCGGGCACCGTCGGTGAGCTCGAGGACGATCTCGCCACCGTCCACCTCGGCCCGCGCGACGGGGTGGCCCAGCCGTACGTCCCAGCGCTTGCGGGCGATGTCGGTGAACCGGGCGATGACCGTCTCGTCCTGGCCGCGCAGCATGACGTCCCCGCGCCCGATCACCGTGACCTCCGAGCCGAACGCGGAGAACACGTGCGCGAACTCGGCGGCGATGTAGCCCGCCCCGACGATCAGCAGCCGCTGCGGCGGCCGGTCAATCCGCATGATCGTGTCCGAGGTGTGGTAGGGCACGTCCCGCACGCTCGGCGGCACCCACGGCCTGCTGCCCGCCGCGACGACGATCCGCTCGGCGCTGACGGCGCCGTACCCGTCGATCTCCAGGGTCCGCGGCGCGGTGAACCGGGCGTGGCCCTCGTAGAGGGTGATGTTCGGGGTCCGCTCGCCCGCCCGGTACTCGCGACCGGCCGCGGAGATCGGGTCGATCCGGCCGAACACACGGTCACGCAGGTCGCGCCAGCGCACCCGGTCCACGCCGGCGTCCACGCCGAGGCGCCCCGCGGACCGGACCTCCTCGGCGACGTCGGCCGGGTAGACGTACATCTTCGTCGGGATGCAGCCGACGTTGAGGCACGTGCCGCCGAAGACTCCCTGCTCGACGATCGCGCAGTCCAGGTCGGCGAACCGGTGGTCGAGGATCGAGTTCCCCGAACCCGTGCCGATGACGAGCAGGTCGTGGTGGCGCACGTCGTGAGGCTAACCGGGGCAGGCACTCGCCCATCTGGTAGGCACGGGCAATGGTTGATGCGCAGACCGGCGCGCTCCCGGCGGCCACCGTGCACCGCTCCTGGGCCGCCGACCTGCCCGCCGCCACCCTCTACGCGATCCTGCGGGTACGCGTGGACGTGTTCGTGGTCGAGCAGGCCTGTGCCTACGCCGAGCTCGACGGGCGCGACCTCGAGCCGCAGACCCGCCACTACTGGCTCGACGTGCCGAACGCCGTCGAGCCGGACGCCCCTGAGGTGGTCGGCTGTGCGCGCCTGCTCGCCGAACCCGGCGGCGGCTTGCGTATCGGGCGGCTGTGCACCGCCGCGTCCGTCCGGGGCCGCGGACTCGGCCGCAGGCTGATGGCCGCCGTGCTCGCCGAGGTGGGTGACGGGGCGTGCGTGCTGGAGGCCCAGACCCACGCGTCGGCCTTCTACCGGGGATACGGGTTCGAGCAGGTGGGTGAGCCCTACGACTGGGACGGCGTCGAGCACGTGACGATGCGCCGCGTCCTCGGCCCCGACGCCTGACGGCCGCTTCCCGTCACCCGGCCTCGGGGCCGAGGACGTGGCGCAACCCGTTGCGGCGACACCAGCTCGTCAGGTAGAGGGCGTGCTCGCCGCACCACCGGTACACGACGGGCGCGGTGAGCGGCAGCCGCTCCGGGTGGTCGCCGCGGGCGCGGATGAGCGGGCCGAGGTAGCGGTCCACCAGTTTCGTCGCGGTGTGCCGCGAACAGTGGGCGGCCGCTGCGAGCGACTCGTGGTCCGACGCGCGGCGCGCGGCGATCGCTCCCGCCATGGCGGCGGCCGTCCGCCCGCGGCTCCCGTCGGCGAGGTAGCGGCAGATCGGGGCGCGCGACCGGACCGTTCCCGGCGGCAGCGTCCGGCCCGCCGCGACGAGGCGCAGGTCGGCGAGGATCTCCTCGAGACCGCGTGCCTTGCGCACGATCCCGGACACGACCGCCCGGTCCATCGCCTCGTCCACGTGATCGCGCTCCGTGGTGCTGCCGTGCACGGCGAACACCACGGGGGCCGCGCGACCCAGGTCGTGCAGGAGATCGAGCACGTCGAACCCGTCGAAGCGGAACTCCAGCTCGGCGTCGTTCCAGGTCAGGTCGGTGAGGACGACGTCGAAGCGCAGGGTCTCCGCGACGGCGGCACGCAGCTTCTGCTCGTCCGCCGCGATCGTGATCGTGTCGGGAGCGGCGAGCTGCCGCAACCGCGCCTCGACGACGTTGGCGAGCCGGCTCGCGACGAGGATCCGGGCGGGGCTGCGCATCACGCTGTGCAGCGTGGCGCAGGGGCGGACCTGCGGGCAAGTTCCGGACCGGATCGTGCCTGGCGGGCGGAATATCGCCTGGGCGGACCGGCCGCAAGGCTGATTCCTGCCCGGTATGGGGAACTGCGGTCGTGCACGGGCGCTGATCGGTAGCGCGCGGGGCCAGAGGATGGCCGCGCGCCGCTGGGGGACGGCGGGCGCGGCCACCGGTGGGGACCCGAGGGGGAGCCCCGTCGGCGGTCGCGCCTCCTCGCAACGGGCCGGCGTGACGGTGCGGGTTGGCGCGTGTTGGCGCGTGTTGGCGCGTGTTGGCGCGTGTTGGCGCGGATCAGCCCCCGGCGCGCTTGCGTGGGTCCGGCGGGAACGCACCCTGCTCGATGCACCGCTGCGACAGCGCGTCCAGCTGCTTCGCGAGCGCGTCGAGCTCGCCCCCGAGGGCGTCGACCACCGCCTGCTGGGCGGCGTCCGTCGTGGCCTCGACGCCGTCGCGGAACTGCCGACCCTCCGCGGTGATCGCGCCGTCCGCGACGAGGCCGTCGGCCTCCAGGCGGGCCAGGCCCGCCGCGGCGGCCCGTTCCGGCCAGGCGCGGGTACCGCTGTACTCGCCGACCGGATAGCCGAGCCAGACCTCCATGAGGATGCCCATCCGCACCGGGTCCAGACCCGCGGCGACACACGCGGCGACGTGGCCGTCCCCGCGGTGCTCGCGCAGCAGGTCCGTCGCGCGCCACAGCCGCCCGTACGGGTCCTCGAGCCGCGGCTGCGCGCGCAGCGCGCTGAACAGCACGCGGCCCGTGCCGTCGAGCCCGTCGGTGACCCCCTCCAGGGTGGTGGCGAGCCGCCCCACCTCGTCCTCGCCCGCCACGGGCGAGAGGATCTCGCGCAGGCTCGCCGCGGTCTCGCGGTCGCGCAGCGCGATCAGCTCCGGCAGTGGGAGCAGGCCGAGCCCGCCCGTCCAGATCGCGTCGATCGTGCCCGGATCGAACACCGCGAACGTCGCCGACACGACCGACGACGGCACCGCTCCCAGCGGGGCGGCGCGGCCCGTCACGTACGCGGTGAAGAAGTCGTAGCCGTGGACGGCGAGGGCCTCGTTCACCCGCCTGCTCCACACCGCATGCATGGACAGCGGCTCGTAGGCATCCCGCAGCCGCCGCGCCGGGGCGGCTGCGGACACGGCGGTGGGGGTGCCGACACCGGTCGGCGCGGGCGCGAAGAAGACGGCGATGGCTTCGTCGTAGTCCACGACCGGACGTTAGCCGACTGTTGCCCGGGTCATACCGCTGCTTGCGCAATACTTCGCACATGAGTGACCGAGGGGATCCGGCGCGCCCGGAGGACACCTCCGGCGGGCCCGAGAGGTACGGCAACGTCGGCCAGAACGATCCACACGCGGACCCGGTGACGGAGCCCGCGCTGCGGCCGTTCGACGCCACGCCCGGCGACGAGCGCACCGTCGACCTGCGGGTCGACACGCCGCCGGCCGAACAGCCCACCACGAAGGCGCCGCCGGCGAAACCGGCCCACCGCACCGTGGCCAGCGGGCTCTACCTCGGCCTGGTGCTCGCCGCCCTGGTGCTGATCTTCCTGCTGATCTTCATTGTCCAGAACAACGTCCCCGTGATCATCAACTTCCTGTGGTGGAGCGGGCAGCTGCCCAGCGGCGTCGCGCTGCTGCTGGCCGCGATCGCGGGCGTCCTGCTCGTGGCGATCCCCGGATCGGGCCGGATCATGCAGCTGCGCCGCGCCGCCCGCCGTGCGGAGAAGGGCCGTTGATGCTGCGGATCGGGGGCACGGCCCTGCCCGTTGTGGGCCGCGCGCGCATGTACGTCTGCGGAATCACCCCGTATGACACCACCCACCTCGGACACGCGGCGACGTTCGTCTGGGCCGACGTCGCTGGCCGGGTGCTGCGCCATCTCGGCGTCGAGGTCGAGTCGTGCCGCAACGTCACCGACGTGGACGACGTCCTGGACGCCGCCGCCGCGCGGGCGGGGGAGCGGGCCGACAGCTTCGCGGCCGTGCAGCAGTTCCGGTTCGACCGCGACATGGCCGCGCTCGGCGTCCGCCGCCCGGTGCACGAGCCGCGGGCGCACAACCACGTCGGCCAGGTCGTCACGCTCGCCGCCGCGCTGCTCGAGGGCGGCCACGCCTACGAGCGGGAGGGCACCGTCTTCTTCCGCGGCGCCGGCACGCCCGAGCGGGCCGGCGTGCCGGCGGAGGTCGCGCGGGAGCTGGCCGTCGAGTTCGGTCACCTCCACGACGAGCGCGCCGACCACCCCGACGACGTCCCGGTGTGGCGGGCGGCCCGCCCCGGCGAGCCCGCGTGGCCGAGCCCCTGGGGCAGCGGCCGACCCGGCTGGCACGCCGAGTGCGCGGCGATGGCCCTGACCGTGCTCGGTGCGTCGGTGGACCTGCACGTCGGCGGCGAGGACCTGCGGTTCCCCCACCACGCCTACGAGTCGGCGATGGCCGAGGCCGTGACCGGCGTGCGGCCGTTCGCGCGCTCGTGGATGCACGTCGGCACCGTGCGGGTCGGCGGGGAGAAGATGGCGAAGTCCGCGGGCAACCTCGTGCTCGTCTCGGACCTGCTCGAAGGCCACCCGGCCGCTGCGCTTCGGCTCCTGCTGGTGGACCGGCCGTGGGACCGGCCGTGGGACTTCGAGCACGCCGCGCTCGACACCGCCGCCGCCCGGCTGGAGCGGCTCTACGCCGCGGCCGCGCGAGGCGTGGGCGACGGGCACTCGGCGGCGGCCGACGCCGTGAGCGCCGCGCTGCTGGCGGACCTGGACGTCCCCGGTGCACTCGCGGTGGCCGAGGAGGCGGGTGGGGCGGCGGCGCGGCTGGCGTTGTCGGTGCTGGGCTTGGCCTGACGCGGTCCGTACGGCGGCCGTCGGGTCGGCGGCTCCGGTGGCCGGGCGGCGGTGGCCCGCGGCGGCCAGGCGGTCGGCTCGCACATGTGTGCGGGTGGTTGCACACACCGGGGTGTCGTCGCACATGGCGCCGGCGGTGTGTGCGACGGCCACGCGGCATGTGCGAGCGCTGGAGCATGTGTGCGGGCGGGGCCCGGGGGTGCGGCGGGGCGGCGGAAGGTGTGTGCGGGCGGGGCCCGGCGGTGCGGCGGCCGCGGGGGGTGGCGCGCACGCGGTGGGCGGCCCGCACCCCGTCGGTGGGCGCGCGCTCCGTGGGTGGTGCGTGTTCGGTGGGCGGCCGCGGCTTCCAGATGGCCGCCCGCACATGTGCGCGGGTGGTGGCACACACCGGGGGGACGTCGCACATGGCGCCGGCGGTGTGTGCGACGGCCACGCGGCATGTGCGAGCGCTGGAACGTGTGTGCGGGCGCGGCCCGGGGGTGCGGCGGGGCGCTGGAACGTGTGTGCGAGCGGCGCGGTCGGTGCGCCCGGTGCCCGGGGTGGCCGCCGGCGTCAGGCCGCCGAGCCGCGGCCGCGCCGCCGGCGCGGCCGGCTCCCGCCGACGCGGGCGCTGTGCGCGGCCGCTCCTCCCGGGCTGCCGCTGCTGCGAGCCGCGGGACGACCCGCGGCGTCCGCCGGGGCGGCCCGGACGCCATGGCCGGCCTGCCCGGCCCGTGCCGCCGGGTCCGTGCCCCCGCGTCCGGACCGGGCGGGTCGGGCGGCGGGCGGGGTGAGGCGTGCCGGGCGCTCGGCTTCCGGGACGCCGCCGGCCCGGGCGCCGGTGATGCGGACGAGGTCGGCGCCACCGGGTGCCACTTCCGTGACGGTGGCGCGCACGCCGGCCTTGCGGGTGAGGGCGTCGACGTCGCCGCGCTGCTCGGGCGTCGCCATCGTGACGACGGTGCCGGTGTCGCCCGCTCGGGCGGTACGCCCGGCGCGGTGTACGTAGTCCTTGGGATCGGCGGGCGGGTCGACGTGGACGACGAGGCTCACGTCGTCCACGTGGATCCCGCGGGCCGCGACGTCCGTGGCGACCAGCACGGGCGGCTCACCCGCGGCGAAGGCGGCGATGGCCCGGTTGCGCGCGTTCTGCGCCTTGCCGCCGTGCAGCGCCGCGGCGAGGACGCCGTCGCGGCGCAGGTGACGCACGAGGCGGTCGGCGCCGTGCTTGGTGCGGACGAACAGGATCGTGCGGCCCGCGCGGGCCGCGATCTCCGCGACCACGCGTGACTTCTCGGCCGCCTCCACGACGAGGACGTGGTGGTCCATCGTCTCGACCTGCGCGGTCGGCGAGGCGACGGCGCGGGTGACGGGGTCGTGCAGGTAGCGCTCGACGAGCACCCCCACGTCGCCGTCGAGGGTGGCGGAGAACAGCAACCGCTGGCCGTCCGCGGGCGTGCGGTCCAGGATCCGGCGGACCTGCGGCAGGAAGCCCATGTCGGCCATCCGGTCCGCCTCGTCGATCGCCGTGACGGCGACGTGGCCGAGGTCGCAGGTGCGCTGGTCGAGGTGGTCGGCGAGCCGGCCAGGAGTGGCGACGAGGACGTCGACACCGCGCTCCAGAGCCGTCGCCTGCCGCCCGAAGGACAGCCCGCCGACGACCGCGTCGATCCGCAGCCCCAGCGTCGCGGCGAGCGGGGCGAGCGCGTCGACTACCTGCTGCGCCAGCTCGCGGGTGGGGACCAGCACGAGTCCGGACGGGCGGCGCGCGGCCGCGCGGGTGCCCGACACCCTGGCGAGCAGGGCGAGCCCGAACGCGAGGGTCTTGCCGGAGCCGGTCTGGCCGCGGCCGAGCACGTCACGCCCGGCGAGCGAGTCCGGCAGCGTCGCGGCCTGGACGGGGAACGGCGCGGTGAACCCCTCGGCGGCCAGCGCGCGCAGCAGCGGGGCGGGCAGCCCGAGATCGGCGAAGGACGGCATCCCCGTGGCGGGGACGGTCCAGACGGGCTCGGCCGGCGCCGCAGGACGGGCAGGCGCGCCTGCGCGGCGCGTGGTGCGAGGCGGCGCCGCGCTCCGATGCCGGGCTCGGCGCTCGGACGCTCGGGTCGACGTGCCGGTGGGCGTGCGCGGGGCACGCCGGGACTGCAGGGGTGTCAACGAGGACCTCCGGGAGGGGGCTCGTCGACACGGTGCCTGCAGCGCCGGACGGCGATGTCCGGGG
>NZ_JBFWVQ010000157.1:0-10198 GCF_050246655.1 Pseudonocardia sp.
GAGCCCCGCCGCGATCGCCCCGGTGACCCGCGCGCTGCGGGCGGCGGGCCGCAAGGTCGCCCTCGTCCCGACGATGGGGGCGCTGCACGAGGGGCACCTCGAGCTGATCCGGCACGCCCGCCGGGTGCCCGGCTCGGGCGTCACCACGGTGTCGATCTTCGTGAACCCGCTGCAGTTCGGGGCGGGGGAGGACCTGGACCGCTACCCCCGCCCGTTGGAGGAGGACCTGGAGGCCTGCCGCGACGAGGGGGTGGAGCTCGCGTTCACCCCGGGCGTGGCGGACATGTACCCCGAGGGCGCCCAGACCACCGTGCACCCCGGCGCGCTCGGCGCCGAGCTGGAGGGGGCGGTCCGACCCGGGCACTTCGCGGGCGTGCTCACCGTCGTGGCGAAGCTCTTCCACGTCGTCGCGCCGGACGTGGCGTTCTTCGGCGAGAAGGACTACCAGCAGCTCGTCCTGGTCAGGAAGATGGTGCGCGACCTGGACTTCCCGCTCGCGGTCGTCGGCGTGCCCACCGTGCGGGAACCGGACGGGCTGGCCCTGTCCTCGCGCAACGCCTACCTCACGGCCGAGCAGCGGGCCCAGGCCCCCATGCTGTACCGCGCCCTCACGGCGGGCGCCGCGCACTCCGCGAAGGGCCCGGACGCCGTCCTCGACCGGGCCCGGTCCGTGCTCGCGGAGGAGCCCGCGTTCGCCGTGGACTACCTGGTGCTGCGCGACCCCGAGCTCGGCCCGGCGCCGGCGCGCGGTCCGGCGCGGCTGCTCGTCGCCGCCCGCATCGGCGCCACCCGCCTGATCGACAACGTCCCGGTGAAGCTGTAGGAGAACGATGTTCCGCACGATGATGAAGTCCAAGATCCACCGCGTGACCGTGACGCAGGCGGACCTGCACTACGTCGGCTCGGTGACGGTCGACCGCGATCTCATGGAGGCGGCCGACCTCCTGGAGGGCGAGCAGGTCGCGATCGTCGACATCACCAACGGCGCCCGCCTGGAGACCTACGTCATCCCCGGCGATCGCGGCAGCGGCGTCATCGGCATCAACGGCGCCGCAGCGCACCTGGTGCACCCCGGCGACCTGGTCATCCTCATCTCCTACGCACAGCTGGGCGAGGCCGAGCTGCGGCGGTACCGGCCGCGGGTGGTCTTCGTCGACGCGAACAACCGCATCCTCGACGAGAGCGACGACGCAGGCCACGCCCCGGCCGGCTCCGGTCTGCTCTCGGGAGCTGTCACGGCGGCCTGACGTGCTGCTCTGCGTGGACGTCGGCAACACCCAGATCGCGCTCGGCGTCTACTCCGACGGGGACGGGGACGAGGTGCGCCCCCCGCTGGTGCGGGACTGGCGGATGCGCACGGACCGTCACATGACGGCGGACGAGCTGGAGGTCGCGCTGCGGGCCATGCTCGGGCCGCACGAGGTCACCGGTGTCGCGGCGCTGTCGACGGTGCCGAGCCTGCTGCGGGAGATGCGCCTGCTGCTGGACCGCTCGGAGCTGCCCAGCGTCGTCGTCGGCCCGGGGGTGCGGACGGGGGTGCCGCTGCTCGTGGACAACCCCCGCGAGGTCGGCGCGGACCGCGTCGTGAACACCCTGGCCGCGCACCGCCTCTTCGCCACGGCGTGCGTGGTCGTGGACTTCGGGACGTCCACGAACATCGACGTCGTGTCGGCGAAGGGGGAGTTCCTCGGCGGGGTGCTGGCGCCCGGGATCGAGATCTCGATGGAGGCGCTCGCGAACCGGGCAGCGGCGCTGCAGACCGTGGAGATCGTCCGCCCGCGGTCGGTGATTGGCAAGAACACGGTGGAGTGCCTGCAGTCCGGGGTGCTCTACGGCAACGCGGCGCAGGTCGACGGGCTGGTGACGCGGATCCTCGCCGAGCTGGGGCCAGGACCGGTCACGGTGATCGGTACCGGCGGGCTCGCACCCCTCATGGACGGCGTGTCGGAGACCATCTCGGCGTACGTGCCCGATCTCACGCTGCTCGGGCTGCGGCTGGCCTACCTGCGCAACACCGATCAGCCGCGGACGGCGCGCAGCACCGTCGCGACCAGCGGGAGGTCGAACTCGCCGCGCGTCTCCGGCCGCGAGCCCAGGTAGGCGCGCACCCGGCCGTAGGTGGCCTCGACCTCGGCCGGGTCGCCGACCAGCGCCCACGAGTGCGTGCCGATCGTCGCGATCAGACCTTCGACGGTCAGCCGCTGGGCGTGCGCGAACTCGGCGCGCTCGCCGGGCGCGAACCCGGGCCAGTCCGGGAGGCCCGGGCGGTCGCCGCCGCGCGGCATCTGCCGTTCGTGCCAGGCGGCCTCGTGGTAGCCCGCGACCCAGTCCACCTCGTCGTCGTCCGCGTTCCACATGGCCGCGAGCACTCCGCCGGGGCGCAGGATGCGCCGGATCTCCGGCAGCGCCCGCGCCGGATCGAACCAGTGCATGGCCTGCCCGGCGAGCACCGCGTCGACCGAGCCGTCCGGCAGGGGGATCGCCTCGGCGCTGCCCTCCCGCGCGTCGATGCCGGGGAGGCGGCGGCGCAGCTCGGCGAGCATCTCCGGATCCGGGTCGACCGCGGTCACCCGCAGGCCGCGCGCGACGAGCGACTCCGTCAGCTTGCCGGTGCCCGCGCCGAGGTCGACGACGTCGCCGGTGCGCCCGCCGAGCGCCCAGTCGATCGCGGCGGCCGGATAGCCGGGACGGTGGACGGCGTAGTCGCCGGCGACGGCGCCGAAGGAGCGGGCCCGATCGTGCATGCCTTCGACGGTAGGCGCGGTCAGCCCTCCCGGGCCGGGTCGCAGCGCGTCTCGCCGTCGGGATCCCGGTCGAAGGGCACGCCGCGGATCGAGATGACCGGGCTGGGGCGGCGCGGCACCGGGATCGAGAGTGCGGTGCGCACCTCGTGGAGGAGGTCGTAGCCGTAGTCCCCGGAGTAGTCGTGGTCCGCCGACATCGCCGTTGCCTCCCGACGCACCGCGCGTGGTGACTACACACTGTAGCCATCTGCATTCGAACGGTGTACAGAGATCGTCGCCTGGCCGAGCCGTTGGGGGCAAGAGCGTTCACTCTCCGGGTGAGCGATCGCCCGGGACGGTGGCTCGGCGTGTCACACGGTCGGTTGTTGCGCATCCGACCGTCCCCACCGAACGGCGGCCTGGTGCCCCTAGGGTGGCGCCCGTGCGTGGACCCGAGGCCGAGATCGAGTTGGTGACGGACGGGAACGTCCACCTCCCTGGCGGGACGATCACCGCCACGGTGCGGATCACCGCCCGCGCCGACCTCGAGGAGGCCGAGTGCTCGGTGGCGCTCTTCCACGTCGACCGCTATCGGCGCAGCGACTCCGAGGGCGCCTCGTGGACGCAGGACTCCGAGGGCGCCGTCGCGGGCGAGTACGTCTACCAGGGGCCGATGCGAGCGGGCCAGGTCGTCGAGGCCGCCGCGGTGCTCCCGGTCCCCCGCCGGATCGAGCCGCCCGAGGGGCCGCAGGACCTGGTGGACGAGCGCTACCCGCCCGCCGGGGACGCGGCGGACGGCGACAGCTACGACGTGTGGATCGAGCCCGAGGAGCGGTGGGGGCCGCCGACCAGCGCCGGTGCCGGGGTGGGCTCGGAGTGGTTCGTGCGCGCGGACGTCGGCGGCGCGGGGTTCCCGGAGCCCGCCCAGGTGCCGGTGATCGTGCTGGCCCCCGCGATACCCGCCCCCGATCTCCCGGCCGCCCGGGTCGGCGGAGGCACGCCCAAGGCGGCGATCTCGTTCTTCGGGTTGCCGCGCACCAGCGTCCGGGCCGGGACGGCGGTGCGGGCCACCGTCCGGGTCTCGGCGAAGGAGGAGTTCAAGGCCCGCGGTGTGCGGGTCGAGCTGGTGCGGCGAGCGAGCATCGCCGCCGGCGGCAGCACGTCCGTCACCCGCACGGTCGCGGCCACCGTCGACGTCTCCGGCCAGGTGGTGCTCGCGGCCCGCCGGCCCAAGGATCTCGCCTTCGCGATCGACGTGCCGGCCGACGCAGGCCCGTCGATCGTCGGTGAGGACTACCGCATCGACTGGCTGCTGCGTGCGGTGGTGGACCGTCCGCTGCGGCGCGACGAGGTGTGGGAGCAGGTCATCGCGGTGCACACCGCGCCGTGAGGCGTCGTGAGCTGCCGTGACCCGACCCCGACCCCGGCCCCCGGCCCCCGGCCCCCGGCCCTGCGCGAACGGCACGTACGGGAAATAGGTCTTCCCGTACGTGCCGTTCGCGCGGGTCGGGTGGGGGAGTCGCGCAGGTCGGGCCGGGGGAGTCGCGCAGGTCGGGCCGGGGGAGTCGCGCAGGTCGGGCCGGGGGAGTCGCGCAGGTCGGGCCGGGGGAGTCGCGCGGGTCGGGCGGGCGCTGGGGCTGCGCCGGCCGCTGGCTAACCTTCCCGCGTGAGCGCGCTTCCGCCCGAGAGTCCCGACACCGATCTGCCCGAGCAGATGCGGGTCCGCAGGGCCAAGCGGGCCGACATGCTCGCCGCGGGCCACGACCCGTATCCGGTCGCCGTCGCGCGCACCCACAGCCTCGCCGAGATCCGCGCCGCGCACCCGGACCTCCCGCCGGACACCTCCACCGGCGAGACCGTCGGCGTCACCGGCCGGGTGATCTTCCTGCGCAACACCGGCAAGCTCTGCTTCGCCACCCTCCGCGAGGGCGACGGCACCGAATTGCAGGCCATGCTGAGCCTCGCGAAGGTGGGCGAGACCGAGCTCGCGCGGTGGAAGGCGAGCGTCGACCTCGGTGATCACGTGTTCGTGCACGGGGAGGTCATCACGTCCCGGCGCGGCGAGCTGTCGGTGCTCGCGGACTCCTGGGCGATGGCGGCGAAGTCGGTGCGGCCGCTGCCGGTGGCGCACCGCGAGCTGTCGGAGGAGACGCGGGTGCGCCAGCGCTACGTCGACCTCGTCGTCCGGCCGCAGGCCCGGGAGATGGTGCGCACCCGCGCGACCGTCGTCCGCACGCTGCGCGACGTCCTGCACGAGCGGTCGTTCACCGAGGTGGAGACCCCCATGCTGCAGTTGCAGCACGGCGGAGCCACCGCACGCCCGTTCGTGACGCAGTCCAATGCACTCGACCTCGACCTCTATCTGCGGATCGCGCCGGAACTCTTCCTCAAGCGCTGCGTCGTCGGAGGGA
The DNA here is from genome assembly GCF_050246655.1 of Pseudonocardia sp. Taxonomy (GTDB): domain Bacteria; phylum Actinomycetota; class Actinomycetes; order Mycobacteriales; family Pseudonocardiaceae; genus Pseudonocardia. Next base: position 5,135 of record NZ_JBFWVQ010000157.1, read on the forward strand.
TCGAGCGGGTCTTCGAGATCAACCGCAACTTCCGCAACGAGGGCATCGACTCCACCCACTCGCCCGAGTTCGCGATGCTCGAGGCGTATCAGGCCTACGCCACCTACGACGACATGGCCGAGCTCACCCGGGAGCTGGTACTCGCCTCCGTGCGGGAGATCTTCGGTTCCACGGTCGTCCGGCATGCGGACGGATCGGAGCACGATCTGGGCGGCGAGTGGCGTTCGGTCTCGCTTCACCAGGCGGTGTCGGAAGCCGTCGGCGAAGAGGTGACGCTCGACACGTCCGTCGAGCATCTGCGCAAGCTCGCGGACGCGCGATCGGTGGAGCTCAAGGATTCCTGGGGTGCGGGCGAGATCGTCCTGGAACTGTTCGAGAAGCTCGTCGAGCACGATCTGGTCGCGCCAACGTTCGTGCGCGACTACCCCGTCGAGGTCCGGCCGCTCACCCGGGCACACCGCGACGACCCGCGCCTTGCCGAGGCGTGGGACCTGATCGTCTTCGGAACGGAGCTGGCCACGGCCTATTCCGAGCTGGTCGATCCGGTCGAGCAGCGTGCGCGGCTGACGGCCCAGTCACTGCGCGCTGCGGCGGGCGATCCGGAGGCGATGCAGCTCGACGAGGACTTCCTGCGGGCGATGGAGTACGGAATGCCGCCCAGCGGCGGGATGGGAATGGGCATCGACCGCCTGCTCATGACGCTCACCGGGCTCGGTATCCGGGAGACCATTCTGTACCCGTTGGTGCGTCCCGAGTAGTAGCGAACCGCCACCAGCGCTATCGTTTGCGTCGACAAGCATCCGGCATTCCATTCGGGAGAACGAAGTGGCGCAGGTTCGCGAGGTCCGGCTCATCGACGACCTGGACGGCAAGGACGCCGACGAGACCATCGAGTTTGGATTCGAGGGTAGGTCGTACGCGATCGATCTGTCGACGGAGAACGCATCGAAGTTGCGGGACATCTTCGCTGATTACGTCGGTGCCGCCCGGCGGATCAGCGGCCGGCGGTCCCGGGGCAGCGCCCCGGCGGCAGCGCCGAAGCGGGCGTCGATCGACCGCGAACAGAACCAGGCGATCCGGGAATGGGCGCGCAAGCGCGACCTCAAGGTCTCCGACCGCGGGCGCATTCCGGCGAGCGTCCTGGAGGCCTACCACAGGGAGCACTGAGCCCGGGCCGCTTCAGGCCGGCCGGGCCAGCGCCCGGCGTGCGTGCGCGACCGCCCCGGCGAACCCCAGCGCCGCGCCCGCCGCGAGATCGGCCTGCGTGGCCTGCTCGCCGCGGCGGACCTGGATCGCGGCGAGCGCCTTTCCGATACGCAGCCCCTCGATCACGAACCGCGGGTGCGAGTCCTGTGCGGCGATCACGGCACCTGCGAGCACTGCCGCCTCCTGATCGGCGCCGGCGCGCGCGAGCAGCACGACCAGGTTGCCGAGCGCCCACCACTGCACCATCTCGTTGCCCAGCAGGGCCCACTGCTCGAGGACGTCCGGGAACATCCGCAGCCCGGCGGCGGGGTCGTCGACCCCCGCCGTCAGCGCCTCGGAGGTCCGGGCGATGGCGACGAACAGCCTGCTGTCGACGCCCTCGCCGTGCACGGCGGCCGTGCGGAAGTGCCGCAGTGCGCGAGCGTGGTCGATGGCCGCCACGGCCAGGCCGGTGACGCACCAGGCCCACGCGGTCGCCGTGGGGTTGCTCACGGTCTCCGCCTCGGCCAACAGCGCGTCGACCTCGCGGGCGGCCTCGGCCGTGCGCCCGCCCATGACGAGCGTCTGCAGGACGGAGGACTCGTAGAGCACGCCGAGGGCGGGGACGCCGGCCGCGCGCCAGCGGGCGGCGAGGAGCCGGTACGTCCGGACCGCGTGATCCGTCTCGCCGCGGAAGAGCTCCAGGTCGGCGCGGACCTTCAGCGGGGCGAGCGCCGCCGGCTCGTCCGGACCACCGGCCAGCACGACACCGCGCTCCGCGAGCGCACCGGCGGCGTCCAGCCGGCCGACCGACCACTCCGCCGCGGCGGCCGTCGTGAGCACCTCGGGTCCGCGCTCCGGGTCCGCCCCGGCGTCGTCCAGGACCTCGGTGCCCCAGCGCAGCAGGTCGAGGCGCTGCCGGAAGTAGGCGTAGTCGTGCACGTCCCCGGCAAGCCGCAGGGCGAGGTGACGATCCTCACCGAGGGCGGTGCGAAACGCGGTATGCAGGTCGGCGACCAGGTCGTTCAGCGCGGCGACGGCCCGTGGCTCGTCGCGGGTCCACAGCAACGCGGAGTGCCGCGTGAGACGTGCGGCCGTGTCGGCGGCATGTCGGCGGCGCAGCTCCCCTGCCTCACCGGCGGCCTCCAGCCGCTCGGCGGCGTGCGTCCGCAGCACGTCCAGCAGCACGAACCGGGTGCCGGCGCGCTGCACGAGCGACTGCTCGACGAGGCGGGCGAGCAGGTCCGCGATCCCCGTCGCCGGAAGCAGCCCGTCCGCACAGACCGACTCGACCTGGTCGAGCGAGAAGCCCGCCGGGAACACCGACAGCCGCGCGTACAGGTGCGCCTCGGGCTCGGTGAGCAGGTCGTGGGACCACTCGACGACGGCGCGCAGGGTCCGGTGGCGGCGGTCCGCCGTGCGCCTGCCCCCGGCGAGCATGTCGAGGCGCCCGTCCAGCCGTTCCAGCAGGGCGGGCAGCCCCAGCGCAGCAGCCCTGGCCGCACCGAGCTCGATCGCCAGCGGGAGTCCGTCGAGCCGGCGGCAGGCGCGGACCACCAACGCGAGGTCCGCGTCGCCGAGGGTCGCGGGCTCCAGGCCGGGCGCCCGCTCCACGAACAGCCGGACCGCGGGGTTGTCGCGGTCGGGCCCGGTCGGCAGCGGCAGCGGCGACAGGGCCTTCACCGCCTCGCCGTCGAGCGCGAGCCGCTCGCGGCTGGTGACGAGCACCCGCAGCTCGGGGGCAGCGTCGAGCAGCCGCTCGACCAGGTGCGCCACCGCGTCGACGACGTGCTCGGCGTTGTCCAGCACGAGCGTCCCCCGGGTGTCGGCGACGGCAAGGCACAGGTCCTCGACGAGATCCGTTCCGGCGCCGATCTCGATGCGCAGCGCGGTGGCGACCGCCTCGGCCAGCCGTTGCGGCTCCAGCGGCACGAGGTCGACCCACCACACCGCCCGGCCGGCGGAGGCCATCCGGTGGGCCAGCTCCAGGACGGTGCGGGTCTTGCCGACCCCGCCCGGGCCGACGAGCGTGACGAGCCTGCGGGACGCGAGGGCCCCGGTGAGGTCGTGCAGCTCGTCCGCGCGGCCCACCAGCGGTGACGGCCGGGTCGGCAGGCGCGTACCGCGACGTGGCGCGGGGGCCGCCCGGGGCGGGGCGACGTCGGCCCGCAGGAGCCGCGTCTCCAGCTCGCGCAGCCGGGGCGACGGGTCCAGGCCCAGCTCCTCGCCGACGAGCGAACGGTGCCTGCGGAAGGCCTCCAGCGCGTCGGGGGTGCGCCCGAGCGCGGCCAGCGCCCGCATCGCGATCTCCACCGGGCGCTCGCGCAGGGGGTGCGCCGCGCTGAGGTCGGCGGCGAGCGCCGCGGCGGTGGCCGGGTCGCCCGCCTGCAGGAGCGCGTCGGCCCGGGTCTCGCGGGCGGCGGTGCGCAGGGCGTCGAGCCGGGTGGCGGCACCGCGGGCGAACCCGTCGGCGAACTCGCCGTACGCGGGCCCCCGCCATAGCGCCAGGGCCTCCTCCAGAGCCAGCGCCGCACCGGCCGGGTCCGCGGCGAGGCGCGCCGTCGCCTCGCGGGTGGCCGCCTCGAAGAGCTCGGCGTCCACCGCGTCCCGGCCGACGTCGAGCAGGTAGCCCGGCGGGCGGGTGCGGACCAGCGCCCCGGCCGGGCCCAGCGCGCGACGCAGCCGCGACACCGTTGTGTGGACCCCGTTGCCGACGTCGGCGGGTGGCTCACCCGGCCAGACCGCCTCGGCCAGCCGGTCCAGCGCGACGACCGCACCCGGGTCCAGGAGCAGCGCGGTGAGGAGTGCCCGGGAACGGGCCCCGCCCAGCACGACGACGCCCGCGTCGGACTCCACCTGGAGCGATCCGAGCACCCGGAACAGCATCGCGCCTCCACGATCTGGCCGTCCGCCAGGGAAATCGTGCCAGCCGGACGCCAGGGATCCGACAGGCGCGACGGCCAACGTGACGTCGCCGGGCCCGCGAGAGCCCGGCCGACCGAGAGGAGAGACGAATGAGCATCCCGACCGCCGCCGTCACCGCGGCGCGACCAGCCGACCGTGGCGACGTGGTGACCGCCCTCGCCGAGGCCTTCCAGGACGACCCGGTGTTCGCCTGGCTCGCGCCCGACCCGGCCCGGCGCAGCGTCCTGCTACCCGAGTTCTTCGCGCTCGCCGCGGACGCCGTCGCCCACCACGACGCGACCTGGCGCGCCGGGGACGCGGGCGCCGCGTTGTGGACCGCACCCGGGCAGCCGCCGATGACCGAGCAGCAGGGGGAGCGGTTCGGGGCAGGCTGCGCGGAGCTCGCCGGTCCGGACGCCGAGCGCTGGTTCGCCGTCATCGAGCTGCTCGAGGCCCATCACCCGGCCGGTCCGGACCACCACTACCTGTGGTTCCTCGGCGTCCGGCCCGGTGAGCAGGGTCGCGGGCACGGCACCGCGCTGCTGCGGGCCGTGCTCGACGAGGCCGACCGGACGGCGACACCCGCCTACCTGGAGGCGACCAGCGAGGACAACCGCAGGCTGTACGCCCGGCACGGTTTCGCCGTCACCGCCGAGCTCGCGGTCGCCGGCGGGCCGCCGCTGTGGGCCATGTGGCGCGAGCCCGCCGGCTGATCCGGCCGCCTGCCACGTCGGACGCCCTGGTGTTGGCGCCCGTCGTGGCGGGTGAATCGGTGCGGAACTCGCAGGTGTCGGAGGGTTCGTCGGCGATCTGGGACTCGCACCACCGGCGACCACGCGCAAACGCCGGATATCATGGTGCGACGCGCTCGCGGCACAGCAGGTGCCGCAGACGTGGGCGCAGCAGGCGAGGAGTTGTAGATGTTCGAGAGGTTCACCGACCGGGCGAGGCGGGTCGTGGTCCTGGCGCAGGAAG
>NZ_JBFWVQ010000158.1:0-10148 GCF_050246655.1 Pseudonocardia sp.
ATCGAGGCCGAGTCGGTCAAGGCCATCCAGGAGAAGTACCAGGCCAACGAGGATCCGGTGTTCCGCGCCCGCGCCATCGAGATCAAGGAGCAGCGCTCCGACCTCGTGAAGCACCACCTGTGGGTGCTCTGGACGGACTACTTCAAGCCGCCGCACTTCGAGAAGTACCCGGAGCTGCACGAGCTGTTCAACAAGGCCACCAAGGCCGCGGGCGCCGGGGGCACCAAGGCGTCGACCGACCCCGCCACCGGCCAGGCGCTGCTGGACTACATCGCCCAGATCGACAAGATCTTCTGGGAGACCAAGCAGGCCGCCTGACCCAGGCGCTGACAACGACGCTGACCAGCGGGAACGACCTCCCGTCGGTCAGCGTCGTTTCTCGTCTCCGGGGGTTCTCCGACGGCCCGGCGACGGTCAACGGTACCGACGGCGCATCGCGCCCCCGCTCGTTGAGCGGGATCACGCCCCGGCGAGCGCGCCCGCATCTCCGACGCGATGATCGATTCAGTCGAGATCGGCCTGCCACAGGTCGGGGCCGAACACCTCGTACTGGATGTCGGCCGTCGCCACGCCGCGCTCCAGCAGCGAGCTGCGGATCTTCTCCATGAACGGGATCGGGCCGCACAGGTAGTACCCGGCGTCGGCCGGGAGGGTGACGTCGTCGAGGTTCATCAGGCCCGCGTGGGCACCGTCGACGGGTTCGTAGCTGGTGGCGCCCTTCTCGTACCAGAGGTGGATGGCGGCGTTCGGTAGCGCCAGCACGTCGCTCACGACCTGGCGGCGCAGAGCGAACGTGCCCTCGTGCTCGTCGGCGTGCAGCAGCATGATCGGCAGCGACGAACCCGCGGCGGCCAGGTGGGAGAGCATCCCGGCCATCGGGGTGATGCCGATGCCCGCGCTGATGAACACGATGGGCTGCCCCGAGTCGTCCAGGACGACGTCGCCGTAGGGGACCGACATCGACACGACGTCCCCGATCTGCAACTCCTGGCACATCAGGTTGGATACCTCGCCGGGCGGCGTGCCGTTGCCCCGCACCCTCTTCACCGAGATCTGCCGGTGCATGCCGTCGTCGGCGCGGGTGAGGCTGAACTGGCGCGGCTGGCGCACCCCGTCGGGCACGGGCATGAGCACGGTCACGAACTGGCCGGGCAGCGAGGTCTTGACCAGCCGGTCGTCGATGCGTGTGAACACGAACGTGACGACGTCGGGCGTCTCCTGGATGCGTCGCTCGACCGCCCACTCGCGCCACACCGTCTCGGGGCGCACACCGCGGGCGCTGTAGAGCCCGCGCTCCTGGTTGATCAACGCGGTGGCCATCGACCAGTAGACCGTGCTCCAGGCGGCGGCGACGTCCTCGGTGACGGCGGCGCCCAGGACGTCGGCGACGGCGAGCATCAGGTGGTCGTGCACCACCGGGTACTGGTCGGGCCGGACCCCGAGCGAGGCGTGCTTGTGCGCCACCCGCGACAGCAGCTTCTGCGGGGCGTCGCCGCCGGACACGAGAGCCCCGGCGTACGCGGCGACCGCCGCGGCGAGGGCCTGCTGCTGGGCGCCGTCGGCCTGGTTGCCGCGGTTGAACGTGCCGTCGAGCAGTTCCGGGTGAGCGGTGAAGAGCCGCTCGTAGAAGCGGGCCGCGATGGCCTGGATGTGCTCACCGACCACGGGAAGCGTCGCCTCGATGATCGACCGGGACGTGGATGAGAGCACGGGCGACTCCTCACGTATCTCTGGCCATATTGAATTGAATGGACAGATCTCAAGCGGGCAATGACATCGTCACGGCGCTAATAGAGCCATGCCGCTACGCAACGGGCGCAGCGAAGGCAGGCGTGACGGCGCCCGGAATAGGCCGAGAGTTTCGTCAATAGATGATCACGATACTCGCTGAGGCCGCACACGAAGGGAGGTGACCGACGTTGTCGGCATCATCCGGAAGTGAGCGGAACGAGCCACCGTGCGTCCGGTGTGACTGCGCCACTCGCCTCGGAGAGGAACGGTTGAACCGCGTGCGATCACGCCGGTCCGGCGGACTTGGCGAGGTGCACGTCGCCCTTCAGATGCTGCTTGAACTCCTCCGCCGTGAGCGCGGCGTAGACCGTGCGGGTCGAGGTGCCTCGGGTGCTGAGATCGATGTTCATATGCACGACGGTGCCGGTATCCGGCGCCTCGATGATCGACAGCACATCCCATTCGCCGAGCAGTGCGTACTGCGCGACGACCGTGCACCCCATCTTGCCGATCTCCTCGGCGACCGTGTCCAACCGGTCGGGGTTGTGGTGCATCGCCTCGTGGCCCTTGGTGGTCAGCTTGTTCAGCATGATGTAGGTAGCCATCCGACCTTTGCTCCTCGTCACAACAGTGCGGGATCAGCGCAGTCGCAGGCTAGGAAGCCCGACGGTGGCGGTCAATCATGTCCCACTGGGCGGATGCCGGAGCCTCCGGAGGTGATCGGAACACGGCGGTGCCGATCATTGCGGACTCCGTGCAGCCATCCTGGGACGGCGGGTTCTGATCCGGGTCGGTGTCCGATCGTCGTGGATGCATTCGTGGTTGGGCAACTGGCGTAGCCGTAGTGAGTTCGAAGGAATCGTCCGGGAGACGCGGGCAGATCGCCGTCTCCGCGCCCCCGAAGCGGCGCCGACCGGCAGGGACGACCTCCCGCCGATCGACGGTCCCCGTCGACCCGTCCTCCCGAGCGGCTGCCCATCCGCGGCGGGCGTCGATACGGTTCACGTCCGTGAACATGCCGTCGAGCATGGCGTCCGCGCAGTCGGTGGGACGGGCCGCCGAGCGCGCCGCGCTGGGCGAGCTGGTCGAGCGGGCCCGGGCCGGTGACGGCGGTGTGGTGCTGCTCGGCGGCGAACCCGGCATCGGCAAGACCCGGCTCGCCGAGGACACGGCGGCCGCCGCGGACGGGCTGACCGTCGCCTGGGGCAGGTGCCGGGAGATCGCCGAGGCGCCGCCGTACTGGCCGTGGGCGCAGGTGCTGCGCGGCCTCGGATCCGCGGTCCCCGACCCTGCCGCGGGCGACCGGTTCCGCTTCTTCGAGGCCGTCACCGGGCTCCTGGAGCAGGCGGCGGCGCGCAACCCGCTGCTCGTCGTGCTCGACGACGCGCACCGCGCCGACGAGGGGTCGCTGCGGCTGCTCGGGTTCGCCGCCGACCAGCTCTGGCCCGCGCCGGTCGCGATGATCGTGGCCTACCGCGACGCCGAGGCCGGCCCGACGCTGCAGCGGCTGCTGACCGAGCTGGCCACGTACCGCCGGTGCCGGCGGCTCCTCCTCGACGGGCTCTCGGCCGCAGAGGTGGCGGCGTTGCTGCGCGCGACCCCGGCCGCGTCGCGCGCGGGCCAGGTGCACGACCGCACCGGGGGCAACCCGTTCTTCGTCGGCGAGGTGGCCCGGCTGCTCACCGCCGGCGGCGCGGAGATCCCGGCGACCGTGCGCGACGTCGTCCGCGGCCGGGTCGCGCTGCTCCCGGCCGACACCCGCCGCGCGCTGGACGGTGCGGCGGTGCTCGGCCGCGACTTCACCGACGCGGCGCTCTCGGCGCTGATCGGCGAGGGCCCGGCCGCCACGGCGACCTCGTTGCGGCCCGCGGTCGAGGCGCACCTGTTGAGCGGCGACGCGGTCGGCGGGCGACGCCGGTTCGTCCACGCGCTGGTCCCCGAGACCCTCGCCGCCCGGATGGAGCCGTCACGACGGATGGCCCTGCACGCCCGCGCGCTCGCGGTGCTGCCGTTCAGCACGGTCGTCGAGCCCAGCCAGATCGCGCACCACGCCCTGGCGGCCCGCGGCGTCGTCGGAGCGGACGACGTGCTGGCCGCCGTGCGCGGCGCCGCCGAGGATGCGGATCGCCGACTGGCCTGGGAGGACTCGGCGAGCTGGTGGCGCCACGCGGCCGAGCTCGCGGTGGCGGCGGGCGCGTCGCCGCAGGTGCACGCCGGGATCCAGCTGGCGCTCGGCCGGGCCGTGCTGCGCTGCGGCGACGCCGACGAGGCCCGGACCCGGTTCGAGGCCGTCGCGCTGGCCGCCTGCGGACGTGGCGACGGACCGGTACTCGCCGCGGCGGCGCTCGCCGTCGGGGACACGGTCGCCGAGATCTCCCCGGACCGCGCGCTGCTCGCGTTGCTGGACGAGGCGCTCGGCGCGGCGGACGTGCCACCCGCCCAGCGGGTGCGGCTCGCCGCCCGCCGGGCCATGACCCTCTACTGGACACCGGCGGGCCGCGACCCGGCTCGCGCACAGGCCGCGCGTGCCGTCGCCGACGCCGAGGCCCTCCGCGACGACGCCGTGCTCGGCGCGGCGCTCATCGCCCGCCAGTTCACCCTCCGCGGGCCCGACGACCTCACCACCGGGATCGCCGCGGGCGAGCAGCTCCTCGCGCTGGCCGAGCGGCACCATGACGAGGAGCTGCGCTTCCGGGCCTGCCAGTGGGTGATCCCGGTCCGGTTCCACGCAGGCGACCTGCTCGGTACTCCCACCGCGGTGGACAGCGCCGACGGCATCGCCACCGCACGGCGCGACCCGTCGCAACGCTGGTGGGTGCTGCTGTGGAGAGCGCTGCTCGCCGGGTTCGCGGGCCGCGACGCCGACGCCGAGCGGTACGCGATCGACGCCCGCACCCTGGGCCGCCGGCTCGGGCAGCCCGCCGCCGACGTCTACGCCGTGGCCCAGCTGCTGCCGCTCTACCGGCGGGCGGGCCGCGTCGCCGAGCTGGAGCCCGAGCTGCGCGAGCTGGTCTCGCGGTTCCCCGGCCTGCCGACGCTGTCCTGCGACCTCGCCCTCGTGCTGGCCGACACCGGCCGGACCGAGGAGGCGACGGCGCTGGTGGAGGCGCTCTCCGCCGGTGACTTCGCCGCGCTGCCCCGCGACCAGCTCGTGCTGGCCAGCTGGGCGTTGCTGGGCGAGACGACCGTCGTGCTGCGCGACGCGCGGCGGGCCGCACCGATCGCCGTGCGGCTCGCGCCCTACGCCGGACGCAACCTGATCCAGGGCGTGCCGGTCGGCTGGGGCAGCGCCGCCTGGTACCTCGCCCGGCTGGCGCACGTCTGCGGCGACGCGCACGGCGCGCGGGCCCACGCGGCCACCGCGGCCGCGCTGCACGAGCGGTGGGGGGCACGCGCCTGGGGTCCGGCGCTCGCCGACCTGGCCGCGCCCGCAACGGCCGTCCACGGGCTCAGCGCCCGCGAGCGCGAGGTGCTGGCGCTGCTCGCCGCGGGCGCCACGAACCGGGCGATCGCCGAGAAGCTCTACGTCAGCGTGCACACGGTGGAGCGGCACGTCGCGAACATCTTCGGCAAGCTCGGCCTCCACAACCGCGCCGGGGCGACGGACTGGGCGCACCGGCACGGGATGGTCGGCTGAGTACATGGTTTCCGGGACGCGCCCGGCGCGACGTCCCGACCAGCATCGCCGGTGTCCGATCCACGATGGGAGACACCGATGGACACCAAGATCCAGACCGTCCAGGACGTCTACGCGGCGTTCGGCCGCGGTGACGTCGAGGCCATCCTCGCCGTGCTCACCGACGACGTCGACTGGGCCTCCGAGCCCGAGTCCTCGATCGCCCCGTGGCACGGGGTGCGCCGCGGCAAGGCCGAGGTGCCGAGCTTCTTCGTCGCGCTCGCCGAGGGCCTGAAGGTCACCGAGTTCACCCCGCTGGCCTTCACCTCCAGCGACACCGACGTGATGGCGGTGATCCGCTTCGGGTTCACCGTGCTGGCCAGCGGCCGCAGCGGCGAGATGGACCTGCACCACTGGTGGCGCTTCCGCGACGGCAGGATCGCCTTCTACCGCGGCACCGAGGACACCGCGCTCACCGCGCAGCTGCTCACGCCCTGAACGACGGTCGAGAGGAACACCAGCGGGCTCTCCCGCGCGCCGGACCCCGCTCACGTTCCGCTCGGCCACAGCGCGGGCGACGCTCAGGGGTGCTCCGGCGCCCCCGTCACGCGGTGGTCGGCCGCCCCGAGCGCCTCGGTGAGCAACCGTCGCACATGCCCACCGCGGACGGAGTAGACGGCGCGGCGACCCTCGCGGCGGACGCCGACGAGCCCGGCGAGCCGCAGCTTCGCGAGGTGCTGCGAGACCGCGGGCCGGGCGGCGCCGACGGCGGCGGCGAGGTCGGTGACGTCGCGATCCCCCGCGCCGAGCAGCCACATGATCCGCAGGCGGGTGGGGTCGGCGAGCATCCGGAACGACTCGACGGCGGCCTCGACGCGGGCCACGTCAGGTAGCTCGCCCGCCAACTTGCCATCATGTGCGTACACGAGCACGTATATTGGCGCCATGAGCCCCACCGCGCACGCCGGACACGCGGGGCGCGGCCACGGCCACCCGCACGGCCACCCGCCTGTCCGGCGTGCCCGCCGTGCCTGGCACGCCGTCACCCACCTGCTCACCCCGCACAGCCACGACACGGCCGACCGCGTGGATCCCGCGATGGCGGCCTCCGCGGCGGGGATGCGCGCACTGTGGATCTCGCTGGCCGTCCTCGGCGTGACAGCGGCCGCGCAGGCCGCGGTCGTCGTGGCGTCCGGGTCGGTGGCGCTGCTGTCGGACACCCTGCACAACGTCGCCGACGCGCTCACGGCCGTACCGGTCGGGATCGCGTTCCTGCTCGGTCGCCGCCCGGCCACCCGCCGGTTCACCTACGGCTTCGGCCGTGCCGAGGACGTCGCGGGGATCGTGGTGGTGGCGGTGATCCTCGCGTCGGCGCTGCTCGCGGGCTGGGAGTCGGTGCGCCGCCTCGGTGAGCCCGCGGACGTCCGCTTCCTCGGCGCGGTGGCCGCCGCGGCCGTCGTCGGCGCGATCGGCAACGAGATCGCCGCGCAGGTGCGGATCCGGACCGGGCGACGGATCGGCTCGGCCGCGCTCGTGGCCGACGGCCTGCACGCCCGCACGGACGCGCTGACGTCGCTCGCGGTGCTGCTGTCCGCTGGCGGTGCCGCGCTGGGCTGGCGCTGGGCCGACCCGCTCGTCGGGCTGCTCATCGCCGCCGCGATCCTCGCCGTCACCTGGAGCGCGGGTCGGCAGGTCCTGGCCAGGCTCATGGACGCCGTCGACCCCGGGCTGGTGGAGCGGGCAGGCACCGCCCTGGCGGAGGTGCCGGGCGTCGAGCGGGTGGACCGGGTCCGGCTGCGGTGGATCGGGCACACCCTGCACGCGGAGGTCGACCTGGCGGTCGCGGCGGGCGCGACCGTCGAGCAGGCACACCGCACCGCCCACGCCGCCGAGCACCACCTCACCCACGCCGTGCCCCGGCTCACCGCGGCGACCGTGCACACGCACCCGGCCTGATCCTCCCGGCGAGCGTGCACTCCGTCGGCCGGGCACCGGACCCGGCGCACGCTCGGCGCGTAACGTCCCGCCCGTGACCGGTCGCGTCCTGCTGCTTCGCCACGGACAGACGGAGTGGTCGGTCTCCGGCCGCCACACCGGACGTACGGACATCCCCCTCACCCCGCGCGGGCGGGAGCTGGCCCGGGCCGCCGGGTCGGTCGGCGGCCGGCTGCTCGACGGGCGCCCCGCGCTCGTCCTGACCAGCCCCCGCAGGCGGGCCGCGGAGACCGCCGAGCTGGCGGGCCTGCACGTCGACCGGGTCGACGACCGGCTCGCCGAATGGGACTACGGCGACTACGAGGGCCTCACGACCGCCCAGATCCGCGAGCACGTCCCCGGCTGGACGGTGTGGACCGACCCCTGCCCGAACGGCGAGACGGCCGAGCAGGTGCAGGCGCGCGCGGACGCGGTCCTCGCCGATGCCCGGGCCGCCGCTGGGCACGGCGATGTCGTCCTCGTCGGGCACGGCCACTTCTCGCGGGTCCTGACCGCCCGCTGGATCGGGCTGCCGTCGACCGGGGGCGTCCGGTTCGCGATGGACGCCCCGGCCTGGACGGTGCTGGGCGACGAGCGCGGGGTGCCGCAGGTGGCGCACGCCAACGTCGGGGTGCCCGCGTGATCCGGGACGTGGAGCCGCGCGACGTCACGGCCGTCGTCGAGCTGGTGCACGAGCTCGCGGCCTACGAGCGGGAGCCTGCGTCCTGCCACCTCACCGCCGAGCAGCTGCACGCGGCGCTCTTCGGGCCAGGCCCGGCGCTGTTCGGGCACGTGGCGCTCGCCGGGGACGGCGAGGTCGTCGGCTGCGCGCTGTGGTTCCTCAACTTCTCGACCTGGAGGGGCGTGCACGGCGTCTATCTCGAGGACCTCTACGTCCGGCCCGCGCACCGCGGTGCAGGCCTCGGCCGCGCGCTGCTGGTCCGGCTCGCCGAGGTGTGCGTCGAGCGCGGGTACGGGCGGCTGGAATGGTCGGTGCTGGACTGGAACGCGCCGTCGATCGCCTTCTACCGCTCGCTCGGCGCGGTCGCCATGGACGGCTGGACGGTCCATCGCCTCGACGGGGACGCGCTCGCCGAGCTGGGGCGGACCGCGCCGGCCGGTCGCCGTGCCGAGCGGACGGCGTCGCCCGCAGGTCAGGACGCGTAGACGGTGCTCCCCGCCGGACCGGCGGTGTGGGAGAGCCGCTTCGCGTAGCAGGACGTGCGCGAGAGCCCCTCGGCGCGGCACCAGGCGAGCGCCTCGGCCGACGTCGCGAACCCGCGCGGCGCCACGAGGACGTACCAGCCGGGCTTCTCGAAGCTCGTGTAGTCCGCGGACGCGACCAGCAGTGCCCCCGGCCGGTCCGCCACGACGGTGTCGCGGCGGCGCAGGACGTCGTCGGCGGAGGCGACGTCACCCGGGCCCGTACCGATGCGGACGGCGTGCAGCTGCGGCACCCAGCGCTCGGCGAGCGCGTCCGCCGCGGGCCGGTCGGTGCGGACGCGGTCGTCGAGGCGGCCCTGCGCGACCGAGACGGGCGGGACGACCACCGGGCCCTCCGACAGCTGCGGCTCCGGCGTGCGGTGCAGGTAGGCCACGACCACGAACGTCGCCGCGAGGACGACGGCGAGCACGGCCGCGACCAGGGCCACCGTGCCGCCGCGGCGCCGGCGTAGCTCCGGCGGCGGCGCGGTGAGCCCGAACGGCGGCGGTGCGCTCGACACGGGCTGGTCCGCGGTCCATCGATCGCCCAGGCGGTACGGCACGAGTCACCCCCACGGTCGTGCCCTGCGTCCGACGAGTGTCCCGGCCACCCGGCCGCGCGTCACCCACACCGGGGCGACCGTTCGCGATCGGTAAGAGGCGCTCAGCGCCCCTCGGTCTCCACCCACTGCCGCGCGGCCTCGCCGATGAGCAGCAGGAAGCAGGACGCGACGAGCAGACCGGCCGCGATCCCGATCAGCGGCTCGCGCGAGGGGCCGATGAGCGAGTAGACGACCGGCAGCAGCAGCAGCTGCGTGACGATCGCAGGGGTGCGTGCCCAGTGGCCACCGACGACGAGTGCGCGGGCGACGGCGAGCAGCGTGGCGCCGATCAGCAGGAAGAACGCCGCCTGACCGAGGACAAGACCGAGCGAGGAGAACGTGGACACCCCGCGGACGGCCAGCGCGACGGCGAACACGAGCGCGGCCAGCCCCTCCACTCCGACGAGCCATCCGGCGCACCTGACCTGCCACGGAGCGCGCGTTGCGACGGCCCGCCCGCTGGTCGGACCGCTGTCCGGACCCTCCTGCTCGGTGCTCACGGGCTCAGAATAGAGTTGCGCCGACCCTCCCGTCGGGTGCCCGCCATCGTGCAGGAGACGCAGCTCGTCGCACCGACGAGCAGCCGATGCACCCGAATCGGTGACAGACCGATCCATTCACCGCCGCTTTCGGACCGTCGAGCCGCTCGGGGCTCGCCCTTGTCCGGTTCGTGACTCATGGTGGTCGAGGACAAGCGAACGGCTGCGGGGAAGTCTCCCGCACGGTCCACGGCAGAACGGGTACCCGGTCCGCGGTGGGCGAAGTCGAGGGCCGGACGGCGCGATCGTCGCCTCGGGAACTCCAGTTCCCGGAAAGACGTTGCGACGGACGAGTGCCACGGCCACCCTGGTGAGAGCCTCGACATAACAAATTGATCGCGCTCGTGAAAACCTTCACAAGCGCGTATAGAGTGAGATGACCGATCGGCGCGACCCCGATCGCGCACGCACGAGGAGCAGAGCAACCATGGACTGGCGTCACCGCGCAATCTGCCGCGACGAGGACCCCGAGCTGTTCTTCCC
>NZ_JBFWVQ010000159.1:0-10017 GCF_050246655.1 Pseudonocardia sp.
TCGCAGGGGTTGGGTGCGGTTCGCAGGGGCTGCAGCGTTTGCGAGGGGTGTCGGGGGTCTGCGCCGCCCGGCCGCGCCCCGCCTCGCAGGGGTCGGGTGCGCTTCGCAGGGGCTGCAGCGTCTGCGAGGGGTGTCGGGGGTCTGCGCCGCCCGGCCGCGCCCCGCCTCGCAGGGCTCGGCACCCGCCTCCCAGGGCTCGGCACCCGCCTCGAAGGGCTCGGCGCCCGCCTCGCAGGGCTTGGGTGTGCTTCGCAGGGCCTGCAGGGCCTGCGAGGGGTGTCGGGGGTCTGCGCCGCCCGGCCGCGCCCCGCCTCGCAGGGCTCGGCGCCCGCCTCGCAGGGCTCGGCGCCCGCCTCGCAGGGCTCGGCGCCCGCCTCGCAGGGGTTGGGTGCCGGCTTCGCAGGGCTTGGGTGCGGTTCGCAGGGGCTGCAGCGTCTGCGAGGGGTGTCGGGGGTCTGCGCCGCCCGGCCGCGCCCGCCTCGCAGGGCTCGGCACCCGCCTCGCAGGGCTCGGCACCCGCCTCGCAGGGGTTGGACGCCCACCTCGCAGGGCTCGCCCACCCACCTCCCAGAGGTGCCCCGTCGGCCGGGATCGAACCGCCCCGGGCGTGTCACCTTCCGCCCCGCCGCCCCGTCCTGGGGGAGAGTGGCCCGCATCCGGCGGGCCCGTGCTCTCGGAGGTTCCCGTGCCCCGTGTCCCCGGAGTACCGACCCGGTCGGCCGGCCTGCTCGGCCGCCTCGCCTACCGCTACGCGCGGCGCCGGTTCGGCGCCGTGCCCGAGCCGCTGACGGTGCTGATGCACCACCCCGGCGCCGCCGCGGCGAGCATCGTGGCCGAGCTGGCGGCCGAACGCGCCCTGCGCCACCTGCCCGAGAGCCTGCGCGACCTCGTCACCTACCGCGTCGCGACGACGGTCGGCTGCTCGTGGTGCGTCGACTTCGGCACGATGCTGATGCGTCACGCCGGCCTCGACGTGGAGCGGCTCCGCGAGCTGGACGCCTACCCGACCTCGCCGCTGTTCACCGACCTGGAGCGGCGCGCCCTCGCCTACGCCGACGCGGCGACCGCACAGCCGATGACGGTCACCGACGAGATGGTGGCGGCTCTCGACGCCGAGCTGGGTCACCGCGGCCTCGTCGAGCTCACCTCCGTGATCGCGCTGGAGAACCACCGGGCCCGGTTCAACCACGCCCTCGGCATCACCGACCAGGGCTTCACCTCCGGCGACGCCTGCCGGATCCCGGTCCCGGCCGACGCGGCCATCGGCGCGGGCGTCACGGCACGCGGGTGAGCTTCCCGGGATCGACCACGTCGTAGACGGCGGCGACGAGCCCGTCGCGGACGCTCAGCGTCACCACCCGGCGCGCTGTCGCGGCCGTGGCCGGCACGACGAGGCCGAGATCGCCGTTGACCAGGACCGGCCGCCCGTCGCCCGCGGTGTCGCCGTACTTGCGCTGCAGGCCGAGCAGGAAGCGGGCGATGCGGTCGGGGCCGACGATCGGGCGGCGTGCGGTGGACTCCACGCCGCCGCCGTCGCCGATCAGGACGGCGTCGGGGTGCAGGAGGCGCACGACCGCCTCCAGGTCGCCGCCCGCGATGGCGGCCGCGAACTCGGCGAGGATCTTCTGCTGGTCGGCGAGCGCGGCCCGCGGTGGCGGGTCGGCGTCCGCCACGATCCGGCGGGCACGCGAGGCGTGCTGGCGGGCCGCGGCCGGTGAGCACCCGAGCAGCCCGGCGATCTCGGCGAACGGCACGTCGAACGCGTCGTGCAGGACGAACGCGACGCGCTGGTCGGGGGTGAGCCGCTCCAGGACGACGAGCGCCGCCATCCGCACCCCCTCGTCGCGCACCACCGCGGCCGCCGGGCCGTCGCCGTCGTCGAGGTCGGTGACGACCGGCTCGGGCAGCCACGGCCCGACGTGGCGCTCGCGGCGGACCGGCGCGGAGCGCAGCCGGTCCAGGCACAGCCGCCCGACGGCGACGGTCAGCCAGGCGCGCAGGTCGCGGATGCCGGCGCGTTCGCCCGCGCGGTGCAGCCGCAACCAGGCCTCCTGCACCGCGTCCTCGGCGTCGGCCCAGCTGCCGGTCAGGCGGTAGGCCACTGCGAGCAGGTGCGTGCGATTGTCCTCGAAGGCCAGTGCGAGCCCCGTGGTGCCGATGTCGTTCACGTGTTCCTCCCAGCCGGGTCCCATCCTGCCCCCGGGACGGGACCGGTGGCGCCGGTGTGACGCCCGATCAGGGACGCGGACGGGTGAGCCGCCACACGACGTCCACGCCGATCTCGCCGGGGGAGAGCGGCTCGCGCGGCGGCGTGTGCCGCGCGACCTCGGTGAAGCCGAGCCTGCGCGGCACCCCGGCGCTCGCGGTGTTCGCGGCGTCGTGCCAGATCTCGACGGCAGCGACCCCCGGCAGGGTGAACGCCTGCTCGACGAGCAGCCCCGCGGCCTCGGTGACCAGGCCCCGCCCGGTGTGGGCGGGGTGCAGCCAATAGCCCAGCTCCATGATGCCGCCGGGCTGGTGGCGCAGCTCGAGCATGCCGGCGAGCTCCCCGCCGCTCTCCAGGACGTAGGCGAACGCGGTGTGATCGGCCCAGGCCCGTTCGGCGCGCTCGCCCTGGGCGCGGGCCGTCGCGAGGTCGTAGCCCGCGACCGCCCAGGGCATCCAGGGGACGAGGTGCGGCAGCGCGTCGACGACCGCGCGGTGCACGGCCGCCGAGTCGCCCGGCCGCCTGCGGCGCAGCGTCACGCGAGGGCCGGTGACCAGCTCGGCCGGAGCACGCTCCGCCGGGCCGTGCGTCGGGTGCTCCACTGGATGATCCACTGAGCCATACTGGCCGGTCAGGGCGCCGGTGCGGCGCCCGGGTGGGGTGTCTATGGTCTGCCCGTGAGCGCGAGTGCGACGAGCGGCACCGGGGTCGTGCTCGACGTCCCGCCGGTGGTGACGGTCGCGGCCGTCGTCATCCTCGCCGTCCTCGTCGTCGTGGTCGCGCTGCTGCTGGTGCACCGGGTGCGCCGCGCGCGCCTGCCGTTGCCCACGGTGCTGGACGCCGAGCCGGAGGACCGGCCGCTGCCCGCCGTCGTCGCCCACCCGTTGCGGATCGGCGACGGGGTCCGGGAGAAGGTCACCCGCGTCTGCACGGAACTGGGCTGGCGCGAGCCGCTGTGGTGGGAGACCTCCGCGGAGGACCCGGGGACGGGGCAGGCGCGGGCGGCGCTCGAGTGCGGCGCCGACGTCGTCATGGCCTGCGGCGGGGACGGCACCGTCCGCTCGGTCGCCGAGGCGCTCGCGGGCACGGGGGTGGCCATGGCGCTCCTGCCCACCGGCACCGGCAACCTGCTGGCCCGCACGCTGGCCACCCCGATGGACCTGGTCCCGGCGGTGCGCACGGCGCTCACCGGGGACGATCGTAAGGTCGACGTCGGCTGGGTCCGGGTGGACGGCGCCGAGCAGGAGCGCGCCTTCCTCGTCATGGCCGGCACCGGGTTCGACGCGACGATCATGGAGGCCACCCCAGAGGCGCTGAAGGTGCGCGTCGGGCCGCTGGCCTACGTGATCTCTGGGCTGCGGGCGATGCGCGGGCGGCGCACCCGCGTCACGCTCACCCTGGACGAGGCGCCGCCCTTTCGCCGCCGCACCCGCACGGTGCTGATCGGCAACTCCGGCACCCTGCTCGGCGGGCTGGTGCTGATGCCCGCCGCGTCGGTGGACGACGGGCTGCTGGACGTCGTCAGCATCGCCCCCAAGGGCATCGCGGGCTGGGCCGCGGTGCTCGTGCGGGTCCTCACGCGGCGCCGCCGCGGCCATCCCCGCATCGAGCACTGGCAGGCCCGCTCGATCGTGGTGGCGGCCGACGCGCCGCAGCCGTCGCAGATCGACGGCGACCCGATCGGCGAGGCCACCGAGCTGGCGGTCCGGGTGTCGCAGGGCGCGCTGGTGGTGCGGGTGCCGGACGTGCCGGCGGACCTGCCGCCGGACACGGGCCCGGCCTAGCTATTCGGCGCTACTCGGCGCGCACCGCGAGCAGCGCGATGTCGTCGTGCGGTGCCGACGAGAAGCCCTCGACGGCCGTGCGGACGGCCGCGACGAGCTGGCTGGCGCTGCCCCCGGCCGCGGCGCGGGCGGCGTCGAGGAGGCGGTCGGAGCCGAACTGCTCCTTCCCGCGGCGGCGTTCGGTGACGCCGTCGGTGTAGAGGAGCAGGGCGTCACCGGGATCGAGGCGGTGGCGGGTGCGCTCGACGTGCACGCGCTCCACCAGGCCGAGCGCGGTGCCGTAGGAGCCGACGAGCTCGGCCGTCCCCCCGGCGCGGACGAGGACGGGCTGCAGGTGCCCGGCGAGCACGAGGTCGACGGTGAGACCGGGCGGCCGGCCCGGGCGTGACCGCGCGACCATCGCGGCGGCGAGCGTGGAGAACTGCAGCGGGTCGCCCGCCTCCATCATCACGTCGTTGAGCAGCTCCATCGTGCGGGGCAGGGAGTTGCCCTCCCGGGCGAGGACGCGCAGCACGTCACGCACCTGGCCGGTGCGGGCGGCCGCGCGCGGGCCCTTGCCGCAGACGTCACCGGTGGACACGAGCCAGCGGGCGGGATCGATGGTGAGGACGTCGTAGAAGTCGCCGCCGACGTCGCCGCCCGCGCTCGCGGTGATGTAGTCGGCGGCGAAGTCGACGCCGGGGACGACGGGCAGCGCACGGGGCAGCAGCGCCTGCTGCAGCGCCTGGGAGACGGCGACGTGCGCGGCGGTGCTCTGGGCGTTGTGGATGGCGAGACCGGCACGGCGCGCGATGTCGCCGATGAGGACGACGTCCTCGGGGCTGTGCGGCCGGTCCGCGGGCCTGCCGACGCTCAGGGTGCCGAGCGTGGTGCCGCGGGCGCGCAGGGCCACGGCGACGCCGTCGGTGGGGACGGTGTAGCGCACGGGTGGGCCGCCGCCGGCCATCGGGGTGGCGCCGAGCAGCTCGCGCAGCCGGGACTGCAGGTCCCCGGGCGCGGACGGGTCCAGGGCGGTGCGCAGCTCCGCGATCTCGTTCTCGTCGGCGTGGGTGAGGGCGGCCAGGCGCAGCCGCCCGCCGCCGTCGAGCAGGTGCACGGCGCACCACAGCCCGAGGCGGGGCACGACGACCTGCGGGACGACGGCGACGGCGAGATCGACGTCGAGGGTCTGGCCCAGCAGCTCGCTGGTGTCGGCGAGGTAGGTGAGCCAGCCGCGTCGGTGCTGGTCCACGGCGCGCAGCCACCGCGACTCGACGGCCGTCGCGATGCGGTGGGCGACCAGCTCGACGAGGTCGCGCTCCTCGCCGCTCGCGACACCCGCCGGAGCCCCGGTGATCTGCAGCCGTCCGCGCAGGGCCGCGGTGGTGGGCAGCCGGATCTCGACGGCAGGCCGCGCCGACCCCGATGGGGACGCAGCCCCCGCGTGCGCGACCTCCCGGAGCCCGTCGCCGTCGTCGACCTCGACGACGACGTGCTCGGCGTCGAGGACGTCGCGCAGTCGCCGGACCAGCTCGGTGACGAGCTCGTCGGACTCCAGCCGTTCCGCGAGCGCCGCGGGGACGTGCAGGAGCCAGCGGGTCCGCTCGGCGAGCGACCGGATGCGGGCGGGTGAGGGCGGCTCGGGCGGGCGGACGGTCGCCGGGGCCTGCCCGCGGGTGAGCGCGAACCAGACGCGGTGGGTGCCGTCCGCCTCGTGGCAGGTGCCCCAGGTGGACGCCAGCCGCTCGACGAGCAGCAGGCCGCGCCCGTGGGAGGCGGCGCGCCCGTAGCGGCGGCGCGGCTGTGCGAGGTGCAGCTCCAGCGGGCCCGGACCACGGTCGCTGATCGTCACCACGACCCTGTCCGGGCCGGCGGCCAGCTGGACCTCGAACTCGGTGCCTGCGTGCAGGACGGCGTTCTCGCACAGCTCGCTGGCCAGCAGCACGGCGG
Source organism: Pseudonocardia sp. (assembly GCF_050246655.1). GTDB lineage: Bacteria > Actinomycetota > Actinomycetes > Mycobacteriales > Pseudonocardiaceae > Pseudonocardia. Next base: position 5,920 of record NZ_JBFWVQ010000159.1, read on the forward strand.
TGTCGACCAGATCCTCGGCCCCGGCATCCGTGAGGGCGTCCGTGATCATGCGGCGGGCCCGGCCCGGGGACCTGGTGTCGGGCGGCAGCACGATCCGCCGTTCGAGCTGGACGGGCACGTGGTGCAGTCTGCCCCGTCACGGTCGACGGCGCTGGGCCGGTCCGCCCGTCCGGAACCGCTCGGCGGTACGGGCCGATCCGGGGTGCTCTAGGGTCGGACCTGGTCAAGTCCTGGCCACACCGTCCCGGCCCGGCCTGTCGATGCGGCTCGACACCAGCACGACATCGGCACGACATCGGCACGACCGGGCGACGACTCGGCTTCGTGAGGAGACCCGCTCATGACCACAACCGGTCCTGTGCGCGTGGAGGCGGCGGACGTCGGGTGCGCGGACTGCGCGCTGCTCTCCGAGCTCGCCGACGCGCTGCACCAGGTCCGCGGCGGCCACTTCGACGTGCGCCTTCCTCGCCGGGAGGGTCAGGCGGGACGCCTCGTCGAGGAGTTCAACGCCGTCGTCGCGACGGCGGAGCGGCGCAACCGCGACCTGCTGCGGATCAGCCGCGTCGTCGGGAGGGAGGGGCGAACCTCGGACCGCCTGGACGAGGAGGCCTACGACGGCGCCTGGGCCAGCGGCGTCCGGGCGGTGAACGCGCTGATCGACAGCCTCGCCGCGCCGACGGCGGAGATCGCACGCGTGATCGAGGCCGTGGCGGACGGCGACCTCTCCCAGCACATGGAGCTGGAGATCGAGGGCAGGCCGCTGCGCGGCGAGTTCCGCCGGATCGGCCGCACGGTGAACACGATGGTGGACCAGCTGTCGAGCTTCGCCGACGAGGTCACGCGCGTGGCCCGCGAGGTGGGCACCGAGGGCGAGCTGGGCGGCCAGGCGGACGTGCGCGGCGTCGCCGGCACGTGGCGGGCGCTCACGGACGCGGTGAACACGATGGCGTCCAACCTCACGAACCAGGTGCGGTCGATCTCGTCGGCGGCCACGGCGATCGCGCGCGGGGACCTGTCGCGCAAGATCACCGTGGACGCGCGCGGGGAGGTGGCCGAGCTCGCGGACACGATCAACTCGCTGACGGACACACTGCGCCTGTTCGCCGACGAGGTCACCCGGGTGGCCCGTGAGGTCGGCACGGACGGGCGGCTGGGTGGCCAGGCGGCGGTGCCGAACGTCGCGGGCACCTGGAAGAACCTCACCGACGCGGTGAACCTGATGGCGGCCAACCTCACCGACCAGGTGCGCGGGATCGCCCAGGTCTCGACGGCGGTGGCGAGCGGGGACCTGTCGCAGAAGATCGCGGTCGACGCGCGCGGGGAGATCCTCGAGCTCAAGAACACCGTCAACACGATGGTGGACCAGCTGTCGAGCTTCGCCGACGAGGTCACCCGCGTGGCCCGCGAGGTCGGCACCGAGGGCAAGCTGGGTGGGCAGGCCGAGGTCAAGGGCGTGGCGGGCACCTGGCGCGACCTCACCGACAACGTCAACTACATGGCCTCGAACCTGACCTCGCAGGTGCGCAACATCGCCCAGGTGACGACGGCTGTCGCCCGCGGGGATCTCTCCCAGAAGATCTCCGTAGAGGCCCGCGGGGAGATCCTGGAGCTCAAGAACACCGTCAACACGATGGTGGACCAGCTGTCGAGCTTCGCCGACGAGGTCACCCGCGTGGCGAGCGAGGTCGGCATCGAGGGCAAGCTGGGCGGGCAGGCCGAGGTCAAGGGCGTGGCGGGCACCTGGCGCGACCTCACGGAGAACGTCAACCAGCTCGCGGAGAACCTCACCGGGCAGGTGCGCAACATCGCCCAGGTGACGACGGCGGTGGCCCGGGGCGACCTGTCGCAGAAGATCACCGTGGACGCCCGGGGCGAGATCCTGGAGCTCAAGCAGACGGTGAACACGATGGTGGACCAGCTGTCGAGCTTCGCCGACGAGGTCACCCGCGTGGCCCGCGAGGTCGGCACCGAGGGCAAGCTGGGCGGCCAGGCACAGGTGCGCGACGTGTCGGGCACCTGGCGGGCGCTCACCGAGAACGTCAACGAGCTGGCGCTCACCCTCACCACGCAGCTGCGCGCGATCGCGGCCGTGTCCACCGCGGTGGCGAGCGGCGACCTCTCCCAGCAGGTTCGGGTCGACGCCCGCGGCGAGGTCGCCGAGCTCAAGGACAACATCAACACGATGATCCTCACCCTGCGGGAGACGACGACCGCCAACACCGCGCAGGGTTGGCTGGACTCGAACCTCGCCCGGGTGAGCGGGTTGCTCCAGGGGCAGCGCGACCTCGGCACGGTCGGTCAGATGATCATGGACGAGGTGGCGCCGCTGGTGAACGCCCAGGTCGGTGCGTTCTTCCTGGCCGACTTCGGCGACGACGGCGTTGCCCTGGACACCCGGGACGGCCGGGACGGCCGCGACTCCATCGACCCCATCGACCCCGTGGACGCCGCCGCGCGGCGCTGGGTGCAGAACGGCGGCTACGCGCTGAGCGCCGGCGGCTCGCCGCTCGTGTTCCGCTCCGGCGAGGGCCTCGTCGGGCAGGCCGCCGCCACGAAGACCCGGATCCTGGTCGAGGAGGTGCCGCACGGCTACCTCCCGGTGCGCTCTGGTGCCGGGAGGGCTGGGTCCCGCGCGGTCGTCGTGCTGCCCGTGGTGTTCGAGGGCGAGACCCTCGGCATCGTCGAGCTGGGCACGCTCGCGCGCTTCTCCGAGCTGCACCTGACCTTCCTGGACCGCCTCGCCGCCATGATCGGCGTGGCCATCGCGACGATCCAGGCCAACCGCCGCACCGAGCAGCTGCTGGTCCAGTCCCAGCGGCTCGCGATGGAGCTGCAGGACCAGTCCGCCGAGCTGCAGCGCACCAACGCCGAGCTGGAGGAGAAGGCGGCCCAGCTCTCCGAGCAGAACCGCAACATCGAGATCAAGAACATGGAGATCGACGCTGCCCGCCGCGGCGTCGAGGAGAAGGCGCAGCAGCTCGCCGCGGCGAGCCAGTACAAGTCGGAGTTCCTGGCCAACATGAGCCACGAGCTGCGCACGCCGCTGAACTCGCTGCTACTGCTCTCCCGGCTGCTCGCGGACAACCAGGAGGAGAACCTCACCCCCAAGCAGATCGAGTTCGCCCAGACCATCCACGGCGCCGGATCGGACCTGCTGCGGCTCATCGACGACATCCTCGACCTCTCCAAGATCGAGTCCGGGCGGGTGGACGTCGATCCCGGGCCGGTCGACCTCGCGCACGTGCGGCTCGACGTCGAGCAGGCGTTCGGCCCGCAGGCCGAGGAGAAGGGCCTGGAGTTCCGGGTCGAGGCGGGGGACGGCCTGCCCGAGACGATCACGACCGACGGCCAGCGCCTCGCCCAGATCCTGCGCAACCTGCTCTCCAACGCGCTGAAGTTCACCGGATCCGGCGAGGTCACGCTGCGGATGGAGGCGGCGGCGCCGGGATCGCTCTTCGGAGTGCCTGCGCTCGACGCGGCGCGCACGGTGGTGGCCTTCATCGTGCGTGACACCGGCATCGGGATCGCCGACGAGAAGTTCGGGATGATCTTCGAGGCGTTCCAGCAGGCGGACGGCACCACGAGCCGCAAGTACGGCGGCACCGGCCTGGGGCTCTCGATCAGCCGCGAGCTGGCGCGGATGCTGGGCGGCTCGATCGCCGTGTCGTCGCAGCTGGGTCAGGGCTCGGAGTTCACGCTGTACCTGCCCGACGAGCTGCCCGCCGTCACCATGGTCGCCCGCCGCCCGGCCGTCGCGGCGCTGCCCACCGTTCCGGTGCCGCCGCCGGACCGGCAGAGCCCGGGCGGCCCGATCCTGCGCCCCGGCACGACCCGCCCGGGGGAGCGGGGTGCCGGTCCGGAGCTCGCCGGCGTCACCGTCCTCATCGTGGACGACGACGTGCGCAACGTCTTCGCGCTCACCAGCGCACTGGAGCTGCACGGGCTCACGGTGCTCTACGCCGACAACGGCGCCGAGGGGATCCGGCTGCTCACGCAGCGACCGGAGGTCGACATCGTGCTGATGGACGCGATGATGCCGGACATGGACGGCAACGAGACGACCCGGATCATCCGGTCGCTCCCGCAGGGTCGCGACCT
>NZ_JBFWVQ010000160.1:0-9856 GCF_050246655.1 Pseudonocardia sp.
GGCTCCCAACGGCAAGCCGTTGCGGGCGGGGGCCGCGAGAGCGGTCCAAGCCCCCATCGTCTAGCGGCCTAGGACTCCGCCCTTTCAAGGCGGCAGCGCGGGTTCGAATCCCGTTGGGGGTACGGCAGTACGGCACGACAGTTTGGCCCAGTGGCGCAGTTGGTTAGCGCGTCGCCCTGTCACGGCGAAGGTCGCGGGTTCGAGTCCCGTCTGGGTCGCTCTTCGAGGAGCCGGTCATCGGCTCCTCACGGCCAGGTAGCTCAGTTGGTACGAGCGACCGCCTGAAAAGCGGTAGGTCGGCGGTTCGACCCCGCCCCTGGCCACCACAGTCACCGCCCGGCCACCTTCCTGGCCGGCGCGCCCGGGGCGGCGCGCCCGTGCGCCCGAGGCTGATCATCACGCCGAAGGCGGTCGGCGCGGCCCGGTCAGGTCGAGTCGGAGGGCGAGCGCGTGCAGCCGCGGCTCGACGGCCAGCCCGTAGTGCTCGTGGGAGTCGGTGTCGAGCCCCGGGTCGCGGCGGTAGCCCAGCCGCTCGTAGAGGTGGATCGCGCGCGTCATGAACGGTGTCGTGTGCAGGTGGACGCTGGTGGCGCCGCCCGCCCGGGCGCGCTCGGCGCAGGCCGCCATCAGCGCGGCCGCGATGCCCTCGCCCTCGCGGCCCGGCCGCACGGCGACGCCCCGGACATACGCGGCTCCGTCCGGCAGGCGCAGGCCCTGCGGGTGCGGGAACACCCGTGCCGTCCCGACGATCGTCCCGCCGTCGAGCGCGACGAGCGGGATCGCACCGCCCTGCACGACGTCGCTGGTCACGCCGGTGACGTCGGCGAGGTAGACCCGGAACAGCTGCGGGTCGACGGCTGCGCGGTAGTCGGCGTAGGCCGCGTGCAGCAGGCGCCGGATCTCGGCGAACTGCTCGGCGCTCGCCACCCGGACGCCCCACCCCCCGCTGTCGCGGCGCCCCGCCGTGGCAGAATCGACAGGTAACCTGCCCATACCTGGGAAGGTAGACAAGGGTCCTGTCCATGTCAACGCGGATTCCCACCCGCGACGGGGGCGAGCGCCTCGTCACCCTCGCCGTGCTCATGCGCGAGGCGTTCGTGGCGCTCAACGAGGTCGTGATGGGCCGGCTCGCCGAGCAGGGGCACTCCGCGGTGCGCTCGGCGCACAGCGCCGTCTTCCAGTACCTGGACGACACGGGGACGACGGTCAGCCTGCTCGCCGAGCGCGCCCGGATGACCAAGCAGGCCATGGCCGAACTCGTGCAGCACCTGGAGGCGCACGGCTACGTCCGTCGCGTCCCGGACCCGCGGGACCGGCGCGCGAAGCTCGTCCTGCCCACGGACCGCGGCCGGGAGGTGCTGGCGATCGCGCGCGGGCTCGTGCCCGAGCTGGAGGAACGCGTCGGTGGCATCGTCGGAGTGGAACGCCTGAGCGCGCTCAAGGCCGACCTGGACGCGATCCGCCGCGGCGTCGGCGGGTAGGGGTGCGCGTCAGCGGGGGACCGGCCCCGCGACGGCGCCCAACCGGCCGCGCGACGCCGCCACGAAGGCCGCCGCGAGCACCGCCACGCCCGCTGCGCCCAGCAGCCAGGCCGCGGGCGCGCTCACCAGCGCCACCAGGGAGCCGAGCACAGCCGCGAGGTAGCCCGCGATCCCCGCCCTGACCGGCGGCCAGGGCGACGGCTGGGGCGCAGCCAGCCGCGCGAGGATCGGCAGGATCGCGATCCCGTGCATCGCGGCGAAGTGGGTGAGCTTCAGGAACCCGCCGCGGGCATACGCGGTCTGGGGGTCGCCCGCGTTCACGAGCGTGACGCCGACAGCGATCATCACGGCACCCGCCGCGAGCGACCCGACCAGCGTGGCGAACCCGACGCGGATCGCCACGGCGGTCGGCCGGTCCAGGTCCGGCTGCGGACGCAGGGAGAGCACGAACAGCGTCGTGATGACGACGATCAGCACGCCTCCGCCCACGGCGAGCCCGCGGGCGACGGCGGCGTCGAACGTGGTCTCGAGGTTGAAGTGCGACGGCACGCCCCGCCACGCCTGTAGGTCGATGAGCACGACCTCGGCGACACTCACGACGGCCAGCACGCCCAGCAGGCCGGTGCGCAGGCGCTCGCGGATCGCCAGGTACGACGCCGCCCAGGCGACGCTCGCCAGCGTGATGCCGAAGGACAGCCCGAACGTGACGGGCTTGCGCCACGACACCGGGCCCTCCCATGGCCCGCTGGACAGGGCCTGGACGCCGAGATGGGCCACCCCGGACGCGACGAGTACCGCTGCCACGACGTAGCAGGCGCGCTCGACCGGGCGGGGCGTGCTCACGACGTGCGCACCGGGCGTCGGGCCCGCTCGCGGGGCAGCAGGGCGGCGGCGGCCAGGAGCCACGCCAGCCCGCCGAACCGCACGACCGGCAGCAGGGCGTAGAGGGTAGGGGTGAGCAGCGAGAACAGCGCGAGTATCGCGATCGCGGCGAGCCCGAGCCCGGCCCACGCGAGCGGCCGGGGCAGGAGGCCCAGCACCAGCGCCGGGACGGCGAGGCCCGCGAGCAGCAGGCCGAAGGGTGCGACGAACCCCGGCCCGCCTGCGGCGAACGACAGCGTCGTGAGCGCGCGGACCAGCGGGGCGTCTCCGAGCGGCGCGGCGGCCACGGCCGTCCAGGCGGCGAGGCCCGAGACGAGAAGGGTGGCCGCGGCGAGCAGGCCGCCCGCCAGGGCGATCGTCGGTCCCGGCACGGCGGCGCCGAGGCCGCGCATCCGCTGGTGGGCGACGGCGGTGAACACGGCGAGCGGGATCGCGGCGGCGACCACGGCCGCCGCGAGCAGCGTGGCCTCGGTCGCGTGGGTGGTCAGGTGTGCCGCGACGTCGGCCGCGCTCGACGTCGGCCGGGGCCCGCTGATGCCGAGGACGAGCCCGGCGAGCGTGAGTACGGCGTAGCCGATCGCGGGGGCGAGCAGGGGCGGGCCGGAGATCCTGGCCATGGCCGGCGCCTCCTCTCCGGGTCGTGGACTGAAATCGTGACAACTAGTAACGATCCATCTATCGATACGATCTGTCAACCGCTACTATTTTCCGCGTGACAGCCCTCCGCGAGCCGGGCGCCGCCTTCCTCCTCGCACAGCTCGGTGCGCACGCCGCGCGCCGCTTCGCCGACCGCGTCGCCGAGCTCGACCTCACGCCGCCGCAGGCCGGTCTGCTGCGCGCGGTCGCCGCGCGTCCGGGGCAGAGCCAGCAGGCACTCGCCGCGCACCTCGGTACGCCGCCGACCCGGTTGGTGGCGCTCGTGGACGGTCTCGAGGAGCGGGGCGCGGTGGAGCGCCGCCGCAACCCGGGGGACCGCAGGCTGTACGCGCTGTACCTCACGCCGGCAGGCGAGGAGCTGCTCGCCGCGGTCGGCCGGGTCGCCGCCGCCCACGAGGAGGCGATGCTCGCCGCCCTCGACGACGAGGAGCGCACGCAGCTGCGCACGCTGCTGGGCCGGCTCGTCACCGACCAGGGGCTCACGGCCGGGGTCCATCCCGGCTACCGCACGCTCCGCGGCTGACGCGGCGCACACGCGCTGATGAGACGCGCAACTCGGGCTGACGAGATGCGCAACTCGCCCCGACAGGATCCGCAACTCGGGCTGATGAGATGCGCAACTCGCGCCTACGAGATGCGCAACTCGCGGGGGTGCAGCGGGCCGAGCCACTCCGCCGTCAGCGCGAGCCCCTCGTCCACCCCGCGCGGGGCGAAGCCGAGCGCCCGGGCGCCACGGTCGTCGATCCGCACCGGGGGGAAGCCGCCGTAGACCTCCGAGCGGCGGGCGAAGGTCGACACGTCATGGCCGAGCGCCGAGCCCGGCGGCAGCGTCGCCACCTCGGCGCCGCCGACGAGCCCGGCGAAAGCGTGCAGCACCCGGCCGAACGGCGCCACCTCCCCGCACAGGACGTACCGGCGGCCCGGTTCGCCCGACTCGTAGGCCAGCAGGTGCCCGAGGGCGGCGTCCTCGGCGAGCACCCAGCCCACCGGGGCGTCGACGACGCGGTCGATCTCCCCGCGGGCGGCGGCGAGGAAGAGGCCGTTGTAGCTCATCGGGCCGCGCGGGCTGGGACCGTAGATGTTGGTCGGGTTGACGATGCAGGCACCGAGGCCGTCCCGGGCGGCGGCGAGCACGAGCGCCTCGGCTTCGGCCTTGCTCACCGAGTACGGGTCGGTGAGCGCAGGCGGGCCCTGCGGTTCCTCGGCGACGAGGCCGGTGGCGTCCATGACCGCGGCACTGCTGCTCGTGTAGACGAAGCGCGGCACGCCCGCGGCGATCGCCGCCTCCAGCACCCGGCGCGTGCCTTCGACGTTGCCGGCCCTGGTCTCGGCGAGCGAGTGCCCCACCGAGCCTGCGACGTGCAGTACCCCGTCGCAGCCCCGGGCGGCCTCGGTGAGGGCGGCGGTGTCGCCGAGATCGGCGACGGCGAGCTCCACGCCGTGGGGCAGCACCCCGGCCGCCCGGCCCGGGTCGCGCACCGCCGCGCGCACCGGACGGCCCCGCGCCACGAGCAGCGACACGAGCGCGCTGCCCAGGAAACCGGTCGCTCCGGTGACCATCAGCATGCGGGCATCGTGGCAGCCGCTGACCGACAGGAGTCACTCGACGACCGGTCGCAACCTCGAACGGAGTAGCCGCCGGTCCCGGGACCCCCGCCGGTCATCCGCCGTTCATCCCCCTGGTCCGGCGGCCGAACGGAGGCCACGTCCGCTCGTCTCGCGACCCCGGCACCTCGACGCTGCCCCCTGGAGACGGCGTGACGCACGACTCATCCTCAGTGTTGAGGTTCACGAGACGAACGCGGATCAGGAGGTCGGACGTCATGCAGTGGTGGGACGGCTACCGCGCGGTGTACGGCGCGGAGCTGCGTGCGGCCGCCCGCGAGTTCGGCGACCACGGCTGGCCCGCCACCGTCACGCCCGGCGGCCTGCTCCTCGTCACCGGGACGACGCTGGACGTCCTGGAGATGCCCGCCGAGGTCGGCAGGTACGTCTGCGCCCGGTTGCGCGCCGCGGGGCTCGTCGTCCCCGTCGCCGCCACGCCGATGGCCACCTGGTGGTTCCCCGTGATCGCCGGGTCGGCGCCGTCCGCCTCAGGGCGGGCGGACGTGGATGTGCACACCGGCGGCGAGGTCGTGCTCGCGCCGCCGTCCGAGCGACCCGATGGCTGGGTGCACTGGCGGGTCTCGCCCGCGCTCTGCGGCTGGGAGCTCCCCCCGGCCACCGTGATCCTTACCGCCGCGGCGGACGCGCCGCGGGTCGGCCTCGACGTCGCGCCGGGCGCCCAGCGGCCCGCTGCGGGCGTCGCGGTCGTGATGCGGTCCTAGCGGCCGCGAGCCGGCACCCGGTTCCACTCCCGATGCTGTGGGCGTCCGCACCGCGCCGGGAGACCCGAGGTGTACCGGCGTGGCGCCCGAGGCGGACGTCCCCGGGGTGCGGGAGTTCTCCGCACGACCCGGCTCCGCCTCGAGCGCGCCGCGCCAGGAGCCAGCCAGCCGGGGTCGGTGTGGACGGGATGTCCACCGGCCCCGGTCGGAGTCAACGTCCGGCCGAGCGGTCCTCCGGAGCCGTGGGGGCAGCACGACCCCGGAGGCCGCGCCCGGCGTCCGGGGACTCGAGTCCCCCGGTGCCGGGCCGCCGGCCGCGGCCACGCAGGCCACGGCCGGCACACCGATGGTCCGACGCGCAGGCACTATGGGTTCGTGCAGAGCCCGCAAGTCACCTCATCGGCCGAGTCAGAGCGCACTGACCCGGCCCCCCGGCGCCGGGAGATCGTCGTCGGCCTCGGCATCGGGTCGATGGATCCGCAGGCGCGGGCGCGCGATCTGCGGAGGATGAAGGCCCTGGCCACGGGCCTGCTGCTGCTCGCGACGGTGGTGTTCCTCGGCGCCCGCTGGTGGGAGAGCGTCGACGCCCCGACCTGGGTCTCGTACGTGCGTGCGGCCGCCGAGGCCGCCATGGTCGGCGCGCTCGCGGACTGGTTCGCCGTCACCGCGCTGTTCCGGCGGCCGCTCGGCCTGCCGATCCCGCACACGGCGATCATCCCCACGAAGAAGGACGTCATCGGCGACAGCCTCGGCGACTTCATCGGCGACAACTTCCTCGCCGAGCACGTCGTGCGGGACAAGCTGGACCGCGCCCGCATTCCCGCCCGCCTCGGCGAGTGGGTGGCCGAGCCCGCCAACGCCGAGCGCGTCACCGAGGAGCTCGCGAACGTCGCGCGCGGGGTGGTCACCGTGCTGCGCGACGACGCCGTGCAGAACCTCATCGAGCAGGTCCTGGTGCGCAAGGCGCTGGAGCAACCGGTCGGGCCGGTGATGGGCGTGATGCTGGAGGGGATCGTCAAGGACGGCACCCACCACCGCACCGTCGACCTGATCACCGACCGCGTCTACGAGTGGGTGGTGCGCAACCAGGCGCTGGTGCTGCGGATCGTCCACGACGCAGCGCCGGGCTGGACGCCCCGGTTCGTCGACGACATGGTCGCCGACCGGGTCTTCCTGGAGGTCCAGAACTTCGCGTGGGCGGTCAAGACCGACCCGCAGCACCCGATGCGGCTGGCCGTGGACCGCTTCCTCGGCGAGTTCGCGATCGACCTGCAGCGCGACCCGGCCACGATGGAGCGCGTCGACCGCATCAAGAACCAGTTCGTGGAGCACCCGGACGTGCAGAACGTCATCGGGCACGCCTGGGGCACCCTCAAGAAGATCGTGCTGGACGCCGCGGCGGACCCGTCGAGCGAGCTGCGCCGCCGCGTGCGGGACGGCCTGATCGGGTTCGGCCGCCGCCTCGGCGAGGACCCGGTGCTGCTCGCGAAGATCGACGGCTGGGTCGGCGACGCCGCGGGGTACGTGGTGCGCCACTACAACCGCGAGATCACCACGCTGATCACCGACACCGTCGCCCGCTGGGACGCCGAGGAGACCTCCCGCAAGATCGAGCTGCAGGTGGGGCGGGACCTGCAGTTCATCCGCATCAACGGCACCGTCGTCGGCGCGCTCGCGGGGCTGGCGATCTTCGCCGTGTCGCACGTGCTGTTCGGAGTGTGACCGGGGCGATCCGCCGTCCGCCGCCTCCGCGGTCGGGGGCACCCGCGCGGCCGTTCGGGCGGCTCGGGCACACTCGGCCCGGTCCCCACCCGGAGGTGACCTGATGCCCGACGACCCGATCCCGCCCGTGGCGCGCCGCGCCGTCCTCGCCGGCGCAGCCACGCTCGGGACCGCCGGGCTGCTCGCGGCCTGCGGCGGCGCGCCGGACGCCCCGCAGCGCCCGTCCGGGCTGAACCCGCCGCTGCCGTCCGGTGGCGCGGGTACGGCGATCGGGCCGGTCTCGGACGTGCCGGTCGGCGGAGGGAAGGTGTTCGCGGAGTACGAGATCGTGGTGACCCAGCCGACCGCCGGGGAGTTCCGCGGCTTCTCGACGGAGTGCACGCATGCGGGATGCCAGGTCAACGCCGTCGTGGACGGGCTGATCGACTGCCCGTGCCACGGCAGCCGTTTCCATCTGGACGGCTCCGTCGCGAACGGCCCGGCGGCTCGCCCGTTACGGGACCGTCCGGTCACCGTGACGGAGGACCGGATCACTCTCGCCTGAGCCCGAACGGGTCATATCGCTCGTCCGTTCCGGCATCGTTCTGAACTCGTAACGGGATCTCGGATGCCGTCGACTTCTCCCATGGGTCACTGTTGAGCCAGGTCGTCGGACGGACGCGACTACCGAATGAGGGAAACGACAACCATGCGGGAGTTCGGGCAGTACCGGATCGAGTCGTTGATCGGTTTCGGTGGCATGGGCGAGGTGCATCGCGCCTACGACACGCGCCGCGATCGTGAGGTGGCGCTCAAGCTACTGCCCACCGCGCTCAGCCGTGACCCCGAGTACCAGAAGCGGTTCCGCCGCGAGTCCTACACGGTGGCGCGGCTGCGCGAGCCGCACGTCATCCCGATCCACGACTACGGCGAGATCGACGACCAGCTCTTCATCGACATGCGCCTCGTCGACGGGCGCAGCCTCGGCGCGATGCTGTCCGAGGACGGTGCCCTGGATCCCGTGCGCTCCGTCGCGCTCGTCGTCCAGGTGGCGGACGCCCTCGACGCCGCCCACGCGGACGGGCTCGTGCACCGCGACATCAAGCCCTCCAACATCCTGGTCACCCCGAACGACTTCGTCTACGTCGTCGACTTCGGGATCGCGCACGTCACCGGGCACACGCACTCGGCGCTGACGATGTCGGGCGCGACGCTCGGGACGCTGGACTACATGGCCCCGGAGCGGTTCGAGAGCCGTCCGGTCGATCCGCGCACCGACGTCTACTCGCTGGCCTGCGTGCTCTACGAGTGCCTGACCGCACAGCGGCCGTTCGCAGGCAACGATCTTCCCGCCCTGATGTACGGCCACCTGTTCAGCGACCCTCCGAAGCCGAGCGCGGTGAACCCGCAGGTGCACCCGGCCTTCGACACCGTGGTCGCCAGGGGCATGGCGAAGAACATGGACGAGCGCTTCACCGGCGCCCGCCAGTTCGCCGACGCCGCCCGTGCCGCGCTGGCGACGGCCCAGTCGGCGGCGCACACGGGAGCCGTGCCCACCCCGGTCGTGACGCCGGCCGGCCCCGAAGCCGAGCGCACGGTCCTCCACGCGGGGGACGCCACCGTCCTCAACGCCGGGGAGGCCACCGTCCGCGACGCGCAGTACCCGGGCGACGCCCCGCAGGCGCACCCGGCGTTCGCCGCCCCGCCCTACGGCAACGGGCACGGCGGTGGCTACGGGGGCAGCGGCACCGGCTACGGCGGCGGGCAGGGCTACGGCGCGGGCGGCGGCCCGGGCGGACCCGCCGGCTCGGGCGGACCCCCCGGCTCGGGCGGACCCCCCGGCCCACCGGGCCACTACACCCAGGGCCTCGCCGTCGCCGATCCCCCGCCGCCGGGCGGCGGCCCGGCCGCGCCGCCCGCCACGTCCGGCGGTGGCGGCAGCCGCAAGCTGATCTACGGTCTGGCCGCCGTCGCGCTGGTGGCGGTGCTGGTCGCCGCGACGACGATCGTCCTGCTGCTGCGCGGGGACTCCCCGTCGACGTCCGGGCTCGGCCCGATCGCGGCACCGCCGGCGACGGTGAAGGCGGCCAACAGCATCGACAAGCCGACGGTGGCAGGCGATCCCATCCCGGTCGGCCCCACGCCGGGCTACATGGAGATCACCCCGAACGGCTCGCAGGGCTACATCGCGAACCGCGGCGCGGGCGTGCTCACGGTCTTCGACACCACCCGCAACCAGGTGCTCGGCACCATCCCGGTGCCGGACGGCTCACCGCAGTTCGTGGCCTTCACCCCGAACGGCGCCCGCGCCTACGTCAGCGTCACGAACGCGGACTTCACGGTGAACGAGGTCGTCGTCATCGACACGGCGACGTTCGAGATCCTGGACAAGATCCCCACCGGGAAGCGCCCGTTCGCGCTGGACATCACCCCGGACGGCCGGACCGTCTACGTGCCCAACCACGACTCGGGCTCCATCACGGTCATCGACACGGCGACCGACAAGGCCACCGCCGAGATCAAGGTCGCGCCGAACCCGCACTGGGTGGACGTCACCGAGGACGGCAAGTACGTCTGGGCGGCCAACCACGAGTCCAACGTCGTCTCGGTGATCGACACGGCGGACAACGCCGTGCTCGCGACGGTCCCGGTCGGCGCCTCGCCGCACAGCATCGTGAAGCTGCCCGGCAAGGACACCGTGATCGTCTGCAACTACGACGGCAACTCGCTCTCGGTGATCGACACGACGACGAACAAGGTCACGAGGACGATCAGCACGGGCAACCACCCGCAGGACATCTCGCTGTC
>NZ_JBFWVQ010000161.1:0-9758 GCF_050246655.1 Pseudonocardia sp.
GCGCGGCGACACCTCCATCCCCCTGCGCGCCCACTACGACAACCTCTACATCGACACCTGGACCCCCACCCTCGACATCACGATCATCTTCCGCACCCTCGGCCGCGTCCTCCTCAGCGGCAGCTGAGCACCTTCCCGCGGTGACACCCCGGCCCGGAGGCCTCCCGCCTCCGGGCCGGGTGTCGTATATAAAGAATAATCATTACAACTTGTCACGATTACGTGTAGCGTGAGGTTCATGCCCCCCTTCCGCTTCGGCGTCGTCGCCGTCCCCCAGCCCGACACCTGGCTCGACCAGGCCCGCCGGATCGCCGATCTCGGCTACTCGTCGCTGCTCATGCCCGACGGTGTCGCGCTGCCGTCCCCGTTCCCGTCGCTCGCGATGGCCGCGGCCGTCACCGACCTGACGGTCGGCACGTTCGTGCTGGCCGCCCCGCTGCGCCCGCCGCGCTCTGCGGCCTGGGAGGCGCACACGATGACGCAGCTCACGGGCGGGCGCTTCGAGTTCGGCATCGGGACGGGGCTGCCGCGCACGCGGGAGGCCGCCGAGAGCTTCGGCTTACCATTCCGCACCACCGCCGAGCGGCTCGCAGACGTCGAGCTGGCCGTCACGCACCTGCGCGAGCTGGACGGCGACACGCGCACACCCGTGCTCGTGGCGGCGCGCGGCCCGAAGGCACGGGCGCTCGCCGCCCGGCTGGCGGACGTCGTCACGCTGGCGGCGCCTGCCCTCACGCCGCGCACGGAGGTCGCCGCGATGGTGGCCGACCTGCGCGGGCGGGCGGACGGGCGCGACCTGGAGCTCTCGATCAACCTGTTCGCCGTCGGCGACGGCGAGCTGCCGCCCTGGGCCGCGCAGAACCTCGGCGCCACGGTGGACGAGCTGGTCGCCGCCGACTCGCTCATGCTCCTGCCGGGCGCCGACCCGCGGGCCATGGCCGACGAGCTGCTGCGCCGCCGCGATGCCCTCGGCATCTCCTACGTGAAGGTCAACAGCCTGTACCTGGAGGAGATGGCGCCAGTCGTGGAGCTGCTCGCCGGCAGATGAAGGTCAGCGCTCGCAGGCCGTGCCGTCGCTGTCGCCGTCGAGCCCGGCGCGGTAGCCGGGCTCGCCCCGGTGCAGCGGCGCCGCTCCGGCGGCGCGAGCCGCGGCGCAGTTCTTGTAGTAGACGCCGGAGGGCGCGGAGTCCGGCTTCGGGGCGGGCTTGGGCGCGGGCTTCGGGGCGGGCTTGGGGGCAGGCTGGGGTGCCGGCTTCGGCGCGGCGGCCGCCGTCGTGCGTGCCGGGGTGGTCGCGGGAGGCGGCGCAGGTGCGGTCGAGGTCGCGACGGGCGGCACCGCCGGCGTCGCCGACGGCGTCGGGGCCCCGGCAGGCACCCCGAGCAGCGGCTGCACCCCGCCCGGTCCCCCGGCGTCGCGCGGCCGCTCGTCCGCCGTCCGGCCGCCCCGCCCCCTCCGTGCCGCTGTTCCCGGCCGGCCGGGCCGACCGGATCAGCGGGCGTCCGCCAGCCGGTTCGCCAGGACCGGAACCACGATCACAGCGGCCACGACGTGCAGGGCCATCAGCGTGAGGGCCGAGGCCACATCGAAGCCGAACGTCACGTCCGGCACGCAGGACAGGACCGTGAGCACGACGGTGGTCCGCACGAAGGTCGGGCGCGGGCGGCGCGCCGTCCGCGCCATGACCGCCGCCATCCCGACGCCGATCAGGGAGAAGACGAAGGTCAGCTGTGCGAAGCCGAGCAGGGGATGCTCTCAACGGTAGGGCCTGCGAACGAGACGCCCGCGGCCGAGGCGGCCGCGGCGAGCGCCGTCGTGGCGACGGAGGCGACGGCGGCGATGCCGAGGCCGTGCTTCCACACGGTGGGCCGCGACGCGGTGGGGACGGTGCGGGTGATGATGGCGTCTGCAGTGGCGGACATTGCGGGCTCCTCCGGTTCGCGGCGGGCCTCGTGACCCGCTCCGTGCCCTGTCCACGAACGGCTCCGGCCGGATACGACACCCGTCCGGAAAAATCTTGGCCGCGCCCGGACCCGGGCCGGCCGAAGATCTCTGTGGCAGGTTGTCGTATCGCAGCGATGCCGTTCGTGGTGAGGGTGCAAGGCGGTCACCGGACCGCCCCAGAGCTGAGGAGACCGGACATGACGCACTACCTGCTGGCGGTGCACGGCCCCGCCGAGCCGACCGAGTTCGGCAGCTACGGGTCCCGTGAGGCGATGGAGGAGGCGTTCGCCGCGACCGGGGCCTTCAACGACACGCTGAAGGCCGACGGCTACTGGGTCTTCGCCGGCGGCCTGGCGCCTGCGGCGACCGCGACGGTCGTGGACGGGCAGGGCGAGGCGCCGGTCATGACCGACGGCCCCTACCTGGAAACCAAGGAGGTCATCGGCGGCTTCTGGGTGATCGACGCGCCCGACCTCGACGTCGCGCTCAGGCTCGCCGCGGAGGGCTCGAAGGCGTGCCGGGGCAAGGTCGAGGTCCGGCCGTTCGACGGCCTCGCCTGAACCGGCCCGGCACATGACGGGTCCGGCCACCGCGGCGGCGGTCGAACGCGTCTTCCGTGCGGAGTACGGCCGCCTGATCGCCTCGCTGGTCCGCCGCTTCGGCGACATCGACATCGCCGAGGAGGCGGCCGGCGAGGCGCTGGTGGCCGCTCTGGAGAAGTGGCCCACCTCCGGCGTCCCGCCGAACCCCGGGGCGTGGCTGACGACGACGGCAGGCAACCGCGCGATCGACCGGCTCCGCCGCGAGAACCTGCGCGACGCGAAGCACCAGGCGGCATCCATGCTGAACGACGACACTGCCCGCGAGCCGACCGGCCCCGTCGAGGACGACCGGCTACGGCTCGTCTTCACCTGCTGCCACCCGGCACTCGCGCAGGACGCACGGATCGCGCTGACGCTGCGGCTGCTGGGCGGCCTGACCGTCGCCGAGATCGCCGACGCGTTCCTCGTCCCCGAGACCACGATGGCGCAGCGCATCACGAGGGCCAAGAAGAAGATCGCGGCCGCGAAGATCCCCTACCGGGTCCCCGACGCCGCCGACCTCCCCGAGCGGGTCGGCACGGTGCTCACGGTGCTCTTCCTCGTCTTCAACGAGGGCTACCTGTCGACGGGTGACGGCGCTCCGGTGCGGGCCGAGCTCACCGCCGAGGCGATCCGTCTCGCGCGGGTGCTGCAGGACCTGCTGCCGGAGCCCGAGGTCACCGGCCTGCTGGCGTTGCTGCTGCTCATCGAGGCCCGGCGGCCGGCACGCGTGCGGGGCGGCGAGCTGGTGCCGCTCGCCGACCAGGACCGCGGCGGCTGGGACCGCGCCCTGATCGGCGAGGGCCACGACCTGGTCCGCACCTGCCTGACGCTCAACCGCCCCGGCCGCTACCAGGTGCTCGCCGCGATCAACGCCGTCCACACCGACGCCCCCACCGCCGCGGCGACGGACTGGTCGCAGATCGCCGCCCTCTACGACCAGCTCACCCGCTTCGACCCGTCACCGATCGTCGCCCTCAACCGGGCGGTCGCGGTCGCCGAGCTCGACGGCCCCGAGGTCGCGCTCGCGATCGTCGACGGTCTCCCGCTGTCGACCTACCACGCCTGGCACGCGACCCGAGCGGAACTGCTCCGCCGGCTCGGCCGCAGCGCAGAGGCCAGATTGGCGTACGACGCCGCCGTCGCCGCGACGCAGAACTCCGCTGAACGCGCGTACCTGTCACGCAGGCGCGGCGAGCTCGTCGGGTGAGCGGAACGCCCGGCTAGACCCGCGCCACGCTGTCGCGCACCACGAGCGTCGGGGTGACGATCCGGTCCCCCGCGTCCTCGGCACCGTTGAGCCGGTCCAGGAGGACGGCGAGGCTCTCGCGGGCGACGGCGTCGAAGTCCTGGCGCACGGTGGTGAGCGGCGGGATGTAGTGGGCGGCCTCGGGGACGTCGTCGAAGCCGACGATGCTCACGTCCTGCGGGACGCGGCGGCCCAGCTCGTGCAGCGCGTGCAGGAGCCCGAGCGCGATGGCGTCGTTCGCGGCGAAGACGGCCGTCACCTCGGGCATGCGACCGAGGAGCTGCCCGGCGCGGTAGCCCGAGGCGGCCGACCAGTCCGCCTGGACGACGGGCGGCACGTCGAGGTCGCGCGAGCGCAGCTCCTCGGTCCAGCCCGCGACCCGGCCCGCGGCGTCGAACCAGTCCTCGGGGCCGGAGACGTGCCAGACGCCTGCGTGGCCCGCATCGAGCAGGTGAGCGGTGGCGAGCCGGGCCCCCGCGTGCTGGTCCACGGTGACGGTGGCACCGCGGTGGGCGACGTGGCCGTCGATGGCGACGAGCGGCATGTCGGCCGGGAGGTCGTCCAGGGCTTCGGCGGCGGTGGGGAGCGGGGCGATGGCGACGACGGCGCTGACGCGCTGGTCGAGCAGGTCGACCACCGAGGACCGGATGACCGACGTGTCGAAGGTGCGGATGCGCGAGACGCTGACGGTGAAGCCCGCCAGCGCCGCCTGCTCCTCGAAGGCGGCGAGCAGCGACGCCGGCCCGTACAGGGTGGAGCGGGGCGCGATGACACCGATCGAGCGGTAGCGGCCGGTGACCAGCGCGCGGGCGGCGCGGTTGGGCCGGTAGCCCAGTTCGGTGATCGCCGCCGTCACGCGCCTGCGGGTGGCCTCGCGGACGTTCGGGTGGTCGTTGAGGACGCGGGAGACGGTCTGGTGGGACACTCCCGCGAGGCGCGCGACGTCGAACATCGACGGTCCGCGGTCGAGCTTCGGTTCGCCCACCCCTCCGCACTCCCTTCCCGACGCCTTCCGTGAGCGATCACATGTCGTCCACATGCCGGGTCGGCGATGGTCAGCTTACAGGTCACGGTCCGACATGCGAGTCTTGACGCCCTGGAATGTTCACGTTAACAATGTGAGCCACACAACCCCGGTGCGCCGTGGTGTGAACGACTCCCGAGGAGATGCGATGTCGACGAAGACACCCAGGCTGATCTCTCGCCGTGGCGTGCTCGCCCGCGTGGCGGCGACGGTGGCACTCGCCGCCGGCCTCGCTGCGTGCAGCTCGCCTGCGAGTGCACCGGCCCCCGGCGCCGCCCCGGCCGCAGGCGAGCCGATCGTCATGGGCTTTTCCCAGGTGGGCGCCGAGAGCGGATGGCGTACCGCCAACACCAAGTCGATCCAGGACTCGGCCGCCGCGGCCGGTGTCGAGCTGAAGTTCTCCGACGCCCAGCAGAAGCAGGAGAACCAGATCAAGGCGATCCGCTCGTTCATCCAGCAGAAGGTCGACGTCATCGCCTTCTCGCCGGTGGTCGAGACGGGCTGGGACGCGGTGCTGCTCGAGGCCAAGCGCGCGAACATCCCGGTGATCCTCACCGACCGCGCCGTGGACTCCGAGGACACCACGCTCTACAAGACGTTCCTGGGGTCCGACTTCGTGGCCGAGGGCAAGAAGGCGGGCGACTGGCTGGTCCAGAACGCACCGGCCGGCCCGGTCGCCGTCGTCGAGCTGCAGGGCACCACCGGCGCGGCCCCGGCGATCGACCGCAAGGAGGGCTTCGCCGAGGCGATCGCCGCCAACCCGAACATCTCCGTCGTGGCGTCGCAGACCGGCGACTTCACCCGCTCCGGCGGCAAGCAGGTGATGGAGGCCTTCCTCAAGTCCCAGCCGACGATCAACGTCGTCTACGCCCACAACGACGACATGGCGCTCGGCGCGATCGAGGCGATCGAGGCCGCGGGCAAGGTGCCGGGCAAGGACATCACCATCATCTCGGTGGACGCCGTCAAGGACGGCATGACGGCCCTGTCCGAGGGGAAGATCAACTTCATCGTCGAGTGCAACCCACTGCTCGGCCCGCAGCTGATGGATCTCGCCCAGAAGGTGGTCGCGGGCGAGCCGGTCCCGCAGCGCGTCGTCACCGAGGAGACGACCTTCACCCAGGAGCAGGCGGCCGAGGTGCTGGCCAGCCGCCAGTACTGACGCCCGCGGTCCCGGTGGCGCACGATGCGCCACCGGGACCACCCGGCGGCGAGGAAGGACGACGATGACCGCAGCGACCACCGCACCCCCGCCGAGGCGGACGGCACCGAACCCCGTCGTGCAGATGCGCGGCATCGAGATCGGCTTTCCCGGGGTGAAGGCCCTCGACGGCGTCGACTTCCGCCTGCTGCCCGGGGAGGTGCACGCCCTGATGGGCGAGAACGGGGCAGGTAAGTCCACCCTGATCAAGGCCCTCACCGGCGTGTACGGCATCGACGCCGGGACGATCACCGTGCGCGGCACGGAGACGGTGTTCTCCGGCCCCGGCGCCGCCCAGGAGGCGGGGATCGCCACCGTCTACCAGGAGGTCAACCTCTGCCCGAACCTGTCGGTCGCGGAGAACATCCTCCTCGGACGCGAGCCCCGCAGGTGGGCCCGCATCGACCGGCGCACCATGCGGGCGCGGGCCCGCGAGCTGCTCGCGGGGCTCAACCTCGACGTCGATCCCGACTCCCGGCTCGGCGACCACCCCGTCGCCGTCCAGCAGCTGGTGGCCATCGCCCGCGCGGTCGACGTCGACGCCGCCGTCCTGATCCTCGACGAGCCGACGTCCAGCCTGGATGCGGGCGAGGTCGCCGAGCTCTTCCGCGTGGTCCGCGAGCTGCGGGAGCGCGGTGTCGCGGTGCTCTTCGTGTCGCACTTCCTCGACCAGGTCTACGAGATCGCCGACCGCGCGACGATCCTGCGCAACGGCAAGCTCGTCGGCGAGTACCCGCTCGTCGCGCTTTCGCGCGTCGAGATGGTCGCGAAGATGGTCGGCCACGAGCTCGCCGCGCTGACCGACCTGGACCACGAGCCGCACGGCGACGTGTCCGCGCAGGTCGAACCGGTGCTCGCGGCGTCAGGGCTGGGGCGCACCGGCGCGATCGCGCCCACCGACGTCACCGTCCGGCCCGGGGAGGTGCTGGGCCTCGCGGGCCTGCTCGGCTCCGGGCGCACCGAGCTCGCCCGGTTGCTGTTCGGCGCCGACCGTGCCGACTCCGGCGAGATGGAGATCGGCGGGCGGACCGTCCGGCTGCGCAGCCCGCTCACCGCGGTCGCCGAGGGCGTCGCGTTCTGCTCCGAGGACCGCAAGGGCGAGGGCCTGATCGGCGACCTCACCGTCCGCGACAACCTCGTCCTCGCCCTGCAGGCCCGCCGCGGCTGGGCCCGGCGGATCCCGCGGCGCACCATGGACGAGCTGGTGGAGCGCTGGATCGCCGCGCTCGACGTCCGGCCCGCGAACCCGGACGCGCTCATCCGCAACCTTTCCGGCGGGAACCAGCAGAAGTGCCTGCTCGCCCGCTGGCTGATCACCGAACCCCGCCTGCTGATCCTCGACGAGCCCACCCGCGGCATCGACATCGGCGCGAAGACCCAGGTGCAGAAGCTCGTCGCGGATCTCTCCGCTGACGGCCTGGCAGTGGTGTTCATCTCCGCCGAGCTGGAGGAGGTGTTGCGCCTCTCGGACCGGGTCGCGGTGCTGCGCGACCGGTACAAGGTCGCCGAGCTGGGCCGCGAGGACGCCTGCGTCGGCCGGGTCATGGAGCTGATCGCGAGCGGGGGTGACGACCGTGCGTGAGCTCGTCCGCTCCCCGCTGTTCTGGCCGGTCGTCGCCCTGCTCGCGCTGATGGCGTTCAACGTCGCCGTCACGCCCGGGTTCCTCTCGCTGCGCGTCGACGACGGCCACCTGTACGGCAGCCTGATCGACATCCTGAAGAACGGCGCGCCCACCGCGCTCATCGCCCTGGGCATGACGCTGGTCGTCGCCACCCGCGGCATCGACCTGTCCGTCGGCGCCACGGTCGCGATCGCAGGCTCGGTGGCCTGCACCTGGATCGTCACCTCCCCGGACCCGGCGAGCCCCGGCGCCGCGCTCGTGGGCATCGGGATCGCGCTGGTCCTCGCGCTCGTCCTGGGCGCCTGGAACGGGCTGCTCGTGGCCGCGCTCGGTGTGCAGCCGATCATCGCGACGCTCGTGCTGATGACCGCGGGCCGCGGGGTCGCCATGCTGATCACCGACGGCCAGATCATCACGGTGAACAACCCGCTGTTCGGCGAGCTGGGCGGCGGCTTCCTGCTCGGCCTGCCCGTGTCGGTGGTGATCGCCGCCGTGGTGTTCGTGCTGGTCGCCGTCGTCGTGCGGCGCACGGCGCTGGGCATGCTGCTCGAGTCGGTCGGCATCAACCCGGTGGCGAGCCGCCTCGCCGGCGTGCGCGCCCGCGGCCTGATCTGGTCGGTCTACGTGTTCTCCGCGCTCTGCGCGGGCATCGCCGGCCTGATGATCAGCTCGAACGTCACCGCCGCGGACGCCAACAACGCGGGGCTCTGGATCGAGCTCGACGCGATCCTCGCCGTCGTCATCGGCGGCACGCTGCTGTCCGGCGGCCGGTTCTCCATCGGCGGGACGCTGATCGGTGCGCTGATCCTGCAGACGCTCACCACCACCGTCTACACCACGGGCATCCCGCCGGAGGTCACGCTCGTGTTCAAGGCGGCCGTGATCATCGTCGTGTGCCTGCTGCAGTCGGAGAGGATGCGCGCGCTCGTGCGCCCGGCTCCCGCGCCCGAACCCGTGAAGGTGAGCGCCTGATGACCGCCACGCTGCCGCCGCTCGTCGGCACCACCGCCCTCCGCCGTTCCCGCATCCCAGCGCGCGACTCGCTGCCGACGATCGCGACGTTCGTGCTGTTCGTGGCCCTGTTCGGCGTGGGATCGCTGCGCTACGAGGGCTTCTTCTCCGCGCAGGTCCTGCTCAACCTCTTCGTCGACAACGCCTTCCTCATCGTGCTCGCCGTCGGGATGACGTTCGTGATCCTCACCGGGGGGATCGACCTGTCGGTCGGTTCCGTGGTGGCGCTCTCCGGCGTGATGGCCGCGAAGCTGCTCGCCGACGGCTGGTCGCCGGTCCCGGTGATGGTGCTGGTGCTTCTGGTCGGGGCGACACTCGGGCTCGCGATGGGTGCGGTGATCCACTTCCTCGACATCCAGCCCTTCGTGGTGACGCTCGCGGGAATGTTCCTCGCCCGGGGGCTCTGCTACGTGATCAGCGTCGAGTCCATCCCGATCCGGGATCCGCTGTTCACCACGATCGCGACGACGGCGCTCTACATCCCCGGGACGGACCTCTCGTTCACCCCGTCTGCCCTGATCGCGGTGGCGGTCGTCGCCGTCGCGGCGTACGTGCTGGCGTACACCCGCTTCGGGCGCACCGTCTACGCCGTGGGCGGCAACGCCCACTCCGCGATGCTGATGGGCCTCCCGGTGGGCCGCATCCGTGTCGGCGTCTACGTCGTGAGCGGAACGTGCTCAGCGCTCGGCGGGCTGCTGTTCACCTTCTACTCGCTCTCGGGCTACAGCCTCGCGGCCGTCGGCACCGAGCTGGACGCGATCGCCGCCACCGTCATCGGCGGGACGCTGCTCTCCGGCGGCGTCGGGCTGGTGGTCGGCTCGATGCTGGGTGTGCTGGTGCTCGGCCTGATCCAGACCTTCATCTCTTTCGAGGGCACCCTCAGCTCCTGGTGGACGAAGATCGTCATCGGCGTCCTCCTGCTCGCCTTCGTCCTGCTGCAACGCCTGGTCGTGCGCCGCCCGTGAGCCCGCACCGCCCGCAGGTGCATCCCGCCCGATCCATGTTGTGAACGTTCACCTCGTCCAGGAGGCGTCATGAAGCCCGCCGTGACCATCGGGGTCGACTTCGGCACCCTCTCCGGGCGCGCCGTCGTCGTCCGGGTCTCGGACGGCGCCGAGCTCGCCGGCG
>NZ_JBFWVQ010000162.1:0-9669 GCF_050246655.1 Pseudonocardia sp.
CGGCGCGGTAGGCGTCGAACGTGCCGTCGGTGGTCTGGACCTGCTCGTAGCCCGTCACGGCGGCAGCCTAGCGTTGGCGGGGTGTTCGCCCTGGTACCGGCCGCTTACGTGCTCCTGCTCCGCGACGGGCAGGTGCTGCTGCAGCTGCGCTCCGGCACCGGCTTCCGCGACGGCTACTGGGCCAGCGGCGCGGCGGGCCACGTCGAGTACACCGAGGCGGTCCACGACGCCGCGGTGCGGGAGGCCGCGGAGGAGCTCGGCGTCGTCGTCGATCCCGCCGATCTCGAACCCCTGACCGTGGTGCACCGCCGCCAGCCGACCGGCAAGCCGATCGACGAGCGGGTCGACTTCTTCTTCGCCTGCCGCCGTTGGACCGGTGAGCCGCGGCGGATGGAGACGGCCAAGAGCGCGGACCTGCGGTGGTTCCCGCTGGGCGCGCTGCCCGATCCTGTGGTGCCGCACGAACGGCTCGTCCTGGACGCGCTCGCGGCGGGGGAGCCACCGCGGATCGCGACGTTCGGTTTCGCCCGGCCGCGGTGACCCGGCACGGGCCGTCCGGCGGGCGGGGTGCGGGCCGTCGGCCCCTGCCGGGCGCGCCCGCGGCGGCGGACCGTCGGGCGCGGAGGTCCCGATGAACCCGACGACGCGTACCGCCACGATCCTGCTGGCCTGCGGTCCGGCCTACGCGCTGCTCTACGTCGTCACGAACGACGTGGTCGCGGCCGCTCTGATCCCGAGCTACGACCCGATGTCCCAGGCGGTCAGCGAGCTCTCCGCGATCGGGTCGCCCGCCCGGCTGTTCCTGCTCGCGATGGTGCCGGTCTCGACCGGCCTGCTGGCGGCGTTCGGCCTCGGCGTGCGGCGCGCCGCCGGCGGGCGCCGCGCCCTGCGGGTGGCCGGCGACCTGCTCGTCGCGACGGCCGCCGTCGGCCTGCTCTGGCTGCCCTTCCCGATGACCGCCCGCGCGGACATGGTCCCGGGTGCGATGAGCGTGAACGACGTCGGCCACATCGCGCTCACCGTCGTGACGGTCCTGCTGATCACGGCGCAGATCGCGACCGCCGCCGCCGCGTTCGGCACCGGCGTGCGGGTCTACTCCGCCGTCACGATCGCCGCGACCCTCGGCTTCGGCGCGCTGACGGGCGTGCTGGTGGGCGACATCGCCGCAGGCGGGGCCACCCCGTGGATGGGGTTCACCGAGCGGGTCGGCATCGGCGCCTGGCTGCTCTGGATGGTCGTGCTCGCCGCGCTCCTGCTCCGCGAGGGCCGGGTCACCCGACCTGGCGTTCCCGTCCCTCCCAGTACGGCTTCCGCAGGTCCTTCTTGAGGATCTTCCCGGTGGGGTTGCGGGGCAGCTCGTCGCGCACGTCGACGCTCTGCGGGCACTTGAACGCCGCGAGGTGCGCCCTGCAGTGCGCCAGCAGTTCGCCGGGGTCGACGCGCTCACCCGGCGCGGCGACGACGACGGCCTTGGGCACCTCGCCCCAGCGGTCGTCCGGAACGCCGATGACGGCCACGTCGGCCACGCTCGGGTGCTCGGCGATGACCCGCTCGATCTCGGCCGGGTAGATGTTCTCCCCGCCGGAGATGATCATGTCCTTGATCCGGTCGGTGACGTAGAAGTAGCCGTCCGCGTCCACGTGGCCGCCGTCGCCGGACCGCAGCCAGCCGTCCGCGGTGATCGCGGCCGCGGTGGCGTCCGGCCTCGCCCAGTAGCCGCCCATGACCTGCGCGCTGCGCACCCAGATCTCGCCGGGCTCGCCGACGGGCACGGGCTCCCCGGTGGCGGGGTCGCGGATCTCCATCTCCACGCCGTGGATCGGCCTGCCGGCCGAGACGAGCCGGTGCGCCACGGCGGGGTTCGCGTGGTCCTCCGGGCCCAGCGAGCTGACGACGCCGCACTGCTCGGTCATGCCGTAGACCTGGTGCATGATCCCCGGGAAGAGCGCCAGGCAGGCGCGCATCACCGGCAGCGGCATCGGGGAGGCGCCGTAGGAGAGCGCCTTCAGCGACGAGAAGTCCCGGTCCGCGACGCCGGGCACCTGCGTCATCGCCGCCATCAGCGCGGGCACCCAGAACGTGTGGGTGATCCCCTTCTCGCCGATCATCGCGAGGGCCGCCGCGGGTTCCGGGACGCGCATCATCTCGATACGCGCGCCCGCATGGATCGCGAGCAGCGCGTAGCTCGTGCCGCCCACGTGGAACAGCGGCATGCACACCTGCACGACCGCCGTGGTGTCCATGGCGAAGCCCGCGGACACGTTGCGCGCGTGGGCGAGCATCCCGTGGTGGGTGAGCATCGCGCCCTTCGGGAAGCCCGTGGTGCCCGAGGTGTAGAGCTGCACGAAGCAGTCCCCGGGCGCCGACGGGTGCACCTGCGCGTCCGGCGTGGCCGCCGCGAGCCATGCCTCGTACTCGTCCGGGACGCCGATCACCCGCTGCACCGTCGGGAGCTTCTCCCGCACCTGCTCGGCCGCCGCGGTGAACTCGGGACCGACGAACAGCAGCGTCGCGCCGGCGTCGTTGATCACGTAGACGATCTCCGGCGGGGCGAGCCGGAAGTTCACCACGGTGTTCGCCGCGCCGATCTGCGCGCACGCGAGCGTGAGCTCCAGGCAGGACGGGTGGTTGAGGTCCAGCACCGCGATCCGGTCGCCGGGGCCCACGCCGGCCGCGCGCAACGCCCCGGCCAGCCGCCGGACCCGGTCGGCGAGGCGCGCCCAGGTCGTCTCCGTGCCGGCGTAGGAGAGGGCGACGTCGTCGGGCCGCCGGGCCTCCCAGCCCGCGAGGACGTCGCTGTACGTGGCGGGTTGGGGTGACATCGGCGGCTCCCGGTGACGCGCGACACGGTCGCCGGGAGCCTAGCGAGTGCAGGTGATCGTCGTCCGGGTGCTGATCATGGTCGGGCGGTGCTCGCGCGGTGGTCAGCCGCCCGCGGCGAAGGTGTCCGGGTCCGGCCCGAGCCGCCGGCCCGTGGCGAGGCCGTCGATCACCGCGAGGTCCTCGGCGCCCAGCTCGAAGTCGAACACGTCGAGGTTCTCCGCGATCCGCGACGGCGTCACGGACTTCGGGATCACGACGTTGCCCAGCTGCAGGTGCCAGCGCAGGATCACCTGGGCCGGTGTCTTCCCGTGGCGCTCGCCCACGGCGCGCACGCGCGCGTCACGCAGCGCGTCACCGCCCTGCGACAGCGGGCCCCAGGCCTCGGTGACGATGCCGTGCGCGGCGTGGTAGGCGCGCAGCCGCTCCTGCGGGAACCCCGGGTGCAGCTCGATCTGGTTGATCGCCGGGACGGTTCCGGTCTCGTCGATCAGCCGCTGCAGGTGCGCGGGCTGGAAGTTCGAGACGCCGATCGCCCGGGCCCGGCCCTCCGCGGCGATCTTCTCCAGGCCCCGCCACGCGTCGACGTAGCGGTCCCGGCTCGGGACGGGCCAGTGGATGAGGTAGAGGTCGACGTGGTCGAGGCCGAGCCGCTCCAGGCTCGCGGCCAGCGCGCCGGACGGGTCGCCCTGGTCGGAGTTCCAGAGCTTCGTGGTGACGAAGACCTCCTCGCGCGGCAGGCCCGACGCCGCGATCGCCGCGCCGACCTCGCGCTCGTTGCCGTAGAGCGCTGCCGTGTCCACGTGCCGGTAGCCGGCCTCGAGGGCCGTCGACACCGCGCGCTCGGTCTCACCGGCCGCGACCTTGAAGACCCCGAAACCCAGCTGGGGGATCTCGACGCCGTCGTTCAGTGCGATGTTCGGGACGTGGGTCATGCCGTGGGGAACGCCCGGGGGACGGCGCCGCGTTCCGCGCATCCCACCTGGTGGACGCGACCCCGGTAACACCGCCGGGCGGGCCGCGACAGACGGGGCGATGAAGCTGCTGGTCGCCGCCGCGACGGTGCTGGTCGCCCTCACCGGGTGCGCGCCGGTGAGCGCGCCCCCGTCGGCCGTGGCGGACGAGCGGCTCGTCGCGCAGGCGATCACCCGGGCGTCGGGGCGGGAGATCCCCGTGCGCTGCCTCGACCAGCAGGGCCTGGCCCGTGAGTTCGGCGCGGAGTCCGGCTCGGAGCTCGACTCGGAGCTCGACTCGGAGCTCGACTCGGGGGCGTCCGACACCTTCGTCGTCGACGGCCAGGTCGTCTACGACGACGAGACCGGCCTGCCCACCTCGCTGCAGCTCGCCGACGTGCACTGCGCCGCCCTCGCGAGGTACGCCGCCGACCCGGCGCTGCGCGTGCGGCCCGACCCCGACGTGGCGTCCGCGCTCGCGACGCTCGGCCACGAGTACAGCCACTTCGTCGACGACACCGGCGAGGCGGAGGCCGAGTGCCACTCCTTCCAGTACGCCGCCGTGCTCGCGCCCGGGTTCGGCGCGGTCGCGGGGCAGGCCCTCGCCGCGCGGGACGCCGTCGTCGACCTGTTCGCACCCCTCGCCGCCGAGGACCGCGCGGACCTCGGCGAGTACGTCGTCGGCCCCGGGTGCGTCGACGGCGGTGCGGACGACCTCGACGCGCCCGGCACGGCGTTCCCGCCGGTGGGGACGTCGTCGGTCGGCTGACCCGGACGGTCCGGCGGCGCGCGACGTAGCGTGGACCGGTGCACGACCGCGCCGCCGCCGCTCCCACGGGTTGGATCCGTCGCCTGGTGAGGGCGTGCCTGCGGCACAAGCGGGTCATGGCGGGCGCGCTGCTCGCGGCCGTGGCGGGGGTGGGGTCGGACGCGGTGGCGCCGCTGCTCGTGCGCGTGGTCGTCGACGACGCGGTGGCGGGCTCGACGCAGGCGCTCGGCACCGTGGCGGCGGCGCTCGTGGCGCTGGGGCTGCTGCGGTTCGGCACGGCCTTCGTGCGCCGCTACCTCGGCGGGCGGCTCGCGCTGGACGTCCAGCACGACCTGCGCCGGCAGGTGTTCGCCGCGGTCCAGCGCCTCGACGGCCCCCGCCAGGACGCGCTGCGCACCGGTCAGGTGGTCTCCCGGTCGATCACCGATCTCCAGCTCGTCCAGTCGCTGCTGTCGATCGTGCCGCTGTCGTTGGGGACGTTCGTGCTGCTCGTCGCCTCGATCGCGGCGATGCTGTGGCTCTCCCCGCTGCTCACCGCGATCGCGCTGGTCCTGCTGCCGGTGGCCGCCTGGGTCACGGTGCGGTCGAGGCGGCGGCTGTTCCCGGCCACCTGGTCGGCGCAGCAGCGGGCCGCGGACGTCGCGCAGCAGGTCGAGGAGACCGTCACCGGCGTGCGTGTGGTGAAGGGTTTCGGGCAGGAGGCGCGCGAGGTCACCGCGCTGGAGGGGCGCGCACGGACGCTCTATGCGGAGCGGATGCGCGCCGCCCGCATGACCGCCCGGCTCAACCCGACGCTGCTCGCCCTGCCGACGCTGGGCCAGGTCGGCGTGATCGGCGTCGGCGGCTGGATGGCCATGAACGGCGCGATCAGCCTCGGCACCTTCCTCGCCTTCACCGCCTACGTCGCCCAGCTCGTCGGGCCCGCGCGGCTGATCGGCGCGCTGGTCGTCAGCGCTCAGCTGGCGCGGGCCGGGGTCGAGCGGGTGTACGACCTCATCGACGCCCAGCCGGAGGTCGTCGACCCGGCCGATCCGCTGCCGCTGCCGGACGGTCCGCTGTCCGTGGAGCTCTCCGGGGTGCGCTTCGGCTACAGCCGCCGCGAACCCGTCCTGGACGGGGTGTCGCTGTCCGTCGCGCCGGGGGAGACGCTCGCGCTGGTCGGGCCGCCCGGCTCCGGCAAGTCCACGGTCGCGCTCTTGCTGCCGCGCTTCTACGACCCGCAGGCCGGCGAGCTGCGCCTCGGCGGCGTGCCCCTGCCGCGGCTGCGGCTGGCGGAGCTGCGCGGGGAGCTCGGGGTCGTGTTCGAGGAGGCGTTCCTGTTCTCCGACACGATCCGCGCCAACATCGCCTACGGCCGGCCCGACGCCACCGACGCCGAGGTCCGCGCCGCCGCCCGGCTCGCCCAGATCGACTCCTACGTCGCGACGCTGCCGGACGGCTACGACACCGTCGTCGGCGAGCGGGGGCTCACGCTGTCGGGCGGGCAGCGCCAGCGGGTCGCGCTGGCCCGGGCCGTCCTCACCGACCCGCGCGTGCTCGTGCTGGACGACGCCACCTCCGCCGTCGACACCGCGACCGAGGCGGCGATCCACGAGACGCTGCGGGCGCTGATGGCGGGGCGCACCACGCTCCTCGTCGCCCACCGGCGCTCGACGCTCGCGCTCGCCGACCGGATCGCGGTCCTCGATGCCGGCCGGGTCGCGGACGTCGGGACCGAGGCGGAGCTGCGGGGGCGGTGCGCGCTGTTCCGGCGGTTGATGGCGGCGCCGGACCTCACCTCCCTCGCTGCGGCCCCCACGACCGGTCTCGACGAGCGGCTCCCTCGTCGCACCGGGGCGGGGGCAGGCGCCGACGGCGAGCCTGCCGTCACCCCCGAGCTGTGGCCCGGGCAGGGGGCCGCGGCGTCGGGCGGCGCGCTCACCCGGGCCGTCCGGGCCGTCGAGGCAGGCACCGCGGGCGGGCGCGGCGGCATGGGTGGGGGCCTGCGCAGCGCCATGGTCGGCGGGCACGGCGCCGGGCTCGTCGGCGGGATCCCGGCGACGCCCGAGCTGCTCGAGGCCGTCGACGCACTCCCGCCCGCCACCGAGACCCCGCGCACCACGGGCGAGGATCCCACCACACCCGACCCGGCGTTTCGACTCGCGCGGCTGCTACGACCCGTGCGGTGGCTCCTCGCGCTGACCATCCTGCTCGTGTCCCTGGACGCGGCGGCCACGCTCGCGTTCCCGTCGATCGCACGGGTCGCGGTCGACGGCGGCATCACCGCCCGGGACCCCGCGGTCCTGCTGGGCGCGGTCGGCCTCGGGCTCGCGGTGGTGGGCCTGGGCTGGCTGGTGGTCGCGGCGCAGACGGTCGTCACCGCGCGGGCGGGGGAGAGCCTGCTCTACCTGCTGCGCGTGCGCAGCTACGCCCACCTGCAGCGGCTCGGCCTGGACTACTACGAGCGCGAGCTCTCCGGGCGGATCATGACCCGACTCACCACCGACGTCGACTCGCTGTCCGCGTTCCTGCAGACCGGGCTCGCCCAGGCCGTCGTCAGCGTCCTGACCGTCGTCGGCGTGGCCGTGGCGCTGCTCCTCACCGACGCCGAGCTCGCCCTCGTGGCGCTGGCCGTGCTGCCGGTGCTGGTGGTCGCGACGCTCGTCTTCCGGCACTACTCCTCGGCCGCCTACGCCGAGGCACGCGAGCGGGTGAGCGTCGTCAACGCGGACATGCAGGAGAACGTCAGCGGCGTGCGCGTGGCCCAGGCGTTCGTGCGGGAGGAGCGCAGCGCCGCCCGGTTCGCCGACCGCAGCCTCGCCTACCGGCGCTCCCGGCTGCGCGCCCAGCGCTACATCGCCACGTACTTCCCGTTCGTCATGCTGCTGTCCGATCTCGCCCAGGCGGCGGTGCTCGCCGTCGGAGCGTCGCGGGTGGCGGACGGGACGTTGACACCCGGGGTGCTGACCGCGTTCCTGCTCTACCTGGGCCTGTTCTTCGCGCCGATGCAGCAGCTCTCGCAGGTGTTCGACGGCTACCAGCAGGCCCGCATCGGGTTGCTGCGCATCGGCGACCTGCTGCGCACCCCGGCGTCGCTGCCCGATCCCGAGGAGCCGGTCGCGGTGCCGGCGCGGCTGCGCGGGGAGGTCGTCCTGGACGGGGTGGGATTCACCTACGCCGGCGCCGTCGCTCCCGCACTGGACGGGGTGTCGCTGCGGGTGCTGCCGGGGGAGACGGTGGCGCTGGTCGGGGCGACGGGGGCGGGGAAGTCCACGCTGGTGAAGCTGCTCGCCCGTTTCTACGACGTCGGGTCGGGGGCGGTGCGCGTGGACGGGACGGACGTGCGGTCGTTCCCCCTGTCGGCCTACCGGCGCCGGCTCGGCGTCGTGCCGCAGGAGCCGCACCTGTTCACCGGCGACGTCGCGGCCAACATCGCCTACGGCCGCCCCGACGCCACTCCCGCCCAGGTCGAGGCCGCCGCGCGGGCCGTCGGGGCGCTGGGGCTGGTCCGGGGCCTCGCCGGGGGGTTCCGCCATCCCGTCGGGGAACGCGGGCAGGGCCTCTCGGCGGGGCAGCGCCAGCTCGTCGCGCTCGCCCGCGCCGAGCTCGTCGATCCGGACCTGCTGCTGTTCGACGAGGCGACGGCGGCGCTGGACCCGGCCACCGAGGCCGCGGTCCTCGCGGCGGGGGACCGCCTCACCGCCCGCCGCACCGCCGTCATCGTCGCCCACCGGCTCGCGACCGCCGCCCGCGCGGACCGGATCGTCGTACTCGACGGCGGCCGGATCGTCGAGCAGGGCACGCACGACGAGTTGCTCGCCGCGGACGGCGCGTATGCCCGGTTATGGCGGGCGGGTGACCTGGAACCGGCGGCGTGAAGCTGCCACACTGTGACGTGGAGCACCGGGAGGCCACGATCCGTTCGGCGGAGAAGGGCGGATCCCCCTCTCGGCGATCCGGCACGAGAAACCGGGTACCCACGCGGGGCACGCCGCTGGAAGGCGAAGAGGTCGTGGTCTGCGTCGGCGCGACGACTCGCGTCCGCCGCCGCCGAGACCGCACATACGGCCGACGAGTGCACGCCTGGTAGCCCGGGCGTCCCGTGTCCGCCGGGCGTCGTGCTCCGTCGCGGCGCCCGGCCGGGACGTCCCCTGCGCCGTGCGCATCCCCGCGTACCGTGAATATCCAGGCGTCGCCGTGCAGACGGTGGAACCTGTGCACGGCCGCCCCACCGTGTGCACGGGCGCCCGCCGTCTCCCGGCCGCCCGTGTGCGGGGCGCCCCGCCGTATGCACCGCCGCCCGCCGCCCGCCGCCCGCTGTGCATGGCAGCGGGGTGCGTCAGCCCTCGAGCCAGCTGTACGCCGTCTGCCGCGAGATCCCCAGCGCCTTCGCCATCGGCGCGATCTCCAGCCCCTGCCCGCGCCCCGCGCGCAGCAGCTCCCGCTGCCGCCCGTGCAGGTACTCGACCTCCGCCGCGACCGCCCGCATCTCGGCGAGCAACGCCTCCGCCTCCGGCCCCGCACCGGCCCGCGAGCGGCCCGACCCCGGCCGCGGGAACGACCGCACCGCCTCGGGGTCCCACACCTTCCGCCCCTGCGCGTCCGGCTCGGCCAGCGGCGGGGGCGCCTGGCCGCGGGAGACGTAGCCCGCCCACGTCGCGGGCTTCACGCTCCACTCCTGGGCACACCGCGCGGACGTCCACGTCTCGACGATGGTTCCCACCTCCCTGGGCCATCCTCTCGGACGCGGTTCAGGCGCGCGAGCGGATCCCGGGTCGCTCGGGCGCCATCGGGAGGGCGGGGGGAGCGTGGGTAGCACGCTGTCCCGCCGATGGCAGGGACGGGTCGGAGCGCGGCGGGCGTGGCGATGTGAGCACGGACCTGCACGACAGGTCGGATCGCACGGCGGCGGCTGCCGCGGACGACGGAGCGCCTCCCTATGCCGCTCCGGGCGCGCGGCCGGTCAGATCGGCCGGTGCGAGATGTGGTGGCCGCCGTCGCGGCGTGCGTTCTCGGTCGATCCCAATGCCGCTGATTTAGCAGCATGATGTCCGGCCGGGGCGAGCAGGAGGCCAGCCGCACTCAGTTCGGTAATTCTCAAGCGGCGCGGCAAGGGCGTTTCTCGGAGAACTGCTGCTTTAATTGTGC
>NZ_JBFWVQ010000163.1:0-9366 GCF_050246655.1 Pseudonocardia sp.
ACGCCCGGCGTCATGTCCAGCGGTCCCGTCACCGTGGCGATCCGCCGCCGCCCGCGCTCGGCCAGCAGCCGCACCGCCATCCGCGCCCCGCCGACGTTGTCCGCGCTCACGTACGGCATCGGCGGCCCCATCTCGCCGAAGGGCCGGCCCGCGAGCACCACCGGGATCCCGGCCGCCCGCAGCCGCCCCGGGAGCGGGTCGTCGCCGTGCAGCGACACGAACACGACGCCGTCGAGGTGCCCGCCACGGGCGAACCGCTCGAACCGCTCGCGCTCGGCGGTGTCGCCCAGCACCGCGAACACCAGCTGGACGTCGTGCTCGGCGACCACCGCATGCGCCCCGCGCAGGATCCGCGCGAAGTACGGGTCCGAGAAGAACCGCTCCTCCGGCTCCGCCACCACGAACGCGACCGCGTCGCTGCGCCGCGTCATCAGCGTGCGGGCGGCGCGGTTCGTGACGTAGGACAGCTCAGCGGCCGCTTTCAGCACCGCCTCCCGCGCCGCCTCGCCGACCGTCGAGGAGCCCTGGAGGACCCGCCCCGCCGTCGCCCGGGACACCCCGGCGCGGGCCGCCACCGACTCCAGCGTCGGCGGCCGATGCGGTTGCGGCCGGGCCGTCATGTCCGGGTCGCCCATCCAGCGGTCCCCCACCTACCGGCTCAGCGCGATCCGGACCCAGCTGAACGTCAGCACCACCATGCCGAGGACGGCGAGCACGAGCCCGAACCCGGCCGGGTCGCCTCCGTGCAGCACGGTGACCTGCCGCGACCAGATCGCCCACACGCCGGTCACGATCGAGAAGCCGCTGCCCACGGCGCACATCCACGCGAGGCCCCACCAGCGCGTCGCCAGCGCGGCGATCGAACCCACCACCCCGAAGCCGAACGACGTCACGACGAACAGCACCGGCAGCACTCCCAGCTCCGCCCGCCCGAGCAGCACCTCGAACCCGCGGATGCTGCCCGTCCACGGCAGCGAGAGCGACGCGACGAGCATCAGCATCCCCACGACGACACCCGCGGCGAGGGCACCGGGTTCGACGCGCCGCTGCACCGCACGCTCGACGTCCGCCAGCTCGGCCTCCAGCGGGGAGAGGTCGTCCTCGGCCATCACAGCGCTCCACAGGACGTGCCGGCCGCGGCGACCGGCGGGCCGAACCCCGGCAGCCCCAGCCCCGTGCCCGACGGCCGGGGGCGCTCGGCGGCGTCCCCCGCCCGCGTCCGTCGGTGGGAGAGCACCGGCCCGTCCGCGACGAGGTGGTGCGGCGCCCCGTACGTCACCGCCACGGAGACGACGTCCCCGGGCCGGATCGCGGCCTCGCCGGGGGTGAAGTGCACGAGCCGCCCGTCGCGCGCCCGGCCGGACAGCCGCCGGGTGGCGGCGTCCTTGCGCCCCTCCCCCGTCGCCACCAGCACCTCGACGACGCGGCCCTCCCGGGCGCGGTTGCCCGCCCAGGAGATCTCCTCCTGCAGCGCGACCAGCCGTTCGTAGCGCTCCTGCACCACGGCCTTGGGCACCTGGTCCGGGAGCGAGGCCGCAGGCGTGCCGGGCCGGGGTGAGTACTGGAACGTGAACGCCTGCGCGAACCGGGCCTTCGCGACGACCTCCAGCGTGGCGTCGAAGTCCGCGTCCGTCTCGCCGGGGAAGCCGACGATGATGTCCGTGGAGATGGCGGCCTCGGGGATCGAGGCGCGCACCTCGTCGAGGATCTCCAGGAACCGCCCGGAGCGGTAGGAGCGGCGCATCGCGCGCAGCACCGCGTCGGAACCCGACTGCAAGGGCATGTGCAGCTGCGGGCAGACGTTCGGCGTCTCCGCCATGGCGGCGATGACGTCCGAGCGGAACTCCCGGGGGTGCGGCGAGGTGAACCGCACGCGCTCCAGGCCCGGCACGTCCCCGCAGGCGCGCAGGAGCTTCGCGAAGGCGCCGCGATCGCCGAACTCGACGCCGTAGGAGTTGACGTTCTGCCCGAGCAGCGTCACCTCCAGCACACCCTCGGCGGCGAGTGCCCGCACCTCGGCGAGGACGTCACCGGGGCGCCGGTCGCGCTCCCGGCCGCGCAGCGACGGGACGATGCAGAAGGTGCAGGTGTTGTTGCAGCCCACCGAGATCGAGACCCAGCCGGCGTAGGCGGACTCGCGCCGCGCGGGCAGCGTGGACGGGAAGACCTCCAGCGCCTCGGCGATCTCCACCTGCGCCGTGGCGTTGTGCCGGGCCCGCTCCAGCAGGACGGGCAGGGCCGCCACGTTGTGCGTGCCGAACACCACGTCCACCCACGGGGCGCGGCGCACGATCTCGGCGCGGTCCTTCTGCGCGAGGCAGCCGCCGACCGCGATCTGCATGCCGGGGCGGGCGTTCTTGGCCGGGCGCAGGTGGCCGAGGTTGCCGTAGAGCTTGTTGTCGGCGTTCTCCCGCACCGCGCAGGTGTTGAACACGACGACGTCCGCCTCGGCGGCGTCCTCGGCGCGCGCGTAGCCCGCCGACTCGAGCAGCCCGGCCATCCGCTCGGAGTCGTGCACGTTCATCTGGCACCCGTAGGTGCGGATGGTGTAGCTGCGCGGCACGACGTCGAGGGTAGGCGCCTGCCCTGACAAGCGGGCCGCGGGGCGGGCAGGATGCGGCACGTGCCGCTGCCGCGCCGTGCCCTCCTCGCCGCGATCGGCGCCGGCCTGCTCGCGGGCTGCGCCGCCCCGTTCGCCGACACCCGCCTGCGGATCGCGACGGGCGGCACCCAGGGGGTGTACTTCGCGCTCGGCACGGCGCTCGCGCAGGCGTGGCAGTCCCGGCTGGAGCTCTCCGCGCGGCCGGCAGTGCTGGCGACGGCCGGGTCCGTCGAGAACCTCGCGCTGCTCGCCTCGGGGGCGGCGGACGTCGTGTTCAGCCAGGTCGACACGGTCGCGGACCGGCTCGCAGGGAGCGGAACCACCGGCCTGACGGCCCCGCGCGGCCTCGCGCGGATCTACGACGACGTGGTGCACGTCGTCGTACCGGCGACGTCCCCGGCGCGGTCGGTGACCGACCTGCGCGGGATGCGGGTGTCGGTGGGCGCGAAGAACTCCGGGGTGAGGATGATCGCGCGGCGGCTGCTCACCGCGGCCGGATTGCGTCCGGACACCGACGTCCGGGCCCAGGCGCTGGGCATCAACGAGTCCGCGTCGGCGCTGCAGGCCGGCGGGATCGACGCGTTCTTCTGGTCCGGGGGCGTGCCGACGGCCGGGGTCTCGGGGTTGGCGCAGGCGGTGCCGATCCGCCTGCTGGACCTGGAGGACCTGCTGCCCGCGGTGCAGGCGCGCTACCCGGAGTACGCCCCCGGGACGGTGGCCGCCGGCACCTACGGCATCGCGGACCCGGTGACGACGTTCCTGGTCCGCAACGTGCTCCTGGTGCCGGCCGGGATGCCCGACGCCCTGGCCGAGGCGCTGGTGTCGGTGCTCTTCGGGGAGCAGGTGGCGCTGGCGCGGGCGAGCGCAGCCGCGCTGCGGATCGACACGCGGGCGGCGATCGGCACGCAGCCCGTTCCGCTGCACCCGGGGGCGGAGCGGTTCTACCGGGCCGCGAAGACCGGCTGACCGGTGCGCAGCGCCTCCAGGGTCGCGCTGGAGCGCTGCATCGCACCCTGGAAGAGCAGCTCGGCGTGTTCGCCGAACGGGTACAGATGGCCGAGCAGCTCCAGCATCACGAGGCCGTGCATCTGGGCGCGCAGCTCGATGAACAGGGCCAGCGCCCCCGGCGGCAGCGGGATCTTGATGCCGTCGAGATCCTCGATCGGCCCGGTGGCGGGCGGCAGCGGGACGGCGGCGAGCTGCTCGCGGGTCCAGCCGTCGAAGGTGGTGTCGAGGAACGGGCCAGCGAGGCGGAACGCAGCGGCGCCGACGGCGTCGGCCGGCGGCTCGAAACCGGGCACCGGGGTGCCGTAGAGCAGCAGGAACGCGGCGCGGTTGGCGAGCGCCCAGTGCCGGTAGGCCCCGGTGGTGGCGAGCCGGCGTTCGAGCGCGGGACGCCCGCGGGTGGCGTCGGCGGCCGCCTGGACGGCGTCGGCGAGGGCGTTGTGGGCGTCGACGACAAGGGCGGTGAGCAGGGCGTCGCGGCTGCCGAAGTAGTGGTAGAGCGACTGCACCGTCATGCCGACCGCCCGCGCGACGCCGCGCAGCGACATCCCGCCGGGCCCGGCCTCGGCGAGCTGGCCGAGTGCGGCCTCCTTGATCTCCGCGACCGTCTCCGCTCTTCGACGGTCCCGCACCGACCCCTCGACTGACATCGTTCTATCTCCTTGACAGTGTTAGGCACCGCGGCAATACTGGCGCCGTTCGCTAAGACTAACACTGTTAGGGAGATCCGATGCGAACCCTCCTCGCCGACGCGCGCCGCGGTCACCGCGGGCTCTACGGCCTCGCGGTCGGGATGGCCGGGCTCGCCGTCGTGACGGCGGTGCTCGCCGTCGTCGACGACCGCGTGCTGCTCGGCGCCCCGCTGTGGCTGAAACCCCTCAAGTTCTCGATCTCGTTCGTGCTCTACGCGGGCACCCTCGCCTGGCTGCTCGGCCAGCTGCGCGAACGCGCGCTGCAGCGCTCGGGCTGGGTGATCGTCGTGGCGTCGGTGATCGAGATGGCCGTCATCGTCGGCCAGGCCGCTCGCGGCGTGCGCAGCCACTACAACGACGACACGCTGGCGGACAACATGCTCTGGAACCTCATGGGCGCCACGATCGTCGTGCTGTGGTTCGCCACGCTGGCGGTCGCGCTGCGGTTCCTGCGGGAGCGGGTCGGCGGCGTTGACGGTGCCGACGGTGCCGACGGTGGCCGCCCGCTGGACCTCGCCGTCCGCCTCGGCCTCGGGATCGCGCTGCTCGGGATGGCGGAGGCCTTCCTCATGGCGATCCCGCGTGCCCACGCCGTCGGCGTGGCGGACGGCGGCCCGGGCCTGCCGCTCCTCGGCTGGAGCACCACCGGCGGCGACCTGCGGATCGGGCACTTCGTCGGGATGCACGCCCTGCAGCTCCTCCCGCTGCTGGCCGCGGGCCTGGCTGTGCTGAGCGGGCGGTGGCGGGACCGGCTCGACGAGACCGCGCGCACCCGGATCGTCGGCGTCGTCGGGACCGCCTACGCCGCCGTCGTCGTGCTCGTGACCTGGCAGGCCCTGCGCGGCCAGCCACTGATCGCCCCGGACGTCTGGACGCTGGGCGCCGCAGCGGCGATCGGGTTGGGCACGGCCGCCGGCCTGGCGTGGGCCCTGCCGCAAGGCCGGATCGCCGTCC
Organism: Pseudonocardia sp.; assembly: GCF_050246655.1. Classification (GTDB taxonomy): domain Bacteria; phylum Actinomycetota; class Actinomycetes; order Mycobacteriales; family Pseudonocardiaceae; genus Pseudonocardia. The sequence continues at coordinate 5,254 of NZ_JBFWVQ010000163.1, forward strand.
CGGCCGGGAGGGCCGGCCGGTGAGCCCCGAGATCCTGTTCACCCTGGCCTTCCCCCTGGCCGCACCGTTCTGGGCACTGATGATCCTCGCGCCCACCTGGCGGGTCACCGAGCGCGTGATCGCCTCGCCGCTGATCGCGGTTCCGCCCGCGCTGGTCTACGCGCTCGCCGTCCTCCCCGGGTTCGCGACCGTGTTCGCGGCGGTCGCGAACCCGACGGCGGCCGGGGTGGCCGCGCTGCTCGCCACACCCGCCGGGGTGGCGGCCGGGTGGGCGCACTTCATCGCGTTCGACCTGTTCGTCGGCCGCTGGGCCTACCTCGACGCCCGCGAACGCGGCATCCACCCGCTCGTCATGGCACCGGTGCTGGTCCTCACGATCCTGCTCGGCCCGCTCGGCTTCCTCGCCTACCTGGCGGTCCTGGCGACCGCGCGCCGAACGGTGCTAACACGCGACGGTGCCGAAGCGAGCCCCTGATGCGGCCCGTGCGGTGGCCGCGACCGAGTGGAGGGAGCGGGACATGGCCGTCGCCATCGTCATGGACTTCGCAGGAGGCACGCTCGAGCAGTACGACCAGGTGATCGCGAAGATGGGCCTGGACCAAGGCGGTACGGGCCCCGAAGGGGCGCTGTTCCACTGGGTCACCGCCACGGACGACGGCATCCGCGTCGTCGACGTGTGGGAGACCGCCGAGCAGTGGCAGGCCTTCGCCGACTCGCAGATCGGACCGATCACCGCCGAGGTCGGGGTGCCCGGCCCGCCCGCCGTCACCGTGCACCAGGTGCACAACCACCTGACCGGACCCTGAGGATCCTCCGGCCGTCGCGGGCCGTGCGCCCGGCTTCCGGTGCGCCCTCGCCCGCGTGGGCGCACCGGGGCGGCGATCAGCAGCCCGAGGACTGCGGTGAGGACCGCGGGGCGAACTCCAGACGGATCGCGTCGGAGCGTGGCAGCACGATCGCGGGCGCGCGCAGCTGCGCCCACGAACGCGGCAGCAGCACGTACTGGTCGCCGGACTGCAGGACCAGCACGAGGCCCGTGTACCGGAAGCCGTACGCGGCGTCCTCCGCGGCGCAGGCCTGCTCGACGACGTCCGGTGCGTGGATGCTGAGCGGCTTCTCGCTGTACACCGTGGTCCAGGGCGCGCCGTCCAGGTCGGCGACGGTCTGCTCGGCCCGGATGCGCCCGACCTCCGAGGCATACAGCTGGGCCGCCCAGAACACGCTGATCCCCACCAGGACGAACACCGCCGCCCGCTCCGTCAGCGAAGGCGGCGACGCCCGGAGGCAGGCTGACGCGAGATGCAGCAGGAGCACACCGAGGGCGAGCGCTACGGGCGAGGCGATCAGGAAGAACTCCAGGTCGGTGCGTCCGGCGAGCCGGTAGAGGCCCGCCCCGACGAGGAGTGCACCGCACAGCACCAGCGCCGGGGCGATGCGGCGGCCGAGCACCCGCAGCCGGGCGGGCCCGACCCGGCCGGCCGCCAGATCGTAGATCCACAGGACCGCCAGGACGAGCGCGGCCAGCACGACGACCGGCACGAAGAGCGGGTCGACGCTGCGGAGGAGGTAGTCCTGGGTCGTGAAGCCCAGCACCGTGAACTCGACGCCCAAGCTGTCGAAGTAGTGGTAGCTGAACGACCATCCGAAGTAGAACATCACCGCCGTCAGCAGCGTGGTGGGTGCGAGGATCGCCGTGAGCACGGCGAGGAGGCCGGAGCGGCTGTCCCCCGCCCCGCGCCGGACCGCCCGTCGCGGCCGCATCGCGACAGTGCGGTGCATCCGACGCGACGCCCGTCCCGCCCGTGACGGGCTCATCAGCCGTCGCCACTGTTCCGGGTGCTCGAGCTCGTGCTGCTCGTGCTGCTCGTGCTCGGTGGCCGTCCGGTCCGGTCCGGGTCGTCCGGCTCCGGCTCTGGGTCGTCCGGCTCCGGCTCTGGGTCGTCACTGTCGGAGGTGCTGCACCGGACGGTCACCGTGGAGCCGCGGGCGACGACCGTCCCGGCGGGCGGCCTCGTTAGGACCGTCCCGCCGGGGCCGCCTGCGATGGTGCAGGGCCGCCGCTCCGGTCGGTACGCGAGACAGAGCGACCCGCCGCAGGCTTCCCGCAGGACCCGTGCGATCTCGGCCTGCGCCTCCGGGTCGTCGTAGTCCAGGCCGGAGACCCCGTGGGCCGGGATGGCGAGCGGTGAGGGCCCGGCGCTGCTGGTGGGCCGGGGCGTGGGAGAGGGCCGGGGTGTGGGAGAGGCCCGCGACGTCGTCCATGACGGCCGCGGCGACGTCGGCCGTCCGGTGCCGGTCCCGCCCGATGCCGACGACGACGCTGACGCTGACGATGCCGACGCTGCCGACGACGCTGCCGACGAGGGGAGGGTCTGCCTGGTCCCCGACGTGGCGCCCCCGGACGCGGACGTCCCCGTCACCCCGACGCCGGACGACCGCGGAGGGTCCAGCGGAGACGGCCCGCCGCACCCGGCGAGAACCACCGTGCAGGCGACCCCGACCCCCACAACGCGACCACGCACATGCATCCGCCGCCCCCCACAGACGTGCGTAGCAGGGTAGTCCGCCCGCGCCAGGCGAACCTCCCGTTTTCCCAGCTCAGCGAGTTGATCTGAGCTCCGGATCACGGCACCCGCGGCAGCCGGGCCCGCACCAGCAGGCCGCCGCCGTCGGGCAGCTCCAGGCGCAGGTCGCCGCCCGCCAGCTCGGCCGTGCGGGCGGCGATCGCGAGCCCCAGCCCGGAACCCTCGACGTTGTGCTGGCCCGGGCTGCGCCAGAACCGGTCCGTGGCCCGCTCCAGCTCGTCCGGCGGGAGCCCCGGGCCGGTGTCGCGCACGGTGATCTCCACGATCCCGTCCACCGCCGCCGTGCAGACGGTGATCGTGCCACCCGGCTCGGAGAACTTGACCGCGTTGTCCAGCACCGCGTCGAGCAGCGCCTCGATCCCGCCGGCCGCCGCCCCGGCCGTCAACCCGCGCGCACCGCTGCGGACCAGCCGCAGGCCGGAGTGCTCGGCGAGCGGCCGCCAGGCGTCGAGACGGTCCTCGACGCCCGCGTCGACGTCCACCCGCTGCACGGTCAGCGTGCGCTCGGCGCGGGCCAGCGCGAGCAGGCCGTCGAGCAGCGTGGAGAGCCGCTCGGCCTCCTCCAGCGCCGCGATCTGGTCCTCGACGGCCACCTCGTCGACGTGGCCCTCCAGGTTCGACAGCCGCAGCCGCAGCGCCGTGAGCGGGTTGCGCAGCTGGTGGCTCGCGTCCGCGACGAACGCCCGCTGCGCCGCGAGGGCCTGGGTGACGGTCGCGGCCATGCGGTCGAACGACGCCGTGAGCCGCCGCAGCTCCGGCGGCCCCGTGCCGTCCGAGACGGGTTCGGCCGTCCCACCCGCGAGCACGGCGGCCGCGACCCGGCCCATGCCCTCGTCGAGGCGTTCCACCGGCCGCAGGATCCAGCGGGTCACCGGCAGCGCGACCAGCGCGCCGACCCCGAGCGCGAGCGCGACGGCCGCCGCGAGCAGCGACCACACCCGCAGCTCCGCCGTCCGCAGCCCCGCCGTGGGCGACACCGTGACGACGGCGCCGCGCGCCTCCCCGTCGACGAGCACCGGCTCGGCCAGCACCATCGCGCTGTCGTCCCACGGCAGGATCAGCGGGTAGGGCTGTGAACCACGCGCGGCGAGCGCCAGCCGCACCCGCTCCGCGGCCTGCTCATCGAGCAGCGGCGGGTCCGGCCGGGACGCGGCGAGCGTCCGCCCGTCCTCCCCGACGAGCAGCACCGCGATGCCGTAGACGTCGTCGTGGCGGGCGAGCTCCGCGGCGAAGCGGGTGAGCGCGCCGGCGTCGTCCTCGGTGAGCGGGCGCTCGGCGATGGAGGCGAAGTAGACGGTGTCGCTCAACCGGTCCGCGAAGACGGCGAGCTGCTCGCGCTGCGCCGTGGCGACCGCGAGCGGCACCCCCAGTCCGGCGGCCAGGAGGCCCATCAGGAACAGCGTGACGACGAGCAGCCTGCTCCGCACCGCTACCCCAGCCGGTAGCCGACGCCGCGGACGGTCTGCACCAGCTCGGGGCGGCCGAGCTTGGTGCGCAGCGACGCGACGTGGACGTCCAGGCTGCGGTT
>NZ_JBFWVQ010000164.1:0-9325 GCF_050246655.1 Pseudonocardia sp.
CGTCGCGGAGCAGGAGCACGTAAGCGGCCGGTACCAGGGCGAACACCCCGCCAACGCTAGGCTGCCGCCGTGACGGGCTACGAGCAGGTCCAGACCACCGACGGCACGTTCGACGCCTACCGCGCCGGCCCGGACCGCACCCCCGCCCCCGGCGTCGTGGTGCTGCAGGAGATCTTCGGGATCAACGACAACATCCGCACTCTCGCGGACCGGCTCGCCGCGGCCGGCTACGTCGTGCTGGCGCCGGACATGTTCTGGCGGATCGAGCGGCGCTTCGAGCGCAAGGACGAGTCCGGGCTCGCCGACGGCATGGCGCGGGTCCAGCAGCTGGACTTCGGCAAGGCCGCGGGCGATCTCGCGGCCACGGTCGCCCACCTGCGCGCCCTGCCGGAGTGCGACGGCCGGGTGGGCGCGGTGGGGTTCTGCCTGGGCGGCACGCTCGCGTTCGTCGCCGCGGCCGTCGCGGCGCCGGACGCCGCGGTCTCGTACTACGGGTCGGGCACCGCCGGGCAGCTGGAGCTGCTGGAGCAGATCGCCTGCCCGCTGCTGTTCCACTACGGCGACGAGGACCCCTACATCCCGCAGGAGCAGATCACCGCGGTCGAGAAGGCGACGGTGGGCCGCCCGGACACGACGGTGCACCGCTACGCCGCGGGGCACGCGTTCTCCAACTGGGACGCCCCGTCGATGTACGACGAGGCCGCGGCGACGCTCGCGTGGGAGCGCACGCTGGCGTTCTTCGGGCGGCATCTGGCCCCGCACACCTGACCCGCCGGTAACCCGATCGGCGCGTGTGCCAGGCTCGGCCCATGCTGCTGTCGACCCAGCTCCAGTACGGCGACGACCCGATCTCCAACGTCGAGCAGGTGGTCGCCCTCGAGAAGGCGGGCCTGGACGTCGTGTGGGTCGCGGAGGCCTACAGCTTCGACGCGGTATCGCTGATGGGCTTCCTCGCCGCCCGCACGGAGCGGGTCCAGATCGGCTCGGGGATCCTGCCCCTCTACACGCGCACGCCCACGCTCACCGCGATGACCGCGGCGGGCCTGGACGCGCTCTCCGGTGGGCGGTTCCTCCTCGGGCTGGGCGCGTCGGGGCCGCAGGTGATCGAGGGCTTCCACGGCGTCGCCTACGACAAGCCGGTGGCGCGCACCCGGGAGACGATCGAGATCTGCCGCATGGTGTGGCGCCGCGAGCGCGTCGTCCACGAGGGGCTGTACACGCTGCCGCTACCGCCCGAGCGGGGCACCGGGCTCGGCAGGCCGCTGAAGCTGATCAACCACCCGAGACGCGCGGACATCCCGATCTGGGTCGCCGCCCTCGGCGACAAGAACCTCGAGATGACCGCGGAGCTCGCCCACGGCTGGCTGCCGCACGCGGTCGTCCCGGAGAAGATGCGCGAGGTCTTCGGCCCCGTCCTGGACGCGGGCTTCGCGAAGCGGGCACCGGAGCTCGGGCCGCTGCAGATCACCGGCGGCGGCATCCTCGCGATCGAGGAGGAGATGTTCGACCACGCCCGCACCCTCGCGCGGTCGCTCTACGCCCTCTACATCGGCGGCATGGGCGCTCCCGGCCGCAACTTCTACAACACGGTGTTCGCCCGCCAGGGCTACCCGGACGACGCGGCGCGCGTCCAGGAGCTCTACCTCGGCGGCCGCAAGGAGGAAGCGGCCGCCGCGATACCCGACGACTACATCGACAAGGTCACCCTGGTGGGACCGCCGTCACACGTCCGGGAGAGAATCGCTGCGTTGCGTGAGGCAGGGATCACGCATCTGCACGTCAACCCGGTCAGCCCCGACGCCCCGAAGGTCATGAGCCAGGTCAAGGAATGGATCTCCTGAGCGTGTCCCAGGTCCCGGTCACAACCTCGGACGAGGAACTCGGCCCGGACCAGTACCGGTTCGTCACCACCCACGCCTGGCGGCTGGGCACCTTCGCGACGAACGGGACGGTGCACGCGCATCTCCTCGAGCACGTCGTCACGCAGTGGGTGCCGGCCCGTCCCGAGCGGGACTGGCTGCTCGACCACCGCGTCACCGGCGCCGTCACGTGGCTGTCGGGTTCGCAGCGGGCGGCCGAGGAGGCCGGCTTCGATCCGTGCGAGGGTGTCCCGGTGGGCCGCTTCCGCGCCCCGTACGGCGACTTCCACGCCGAGTACGAGGGCCGCCGCCCCGGCAGGCGGACGGTCGGCTGGCACACCCCCACGCGCGAGTTCCTGTCGTCGCTGCCCCTGCGGCCGGATGCGCTCGTGGAGCGGCTGCGCGAGGACCACCCGCCCAGCCGGTACTCGGGGCCGTTCGTCGCCGCCGCGGCGGCACTGCGCACCTGCCTCGTCCCGGCCCGGCTGCGCGATGTGCTCTACGCCGCGCTGCGGCTGCTCCCCGCGGTGGCGCTCGTGTCGGAGGTGACGGACCTGGACGGCCGGGCGTGCCTCGCCCTGGTGCACGACGACGGACCCACCCGCACGGAGCTCCTGATCGACCCCGCGGACGGCCAGTACGCGGGCGAGCGGGACACGTTGCGCCGGGATTCACGGTGCGGGCTCCGCACCGGAACCATGATCAACACGACCGCGGTCCGCACCGCCGTCGTCGGTGATCTCGGGGAGCTCCCTGCTTGACCGGTTCTGTGGCCGACCAGACGACGACGGTGGTCGAGACCGGTCCGCCGGACGACTAGCCTGAGGCGGACCCTCCTGAACCGACCAAGGCGGTCCCAGCGTGTCCAGCAGTAGTACCTCGAGTCCTTCGAGCCAATTCGGTCCCAACGAGTGGCTCGTCGAGGAGATGTACAGCCGCTTCCTCGACGACCCGTCCAGCGTCGACCCCGCGTGGCACGAGTTCTTCGCGGACTACCGGCCCGATCCCTCCGCGGGCGATGCGGCGACCGACACGACCGCGTCGGCGGACGCGGACGAGGCCGGCGAGGACACGAGCGACAACGGCGCCGCCCCCTCGGCCGCGCGGCCGGGCCCCGCCCCGGAGCCCACGGCCGAGCCGGCCGAGCCCACCTCGCAGCGACGGGCGGCGGACGCGAAGGCGATGCCGGCGGGATCGGGCAACGGCGCCGGGGCAGCCGACGCCGCGGCGAAGAACACGGCGGCGAGCACCGCGACGAACACCGCGACGAACCCGGTGACGAGGACCGCGACGACGAGGAGCGCGGCGGGCAAGCCGGCTGCCGGCAGCACCTCGCAGGCCGCGAAGCCCGCCCCGACCGGGAGCAACGGGACCACCATCCCGCTGCGCGGCGCGGCGAACGCCGTGGTCAAGAACATGAACGCCTCGCTCGCGGTGCCCACCGCCACGAGCGTCCGTGCGTTCCCCGCCAAGCTGCTCGCCGACAACCGGGTCGTGATCAACAACCAGCTGCGGCGGACGCGCGGCGGCAAGATCTCCTTCACCCACCTCATCGGCTACGCCGTCGTGCAGGCCCTTGCGGACTTCCCGGTGATGAACCGCCACTTCGCCGAGGCCGACGGCAAGCCGACCGTGGTGCAGCCCGACCACGTCAACCTCGGGCTCGCGATCGACCTGCACGGCAAGGACGACCAGCGCACGCTCGTGGTCGTGTCGATCAAGGGCTGCGAGACGATGAGCTTCGCGCAGTTCTGGGCGGCCTACGAGGAGATGGTCCGCAAGGCCCGCGCGGGCAGCCTGCAGACTGCGGACTTCTCCGGCACGACCATCAGCCTCACCAACCCGGGCACGCTCGGCACGAACCACTCGGTGCCGCGGCTCATGCAGGGCCAGGGCACGATCGTCGGCGTCGGCGCGATGGAGTACCCCGCCGAGTGGCAGGGAGCGAGCGAGGAGAAGCTCGCCGAGATCGGCGTCAGCAAGATCATCACCCTGACGTCGACGTACGACCACCGGATCATCCAGGGCGCCGAGTCGGGCGACTTCCTGCGCCGCGTGCACGCCCTGCTGCTCGGCGCGGACGGGTTCTACGACAAGGTCTTCACCTCGCTGCGGATCCCGTACGAGCCGGTGCGGTGGATGCAGGACATCCCGGAGGGCGCGGTCGACAAGACCGCCCGGGTCATCGAGCTCATCGACGCCTACCGCACGCGCGGGCACCTCATGGCGGACACCGATCCGCTGAACTACCGCCAGCGCCGCCACCCCGACCTCGACGTCGTCTCGCACGGCCTCACCCTGTGGGACCTGGACCGCGAGTTCGCGGTCGGCGGCTTCGGCGGCAAGCAGCACATGAAGCTGCGCGACGTGCTGGGGATCCTGCGGGACTCGTACTGCCGCACCATCGGCACCGAGTACATGCACATCTCCGAACCCGAGCAGCGCGCGTGGTTGCAGGAGCGCATCGAGGTCGCCCACCAGAAGCCGACCGGCGCCGAGCAGAAGTACATCCTGTCCAAGCTGAACGCCGCCGAGGCCTTCGAGACGTTCCTGCAGACCAAGTACGTCGGCCAGAAGCGCTTCTCGCTGGAGGGCGGCGAGACCGTCATCCCGCTGCTGGACGCCGTGCTGGACAAGGCGGCCGAGTTCGAGCTGGACGAGGTCGTCATCGGCATGCCGCACCGCGGCAGGCTGAACGTGCTCGCGAACATCGTCGGCAAGCCGATCAGCCAGATCTTCCGCGAGTTCGAGGGCAACCTCGACCCCGGCCAGGCCCACGGCTCCGGCGACGTCAAGTACCACCTGGGCGCGGAGGGCAAGTACTTCCGCATGTTCGGTGACGGCGAGACGGTCGTCTCGCTCACCGCCAACCCCTCGCACCTCGAGGCCGTGGACCCGGTGCTGGAGGGCATCGTCCGCGCGAAGCAGGACATCCTGGACAAGGGCGAGAGCGGGTTCACCGTCCTGCCGCTGCTGCTGCACGGCGACGCCGCGTTCGCGGGCCAGGGCGTGGTCGCGGAGACGCTCAACCTCGCCCTGCTGCGCGGCTACCGCACCGGCGGCACCGTGCACGTCGTGATCAACAACCAGGTCGGCTTCACCACCGCGCCCGAGCACTCCCGCTCGTCGCAGTACTGCACGGACGTCGCGAAGATGATCGGCGCCCCGGTGTTCCACGTGAACGGCGACGATCCCGAGGCGTGTGTCTGGGTCGCCAAGCTCGCGGTGGAGTACCGCGAGCGCTGGCACAACGACGTCGTGATCGACATGCTCTGCTACCGGCGCCGCGGCCACAACGAGGGCGACGACCCGTCGATGACGCAGCCGTCGATGTACGACATCATCGACGCCAAGCGCAGCGTCCGGAAGCTCTACACCGAGGCGCTCATCGGCCGTGGTGACATCTCCGTCGAGGACGCCGAGCACGCCCTGCGGGACTTCTCCAACCAGCTGGAACACGTCTTCAACGAGGTCCGCGAACTGGAGAAGACCCCGCCGCAGCCCAGCCCCTCGGTCGAGCAGGAGCAGAGCTCGCTCACCAACCTCGACACCTCGGTGCCGCTGGAGGTGGTCCACCGCATCGGCGACGCGCACGTCGACCTGCCCGAGGGCTTCACCGTCCACCAGCGGGTCAAGCCCGTGCTGCAGAAGCGCTACAAGATGTCGCGCGAGGGCAGCGTGGACTGGGCGTTCGCCGAGCTCCTCGCCTTCGGCACGATCTGCATGGACGGGCGCATGGTGCGCCTGTCGGGCCAGGACTCCCGGCGGGGCACGTTCGTGCAGCGCCACTCGGTCGTGATCGACCGCAAGACCGGGGCCGAGTACTACCCGCTGCGCAACCTCAGCACGGACCAGGAACGCTTCCTGGCCTACGACTCGGCGCTCTCGGAGTTCGCCGCCGTCGGATTCGAGTACGGCTACTCCGTCGCCAACCCGCAAGCCTTCGTGGCGTGGGAGGGCCAGTTCGGCGACTTCGTCAACGGCGCGCAGTCGATCATCGACGAGTTCATCTCCTCCGGCGAGGCCAAGTGGGGCCAGACCTCCGACGTCGTGCTGCTGCTGCCGCACGGCATGGAGGGCCAGGGCCCGGACCACTCGTCGGGGCGCATCGAGCGCTTCCTGCAGCTGTGCGCCGAGGGCTCGATGACGGTCGTGGTCCCTTCGGAACCCGCGAACTACTTCCACCTGCTGCGCCACCACGTCCTGGACGGCGTGCGACGGCCGCTGATCGTGTTCACGCCCAAGTCGATGCTGCGCAACCGGGCCGTCGTGAGCCCGGTGTCGGACTTCACCGACGGCCGCTATCGCACCGTCATCGACGACCCGCGCTACCGGGAGAACGACAACCCGGCAGCGGACGTCGACCGGCTCCTGCTGTGCAGCGGAAAGATCTACTACGAGCTGGCGGCGGCGCGCGAGCGGCGCGGGATCACCGACACGGCGATCGTCCGGCTGGAGCAGCTCTACCCCTTCCCGTTGCGCAACCTCGGCGCGGTGCTGGACCGCTATCCGAACGCCGAGGAGGTGCGCTGGGTACAGGAGGAGCCCGCCAACCAGGGTGCCTGGCCGCACATCGGGCTGGAGGCGCCGGACAAGCTGCCCCGGATCGCCGGGATCAGGCGGGTGTCGCGGCGGCGCATGGCCGCTCCGGCCGCGGGGTCGTCGAAGGTCCACGAGGTGGAGCAGGCCGAGATCATCGCGCAGGCGTTCGAGGACTGAGGTCCGCCCGTCGAGAACGACGTTGCGCTGATCAACAGGGCGGTTTCGGCTGCACAACGTCGTTCTCGACGGCACGGGTCTGCCACGCTGCCCCCGTGTACTTCACCGATCGTGGGATCGAGGAGCTGGTCGACCGCCGCGAGGGCGAGCAGGTGAGCGTCGAGTGGCTCGCGGACCGGCTGCGGGTGTTCGTCGACCTCAACCCGCAGTTCGAGGACGCGGTGGAGCGGCTGGCCACGTTCCTCGCCCGCGACGACACGGACGACCTGGACGGCACGCTCGAATAGGCTGTTCAGCCGTATCTCGGTCGCCCGTTCGGGTGTTGTAGGAGGAAACGGCCTCCGGAGACACCCATGCGCCATCGACGCCCCCCGGCACGCTCGCTCGGCGCCGCCGTGCTGGTGGCGGTCGCGGTGCTGGTCGCGGTGCTGGCGGCCGCCATCCTGTCCGTGGTGCTGACCGGTGGGCGCGGGGAGTCCACGGGTACCGAGGGCGTCGTCGCGCTGGAGATCACCGCCGCCGACACCGACGGCGACGGGATCCCCGACGGAAGCCCCGTCGACTCCGGCACGCATGGGGCCGCCGAACCCCTGCCGCCCGGCGACACCGCGGCCGCCGGGGCGCCGCTCGCCGCCCGCGCCGATCCGCCCGCGGACGGTCCCGTCCCGGACGGGGCAGCCACCCCGATCGACGCCGTCCGCGGGTTCGTCGCCGCCCTGGCCCGCGGCGACACCGAGACCGCCTACCGGCTGATGCACCCGCGCTACCGCGCGGCGTTCGGCACGTACGCCGGGTTCGTCGCCCGGGCGCCGGTGGCCCGGTTCGCGCCGTTCGCGGTAATCGGCAGCGCCCGCTACCAGTCGACGGTGTTCGCGGAGCGGATCGACGACGAGACCGTGGCCACCGTCTCCACCTGCGGCGTGGTCCACCGGGACGGGGCGGACCGCACGGAGGCGCTCGCCGTCGTCGCCCGCCGGGGCGGCGAGGGCTGGCTGATCGAGGTCTCGGGCGAGGGTGGATCGGCGTTCCGGATGCCCGAGGCGCCGGGCGAGCGGGTCGCGGCGGGCGATCCGCTGCTGGTGTGGACCCCGGCCGGAGAGATCGCGGAGGAGATCGCGGAGGTGGTCGCCGTGCTCGACGGCGAGCCCGCCGGGACCACCGTCACCCCGCTCGCCGATCCCGCCGACACGGTCGAGATCCGGATCGGGGAGCGCACATCCGACGCCCGGCAGGCGCTGGTCGGCGTGCTGCGCGCGGACGGCTCCGTGGACGCGGTGGCGACGTTCCTCGGGTCGTGACCCGCTCCGGGCGAACCGGACCCGTCAGCCCCGGCGCATGCGCAGCGACCAGCGACTGCGGTGCAGCGCGGCGTGCAACGCCTCCGAGCGCCGGGCCAGCTCGGCGTCCAGGTGCGCCAGGCGGGCGAGCTCGTCGTCGAGGCGGTCCAGCGGGGTGGCGTCCGCGCCCGTCGCCGCCCGCGGCTTGGGCTGGAGCTTCAGCCAGGACTCCGACCACAGCGCCTCGAGAGCGGCCTCCCAGTGCAGTTCCACCACCGCCCGGCTGACGGTGGCGCTGCGGGCCGCGCGCTCGCGGGCCTCCTCCAGCTCGACGAGGCGCTTCCCGAGCTCGACGGCGCGGCGCCGGTCCTCCTCGCGCAGGCGATCTGCGGCCGCGGTGTGCTCGGCGGTCTTCTCCTTGTACTTGTTCGCGTACGGGCTGCCGTCGAAGCGGAGATGCTCGTGCACGGGGCCCTCGGAGGTCACCGGTCGATGGTAGGTCACGGCGCGCTCAGATCCGACCCTCCGTGGACGGCACGATGACCACCTCGGGACGGGCGTGCTGGGCGCGGTCGAAGAACAGCGCCCGGCCCGGACGCGGGGACCAGGCGAGGTTCATCCCCGGCAGCAGCGGGGTGAGGTCGGTGCCCTGGACGTCGAGCGCGACGACGACGCCCACGTCGTCGATGGAGGCCGACATCGACAGGAGCGAGCGCAGCCGCGCGATGCTGCGCCACCAGCCGAGGACGTGCACGCCGTTCTCCGGGCCGAACCGCAGCACCTGCCGCAGCGCCTCGACGCCCGCGCGGTCGAGCACAGGATCGGCGGCGTCCGCGCCGAAGACGACGACGAAGATCGGGGTGCGCGCGCCCTCGGGGTCCGGGCCGCCCGCCGCGGCCGTGGCCCGTGCGGTGACGGTGGCCGCCAGCTCGGCCACCCGGGCGGGGAAGTCCGCGAGACCGACGGTCTGCGGGGCGCGCAGCGGCGTCGTGAGCGCCTCGGCCAGGCGCGCCGCCGGCTCGCCGGACTCGGGCGCCAGCGGGGCGATGACGAGGTCGATCTCGCCCGCGCCGAACCGGTCCGCCAGCGAGATCGCGGCCGCGCCGAGGACGGGGACGGCGTCGGGCGCCGACGGGCCGACGACGGCCAGGTTGCGGGCGGGCACGTCGGGTATCGCGATCGTGGCGGGGCTGCCGTCGATGTCGATGCACTGGCCGACGACCAGTCGCGGCACGGCCCCGCCGTCGTCCACGCCGCGCAGGAGCGCGTCCACCTCCGGGGCGCGGCTGCCGTCGAAGAGCCGCGGCCGCGCCGATCCGCCTGCGCTGTGGCGCAGGTGGACGTCGCGGACCTCGGGCGCGAAGAGCCCGTCGGCCCAGGCGCCGTCCACGTACGCCTCGTGCAGGATCCGCTGGACGCGGTCCACGGTGCCGCGCGCGGTGGCGTCGGGGATGCGGGCGATCTCGTTGC
>NZ_JBFWVQ010000165.1:0-9322 GCF_050246655.1 Pseudonocardia sp.
GCACCGCCGAAAAGCACTACCGGGATGGTTGCACGAGTACAACCACCACAGGCCCCACACCGCCATCGGCAGCTCACCACCGATCAGCCGGTTGACCAACCTGTCGAGTCAGTACAGCTAGCGGGCCTGCCCGGGCCGGCGCAGGCCGGAACCGGTCCCCGAGACGACGGGGGTGGGACCGGTCGAGGTCGGTGCGGGCTTCTGGGCCGCCTGGCCCGGCCCGCTGCTCGTGCCGGGTGTGCCGCCGGTCGGTGCGGTCGCGGTCGGTGCGGGCGTCTCTGGCGCGGACCCCGCCACCGGGGGCCGCGCCTGCTGCCCCTGCTGGGTGCCCGACACCTCGGCACCCAGCAGGGCGTGGAGCCGGGTGATCTCCGAGTGCACCCCGTCGCGGAGCCCGCCGAGGCGACGCAGCTCCTGCTCGGCACCCTCGCGGCGGCGCCGGCACTCGTTGTCGGTGCGCACCTGCAGCTGCTCCGCCCGGGCCTGGGCGTCGGCGAGCGTCTTCTCCGCGCTGCGCTGCGCCTCGTCGGTGATCCGCTGGGACTCCTCGCGCGCGTCGGCAAGGGTGGCCTGCGCCTGCTGCTCCCGCTCCTGGATCGCGACGTTGCGGGTGGTCGTCTCCTTGTCCAGCTCGGTGGAGCGCGCGATGAGGGTCTGCTCGACCTCGTGACGGTGCTTCTCCGCGTCCGACCGCGCCTGCTCGAGGACCGTGGCCGCCTCCTTGGCGGCGCGGGCTCGCACGTCCGCGGCCTCGTGCTCGGCGAGGCGGAGGATCTTCTCGGCGCGGAAGCCGAAGCTCTCCTGCGACATCGCCGGCTCGGCGTTCTCGCCCCGGGCCCGGGTGGCGCGCAGCTCCTCCTCCAGCGTGCGGACGCGCTGCTCGGCCACCTGGCGGGCCTGGGTCGACGCGGCGAGACGGTCGCTGAGCTCCCGCAGGTGCCCTTCGACCTGGTCGCGGTCGTAGCCCCTGCGGACGAGGTCGAACTGGGGGACGCCGGGGGAACCGCTGGAAAGAATCGCCACGTCACGGAAGTCTCGCCGGGCCGTGCCCGCCCGGTCCAACACGGCACGGCGGGCGGGTCCGTTGCTGCGTTCGGCGGTCGCGCGTACGTCCGGTGGACGACCGGTCGCGGCGGCGCGCCGCTCGGCGACGCCGCCCCGCGCCGTCAGGAGGCCTTGCGGGCGGCGATGCCCCTGACGTCCGCCGATCCGTCCGCCGCCGGGGAGGCGTCCCCGCCAGCGCCCGCGTCCCCGGCCGACAGCGCCGCGGCGATCTCCGCACCCAGCAGCTTGTGCAGCCGCGCGATCTCCGTGCGGACACCCTCGTGCAGCGACCTCAGCCGGCGCAGGTCCTGCTCGGCGGTCTCGCGGCGGCGGCGGCACTCGTCGTCGGTGCGGCGGCGCAGCTGCTCGGCACGGGCCTCGGCCTCGGCGACGAGCTTGTCGGCCCCGGAGCGGGCGTCCTCGCCGATACGGCCGGCCTCCTCGCGGGCGCCGGCGAGGAGGGCCTTCGCCTGCTCCTCGCGCTCCTGGACGGCGACGGTGCGCTGCGCGGCCTCCTTGTCGAGCTCGGTGGAGCGGGTGATGAGGGCCTGTTCGACCTGGTGGCGGTGCTTTTCGGCCTCGCCGCGCGCGTGCTCGATCACGGCCGCGGCCTCCTTCGCGGCGCGGGCGCGCACGTCGGCGGCCTCGTGCTCCGCCATGCGGAGGATCCTCTCGGCGCGGAACCCGAAGCTCTCCTGGGACATGGGCCGCTCGGTGCGCAGCGCCCGCAGCTCCTCGTCGATGGTGCGCACGCGCTGCTCGGCGGAGTCGCGAGCCTGCTCGGAGGCCGTGAGGCGGCCCTTGAGCTCGGTCAGGCGGAGGTCGACCTGCTCGCGGTCGTAACCACGGCGGACGATGTCGAAAGTGGGGGCGGGGGATTCGGGGAAGTCATGACGGGGAGTGGTCACGTACGGAGTCTTCTACCCCGTACGGGCGACGGTCGACCCGTTCAGCGGTGGACGGGGTCGGATCTGCGGCTGACGGTCACCCAGTGTGCCTATCGCGGCTGGGGCGGCACAGGTGCGGCCCGGCCCGCTCCGCAGGGCGGCGCCGAGGACCCTCGCGGGTCGCGGGCGCAGCCCGTCCACGCCGAGCGCCGGGTCGGTCCACGCGGCGTCGATGCGACTCGCGGGCCTCGTGCACGCCGCTGCCGGCGCGGCATGCTTCCCCCGGAAGGGTGGTGGTGCATGGGCTCGTCACTGCAGGTGCGGTGCTCGGGCCCCTCCAGGTGCTCGTCGACGGCGCGCCGGCGGACGTCCGCGGGCCGAAGCGCCGGGCGCTGCTCGCCCTGCTCGCCCTCGCCGGCGGGCGCGCGGTCACCGTCGACCACCTGCTCGTCGCGCTGTGGCCCGCCGACGGCGCCGAGAAGGCCAGGTGTCGCGCCTGCGCGCCGACCTGGGGCGCGGCGCCGGAGCGGCTGGAGCGGCGCCTACCGGCTCGCCGTCCCCGCCGAGGACGTGGACGCCGGCCGCGCGCGGTCGCTGCTCACCCGGGCCCGTGCCACGCAGGACCCGGCCGCGGTGGTGTGGCGCGATCTCGCCGAGATCCGCCGCTGGGCCGACGAGCTCGCCGCCGATCCGCGACTCGCCGGGCATGCGCAAGAGGCGGGTCGTCCTCGCCGGGGCGTCGCGGGCGGCGTACATGCGGGGCGATCCCGCCGCCGCGGAACGGCACGTCCGCGCGTGCCTGGCGCTGGGCGGCGACCTGGACCGCTGGTACGCCCACACCTGCCTGGCGCTGGTCGCGCTCACGCGGGGCGACTTCGCCGCGGTCGTCGAGTACTTCGCCGGCACCGGCAACTGGTCGCACCTGTGGACGACGCTGCGCAACCTCGCGCGCGTGCTGCGCGCCATCGCACGCGGGCTGGCCCCGCCTGCCGCGGGGCGCTCGGCGTGAGGGCTGCCGTCAGGACACCGCGGGCCGCAGCGCCTCCGGCACCCCCTCCGCGATCTCGAACAGCGCGAGGAGTCCGGTGGCCTCCAGGGCGCGCGTGACGATGCGCGAGCCCGGGACGAGGCGCAGCGTGTGACCCCGGCGGTCCGCACCGTCCTTCGCCGCGACGAGCACGGCGAGCCCGGCCGAGCCGAGGAACGTCACCTGCGTGAGATCCAGGACGAGCAGGGCGGCGGTGGGCAGGTGCTCGTCGAGCTGGGCGCGCAGCACCGGGGCGGTGAGCGTGTCGATCTCGCCGACCACGTGGATCACCAGGGTGTCCTCGCCGTGCGGGACCACGTCGAAGCGGACGACCTCGCCGACGTCGCCGGGATCCCCGGCCGTCGTCTCGGTGTCGGCGGGTCGATCGGTCATCCGTGCTCCTCCCGGATGGTGGGGCCAGGTGGTCGGCCCTGTGGCACGGACGGTCACGGTGGGCTGGCCTTTCCTGACAACCCTACGACCGCGTGTGTGGCCGGTGCCACGCGCCCCTGCGCCCGCCGCGCGGACCGGAGTGATCACCGGGTGGGGTTAGGGTGCGACCCATGGACGTCACCGGGCGGCCGCGGGCGGCGATCGTCGTCACGGGCAGCGAGCTGCTCACCGGCACCATCTCGGACGCCAACGGCCCGTGGCTGGCCCGGCAGCTGTCGGATCTGGGCTTCGAGGTGGCGCACCTGTTCGTCGTCGGCGACCGACCCGCGGACCTGACCGCGGCCCTGGAGTACGTCTCCGGGTGCGCCCTGGTCGTCACGAGCGGGGGCCTGGGGCCGACGGCGGACGACCTCACCGCCGAGCTGGTCGCCCGATTCGCGGGCGCGGAGATGGTGCTCGACGAGCCGATGCGGGCCTGGATCGCGGAGCGCGTCACCGCGTGGGCGCGGCGCAACAAGGTCGGCGAGGAGGTGTTCGCCGCGCTCGACGTGGGCACCCGCAAGCAGGCCATGGTGCCGGTGGGTGCAGTGGCGCTGCCGCCCGTCGGCACCGCGCCGGGGCTGGTCGTGCGCCGTCCGGGCGGCCCGCTGGTGGTGGTGTTGCCCGGGCCGCCGCGGGAGCTGCAGGGGATGTGGCCGTCCGTGCTCGACGCCGCACCGGTCAAGGAGCTGCTCGCCGGGGTGCCGGCCGCAGCGGCCCGGTCGCTGCGGTTCGTCGGGCTGCCGGAGCCGCGGATCGCCGAGACCCTGCGCGAGCTGGGCGCCGACCACGACCTGAACGCCGTCGAGGTCACGACGTGCCTGCGCCGCGCCGAGCTGGAGGTCGACGTGCGGCCGCGTCCCGGTGCCGAGCACGTCGCGCAGGCACTGGCGGAGGCGATCGTCGCGCGCCACACCCGCGAGCTGGTGAGCGCCGACGGCACGTCGACCGACGAGCTGCTCGCCCGCGCGCTGCTCGACCGGGGCTGGTGGGTGGCGACCGCGGAGTCGTGCACCGGCGGGATGCTCGCTTCCCGGCTGGTGGACCGGGCGGGGTCCTCGGCGTACGTCGCGGGCGGCACCGTCGCGTACTCGAACGCCGCGAAGGTGTCGCAGCTCGACGTCCCCGCCGAGCTGATCGAGGCACATGGCGCGGTGTCACCGGAGGTCGCGCGGGCGATGGCGGACGGGGCGCGGGCCCGGTTCGGCGCGGACGTCGCGGTCGGCATCACGGGCGTCGCCGGGCCGGACGGGGGCACGGAGGCCAAGCCCGTCGGCTACGTCTGCTTCTGCCTCACCACCGGGGACGGGCTGGTCGTCGCGCGCGACCCGGTGCTGCCCGGCGGACGGGCCGACATCCGCGAACGCGCCACGGACGTCGCCGTGCACCTGCTGCTGCGGGCGGCGCGCGGGTCCTGACGGTTCCGGGTGCCGGGCCGGACACGGGGCGGCTCGGGCCATGATCACCGTGGCAGGTACATCCCGTTCGGATACGAGCGTCCTGCACCGGTGATGGTGATCATCGTGCGGCGGGCGCCCTGCACGGCCTGGGGCGCTGTCCACGCCGCCTCCCGAACCCTTGCCGAGGGGGCGCACCGCGACGTCGAGGCGGTCTGCAGTGTGTGCCACCACGCGTAGCTGGGTACCGGCGCCCGCACACATGTGCGAGGGCCCGCGGGCGGGCGTCGGCTGCGTGGGTGGGCCGGGCGTCGGGTGCCGTGGGCGGGCCGTCCCGCGTGTCACCGGTAGATCCGGCTGGGGTCCGAACGCCGCTCGCCGGTGCGTGCCGGAGCTGTCACGATGGGTGCCCGACCCGGGAGGTGGGACATGCGGCGGTTCGGCGACGGTCTGGCGGTCGGGCCGGACCTGGAAGGCGCGGCCGAGGTCGCCGTCGCCCAGGCGTGCGGCCCGCTGGACGGCACCCCGCCGGATCTCGTCGCGGTCTTCGTCGCCCCCGGCCGACAGGGTGGCGACGCAGCGGCCCGCGCCGCCCGCCGGGCTACCGAGCTCGCCGGCGGCCGCACGACGTTCGGTGCCACCGCGGGCGGCGTGATCGGCGACGGTCGCGGAGTGGAGCAGGAGCCCGCCGTCGCGGTCTGGGCGGCGGTGCTGCCCCAGGTGCGCGTCACACCGGTGCGGCTCACCGCGCTGCGCAACGAGACCGGGATCGGCATCGACGGCCTGCCCACGATCGGCTCCGACGATCGTGTGGCGGCGCTGCTCGTCGACCCGTACTCGTTCCCGGTCGGCGGGTTCCTGGAGCGCACCAACACGCTCGCCCCCGGGTTTCCGCTGGTCGGAGGCCTTGCGAGTGCGGCAGCCGGGCCGGGTGCGAACCGGCTGTTCCTCGACGGCGAGGCGCACGACCGGGGCGCGGTGGGGGTGCTGCTCGGCGGCGAGGTCGGCGCGCGCACCGTGGTGAGCCAGGGCTGCCGCCCGATCGGGCCTCCGATGATCGTCACCCGTGCCGAGCGCAACGTGCTGCTGGAGCTGGCCGGGGCGCCCGCCTACCAGCGGCTCGCCGAGATCGTCACCGCCTTGCCGCCGCCGGAGCAGGCGATGGTCGCCCGTGGGCTGCACCTGGGCGTCGCGATGAACGAGTACGCCGACGACCACGGTCGCGGCGACTTCCTCATCCGCGGCGTCCTCGGCGCGGACGAGGCGGCGGGCGCCGTCGTCGTCGGGGACCTGGTGGAGATCGGGCAGACCGTCCGCTTCCAGGTGCGCGACGCGGCCGGTGCGGGGGAGGACCTCGCCGAGCTGCTCTCCGGCGCCCCGGCGCGGGGCGCGCTCCTGTTCTCCTGCAACGGCCGCGGCACCGCGATGTTCGACTCCGCCGACCACGACGTCCGCGTCGCCCGGTCGGCCTTCGGGGACGCCGCGATCGCCGGGTTCTTCGCGGCGGGGGAGATCGGGCCCGTCGCGGGGCGCAACCACCTGCACGGGTTCACCGCATCGGTGCTCGCCTTCCCTTGACCGCGAGTTGCGCATCCCGCCGCCGCGAGTTGCGCATTTCGCCAGGCCGTCTTGCCCACCCTGTCCCGACGGAACCCGCGTCACGGCCTGATGAGATGCGCAACTCGCGCGGCCACCCCGCCCGCAGACCGTCGGCCACCTGCCCGCAGACCGTCGGCTACGGGCTCGCGGACTCCCCCGCGGGGCAGCTCGCCTGGGCCGTCGAGAAGTTCCACGCCTGGACCGACGACCACGGCTCGCCCGCGGACGCCGTCGAACGACCGGCTGCTCGACAACGTGATGCTCTACTGGCTCCCCGACGCCGCCGCGTCCTCGGCGCGGATCTACCGGGAGAGCTACGGGCGCCGCAGACTGGACCTCGTCCCCGTCCCGTCCGGCGTGATGATCTTCCCCCGGGACCTGCACCGGCCCCCGCGGCGCTGGGTGGAGCGCCGGTTCACTGACCTGCGCCACTGGTCGGCCGCGCCGCGCGGCCGGCACCTCGCGGCCCTCGAGCAGCCGGGCATCCTCGTCGAGGAGTTGCGGGTGTTCTTCCGCGAGGTGCGCTGATCCCCGCCGGCTCTCACCAGCGGCAGCGGTCCGGCCCGTCGCCGGAGTCCACGGCCCGGAAAGCCAGGAGATGGCGCTCCCACCACGGCAGGGGTGCGGCGAGCTCCGGGTCCGCGGTGGCGTCGGCGACGGAGCGGGTGTCGCCCGCGTGCGTGTAGGTGAGCGCGACGCCGCGGATCCCCGCGTCGCGCCACAGCAGCACGGTGCGTCGCAGCTCCCGGTACGGGACGACGACGGGCGCCGGCTCGGACGACCACCGCGCCGCCCGCCGCACGTATGACGCTCCACCGAGGACCGTCGTGAGCGGGCTCAACATCGCCCGGTCGGGCAGCCGCAGCGCCGTCACCGTGACGGTGTCGCGCGCGAACCCGGCGACGTCCAGCGCCGCCGTTCCCGGCACGAGGTGGTTGGTGGTGCCCTGCTCGGTGTGCAGGTTGGAGAACATCGAGTAGTTCGCGACCGTCTTGAGCCCCAGGTACGGCGTCATCCCGTTCGCGAACGCCACGAGCGGGACGAGCAGCAGTACCGCGGGCCGCCATCGCCACCGCAGCCACGGCGCGCGGGTGGCGAGCCCGGCGAGCACCAGCGGCAGCATCAGCGCACCCACCGCGACGTACCAGGTGCCGACCAGCAGCAGGTGCACCGCCGGACCGGACACGCCGAGGGCGGCCGTCACCAGCCCCACGAACACGTGCCCGCCGAACGCCGCGAGCGCCACGCCGCGCAGCCGCGCCTCCCGGCCCGCGAGCCCCGCGAACACCTCCCGCGGCACCAGCAGCACGTACAGCGCGACGACGACCGTCGCGAAGTCGAAGAAGGACGCAGGTGCGAGCACGGCGTGGAACCCGACCCCGAGCGCCACACCCCACCGCCGCCACGCCGGGACGGCGAGCAGCACGAGGATCGCGGCCTCGACCGTCACCGTCCCCGCCGCCGCGGCCGACACCACCGCGGGCGGGAACGCAGGCGTGCCACCGCTCAACGACACGAGCTGGCCGAGCAGTGTGCCCGCGCACGACGTGGCCGGGTCGAAGAACGCCGTGTTGAGCTTGTGGAACACGGTGAACGCGTAGACGACCAGCAGCACCAGCCCCACCGGGCTGCGCGACGTGTCGAGCCAGCGGGCCGCGAACGGTTCCGGCCCGGGGCGCCAGAACGCGTGCAGCGCCGCCCCGCCCAGGGCGACCGCGACGAGCAGGCTCAGCACGAGATGGTTCGACGCCGCTGGCAGGTGCAGCGCCGCCACCAGCGCGTCCGCTGCGAGGAACGGCAGGAAGGTGGCCACCGACGGGTACAGCAGCGCCGGGAGCCCCACGACCAGCACCGGCAGCACCGCGAGCGGCTCGCTGTCCGAGTAGTGGAACGCGAGCGCCATCACCCAGAGCGTGACGAACCAGCGCAGCTGGACGTCCGCCCCGGCCGTGTGGCGTCCTTGGCGAGAGTCGGCGGGGTGGACGTCCGGCGCCCCGGCCGGTGCGGCCGGGGTCGGCTGGGGCGAGTTCATGACCCTCCGGGGGCTGCGGCGGTACCCGGTCCAACGAGCGGAGGACGTCCGGGTGGCGGCCGGGGCTCCGACGGGCCGCGGCGGGTCAGTCGCCTGCCAGTGCCACCGCCTCGACGGCCTCCACAGCGTGCGCGAACTGCGTGTGGTGCAGCTCGGCGTACCGGCCCCCGGCGGCGAGCAGCTCGGCATGACGGCCCCGCTCGACGATCCGGCCGTCCTCGACCACGAGGATCTGGTCGGCGGCACGGATGGTCGACAGCCGGTGCGCGATCACCACGGCCGTCCGTCCGTCGAGCGCCTCGGCCAGTGCCTCCTGGACCGCGGCCTCGGAGGTCGAGTCCAGGTGGGCGGTGGCCTCGTCCAGCACCACGATCCGCGGCCGGGCGAGCAGCAGCCGGGCGATGGTGAGCCGCTGGCGTTCCCCGCCGGAGAGGCGGTAGCCCCGCTCGCCCACGACGGTGTCCAGGCCGTCCGGCAGCGAGACGACCAGGTCCGCGAGGCGCGCCCGGCGCAGGACCTCCCAGAGCTCGGTCTCGTCGGCACCGGGCCGGGCGAGCAGCAGGTTCGACCGGATCGACTCGTGGAACAGGTGCCCGTCCTGCGTGACCAGGCCGAGCGCGCCGCGGATCGTGTCGAACCCGAGCTCCCGCACGTCCACCCCGCCGATGCGCACGGATCCGGCGTCGACGTCGTAGAGGCGGGGGAGGAGCTGCGCGATCGTCGACTTCCCGGCCCCTGACGACCCGACGAGCGCGATCATCTGCCCGGGCTCGGCGCGGAACGACACGTCGTGGAGCACCTCGACGCCGCCGCGGACGTCGAGCTGGGCCACCTCCTCCAGGGACGCGAGCGAGACCCGGTCCGCGGACGGGTAGGCGAAGGACACGCCGCGCAGCTCGACGGA
>NZ_JBFWVQ010000166.1:0-9316 GCF_050246655.1 Pseudonocardia sp.
GCGGTGCTGACCCGGCGGGGACGGTTGCTCGCGGACGCGGTGGTGCACGCGCTGCTGGCGGGTGTGCCCGCCTGAGACCGGCGTTCGCGCGGGGGTGCGGGTGGGGTGTCGGCGGGGGGTTCCGGGGGCCCGTTCGCACACAGGTTGGTGTGGTGGCACATGCCGTCGGCGGTGTGTGTCACCGCGTCGGGGTGTGTGCGGGCGCTGGAACATGCGTGCGAGCGGTTGGGGGAGGGGGCGGTCACGCCGGCCCGCGACGGGCCGGGCGGCGGAACACATGTTCGAGCGCTGGACATGTGTGCGGGCAGGGTGCTGGCCCGGCCGGGGCGGGGTTCGGGGCGCGGTGGGGGTGTCGCGGGGAGTGCCGGTTCGCACACAGGTTGGTGTGGTGGCACATGCCGTCGGCGGTGTGTGTCACCGCGTCGGGGTGTGTGCGGGCGCTGGAACATGTGTGCGAGCGGCCCGGGGAGCGCCGGTCACGCCAGCCCGGGACGGGCCGGGCGACGAAACACAGGTGCGGGCGCTGGAACATGTGTTCGAGCGGCACGGGGAGGGGCCGGTCACGCCAGCTCACGACCGGCCGGGCGGCGGAGCACAGCTGCGGGCGGCGGAGCACATGCTCGAGCGCCGGAACATGTGTGCGAGCCGCACGGGAGAAGCCCGCCACCCCGCCCCGGTCACGACCCGCCCCCGCTGGTGAGCGTGGCGAGCACGCAGTAGCGGTTGAGGCAGAAGAAGTACTCGCCGCAGGCGTCGCGTTCGCGCAGGTCGGCGACCCACGCCTCGGCCTCGTCGGAGGTGATGCCCCGGCGCCCGGCGACGAAGGCGGCGATGAGCGACATCGTGGGGCAGCTGTAGGTGTCCTCGTGCAGCGCGGTGTTCAGGATCGGTACGGCGTGCTGCGCGGTGACGGTGAACCCGGCGGCGCGCAGCAGCGGGGCGAGCACCCGTGGCAGCCGGGGATGGGCGAGATGCTCCTCCCACGCCGCCATGACGCGGGCGTGGCGGGCGCGGTCGGCGACGTGCCAGACCACGCCGTCCCAGTCCGTGTCGAGGATCAGCACCCGCCCGCCGGGCCGCAGGACGCGCGCCAGCTCGGCGAACGCGGCGGGCAGATCGGGAACGTACTCGTAGACCTGCGTCGAGACCGCCGCGTCGAACCCCCCGCCCGGCAGCGCGAGCGCGTCCCCCAGTTCCACCCGCGCCCACGGCTGCGACGCGATCTTGGCGGCGGCGATCCCGTTCATCGCCGCGCTGGGGTCGACGCCGCACGCCTCGCCGTCCGGGCCGACGAGACCGGCGATCGCGGCGAGCAGGTGCCCCGGGCCGGAACCGACGTCGAGCACCCGTTCGCCGGGCCGTGGATCGAGCAGCTCGAGCGTCCGGGCTCGCTGGGCGACGACGTCGGGCGTCGCGTAGGTGCGGTCGATCCGCCGGGCGGCGTCGTCGTCGAACTCCAGCTGGGCCATGCGCGGCACGCTAGGACAGCGCCGCGGGCGGCCGGTACCGGCGAGTCGTGACGAACCGGGGACGGAACCACCCGGCGTGCGGAGGCTCGGGCGCCGCTGGGGCGGTGCAGCGGCGCCTAGACTGGAGGGGATCCGGGTGGGAGGTGCGCAGTGAACGCCGACGAGCGACGGTTCGCCGTGCTACGGGCGATCGTCGCCGACTACGTGTCGACCCAGGAGCCCGTCGGCTCGAAGATGATCGTCGAGCGGCACAATCTCGGCGTGTCGAGCGCAACCGTCCGCAACGACATGGCCGTCCTGGAGGACGAGGGACTCATCGCCCAGCCGCACACGAGCGCGGGCCGGGTGCCCACCGACAAGGGCTACCGGGTGTTCGTGGACCGGTTGGCCGAGGTGAAGCCGCTGTCGGGGGCCGAGCGCCGCGCCGTGCACACGTTCCTGGAGGGTGCGGTCGACCTCGACGACGTCCTGCGCCGCAGCGTGCGCCTGCTCGCGCAGCTCACGCGCCAGGTCGCCGTCGTCCAGTACCCGACGCTCACCCGCTCGACGGTGCGCCACCTGGAGCTGGTCGCCCTCACTCCGGCCCGGCTCATGCTGGTGCTGATCACCGACAGCGGGCGGGTCGACCAGCGCGTGGTCGATCTCGGCGAGGTCCTGACCGACGACGACGTCGCCGCCCTCCGCACCCGCATCAACGCCGCGCTGGCCGGAAGGCCGCTGGTCGCCGCCTCGGCCGCGGTGGCGGAGCTGCCCGAGCAGGCCCCCGCCGAGCTGCGTGGCGTGATGACCGCCGTGGTGGCGGTCCTCATCGAGACGCTGGTCGAGCACCCCGAGGAGCGGTTGGTCCTCGGCGGGACCGCGAACCTCACCCGCAACGCCGCGGACTTCCCCGGGTCCCTGCGCCAGGTGCTGGAGGCGCTGGAGGAGCAGGTCATCGTGCTCAAGCTGCTCGCGTCCGCGCAGCACCCCGGCACTGTCACCGTGCGGATCGGGGAGGAGAACGAGGCGGAGGAGATGCGGAGCACGTCGGTACTCACCGTGGGTTACGGAGGAGGCACCGTGCTGGGCGGGATGGGTGTCGTCGGGCCCACCCGGATGGACTACCCGGGCTCGATTGCGGCGGTGCATGCGGTCGCCCGGTACGTGGGTGAGATCCTGGCAGGGCGCTGACCAGCGCGTCGTTTCACGAGCAGTACCGAGCGAGAAGGACCATGGGGAACGCAAGGGTGGCACGCGACTACTACGGGACCCTGGGCGTCTCGAGCGACGCCGGGCCCGACGAGATCAAGCGGGCGTACCGCAGGCTCGCCCGCGAGCTGCACCCCGACATCAACCCCGACCCGGCGGCGCAGGAGCGGTTTGCCGAGGTCAGCGCAGCGTACGAGGTGCTGTCGGATCCCGAGAAGCGGCGCATCGTCGACCTCGGTGGCGACCCGCTGGGCAACGGTGGCGGCGGCGGTGGTGGCGACCCGTTCGCGGGCTTCGGCGGCCTCGGCGACGTCATGGACATGTTCTTCGGGGCCGGTGGACGCTCACGGGGCCCGCGCAGCCGGGTCCAGCCCGGCGCCGATGCGCTGATCCGCATGCAGCTCACGTTGGAGGAGTGCTTCTCCGGCGTCACGCGCGACCTCGCGGTCGACACCGCGGTGCTGTGCTCGGAGTGCACCGGCTCCGGCTGCGCGCCCGGCACCAAGCCCGCGATCTGCGACATCTGCGGGGGCCGCGGCGAGGTCCAGTCCGTGCAGCGGTCGTTCCTCGGGCAGGTCGTCACGTCGCGGCCGTGCCCCACGTGCCGCGGCCTCGGCGAGGTCATCCCGGATCCGTGCCGCCAGTGCGGCGGGGACGGCCGCGTCCGCTCGCGGCGCAACGTCGGCGTCCGGATCCCGGCGGGCGTGGCGGACGGCATGCGCGTCCGGCTGGCCGGGCAGGGCGAGGTGGGTGCGGGCGGCGGCCCCGCGGGCGACCTGTACGTCGAGGTCGACGAGATCCCGCACGACGTCTTCACCCGCGACGGGGCGGACCTGCACTGCACGGTGTCGCTGCCCATGACGGCCGCCGCGCTCGGCACCACGCTCCCGCTTCCGACGCTGGACGGCACGGAGGAGCTGCACGTCGAGCCCGGCACGCAGACCGGCACGGTGCGCACCCTGCGCGGCAAAGGCATGCCGCGGCTGCGCTCCACCGGCCGTGTGGACGGCCGCGGCGACCTCATGGTGCACGTCGACGTCGTCGTCCCGACGCGGCTGGACCGCGAGCAGACCGAGCTGCTGCGCAAGCTCGCCGCGCTGCGCGGGGAGGAGCAGCCGAACCTCTCCGCGGGCGGGCGCAACGGCCACGGGCTGTTCTCGCGGCTGCGGGACACACTCGGGGGCCGGTGAGCACCGCACCGCTGTTCCTCGTCGACCCGCTTCCCGCCGCGGGCGTCGTGGTGCTGGACGGCCCGGAGGGCAGGCACGCGGCGACGGTGAAGCGGCTGCGCCGCGGGGAGGTCGTCCGGCTCGGGGACGGGCGGGGCGCGGTCGCGCGGGCGACGGTCGTCGGGACGGGGCGCGACCGGGTCGACCTGGAGATCGACTCCCGGGTGGAGGTCGCGGCGCCGCCGCTGCGGGTGGTGCTCGCGCAGGCGCTGGTGAAGGGCGACCGGGGCGAGCTGGCCGTCGAGACCGCCACCGAGGCCGGCGTGGACGAGGTGCTGCCGTGGAAGGCGGCCCGGTGCGTCGCGCGGTGGGAGGACGGGCCGCGCGGTGACAGGGCGCTGGGCCGCTGGCGCTCGACCGTCCGCGAGGCGGCCAAGCAGGCCCGCAGGCCGTGGGTGCCCCCCGTCGGAGAACCGGTGACGACGGCACAGCTCGCGCGGCGGGTCTCGGACGCGGCGGGGGCGCTGGTGCTGCACGAGGCGGCCACCGAGGCGCTGACGGCGGGTGTCCTGCCGCCGCGCGGCGAGCTGGTGCTGGTCGTCGGGCCCGAGGGCGGGATCACCGACGACGAGGTCGCGGCGCTGGTCGCTGCGGGGGCGCGGCCGGTGCGGCTCGGCCCGGAGGTGCTGCGCGCGTCCACCGCAGCGGCCGTCGCGCTGGGGGCGCTGGGGGCGCTGGCGCGGTGGTGACCGCCGGCGAGTGTGGCGTCCGTCCGGTGCGGGGCGCAGGCGCTGCACGATCGCCGATGAGTCCCGGGCGGACGGATCGTCGGTACCGGTGGGAGGAGATGCCGATGCACCAGATCCGGGAGCTGCTGGACGGGAAGGTGGCCGCGGGCCTGCTGCCCGGGTATGCGGCGGCGCTACGCCTGCGCGGGGCGACGCACGTGCTCGTCGGGGGCCGCACGGCCGTCGATCCGGGCGCGCGGCCGGTCACGGAGGAGATGCTGTTCCGGATCGCCTCGCTCACCAAGCCCATGGGCGCCGCACTGGCGCTCACGCTGGAGGCCGACGGCGTCCTCGCGCTGGACGACCCGGTGGGCCGCTGGCTGCCGGAACTCGCCGAGCCCCGCGTCCTGGTCGCGCCCGACGCCCCGCTGGACGCCACCGTCGCGGCGGAGCGGGCGGTCACCGTCCGCGACCTGCTCACCGGCGTCAGCGGGTGGGGCATCGCGATGGCCGACGTCCCGGTGCAGCGGGCGATGAGCGAACGCGGCGTCCACCCGAGCCCGTTGCCGCCCGCGCTCTCGCCGGACGAGTTCGTCGGCCGGATCGGGGAGCTGCCGCTGGCGTTCCAGCCCGGCGCGGGCTGGCGTTACGACACGGGCATGGACGTCCTGGGTGTGCTGCTGGCCCGGGCGGCGGGCAAGCCGCTCGCGGACGTGCTCGCCGAGCGCGTCACCGGTCCGCTGGGCATGGACGACACCGGCTTCTGGACCGCCGAGGCCGGCCGCCTCGCCACCGCATACGAGCCGGGCCCCGACGGCCTGGAGCTGCTCGACCCGCCACACGGAGCGTTCGCCTCACCGCCGCAGTTCCCCAAGCTCGCGGGCGGGCTGGTGTCGACGGTGGGCGACGTGCTGCGGTTCCACACCGCGATGGCCGACGGTGGCGGGCCCGTGCTCGCGCCGGCGCAGGTCGCGCTCCTGACCTCCGACGCGCTCACCCCTGAGCAGCGCCGCGACGCCGGCGGGTTCCTCGGCCCGGGGACATCCTGGGGCCTGGGCACCGGGGTGGACATCGCGGCGGTCGAGCCGTGGCAGGCCCCGGGACGGTGGGGCTGGACGGGCGGCACCGGCACGGACGCGAAGGTGGACCCGATGCGCGACGCCGTCTCGGTGCTCCTCACCCAGCGGGCCATGGTCGGGCCCGAGGACGGGCCGGAGCCGTTCTGGGCCGCGGTCGCGGCCGCCGGGGCCTGACCCGGCGCGGCGGGGTCGCCGGGGTGCCGGCGCGTGGCTGGCAGCCGGGGTGCCGGCGCGTGGCCGGCCAGGGTGTCCGCCGGGGCGCCAGCCCGGTGCCCGGCGCGCGTCCGGCCCTTGCCTGGCGCGTGTCTGCCGGGTACCGGGCGCGTGCCGCCGGGGTGCCCGGCCTCCGTGCTCGTCGCCGACCGCCGCGTGGGCGCCGGCCGACCGCCGCGCGGCGCCGGCCGCGCGCCCGGACGCCCCGCCGCCTCCTGCCGCCGACCCGTGCGATGCTGCCCGGCATGGCCCGCGGTCCGAGGTGCCCGCCGCTGCCCGCCGTCCGCGTCCCGGCGAGTGGCGCGGTGCCGTCGCGGGGGATGGCGAGCCCGTGCACCTGACCTACGGCCCGGACGCGTCCCAGTTCGGCGAGCTCACCCTCCCCGCCGGGGCCGGCCCCGTGCCCGTCGTGGTCGTCGTGCACGGCGGCTTCTGGCGGGCCAGGCACGGGCTGGAGCTGGGACGGCCGCTCGCGGCCGACCTCGCGGGTCGCGGGTACGCGGCGTGGAACGTCGAGTACCGGCGGGTCGGGAACGGGGGCGGCTGGCCCGCCACCGTGGAGGACGTCGCGGCGGCGGTCGACCTGCTCGCCGGGCCGGGGCAGGACGCGGCCGTCGGGCGGCTGGACCTGGACCGGGTCGTCGCGGTCGGGCACTCGGCGGGCGGGCACCTGGCCGCGTGGCTCGCCGCCCGCCCCGGACTGCCCGCCGGGACGCCGGGAGCCGCGCCACGGGTACGGCTGCGGGGCGTGGTGAGCCAGGCGGGCGTGCTGGACCTCGTCGACGCGGCCGAGCGGGGGGTCGGCAGGGGGGCCGTCACGGCGTTCCTGGGCGGGCTACCCGCCGAGGTCCCGGACCGCTACGCGCTCGCGTCCCCGGCCGCGAGGGTGCCGCTGGGTGTCCCGGTGGTGGCGGTGCACGGCGACGCGGACCCGAACGTTCCGCTGCGGCAGAGCGAGCGCTTCGTCGCGGCGGCCCGGGCCGCCGGTGATCCCGCCGAGCTGGTGCGCCTCCCCGGGACGGACCACTTCGCCGTCATCGATCCCGGGACGGCGGCGTGGCGAGCGTGCCGCGATTCCGCGCAGCGGTTCCTGCGCTGATCGGAGGATCGCGTAGCGACTACGCGTGAGTCGCGGGCCCGGCTCCGGTAGGCACGCCCCGAAGGATCAGGCCGGAACGGGAGGGCGCCCATGAGCCAGCAGCCGCCGTGGGGTGGGCCGGCTCCCCGGCACCCCGGCACCTGGCACGGACCGCCCCACCAGCCGCCGTGGCCGCCCGCACCCCCGGGACAGCCCTACGGGCACCCGGCCCCAGGTGGCCCACCACCGCCCCGGAAGCGCTCGAGGGCGCTACCCGTCGTCGCGGTCCTGTTGCTCGTGGTGGCGGCCGGCGCGATCGGTGCCTTCCTGCTCCTGCAGGGCGCGGGTGCGCAGGCCCCGTCGAGCACCCCGGCCGGTGTCCCGGCCACCGCGGGCGGCGCACCGGGTGTCCCGCGGCCCGCGGTCGCGCTCACGCAGGAGCAGATCGACGCCGTCTGCTCCGGGGACACCCAGGCCTTCGCGTGCGAGGGCGGGGTGCCCACCCCGGAGCAGCAGTGCGCCGCCTACCCGGACACGTGCACGCTCCCGCCCGGGCAGCGGGCACCGTCACGGGCCGTCCAGGAGTGCCGGGCCATCCTCGGCGCCGACAACCCCGCCTGCGACGATCTCGACGAGCCCGGGGCCGGCGGTGGCTGAGCCCCGGCGGGCGCCGGCTCGCGCCACCGCGGCCGGGCCCCGGTGGCGGGGGAACGACGGTCCTTGCGCCCGCTCCGCGGTGGCCCGAGGTAACGGTCAGAGCGGCGGCGACGAGTACGGCGGCACGATCCGGCAGACGGGCGAATGCGCCCACCACGCGCACGAGGGGTTCCCCGCATGAGCCAGCAACCTCCGTGGGGCGGGCAGTTCCCACCGCCCGGGCCGCCCGGGCCGCCGAACCGGCCGCCCTACGGCGGCCCGCCCCCGTACCCGCCGCCCGGCCCCCCGGGACCGCCGTGGGGCCCGCCGCCCGGCGGGCCGCCGGGACCGCAGTGGGGACCACCGCCCGGCGGGCCGCAGCCGCCGAAACGGTCCCGGGTGCTGCCGATCGTCCTCACAGTGGTGGTCGCGGTCGCGGGGATCGTCGCGGTCGGCGGGTACTTCCTCACCCGGGACACCCAGGTGGCGCAGGTGTCGCTCGAACCCGTGGCGTACAGCGGCCAGAACCCGTTCACCCAGCCGGTCGGGACGGACGAGACCGGCGTCAAGACCCCCGTCGGCACCGGTGGCGCGTTCCCCGGTGACACCCCCGGCCTCTACGGGGAGGACGGCGGCGCGCCGTCCTGCGATGTCGCGCTGCTGACCAGCGCCCTCGCCGCGGACAGCGGCCGCGCCACGGCGTGGGCCGAGGCGCTCGGGCTCACGGCGGCGGACATCCCCGCGTACCTCCCGACGCTCAGCGCCGTCGTCCTGCGCGCCGACACCGTCGTCACCGAGCACAACTTCGTCGCAGGCACCTTCAACCCGTACCCGGCGGTGCTCCAGGCCGGGACGGCCGTGCTCGTCAACCCGTACGGCGAACCGAAGGTCAAGTGCCAGAACGGCAACCCGCTGACGCGGCCCGCGACGACCGGCCAGAAGGTCGCCTACACGGGCTCGCCCTGGACCGGGTTCACGCCCGTCCACGTCACCGTCGTGACGCGGCCCCCGGCCGTCGTCAAGACCTACGTCTTCGTCGACATCCGCACCGGCGGGCAGAAGACCTACCCCGGCAAGAACCCGGGCCCCGACGACGGCCGCGGCTACTGCGACCGTCAGCCCGACTCGGACAAGTGCCGCCCGACCACCGTGCCCCCGAACAGCCCGATCGGCCCGTCACCCGGCAAGGGCTGTACGGCCGCCGACGGCGCCTGGGTCTGCCCGGTGATGCTCGACCCGGCCAAGAAGCCCGCGGCGAACTGCGTCGAGGCGGGGAACATGTGGTCCTGCCCGGTGGTCGACCCGAACACGCCGCCCGCCACCGGCTGCACCAAGGCGGGGCCGTCCTGGTCCTGCCCGCCGCCGCTGGACCCGACCACGCCGCCCGCGCCGAACTGCACGGTCGCGGCCGGGAGTTGGTCGTGCCCGTTCCCGACGAACCCGGACACGCTGCCGGGGATCAACGGGAAGTGCACGAAGATGGTCGTGTCGAGCGCGCAGGGCAGCACGTTCTCGCAGTCCTGTCCGCAGCCGTTCAACGTCGACGCCCCGCCGCGTCCGGAGTGCAACAGCGCCGGTGAGGGCTCGGACATCACCTGGGAATGCCCGGTCACCGATCCCACCAAGCCACCGGCACCCGGCTGCCAGCTCAGCGGGGGCACGTGGGTCAAGTGCGGGCAGCCGTTCAACCCGGCCAGCCCGCCCGTGCCGGGCTGCCTCGCCCAGGGCTTCATGTGGGTGTGCCCGGCGGGCAACG
>NZ_JBFWVQ010000167.1:0-9299 GCF_050246655.1 Pseudonocardia sp.
CGCCGCGCGCCGCCACGAGCCGCGCCAGCACCGGGGCCACGAGCAGCATCATCAGCACCCGCAGGACCTGCACGGCGACGACGAACGTGGCGTCCGCCCCCGACGAGATCGCCGTGGCGAGCACCGCGAACACCCCACCGGGTGTGGTTGCGAGGTAGCCCTCCAGGAGGGTCGTCCCGGTGAGGTGCGAGAGCACGACGCCGAGCCCGGCGCACAACGCGATGATCACTCCGATGAGTACCGTCGCCCACGGCAGCAGCGCCAGCACACCGCGCAGGCTCTCCCGGGTGAACCGGATCCCGGCCGCCCATCCGATCACCGCGTACGCGGGCTCGACCACGAGCTCGGGCGGCACCGCGCCCGCGGCCCACCCGGCCACCGCGAAGCCCACCGCCACGATCATCGGCCCGAGCAGCGCCCCTGCCGGCATCCGGGTGAGGAGCCCGAGTGGGACGCCGACCGCGCAGCACGCCACCGTGACGCCCAGCCCGACCCACCACGGCGGACCGGCGACCTCCGGCAGCCCGGCTCCCGCGGTGGCGCTCGCGCCGTAGAGCAGGACAGCGACGACCGGCATCGCCGCGGTGATCAGGCCGACCCGCAGGTACTGGACGACCGCGACGACCCGGTCGTCCCCGCCCAGCTCCCGGCTGATCGCCACGAGTCCGGATGCGCCGCCAGCGGTGAGGGCGAGCATGCCGGTGAGCGGCGTGACGCCGCGGACCAGCCCCAGCGCGAGGCCCGCACCCATGCTGACCAGCAGAGTCGCGACACTCACGAGCAGGACCGGCAGCCAGCTCGCGCCCAGCCCCGCGAGCGTCTCCGGACGCGCGGTCAGCCCGATGACGACGCCGATGACGGCCTGCGCGGCGACCATCCCTCCGCGCGGCACGTCGCCGGGAGCGCGGCCGGCGAGCGCGAGGGCCGTCCCGGCGGCGAGGCCTGCGAAGAGCGACGGCGACGGCACCCCGAGAAGGCCCAGCGCGACGGAACCGGCGGCGGTGAGGAGCACGAGGAGCGCCCACCGGCTACCGACCGTCATCCCTCGATCCTGCGCCGCCGGTGCCGTCCCCCGCACGGGGGACCCGGTCACACCCCGCTTCGCGGCGCGGACCGGGCGACGGGAGCGGGGAACGCCGTTATTGCCGGCGGCGCAGCAGCCGGCCCGCGAGCCGGTTCACCGCGTGGACGGTGTCGAAGACTCCGTCCGCGGTGCGGTCGTGCACCGCCCTGACCGTCCGGGCGGGCGGCACCCCGTCGAGCAGGTCGAACGGGATCGCGGAGATGGTCCGGTGCACCTCGCGCACGCCCGTGGTGCCGACGGCGACCGCCTCCTCGAGGCCCGCCGACAGGTCCGACAGGTCCGACAGGTCGGCCAGATCCGACAGCGCCGTGGGCGGCAGCGGCTCGGGCGCGAGCACCGTGACGTCCGCCCGGACGCCCTGCGCGGCCAGCTGTGCGGCCAGCTGCTCGGCGGCACGCCCGGCGACCTCGCGGCCGACGCGTCGTGGCAGCAGGGCGCCGAAGCGGCGCGCGGCCCACGACTCGCGGGCGGCGAGCTCCTGCGCGTTGAGGATCTCGACGAGGATCGGCGGGGTGATCGCCCCCGACGCGGCCTCCCGCAGCTCGGGGCGCTCGACGGCGGCCTCGGCGACGCGGGTCTCGAACGCCGCCATCCGCTCCCGGTGTGCCCGCCACCGCAGCAGCAGGACCGCACCGGCGGCCAGCTCCAGCAGGAGCAGCACGGTCAGAGCGATGCTCATGCGGCCGATGGTAGGGCGAACCACCGGTAACAGAGCTTCATCGCACGAGCGCCGCGGCCAGTTCGTTGAGGTGCTCCTCGATCGCGGTGTACCCACTGACCTGCACCGATGCCGCATCGGCCGGGTCCGTGGGGGAGAGCCCGCGTGCGTTCTCCCACACGTCCGGCATCCCGTCCGCGTCCGTGTCGACGGGTGTCGCGGCGGGGGTCAGGCCGGCCAGGAGATCGGTGGTGGTGCCGTAGGGGATCCCCCAGCGGCCCGTCCCCTCCATCGTCTGGGTGACGGCCTGCGTGGTGACGGCGTCCCGCGGGAACGCCCCGGCGCCCGCGAGCACGGCCGTCCAGGCTTCCTGCGCCGTCGTGGCCGTGACGGGTGCGTGGAGGTCGCCGGTGAACGCCGGCGCGCTGGTGGTGCGGTTCGACGCCGGCGTCTCCTGCTCCAGGTCGCAGGTCGCCCACGGGTCGTCGGTGGGGCCCGCCGTGCAGTGGCCGGTGCCCTCGTAGACGTTGCCGTCGAGGTAGTAGGACAGCGTCGCGAAGTCCGAGGCCTCCGGGGCGTCGAAGTAGAACGACGCACCGTCGACCGACGGGCCGTCCTTGTAGTGGTTGCCGATGAACGCGAACGGCCCGGACGCCGGGTTGTTGTGCACGAAGCCGCGCATCATGTCGTAGACGACGTTGTTGACCACCTCGGCGGGGCCGTTCGCGATCGCCGGGGTGCGGTTGCGGTTGTGGGCGAACAGGTTGTGGTGGACGCTCACCCGCGCCCCGTCCGGGCCGTTGACGAGGCCGTACACCTGCCCCTCGGTCTCGCCCTCCGGCGCGACATCGGCGGGGAACTCGATCGCCGACCACTGCACGGTCGCGTCCGTGGCCTCGTAGAGGTCCACCGTCTCGTCCGCGCCGCCGGAGACCGAGACGTGGTCGAGGATGAACCGCTGCGCCCGCGAGAACTGGATCGCGTCGAACTGGGCGGCGTCCGTGCCGTCGTAGACCGGCCGCACGCGCAGGTGCCGCACGACGATGTTGGACGGCGCGTCGGAGTAGTCGGTGAAGAGCTGCCCGCGGATCGTGATGCCGGCCCCGGGTGCGGACTGGCCGGCGATGGTGAGATCGCCCTCGGTGATCGTGAGCTGCACGTTCGCACCGGACGCGTCGGCGATCACCCCGCTCACGGCGAACACGACGATCCGCGGGCCCGGGGTGTCGAGCGCCTCCTGCAGGCTCCCCGGGCCGGTCGTGTCCAGCGTCGTCACGGTGATCACCTTGCCGCCCCGCCCGCCGGTGGCCCGCGCCCCGAAACCCTCGGCGCCGGGGAAGGCGAGCACCCCGGACGCGTCCGCGGGAGCGGCGACCGGGGGCGCGCCGCCCACCCGCGTGACGCCCTTCGGCTCGGTACCGACCGCTGCGCACGCGGTGATCGAGGCGGACAGGAGCAGGGCGGCGATCGGCAGCGCGGTGCGGGCCACGGCGCATCGTGGCAGGCCGGGGTGCGTCCCGGGAAGGCCGGGAAGGCTCAGCCGTGGTGCGCGGCGATGTGCGCGGCGAGCTCGTCCGCGCCGAAGTCGCCACCGGGGTCGCGCCACACCGAGTGAGCGTGGTTCACCCCGCGCTGGGTGTTGTCGTACTCCACCAGCAGCTTGGGCCCCTGCAACCGGTAGTAGTGCGGCTCCCCGGGCTCGAACGAGCCCGCCCACGCGACGTGGACGGCGTCGAGCGCCGCGTCGTCGTACACGGGAGCGAGGCCGTCGGGGACCCGCCCCAGGTAGGTGGCGAGCACGGCACGCAGCATCTCCCGTTGGCCCGCGTCCAGCGCGTCGCCCGGCAGCCCCTTGGGCGCCGACGTCAGCGCCATCGTCCGGTGGTCGGCGGCGTCGAGGCCGCTGCCGTCCTCGATAGCGTCGCTGAACCGGACCAGCGCGGCCCACTCGGACGGCTCCGGGAAGGGCGCACGCCAGACCTCCGCGAGGCGCAGCAGCTCGTCCCCGTCGCCCACGCGGGAACGGTTCCCGCCGATGATGTCCGACGGCGCCCTGTCGAGCAGCAGTGCGCGGGCGGCCGCTTCCGCGTCGAGGGAGCGCACCAGCTCGCGAGCCAGGTCCTCGACCTGCCCCACCGGGCGCAGCGTCGCCCCGCCGAGCAGCGGCGACGTCGCCGGGTCGGCACCGAGGAACAGGGGCGTCGTCGACCGGACGGCCCCGTCCACGACCAGGACGTTCACCGACACGTGATGCCCGCCGAACCGGTAGCCCCAGGCCCCGGTGGCGCCGGGCTCGCCGAACACGCGCAGGTAGTACAGCCCCGGGTCGCGCTTGCGCTCGCGGGCGAAACCCGGCCCGAAGCCCTCGGTGTGGGACAGGACGTTCTCCAGCCCCATCACCGTGGCGACCGTGACGAAGCCCGGCGTGGAGAGCCCGGACGCCACCAGCTTCAGCGCGCGGTCCTGCTGCGCGGGCGACTGCGCGTGCATCGTGAGGCCACCGTGGTCGGTGGGCGTGTAGAACCAGCGCAGCCGCTCGACCTCGGCGTCCGTGCCGGGAGCGCCCAACTGGGCGATGCCACGTCGGACGTCGTCGAGGACGTCGAGCCAGTCGTGGGCCGCGTCGGCCATCCGTTCCGCCACCTCACGGGCGACCGTGTCGTGACGGGGATCCCGGGACGGCGCGGTACCGGCCGTCGTGGCGTCGGTGCTCACCCACGGCACCCTACGCCGGTCACGCCACCCCGCCGGGCCCGAAGCGGCCGATGCGGATCTCGCAGTCGATCGTCGTGGCGTCCAGGCCGGTGAGGTCTGCGATGAGGGAGCGTGCGGCGTCCTCGGCGTCGGCCATCGTCGTCACGGTCGTGGCGGCCTCGATCTCCGGCACGTACAGCGTCAACCTGCGGTCGGCGGGCCACAGCACGACCTCGAAGCTCCGCCGCTGCGCCACGCCCCGACGATAGGCCGACCCCGGGTGCGGTGGTGCCGCTTTCCGGCTCAGCCGCAGGGCTCGGCGAGGGTGCAGGTCCGGGTGCCCTCCGGGTCCCCGGTGCCGTCGGGCTCAGCGGCGTCGGCGTCCGTTCCGCCGGTGCCGTCGCCCGGTGAGCCGCCGTCCACTGAGGGCTCGCTCCCGAACTCCTCGGGCGCCAGCTCGGTGCTGGACGTGCCCGCCTCCGGCGGCAGCGGCTGCCCGTCGGGACCCCAGGGGCCCGGGTCGGTCGGCGGGGTCGGTGGGGTGGGCGGCTCGGCCCCACCCGGGGGCAGCTGTGAGGGCGCCTCGCCGATCGGCTCGAACGCCGGGAACCGCTCCACCGGCAGGGCCTCCAGCGCCTCGCGCATGAACTCCCGCCACACGTCGCCCGGCACCGTCTTGCCGCTGATCGGCGACCCTTTGGCGGTGCGGATGGGATCGTTCATGTCGGTGCCGATCCACACCGACGTCGACAGCGACGGGGTGAAGCCCGCCATCCAGGCGTCGTTGTTGTCGCCGTCGAACCGGGACTGCACGGTTCCGGTCTTCGCCGCGACCGGACGGCCGCCGGGCAGTGCGAGCCCGTCGCGGCGGGCGACGTCCAGCATCGCCTCGACGACGTTGCGCGCCACCTGCTCGGGGAACCGCCGCTCGCCCTCGCCCGACGCCTCGTAGAGCACGCGGTCGTCGAAGGTGACGACCTTCTGCACGATGTGCGGCTGGTGCCAGACCCCGCCGGCGGCGATCGTCGCGTACGCCGAGGCCAGCTCCAGCGCGCTGACCTCCTTGTTGCCCAGCGCGATGCCCTCGGTCGGGTTGTCGAGCGGCGCGGTGATCCCGGCGGCACGGGCCGCGGCCGCCACGTTCTCGGCGCCGACCTTGCGGGCCAGCGTGTTGAAAACGACGTTGTTCGACACCGTCATCGCCTGCTTGAGATCGCAGCGGGCACAGTCCGCGCCCTCGGCGTTGCGCAGCCCCGGGATCTCCTTGCCGTCGAACACCTCACCGAGCCCGACCGGCGGGTCCTGCTGCAGCGCGGCGAGCACCACGAACGGCTTGAACGTGGACCCCGCGAGGCGGCGCACCCTGGCGTAGTCCAGCCCCAGCCCGTTCGGGCCGCCGTAGTAGGCGCGGATCGCGCCCGTCCCGGGCTCGACCGCGACGACCGCGCTGCGCAGGTTGCGCGGCTGGCCCGCGAGGTTGCCCTGGGCGGCGGCGACGGCCTGCTCCTGGCGGTGCGGATCGATGGTCGTGGTGATCCGCAGCCCCTGCTGCGCGATGTCCTGCTCGGAGATGCCCAGCCCGGCCAGTTCCGCGGTGACGGCGTTGATGATGTGACCGCGGTTGTCCGCGGGCGTCCCGGTCCCGCCCTTCTTGCGCGCCACCGTCGGCGGGAACTCCGCGGACGCGCGGTCCAGGGGGCTCATCCAGCCCTCGGAGACCATCCCGTCCAGCACGAAGTTCCAGCGCTGCACGGCCCGCTCCGGGCTGACCGCGGGATCCCAGCGCGACGGCGACTGGATCAGCCCCGCGAGCAGCGCACCCTCGGCGGGCGAGAGCTCGCCGACCGGCTTGCCGAAGTAGGCCTGGGAAGCGGCCTGGATGCCGTAGGCGCCGCGGCCGAAGTAGATCGCGTTGAGGTAGCCGGCGAGGATCTCGTCCTTGGTGCGCTCCTGGGAGATCTTGACCGCGAGCACGATCTCCTTGTACTTGCGCCAGAGCGTGGCGTCGTCACCGACCAGGGTCTTCTTGACCAGCTGCTGCGTGATCGTCGAGCCACCGCCGACGCCCCCGGTGGCCTGCT
Source organism: Pseudonocardia sp. (assembly GCF_050246655.1). Classification (GTDB taxonomy): domain Bacteria; phylum Actinomycetota; class Actinomycetes; order Mycobacteriales; family Pseudonocardiaceae; genus Pseudonocardia. The sequence continues at coordinate 6,518 of NZ_JBFWVQ010000167.1, forward strand.
TGTACACCGCGCGTGCGATGCCGGTGAGGTCGAAGCCGGGATTGGTGTAGAAGCTGCGGTCCTCGGCGGCGAGCACGGCGTGGCGCACGTGCTCGGGGACCGCCGAGAGCGGCACCTTGATCCGGTTGCCCTGCTCCTCGACCAGCCGCCCGACCTGCGTGCCGTCGGCGTAGGAGACGAGCGTGACCTGGTTGTTCACCGCGGCGTCCGGGTCGGGGACGGCGAAGAGCAGGTAGCCGATCCCGAAGGCGAGCACCGGCGCGAGCAGAGCCACGGCGAGCGAGCCGAGCACCGCACGCGTGACGAGGCGGCGTCGGCGCCCACGCGCGTCGGCCGGGCTGGAGGGGGCCGCCCGGCGCCGTCGTGCGGGACGGGGCGGTACGGGGGTGGTGGCCTCGTCGAGGCGGGGCATCACCTCGGTCTCGGCGGTGATCTCCGCGGCCCGGTGGCGCTTCGGCCCGTCCTCCGCGCGCCGCTTCGGGGTCTGCCACCAGCTGACCCCGCCCGGCGACGTCCCGCAACGCCGGGTGCGCTGTGCGGGAAGGCTCGGGGGAACGGGGCGGCGACGGGAACGCGGTGTCTGCGAGGTGGGGCTCGACACCGCAGTCCGCCTCCCTGGTGCTTCGTCCTCGTCCGGTGCGTCGTCCGATCGGCGATCGACCGGCGTCCGATCGATGCAGTGGCAGGGATCGGCTCAGCGACGTCAACCGGCCCAACGCCGCGGTCCGGGTGAGGTTGTGCCCGATCGAGGGAGATCACCTGTTGAGACCAGTGACACGCCGGAGCCGACCGCCGGGACCGGGGCCGATGACGGAGAGTGTTCGGATGCGTACGGGTTGACGGGGCGGCCGTCCACAGGTGAGGCTTACCTACAATGAGCGCGCTGCGTGTGGTGGTGTTCGGGTACATGAGCTGGGGACACCGCGTCCTCGACGCGGTGCTGGCCGCGGGTCACGAGGTGCCGATCGTGGTCACGCACCCGGACTCGGACAACCCGTACGAGACCTTCTTCAACGACTCCGTCGCTGCGCTCGCCGCGACGCACGCGATCCCGGTCCTCGTCCGGGAACGGGCCGGCGACGCCGAGGTGATCGACCGCATCCGTGCCGCGGCACCGGATGTCACCGTGGTGTCGAACTGGCGGACCTGGCTCGCGCCCGAGGTCTTCACGATCCCGCGCCTGGGCACCCTCAACCTGCACGACTCGCTGCTGCCCGCCTACGCGGGCTTCGCCCCGCTCAACTGGGCGCTGATCAACGGCGAGCCCGAGGTGGGCGTCACCGCGCACATGATGGACGCCGAGTTCGACGCCGGCGAGATCGTCCTGCAGCGCTCCACCCCGGTCACCGACGACGACACCGTCGTCGACCTGCTCGAACGCACCGCGGCCATGTTCGGCCCGCTCACCGTCGAGGCGCTGGAGCTGCTCGCGTCCGGCCGCACCGACTGGACACCCCAGGACCGCAGCAGGGCCACCTACTTCCACCGCCGCAGCGACGCCGACAACCGCATCGACTGGACGTGGCCGGCGCGCGACATCGCGAACCTCGTCCGCGCCCAGGTCGACCCGTACCCCAACGCGTGGTGCCTGCACGAGGGGCGCCGACTGCGGATCGCCGCCGCGGGGGTCACGGATGCGCCGTACGGCGGGACCCCCGGCCGCGTGTTCGTCCGGGACGGCAAGGGTGGGGTCGTGATCGTGGCGGGCGCGGACGCCCGCCGCGGGCGCAACCCGGGCCTGGTCGTGCGCCGCGTGCGCACGGACGACGGGCAGGAGCTGTCGGGCGACGAGTACTTCCGCCGGCTCGGGGGTTACCTGACCTGAGGACGCTTCGTCCACCGCGTCCCGTCGCGTGTTGCGGTGGGCGGCCCGTCCGGTTCCGGTCGCGCCGCCTGCCGCTCGGGTTGTTTCGGGCCGGGCGGGGCGGGTGGCTCTCGTGGGGATGGCCTTCTGGGGGTGGCCCTTCTGGGGTGGGCCTTTCGCTCCGCCGGCAGCTGTCGGGGCGGCGGGTGGTGGCCTGCGCGGCGCGGGTGGTCGGCCTGGGTGGCGGTGCGTGCTGGCGGGCGTCGGAGGTTTGGCGCGCTTCGCAGGGGGTTGGTGCGGTTCGCAGGGGCTGCAGCATCTGCGAGGCGGGTGCGGGGTCTGCGAAGGCGGGTGCAGGGGTCTGCGAGGCGGGTGCGAGCTCTGCGAGGACGGGTGCTCAGCCGCCGCGGTGGGCGGGTCTGCGAAGCCGGGTGCCGGGGTCTGCGAGGCGGGTGCAGGATCTGCGAAGCCGGGTGCCGGGTCTGCGAGGACGGGTGCCGGGTCTGCGAGGACGGGTACCGGGGTCCGCGAGGCGGGTGCGAGGTCTGCGGAGCTGGGCGCTGAGCCGCCGCGGTGGCCTGCGCGGTGGGTGGTAGTGGGCGGGGTCTGCGAGGCGGTGCCCGGGGTCGGGCTGATCCGGCCCGCTGGTGTGCCGGGTCGGGTCTCGGAGCGCTCTGGCTCCCCGGGGGACCAAACCGCGGTTGTCCGGGCCGCCCTGGCGCGGTCTTCGCAGGGGGTTGGCGTGGTTCGCAGGGGCTGCAGCATCTGCGATGCGGGTGCGGGATCTGCGAAGCCGGATGCCGGGGTCTGCGAGGCGGGTGCAGGATCTGCGAGGACGGGTACCCGCGTCAGGAGCCTGTCAAGTTGTCTGTGTAAGTCGATCTCGGGTCGTCAGATCAGGTAGGGCTGGAGTCGGTCGGGGTAGGTCAGGGCGAGGGCGCCGAGCGCTGCGCGCCAGCCTTGGACGACGGCGCCTTC
>NZ_JBFWVQ010000168.1:0-9286 GCF_050246655.1 Pseudonocardia sp.
TACTCGACGTCGATCTTCATCGACAAGCTGCTCCAGGTCCCGCGCTGGGACGAGCTGCCCGTCACCGTCGCCGCGCAGACCGTCCAGCGCTCCGCGTTCCCCGACGCGTACGCGAAGTGGGAGAACCTCGCGACGGACCTCGTCGCGCAGCTCGCGGACGTCGTGCTGCCCAACGGATGCCTCCCGGCCGCCCTGCTGCCCGAGGGCGTGGCGAGCAGCGCGATCTCCTTCGCCCTCGGCGAGGTGGGCAAGCCGTACCTCTGGGGCGGCACCGGACCGGACCGCTACGACTGCTCCGGGCTGCTGCTGCGCGCCTTCCAGGCCGCCGGGATCAACCTGCCGCGGGTGTCGCGCCAGCAGTTCTACGCGGGCGGGCACGTCCCGGTGCGCGAGATGCAGCCCGGCGACCTGCTCTTCTACGCCACGGATCCCCGCGACCCCGACACGATCCACCACGTCGCCATGTACATCGGCGGCGGCAACATGGTCGAGGCGCCCTACACCGGCGAGTTCGTCCGGGTGCGCCCCGTGCCGTGGGAGTACGACGAGCTGGTGCCGCTGGCGACCCGCCCCGGCACCTCGCCGAACTACCGCGCCTGATCGGCGGAACGACCGGCCGCGTGGCGGCGCAGGTCCGCCACGATCCCCCGGACGGCCTCGGCCGCGGCCTCGCCCGCCTCCTCGACCGAGAGGCCGTGGATGTCGAGCAGCGGGACGCCCGCCTCGCTGGAGCACAGCAGCGAGACGATGGCGGCGGCGCGGCGCGTCGGTCCGGCGGGGGCGCCGATCGCGGCGAGCGCGTCGGCGATGCGCCGTCGGCGGGCGCGCAGGCGGGCCAGGCGCACGTCGTTCGCGAACCCGGCCGCGTACATGGCGCGGGTGAGCTCCAGGTGCCTGCCCGCGCGGGCGTAGGCGTGCCGGGCGTAGTCGGGCAGGTCGTCGGGGCCGTGGATCGCCTCCGGGATCGGCCCGAACACCTCCTCGGCCCACGCTGCGAGGCCGTCCACGCGGGCCTGCCGGTCCGGGAAGTGGTGGTAGACGGTGCGCACCGACACGCCGGCCCGCTCGGCCGCCTCCGGAATGGCGACGTCGGTGGTGCCGGGCCGGCCGAACTGCTCGGCGAACGCCTCGAGGATGGCCCGGCGGGTGGCGGCCGCGCGCTCCCGCCGGACCGGGCTGTCGTAGGTCCGCGTCACGGTCGACGATCGTGGCGCGGTCAGCCGAACAGGGGCGAGTCGAGGCCGTTGCGGCGCGCCACCTCGACGATCGCGGGCATGTCCTCCGGTGCGGGGACGCGGTGCGGGGTGCTCGCGTCCATGTCGTCGAAGAAGCGGCCGGCGCCGTCGCCCGAGGTGCAGGTGAGGAAGCGGGTGCCGGGCGCGGCGATCCGGTAGGAGTGCGTGGCCCCGGCCGGGACCAGCACGGACGCGCCCGCGCCGAGCACCGTCTCCGGCGCACCGTCCAGGGTGACGCCGAGGGCGCCGTCGAGCACGAGGTAGCCCTCGTCCCAGGGGTGGTTGTGCGGCGGCGGACCGCTGTCGACCGGGCCCGTCACGGCGTGCAGCTCGAACAGGGTGCCGCGCAGGACGGGCCGGATCTCCTCACCGAGGACGCAGCGGGGGCGGTCGTCGAGTGCCGTGTCCACAGGACGCTCCTTTTCGTTGCAGCAATATGCAGTGAAATTGTGCACCAGGCATCGATTCGCTGCAAGGGGGTGCAATGAACCGGCCCGGTCGGTGGCCTCCGTGTCCCGGTGGGACAGTGTGGCCATGACGTCCGACCCGTCCGCGACTGCGTCGACACCGGCGTCGACACCGGCGTCGACAACGCCCCTGCAGGACTACCTGTCCCGGCCAGCGCCCGGAGCGACCGAGGACTACCTCGTCGTGCCCCGCTCCCTCGCGCAGTCCATGCCGCTGCGCTGGCAGCAGCTCTTCGTCGGGATGCTCGCGGACCTGCACGACGCCTACGCGGACCTGGACTGGCCGGAGTACCGAGTCGTCCCGAGCCGCTGGGAACGGCTCACCGATCTCGACGAGGAGCAGCTCGCCGCCGCGGGCTACGTCGCCGAGATCGGCGCGGACGGCGAGCTGGAGTACCGCGACTCCGAGGACAGTCCGGTCGAGGATCCGGAGACGCTGCAGGTGCTGGCCCCGGTCGCCGACCCGCTGCCGGACCTGGCGGCGGGCCGGGTCGAGCCCCGGCCGGCGACGCCGCTGTAGCCTCCGAGCTGCCGGGAACAACTCCCCGCCGCCTCGCGTTGCAGAGGTCACAACCAAGTTGAGCGGGTCCGGCTCAACCCCGAGAACCGGCCCGTGGCAGACTTGAGCGAGATCCACTCAAGACGCAACCGGAGGCAACAACCATGGCTCGTGCGGTCGGTATCGACCTCGGGACCACCAACTCCGTCGTCGCCGTCCTCGAAGGCGGCGAGGCGACGGTCATCGCGAACTCCGAGGGTTCGCGTACCACCCCCTCGGTCGTGGCGTTCGCGCGCAACGGCGAGGTGCTCGTCGGTCAGTCCGCGAAGAACCAGGCCGTCACGAACGTCGACCGCACGTTCCGGTCGGTGAAGCGGCACATCGGCTCGTCGTGGAGCACCCCGGAGGTCGACGGGAAGAAGTACACCGCGCAGGAGATCAGCGCGCGGGTGCTGCAGAAGCTCAAGCGCGACGCCGAGGCCTACCTGGGCGAGGAGATCACCGACGCGGTGATCACCGTCCCGGCCTACTTCGAGGACGCGCAGCGCCAGGCCACCAAGGAGGCCGGCCAGATCGCGGGCATGAACGTCCTGCGCATCGTCAACGAGCCCACGGCGGCCGCGCTCGCGTACGGCCTGGACAAGGGCGAGAAGGAGCAGACGATCCTGGTCTTCGACCTCGGCGGGGGCACGTTCGACGTGTCGCTGCTGGAGATCGGCGAGGGCGTCGTCGAGGTGAAGGCCACCAACGGCGACAACCACCTCGGTGGCGACGACTGGGACGAGCGGATCATCAGCTGGCTCGTCGAGAAGTTCAAGAGCAGCCAGGGCATCGACCTCACCCGCGACAAGATGGCCATGCAGCGCCTGCGCGAGGCCGCCGAGAAGGCGAAGATCGAGCTGTCGAGCCAGAACACCGCGACGATCAACCTGCCCTACATCACGGTCGACGCGGACAAGAACCCGCTGTTCCTGGACGAGACGCTCTCGCGCGCCGAGTTCCAGCGGATCACCTCGGACCTGCTGGACCGCACCCGGGCGCCGTTCAACCAGGTCATCAAGGACGCCGGCATCTCCGTGAGCCAGATCGACCACGTCGTGCTCGTCGGCGGCTCCACCCGCATGCCCGCGGTCACGGAGCTGGTGAAGGAGCTCACCGGCGGCAAGGAGCCCAACAAGGGCGTGAACCCGGACGAGGTCGTCGCCGTCGGCGCCGCGCTGCAGGCCGGCGTGCTGCGCGGTGAGGTCAAGGACGTCCTGCTGCTCGACGTCACCCCGCTGTCCCTGGGTATCGAGACCAAGGGCGGCGTGATGACCAAGCTCATCGAGCGCAACACGACGATCCCCACCAAGCGGTCGGAGATCTTCACGACGGCCGACGACAACCAGCCGTCCGTGCAGATCCAGGTGTTCCAGGGCGAGCGCGAGATCGCGGCCTACAACAAGAAGCTCGGCATGTTCGAGCTGACGGGCCTGCCGCCCGCCCCGCGGGGTGTGCCGCAGATCGAGGTCAGCTTCGACATCGACGCCAACGGCATCGTGAACGTGTCGGCGAAGGACCTCGGCACCGGCAAGAGCCAGGCCATGACGATCACCGGTGGGTCGGCCCTCTCCAAGGAGGAGATCGACCGGATGATGCGCGAGGCCGAGCAGCACGCCGAGGAGGACCGCGTCCGCCGCGAGGAGGCCGAGGTCCGCAACCAGGCCGAGACGCTGGTCTACCAGACGGAGAAGTTCGTCAAGGAGAACGACGAGAAGCTCCCGGCCGACGTCAAGGACGGCGTGAACGCCGCGCTCGGCGAGGCCCAGGAGGCGCTCAAGGGCACCGACACCGCCGCGATCAAGGCCGCTGTCGAGAAGCTGGCGACCGAGTCCCAGAAGATGGGTGCCGCGCTCTACCAGCAGCCCGGTGCCGAGGGTGCGGCCGGTGGTCCGGACTTCGACCAGAACGTCCGCAACGACGGTGCGGACGACGTCGTGGACGCCGAGATCGTCGACGACGACAAGGACCGCAAGTAGTCCCGCCGACCAGCGCTTGTAGAGGAGGCTCTGTTGAGCGACCGCAACTCCGGCAACTCCCCCGAGGAGCATGAGCAGGAGCGGGTCGTGGTGCGGGACCGGCGCCGGATCGACCCTGTGACGGGCGAGGTGCGCACCCCGGCCGGCGAGCAGCCGGCCGGGGCGGCCCCCGGCCACGCGCCGCAGGAGGCGCCACCCGATCAGACCGACGCGCGGGTGGCCGAGCTGGCCGCCCAGGTCGAGGAGCGCACCGCCGACCTGCAGCGGGTCAGCGCCGAGTACGCGAACTACCGCCGCCGCGTGGACCGCGACCGCGAGGTGGTGCTCGCGGCGGCGCGCGCCCAGTTCGTCGGCGAGATGTTCACGGTGCTGGACGACCTGGACCGTGCGGAGGCGCACGGCGACCTGACGGGCCCGTTCAAGTCGGTCGCGGACAAGATCGTCGCTGTGGTCGGCAAGCTCGGCCTGGAGTCCTACGGCGACGTCGGGGAGCTGTTCGACCCGGCGCTGCACGAGGCCGTGCAGCACGAGGAGTCCGCCGTCACCGGCCCGTCGACACCCGTCGTCACCGTGGTCTCGACGGTGCTCCGCAGGGGCTACCGGATGGCCGACCGCGTGCTGCGCCCGGCGATGGTCGTCGTCGCCGACCGACCCGCCGAGCCCGAGCCGGACGGCCGGGACCCGAACTCGCCGGCGCACCCGGACACCACCTGACCAGACACGACCACCACCGGAAGGGGGGCGGATGACCCAGCGCGACTGGATCGAGAAGGACTTCTACCGCGAGCTGGGTGTCTCCTCCACCGCGACTGCGGACGAGATCAAGAAGGCGTACCGCAAGCTCGCGCGCGAGCTGCACCCGGACGCCAACCCGGGTGACGCGAAGGCCGAGGCGCGGTTCAAGAGCGTGTCCGAGGCGTACGGCGTGCTGTCGGACACGGAGAAGCGCCGCGAGTACGACGAGACGCGCGCGCTGTTCGCGGGCGGTGGCCCGCGGATGCCGGGCGGCGGCTTCGGCGGGGGCTACGGCCGGGCGGGTACCCAGGGCTTCGACATGGGCGACCTGAGCGACCTGTTCGGCCGGGCCTCCGCGGGCTCGGGCTCGGGCGGCGGGCCCGGGCTGGGCGACCTGTTCGGCATGTTCGGCGGCGGGGGGACCGGCCGCACGAGCACCCGCAGCCAGCGTGGCGCGGACGCCGAGAGCGAGCTGCGGATCGACTTCCTCCAGGCCGTCCGCGGCGCGGAGGTGCCGATCCGGCTCACCTCGCCGGGCCGCTGCGAGCGTTGCGGCGGCACCGGCGCCCGGCCAGGGAGCCCGCCGCGGCCGTGCCCCACGTGCGACGGCATGGGCTTCGTGAGCCACAACCAGGGCTCCTTCGGGTTCTCCGAGCCGTGCCGGGACTGCCGCGGCACGGGCCGGATCATCGACGATCCCTGCCCGGACTGCGGCGGTGAGGGCGTCGCCAGCCGCACCCGCTCGCTCACCGTCCGCGTCCCCGCCGGGGTGGACGACGGCCAGCGCATCCGGCTGGCAGGCCAGGGCGAGCCCGGCCGGGGCGGTGCCCCGGCGGGCGACCTGTACGTCAAGGTCCACGTCACACCGCACCGGCTGTTCGGGCGGTCGCCGCGCAACGCCGACGACCTCACACTCACGGTCCCGGTCACCTTCGCCGAGCTGGCGCTCGGTGGCACGATCACCGTCCCGACGCTGGACGGCACGGTCACGCTCAAGGTCCCGGCGGGCACCGCGAGCGGGCGCACGTTCCGGGTCCGCGGGCGCGGGGTGCAGCGCCGCAACGGCACGGCGGGCGACCTGCTCGTCACCGTCGAGGTGGCGGTGCCGGCGCGGATGGACGACACCGCGAAGGAGGCCCTGGAGGCCTACGTCGCGGCGACCAAGGACAACGACCCGCGCGCCGACCTGCTCAGGGGTGCCCGGTGAGGCGCCCGGAACCCCGGCCCGGCCCATTAGGTCCGCGGATCGACCGCGGCCTGCCGGACACGCCGGTGTTCGTCATCTCGATCGCCGCCGAGCTCGCGGGCCTGCACGCCCAGACGCTGCGCAGCTACGACCGGCTCGGGCTCGTGAGCCCGGGCCGGGCGGCGGGCGGCGGGCGGCGCTACTCCGAGCGCGACATCGCCCTGCTGCGCGAGGTGCAGCGCCTCTCCCAGCACGAGGGTGTGAACCTGGCGGGCATCAAGCGGATCATCGAGCTGGAGCAATTGGTGGACGAGCTGCGCGAACGGCTCGCGGAGGCGTCCGCCGAGCTGGACGCCGCCCGCGCGGCCGCGGAGCAGGCCGCGCAGGCCGTCCACGCCTCGTACCGGCGCGATCTCGTGCCGGTCGACCGCCGCCAGGCGATCGTGGTGTGGCGGCCGACGCCCCGCGAGGAGTAGCCCGCGGCATGTCGCGCGGCGCTCGCACACACCGCGCGGCGCTCGCACACACCGTCGGCGGTGTGTGCCACCACCCGCGATTGTGTGCCACCGCTGGCGCATGTGTGCCATGGCTGCGCCGGGGACGGCCGCGGCTGCCGTGGATCCGCGGGGTGGTGCGGGGTGGTTCAGTCCAGGTGGTTCAGTCCAGGGTGAAAGGGTCGTAGGTGATGCGGTCCAGCGGCGTGCCCGCCACCAGCATCCGGGAGACCGTAGCGCGGATCATCGCGGGTGAGCCGCAGACGAGCACGTCGTGGTCGGCCCACGCGCCGTAGCGGGTGACGACCTCGGCGAGCGTGCCCCGCTCGGCCCCGGAGCCCTCCTCCGCGGTCTCGACGACCGGGATGACGTCCAGCCACGGGTTGGCGTAGGACATCCTGCGGACCGCGTCGAAGTCGTAGAGGTCGTCCCAGGTGCGGCCACCGAGGAACACCTGGGTGCGCGGCCGCTGCTGGCGTCGGGCGAGGTCCTCGAGGATCGCTTTCATCGGCGCCACGCCGGTGCCGCCCGCGACCATGAGCAGGCCGTCGTTGGAGGCGGGGGCGGTCATGCGACCCATCGGGGGCCCGATGCGCCACGTGTCGCCGATGCGGGTGTGCGCGACGATCGCCCTGCTGACCCACCCGCCCGGGACGGCACGGACGTGGAACTCCAGGACGCCGTCCTGGCGCGGGGCGTTGGCCGGCGAGAGGTAGCGCCACAGGCGCGGACGGTGCGGCGTCTCGACGCTGACGTACTGACCGCTTCGGTACGGCACGGGGCCGCTGGACTGCACGGTGACGACGGCGAGATCCCAGCCGACGCGACGGTGCCCGACCACCCGGCCGAGCCACGAGGCCGGGCCGCGCTCGGCGTCCGCGGCGGCGCGCATGGCGCCCGCGACGATGCCGTAGGCATCCGTCCACGCCTTCGCCACGGGTGGTTTCCAGGCGTCGCCTGCGAAGGCGGCGATGGCGCTCAACAGGGCGTAGCCGACGGCGTCGTAGTGCTGGGCGATGACGCCGAACTTGCGGTGGTCGCGCCCGAGCTGCTCGAGGAACGGGATGAGCTCCTCTGGCTGGTCGACCATCTGCACCACGTGCACCAGGGCGCGCAGCAGGCGGCTGCGCTGCACCTCCATGTTGACCGGGAAGAGGCCGCGCGTCTCGGGGGCGCGGCTGAACAGGACGCCGTAGAAGTGGCGACCGAGTTCCTCCGCCCGCGGCTCGACGAGTGCGAAGCTGGACCGGATGATCTCGACCATCCCCCCCGCCGCCACGTCCTGCGGATGCCCGGACGGGGGCGGTTCGGTGGCGATCAGGGGTTCAGCAACCATCAGCAGATCATCCGTTCGGGGACGGTCGTCACGCGCTGTTCACGTCGGGTCTCGGTGGGCGAGGCTACCGGCAGTGCCGGTCGGGGGTACTCACCAGTCCCGGTGATGGCGCCGCGTGGTCGGTTCGCTGCGCCGACGGCCCGGCGACGACTGTCCGTTCAGGCAGCCCCGCCGTTCGGCCCACGCGACCCGCAGCTCGCCGCCGGCCCGGCCGGTGAGCCATCCGCCGACCGTCGGGGGCCGGTAGCCGTGAGCAGCGGGGATCGGCACCCCGGCGGGGGCCAGTATGGGCGTGGGCCGCATCTCCGCGAGGAATCGAACCTGAGCGGAACAGACTCAACTTTGGGAGCGTTGACCACTACGAGCCCCACCGCATCAGACCCATCAGATCGACGGAGGAAACCCCCGGATGGACTCCTTCAACCCGACGACGCGCACGCAGCAGGCGATCTCGGCGGCCGCCCAGGCCGCCTCCCTGGCCGGCAACCCCGACGTCGGCCCCACGCACCTGCTCGGCGCCCTGCTCGCGCAGGGCGACGGCATCGCCGCCCCGCTGCTCACCGCCGTCGGGGCCGACCCGGCGGCGGTGCGGGCCGAGAACACCCAGCTGGGCAACCGGCTCCCGTCGGCTTCGGGGTCGTCGGTCGCCGCACCGCAGCTCTCCCGCGAAGCCCTGGCCGCGATCACGGCCGCCCAGCAGCTCGCTACGGAGATGGGTGACGAGTACGTCTCCACCGAGCACCTGCTCGTCGGCCTGGCCACCGGCAACGGCCCGGTCGCCCAGGTGCTGCGCCGCCACGGCGCCACCCCCGAGTCGCTGCGCGAGGCGTTCACCAAGGTCCGTGGGTCGTCGCGGGTCACGAGCCCCGACCCCGAGGGCACCTACCAGGCCCTGGAGAAGTACGGGCAGGACCTCACCGCGCGCGCCCGCGAGGGCAAGCTCGACCCCGTCATCGGCCGCGACACCGAGATCCGCCGCGTCGTGCAGGTGCTGTCGCGGCGCACCAAGAACAACCCCGTGCTGATCGGCGAGCCCGGCGTCGGCAAGACCGCGATCGTCGAGGGTCTGGCCCAGCGCATCGTGGCGGGCGACGTGCCGGAGTCGCTGCGCGGCAAGCGCGTCGTCGCCCTGGACCTCGGGTCGATGGTGGCGGGCGCGAAGTACCGCGGCGAGTTCGAGGAGCGGCTGAAGGCCGTCCTCAAGGAGATCGCGGACTCGGCCGGGGAGATCATCACCTTCATCGACGAGCTGCACACGATCGTCGGCGCCGGGGCCACCGGCGAGGGTGCGATGGACGCCGGGAACATGATCAAGC
>NZ_JBFWVQ010000169.1:0-9282 GCF_050246655.1 Pseudonocardia sp.
TGGCCGGTCGCCCTCTCAGGCCGGCTACCCGTCGTCGCCTTGGTAGGCCATCACCCCACCAACAAGCTGATAGGCCGCGGGCCCATCCCCCACCGAAAAAACTTTCCACCACCCACCATGCAGCAGGAAGTCATATCCGGTATTAGACCCAGTTTCCCAGGCTTATCCCAGAGTAAGGGGCAGGTCACCCACGTGTTACTCACCCGTTCGCCGCTCGTGTACCCCCAAAAGGGCCTTACCGCTCGACTTGCATGTGTTAAGCACGCCGCCAGCGTTCGTCCTGAGCCAGGATCAAACTCTCCAACAAAACCTGGCCAAACAAACCCCCCAGACACACAAGCCCGAGGGAAAAAACAAACTGGCACAAAACCAATCCGCAAAAACCACACCAACCACAGCCACAAAACCACAGCCGATGCAGTCAAAGCTCGACACACTGTTGAGTTCTCAAAAGACACCCGCACACCACCACGGCCCTCTTCGGGCCGATCCGGGGCAACTGCCCTAACTTACATGGCCTTGGGGACTTGGTCAAGCCCCTTCGAGCCGGTGGGAACCCTACAGCACCTCTCGGTGCGGGAGATCCCGGGGGTCCTACCCGGCCCGGGACACCTCGCGGCTTCCCGGACCGCCCAGGACCGTACAACGCCTTCCGGCGGTGTTCCGTTCCCGGGTGTTCGCCGTGATCCGGGGCCCGCTTCCCTCCCGGCCGAGCCGGTTCGTGTGGGGGCCGCCGTGGCGACGGGGAGAAAGTTACACACCCCGTCGAACCGGCCAGGAACGGGGGTCGCCTACTCACTGTCGTTGCAGGTCAGACGCTCTGTCGCGGCCGGAGGCGGACGCCGGCCTACGACACCCGGATCCCGGCGAGGTTGCGCTTGCCCCGGCGAAGGACGAGCCAGCCGCCGGCGAGGAGGTCCCCCTCAGCCGGGACCCAGCCCTCATCGGTGATCTTCGTGTTGTTCACGTAGGCACCGCCCTCACCGACCGTCCGGCGAGCGGCACCACGGCTCTCGCTCAGCCCGGATGCGACGAGCACGTCGACGATCGACGGCCCGTCGCCGAGCCGGACGGTGGCGGTCGGCACCTCGGCGAGGGCCGCATCGAGCGTCGCGCCGTCGAGCTCGCGCAGCTCGGCGCGCCCGAACAGCGCGCGGCTCGCCGTGACCACCTGCTCCGTCTGCCGTTCGCCGTGGACGAGCGTGGTGAGCTCGGCGGCCAAACGTTGCTGTCCGGCGCGCAGATGGGGCCGTTCGGCGACCTCCTTCTCCAGGTCGGCGATCTCGTCGGCGGTGAGGAAGGTGAACAGCCGCAGGTAGCGCCCGACGTCCGCGTCCGCGACGTTGACGAAGTACTGGTACCAGGCGTAGGGCGAGGTCATCGCCGGATCGAGCCAGATGTTCCCCCCGCCGGTGGACTTGCCGAACTTCCGGCCGTCCGCGTCGGTGACGAGCGGGGTGGTGAGTGCGTGCACGGTCTGGCCCTCGACGCGACGCACCAGCTCGACCCCGCCGACGATGTTGCCCCACTGGTCCGACCCGCCGATCTGCAGCCGGCAGCCGAGGCGGCGGAACAGGTGCAGGTAGTCCTGGCTCTGCAGGAGCAGGTAGCTGAACTCGGTGTAGGACATCCCGTCCGCAGCCAGGCGCCGCTTCACGGTCTCCCGGCCGAGCATCACGTTGACGGAGAAGTGCTTCCCGACATCGCGAAGGAAGTCCAGGACCGTCTGCCGACCCGTCCACTCCAGGTTGTCCACCACGAGCGCGCCGGTGGGCGAGGAGTCGAACTGGACGAACCGCTCGAGCTGCCCACGGATCCGCTCCGCCCAGGCTTGGACCGTCTCGACACTCTGCAGCGAGCGCTCACCGACGTCACGCGGGTCGCCGATCATCCCGGTCGCGCCCCCGGCGAGGACGATCGGCCGCGCACCCGCCTGCTGGAAGCGCCGCAGGGTGAGCAGCGGGACGAGGTTGCCGGCGTGCAGGCTGGGCGCCGTCGGGTCGAACCCGCAGTACAGCGTGAGGGGTTCGGGACCGGACAGGTCGCGGCGCAGGGCCTCGCGGTCGGTGGTCTGCGCGACCAGGCCGCGCCAGTCGAGCTCGTCGAGGATGTCGCTGGTGCTCACCCGGCCGATTGTGTCCCACGCGTCACGCGAGTTCCGGGGCGGTAGCTGCTCACGGCAGGTGACCCGTCGATCCAGAACCGCCACGGCGTGTCGGCCGCCGTCGCGACACCGACGCGCGGGCCCGCGCGCACGAGCGCGGGATCGACCGGCTCCGCCGCCCGCAGGCGGACGGGTGACTCCGCGGACGTGACGTCCACTCCGTTGTGCTCCCGGCCCAACCCGAGCAACGACGCCAGCCGCGCAGGGCCACGGGCCAGCTCGGCGTCCCGGCGTGCGCTGGGCCGGCGGATCCGCGCGACGAGCGGGTCCGACACCACCTCCCCCGCCCGCAACAGGACGGCGGCGGCCTCACCGTCCGGCTGGCACGACACGTTGGCGCAGAAGTGCATGCCGTAGACGAAGTACACGTAGAGGTGGCCGGGTGCCCCGAACATCACGGCGTTGCGCGGGGTGCGGCCGCGGAAGCTGTGCGACGCCGGATCGTCCGCTCCCCGGTACGCCTCGACCTCGACGAGCCGCACCGCCACGGGGCCCTGTGGTGTGTCCGATTCCACAACGCACCCGAGGAGCCGGACGGCCGCATCGACGACGTCGACCGCCAGCTCGGCACGTCCGAGCAGCGCGCCGGTCATCCGCACCTCGGCGCGGGACGGATCGCCGTGGGAGGAGTCACTGCACGGGTCACTGCGCCAGCCACGCCCTGGCCGCCGCCACGCTCGCGCGCAGGGCCGTGAGCTGCTCGGCCACCCGTGGACCGGCCGTCCCGCCGCGGGCGTCCCGGGACGCGATCGATCCCTCGACCGTGAGCACCTCGCGGACAGCCGGGGTGAGCGCCGGGTGGACGGCCGCGAGCTCGGAGTCCGTGAGCCCTTCCAGGCCGACGCCGCGGGCCTCGGCCGCCCGGACGCAGCCGCCGGCGGCCTCGTGCGCCACCCGGAACGGCACCCCCTGCCGGACCAGCCACTCGGCGACGTCCGTCGCCAGGGTGAACCCGGCCGGGGCCAGCTCGGCCAGGCGCCGCGTGTGGAAGGTGAGCGTGCCGACCATGCCGGCCATCGCGGGGAGCAGGAGGTCGAGCTGCTCGACGGAGTCGAACAGCGGCTCCTTGTCCTCCTGCAGGTCGCGGTTGTACGCCAGCGGCAGGCCCTTGAGCGTGGCCAGCAACCCCGACAGGTTGCCGATCAACCGCCCGGCCTTGCCGCGCGCGAGCTCCGCGACGTCCGGGTTCTTCTTCTGCGGCATGATCGAGCTGCCGGTGGAAAAGGCGTCGTCGAGCGTGACGTAGCCGAACTCGGCGGTCGCCCAGAGGATCACCTCCTCGGCGATGCGGGAGAGGTCGACGGCGATCATCGCCAGCACGAACGCCACCTCCGCCGCGAAGTCCCGGGCGGCCGTGCCGTCGATCGAGTTCTCGACGCTGCCGGCGAAGCCCAGCTCCGCGGCCACCGCCTCCGGGTCGAGCCCGAGCGAGGAGCCGGCGAGCGCCCCGGACCCGTACGGCGACACCGCCGCGCGCCGGTCCCAGTCCTGCAGCCGGTCGACGTCGCGCAGCAGTGCGTGCGCGTGGGCCGCGAGATGGTGGGCGAGGAGCACCGGCTGGGCATGCTGCAGGTGGGTGCGGCCCGGCATCGGGGCGTCCGGGTGCGCCTGCGCCTGGGCGACGAGCGCGTCCACGACGTCCAGCACCCCGGCACCGACCCGGCGTGCCGCGTCCCGCAGCCACATGCGGAACAGCGTCGCCACCTGGTCGTTGCGCGACCGGCCCGCCCGCAGCTTGCCGCCCAGCTCCGGCCCGGCGCGCTCGATCAGCCCGCGCTCCAGTGCGGAGTGGACGTCCTCATCGTCCGACACGGGGCCGAACGCGCCGGACGCCACGTCCGCGGCGAGCTTCTCCAGGGCGTCCAGCATCAGCGACAGCTCGTCGTCGGACAGCAGGCCGGCCCGGTGCAGGACCCGGGCGTGGGCCTGGGAGCCGCGCACGTCGTACGGCGCCAGCCGCCAGTCGAAGTGGGTGGACACCGACAGCGCGGCGAGCGCGTCCGACGGCCCGCCGGTGAAGCGGCCGCCCCAGAGACCAGACATGCCAGGCAGGCTAACCGTCAGACACCCGAGCCCCGCACGCGCTGGTCGCGGCGCGCGGCGATCTTGCTCGGCAGGCCCCAGAGCTGCACGAATCCCTTCGCGAGCGACTGGTCGAACACGTCGCCCTCGTCGTAGGTGGCGAGGTGGAAGTCGTAGAGCGACGCCTCCGAGCGGCGCCCCGTGACGACGGCGCGCCCGCCGTGCAGCGTCATCCGGATCTCCCCGGTGACATGGGCCTGGGTCTCGGCGATGAACGCGTCCAGCGCGGACTTCAGCGGGGAGAACCACAGGCCGTCGTACACCAGCTCGGCCCACCGCTGCTCGACGGTCCGCTTGAAGCGGGCGAGGTCGCGCTCGACGGTGACGTTCTCCAGCTCCTGGTGGGCCGTGACCAGCGCGATCGCGCCGGGTGCCTCGTACACCTCGCGGCTCTTGATGCCCACCAGGCGGTCCTCGACCATGTCCAGCCGCCCGACGCCCTGCGCGCCGGCGCGGGCGTTGAGCTCCTGGATCGCGCCGAGGACGCTGACCTGCTGACCGTCGATCGCCACCGGCACGCCGCGTTCGAAGCGGAGGACCACCTCGTCGGCGGGCCGCGGCACGGCCGGGTCCGACGTGTAGGAGTAGACGTCCTCGATGGGCGAGTTCCAGATGTCCTCGAGGAAGCCCGTCTCGACCGCGCGGCCCCAGACGTTCTGGTCGATCGAGTACGGCGAGCGCTTCGTGACGTCGATGGGCAGCTGGCGCTCCTCCGCCCAGGCGATCGCCTTCTCGCGTGTCCACGCGAAGTCCCGGACGGGGGCGATGACGTCCAGCTCCGGGGCGAGCGCGCCGATGCCGACCTCGAAGCGCACCTGGTCGTTGCCCTTTCCCGTGCAGCCGTGCGCGACCGTGGAGGCGCCGTGGTACTTCGCGGCCTCGACCAGGTGCTTGACGATCAACGGCCGGGAGAGCGCCGACACGAGCGGGTAGCGCTCCATGTAGAGCGCGTTGGCCTGCAGCGCGGGCAGGCAGTACTGCTCGGCGTACTCGTCGCGCGCGTCCGCGACGACGGCCTCCACGGCCCCGCAGGCCAGCGCCCGTTTGCGGATCTCCTCGAGGTCCTCGCCACCCTGGCCGACGTCCACCGCGACCGCGACGACCTCCGCCCCGGTCTCCTCGGCGATCCAGCCGATGCCCACCGAGGTGTCGAGCCCACCGGAGTAGGCCAGTACCACCCGTTCCATTGCTTCTCCTTCTGGTCGAGACGCGGCAGGCGACGCTTCTACAGATCGCGCAGCCGCGAGGCGAGCTCGGCACCGGTGAGCGGCTCCCGCGCCACCACCAGGATCGTGTCGTCCCCGGCGATCGTGCCGAGGACGTCGTGCAGGCCGGAGCGGTCGAGGACCCCGGCCACGTACTGGGCGGCACCCGCGGGGACCCGCAGGACCGCCAGGTTGCCGCTGCCCTCGGCCGAGAGCAGCATCTCGCCGAGCACCCGCGCCAGGCGGGCGGGGCCCCCGCCGTGCCGGCGGACCGGATCCTCGGCGGGCAGGGTGTACACGCCCTCCGACGGGATCACGTAGACCGGCCCCTCCGGACCGCGCAGCTTCACCGCACCCAGCTCGTCCAGATCGCGCGACAGGGTGGCCTGCGTGATGTCGATGCCGTCTGCCTCCAGGAGGTCCAGCAGCTCGGCCTGGCTGTGCACGGGCCGCGACGCCACCAGGTCGACGATCCGGGCCCGGCGCGCCGCGGGTGCCCGCCGGCCGTCCGCGCCCCGGTTCCCGACGTCCGGCTGCGTCATCGCCGCAGCAACCAGGTGAGCAGCGCCTTCTGCGCGTGGAGCCGGTTCTCGGCCTCGTCCCAGATCGCACTCGCCGGTCCGTCCATCACCTCGTCGGTGATCTCGTCCCCCCGGTGTGCGGGCAGGCAGTGCAGGACGATCGCGCCCGGCGCGGCGCGGGAGAGGAGCGCGGCGTCGACGCGGTAGGGGCGGAACACCGAGGCCCGGTCGTGGCCGTCCGACTCCTGGCCCATCGACGTCCAGGTGTCCGTGACGAGCACGTCCGCGCCGTCCGCAGCGGCGTGCGCATCGCTCACCACCTCCACGCCACCACCGGTGTCCGACGCCCGGTTCTTGGCGTCGCGCAGGATCGCCGAATCGGGGGCGAAGCCCTCGGGCGCCGCGATCCGGACGTGCAGGCCCGCGGTGGCACCACCCAGCAACAGCGAGTGGGCCATGTTGTTCGCGCCGTCCCCGAGGTAGGTGAGGGTGAGGCCGGCGAGGCGGCCGTGCCGCTCGCGGACGGTCTGCAGGTCGGCGAGCACCTGGCACGGGTGGAACTGGTCGGTGAGCGCGTTGATCACCGGCACCGTGGCCGCCGACGCCATCTCGCCGATCCGCGACTGGTCGCCGGTGCGCCAGACGATCGCCGACACGTATCGCGACATCACCCGGGCGGTGTCCGCGATCGTCTCGCCACGGCCGAGCTGGCTCGCCCGCGCGTCCACGATGAGCGGCTGGCCGCCGAGCTGGGCGATGCCCGTCTCGAACGACAGCCGGGTGCGGGTGGACGGCTTGTCGAACAACACCGCCACCGCCTGCGGCCCGGCCAGCGGGCGGTGGGCGAACGGGGCCACCTTGACCTCGTCCGCGAGCCGCAGGATCTCGAGCTGCTCGTCCGGGGTGAGGTCGTCGTCCCTCAGGAAATGGCGGGTCATGTGGGAGCACCTGCCAGCGAGTCCAGGATCGCCGGAAACGCGGAGACGAAATCCGCTGCCTGCTCCGAGGAGAGCACCAGCGGCGGGACGAGCCGGATGCGCGTCGGGACGGCCGGGTTGACCAGGTAGCCGGCCTCCTTCGCCGCAGCGGCGACCGCGGGCGCGACCGGCGCCGTCAGCCCGACGCCGATCATGAGGCCCGCGCTGCTCACCTCCTCGATCAACGGATGGCCGAGGCCGTCGATGCCCGCCGCGAGCTCCTTGCCGACGAGCGTGGCGTGCTCCAGCAGGCCCTCGGCGGCGATCGTGCGCAACACCGCGAGCGCGGCGGCACAGCTGATCGGGTTGCCCCCGAACGTCGTGCCGTGCTGGCCGGGCTGGAGCAGGTCGGCCGCCGCGCCGATGCCGATGCACGCCCCGATCGGCAGGCCACCGCCGAGCCCCTTCGCCAGCGTGAGGACGTCCGGGACGACCCCCGCGTCCTGGTGGGCGAACCATCGACCGGTGCGCCCGATCCCGGTCTGCACCTCGTCCAGCACGAGCAGTGCCCCGCGCTCCTCGGTGATCCGGCGGGCCGCCTTCAGGTAGCCGGGCGGCGGCACGATCACGCCGGCCTCTCCCATGATCGGCTCGAGGACGACGGCGGCGGTCGCGCTGTCCACGACCGCGTCCAGCGCGTCCACGTCGCCGAACGGGACGTGGGTGACCCGGGGCGGGAGCGGCTCGAACGGCTCGCGCTTCGGGGGCTGCCCGGTGAGCGCGAGCGCACCCATCGTGCGGCCGTGGAAGGCGTTCTGCGCGGCGACCAGGTCCAGGCGCCCCGTCAGGCGGGCCATCTTGAAGGCGGCCTCGACCGCCTCGGTGCCGGAGTTGCCGAAGAGCACCCGGGCCGGACCCACCTGCTCGTCGAGATCCAGGATCTCGACGAGCCGCTCGGCCAGCTCCAGCGCGGGCTCCGTGACGAAGAAGTTCGACGTGTGACCGAGCGTACGGATCTGCGCGCTCACCGCCTCGACGACCGCGGGATGCGCGTGCCCGAGCGCGTTGACGGCGATGCCCGCGTACAGGTCGAGGTAGCGGCGGCCGTCGGCGTCCCAGACGTAGGCGCCTTCGCCGCGCAGCAGCGTGGTGGGCGGCGTGCCGTAGTTGTTCATCATGACCGCCTGCCAGCGGTCCTGGTAGCCACTCACGACGGCACCACCATGGTCCCTACCCCCTCACTGGTGAACACTTCGAGCAGGACCGAGTGGGCGATCCGCCCGTCGATCACGTGTGCCTGCGGCACCCCGCCGCGCACGGCCCGCAGGCAGGCCTCCATCTTCGGCGCCATGCCCGACTCCAACGTCGGCAGCATCGGCTCCAGCTCGTCGGCCGTCAGCTCGCTGACGATCGACTCCGGGTCGGGGTAGTCGCGGTACAGGCCGGCCACATCGGTGAGGACCACGAGCTTCACCGCATCGAGCGCCGCGGCGAGCGCAGCGGCGGCGCTGTCCGCGTTGATGTTGTGGACGACGCCGTCGACGTCCGGGCCGACACCCGCCACGACCGGGATTCGCCCGGCGGCGACGATGTCCAGCACGGCGGCCGGGTTGACGTCGACGACGTCCCCGACCAGACCGAGGTCGACCGGCTCCCCGTCCACCAGCGCGGGCCGCTTCTCCACGGTGAACAGGCCCGCGTCCTCACCCGAGAGGCCCACGGCGTAGGGCCCATGCTGGTTGATCAGACCGACGAGCTCCCGCCCCACCTGGCCGACCAGCACCATCCGGACGACATCGATGGTCTCGGGCGTGGTGACGCGCAGGCCGCCGCGGAACTCGGCGGGCAGGCCGAGGCGCGCGAGCATCGCCGTGATCTGCGGGCCGCCACCGTGGACGACGACCGGGCGGATGCCCGCGAGCCTCAGGAAGACCATGTCCTGGGCGAACGCGGCCTTCAGCTCCTCGTCGATCATCGCGTTCCCGCCGTACTTGATCACGACCGTCCGGCCGTGGAAGCGCTGCAGCCACGGCAGCGCCTCGGCGAGAACGGCCGCCTTCTCCCCGGCGCGCTTGAGCCGGGCGGCGGCACCGTCGACGACGTCCGTGGCGGGCCCGGCAGAAGACTCAGCAGGAGACTCAGGAGGAGTAGGCACTGTTCTCCTCCACGTACGCGTGCGACAGGTCCGTGGTGCGGATGTCCGCCGTGGCCTCCCCGAGACCGAGCGAGACCTCCACCAGGACCTCGGGGCCCGACAGGTCGGCCGCCGTGCGGTCGCCCGCCGCCACGCCCTTGCGGCACAGCACGACCCCGTTGACCGCGATGCCGAGCCGATCGGGGTCGAGTGCGGCGTCCGCGTAGCCCGCGGCGGCGGCGATCCGGCCCCAGTTCGG
>NZ_JBFWVQ010000170.1:0-9185 GCF_050246655.1 Pseudonocardia sp.
CCCCCCCCCCCCCCCCCCCCCCCCGCCCCGCCCCCCGCCCCGCCCCGCGCCCCCCCCCCCGGCCCGGCCCGAGACCTCGCAAGGTCCCCGGCCAGCACTCGCAAGGTTCCGGCCACCGCAGAGCCCCAACGCACCTCGCAGAGGCTCAGGCACCTCCTCGCAGGGTTCGGACGCGCCTCGCAGACCTACTGGCACCTCCTCGCAGGGTCCCGGCACGCCTCGCAAAGGCTGCAGCCCTGCGAACCGCATCGAGCCTCTGCGAGGCGGGGTGAGAACCCAGCCGGTCGGAGGACGGCCCGGCCGGCCCGCGGCCCGGCCCAGAGCACGGCGGCCGCAGCACAGCCCGGTCAGCCCGCAGCACAGCCCGGTCAGCCCGCAGCACGGCCCGGAGGACAGCCAGCCGCAGCCCGGCCAACCCGGTCCACCCCGGCCGACACCGCCCGGCCAACGCACCGCCAGCCCCGCCACCCGGGGTCTAGAGCAAGCTGAGCTGCTCGACCGCCCGCGGCGCCGGATCCGGCGCGGGGAGCTCCTGCTCCCGCAGCGTCGCGACCCGCGCGCCGAGGCCGTGGCGGCGGACCAGCGGCGCAACCCGCCGGGCGAGCGCCCGCCGGTACTCCGGGTCGACGTACGCGCCGCGCCGGTACAGCCGGGCGTACGGCGCCACCAGCCGCGGGTGCTCGCGGGCGAGCCAGGCCAGGAACCACTCGCGCGTGCCGGGCCGCAGGTGCAGCGCCAGCACCGACACCCCGGAGGCGCCCGCCGCAGCGATCCGTTCCAGCAGGGCGTCCAGTGCCTCGGCGGAGTCTGTCAGCAGCGGCAGGACCGGCGCGACCATCACGCCGCACTCCAGACCCGCGTCCACGATCCTGCGGACCAGGTCCAGCCGGGCCTGCGGGGACGGGGTGCCGGGCTCCAGTCGCGCCTGCAGCGGCCGGTCCAGCAGCGCGATCGACACCCCGAGCCCGACCGGGACGTCCGCAGCGGCGGACGCGAGCTGCGGCAGGTCGCGGCTCAGCACGGTGCCCTTGGTGAGCAGCGAGAACGGGGTGCCGGAGCGGGCGAGCGCGGCGATCACCCCGGGCATGAGGCGGTAGCGCCCCTCCGCCCGCTGGTAGGGATCGGTGTTCGTACCCATCGCCACCGGCTCGCCCCGCCACCGCGGGGCGCGCAGCTCGCGCTCCAGCACCCGGGCGACGTTGACCTTGACGACGATCTGCCGGTCGAAGTCCGCTCCCGCGTCCAGGTCGAGGTAGGTGTGGGTGTTGCGGGCGAAGCAGTTGTGGTGCACCACGCCGCCCGCCACGAAGTCGCCGGTGCCCGTGGTGATGTCGTACATCGGCAGCTCGACCCCGAGCGCCTCGACCGCGGTGACGCGCAGGCCAGGACCGCCCTCGACCGGGGCACCCGACAGGTCTCGCCTGCTGCCGCTCGCCGGGTCGACCCGCCGCAGGAAGGAGAGCAGCATCGACGGGCCGCCGCCCACTTCCACGACGCAGACGCCGTGCCGTCCACCACCGCCGGGCCGAGCGGGCCGGCGCCGCAGCCCGAACGGGAAGCCAAGCCGGTGCAGCGCGCCCGCAACCCGGCCGATGATCTCCTCGTCCACCAGCTCGATCCGCAGCATCCCGTCGGTGACCGCGCCGCGCGCGTCCACGACCCCTGCCAGGAACCCCGCGCACCAGCCGTCGTCCGGGTGCAGCGGCCAGGCGTCATCGGGCGGGCCGACGCGGGCCGTGCCACCGCCGGGAGAAACGGATGCGCGCAGCGGGTGGAACGGGTCCGCCACGGCGATCCCCGTGCCCGCCCCCGGCGCGGGGACGGCCCGGGCGGCCAGGTAGTGATGAGCCCGGCCGAGCACCTCCAGCTCCAGGCGCTCCGACGGGAAGCAGCGATCGGCGCGGTCGTCGCCGGATTGATGGGCCCCCGGTGCCCCCTGGCGGTGCCCGCCGTACGGCCGGGCCTCGCCACCGGACGTGGGCCCGTCCGGGCCTCCCGGCCCCTGCCGTTCGAGCCCGTCCTCATCCGCGCGGACCAGGCCGGTGAGGTAGCCCGCCCGGTACGCCGGGCCGTCGAGGGACTCCTCGGCGGCGTCGCCGGTCGCGCCGACGGGACCCTCGTCGGCGGCCGGGAGCCGCCGCGGCCCGCCCGGTCCGACGAGGCCGATGCCCGGCTTCAGCCACGGCCGCCGCCCCGCGGCGCACCAGCCCGGTGTCACGTGCCGCCAGCCACGCTCGGTGAGGAACCGGTGCTCCCCGCTGGTCACGAGGCGCGTGCCGTCCGCCAGGGTGACCCGGTGCGCCGGCCGGACGGTGGACCAGTGGGCGAGCACCGGCGTGCGGACGTAGCGCCGTACCCCGCCGACGACCTCCGTGCCGACGACGACATCCCCCACCCGCAGCTCGGCGATCGGCCGCGGACGCCCGTCGCCGCAGAGGACCGGCGTGCTGCCGACCGTGCAGTAGGTGCAGGCGTGCCCGCAGCCACGGTAGGGGTTCACCGTCCAGCGGAACGGGACCGGCGAGGCATCCGGCACCCGGTTCAGCGCGGACCGCGCCTCCACCTCGTGGAACACCATGCCGGCGAACTCCGGCGGCCGGACCGAGCGCAGCAGGCCGCGCAGGCCCGGCAGTGCCGCCGTGTCACCCACGCCGTCGTCGAGGACTTGCTGACCACGCCACCGCATGTGGAGAGTCGAACACATGTTCGAATCATGCGCAACCCCGTTCGCCGGGGCAGTGCCCGCCTCCCGGGACGCCGTTGACACTATGCCCCGGTGGATTCCTCCCGTCCGGACCGCCCGGCGAACGCCGGACCGCCGAGGTCCGGCGGCCGGAGGACGGCACCGGACAGGAGCCACTCCCCTGCGGACCCCGGGCGTAGTGCCCCGGGCCGCGATCCGTCCGCCCCGATGGCGATCGGCGATCAGCGCTCGGATCCGCGGGCGCGTCCGGTCAGGCGGGGCGACGGGCCGGCGGCACCCGGCAGTCGCACCCCGCCGCCCACCCGGGCGGACGGTCCCGGGCGTGCCGACGACGGGGGACGCGCGGCTCGCCATGGCCACTCCAGCCGATCCGAGCAGCACGCACGCCCTGCCGCTCGCCCTGCCTCCGACGATCCCGAGGCACGCCGCTTCGATGCCCACCACGCCGCCCCCGGCCGACCCGTCGAGCGCAGACGACACCCTGCCCAAGTCGGTCCGGCGGCGCATACCGGCGGTCCCGACGGGCGCACCGGCAGTCCGGCTGCCCGCGTTGGCGATCTCGACGGGCGCACCAGCGGCCCGGCGGCGCGCACCAGCGGCCCGGCGGCGCACACCAGCGGCCCGGCGGCGCACACCAGCGGCCCGGCGGCGCATACCGGCGGTCCCGACGGGCAGCACGCCGCCGGTCCCGGCAGGCGCTCCGGCAGGGCTGGGGCTCCGGGCGGGCCCGCCGAGCGCACCGGCGGCGGATCCCGCGGCCCGGTCCGCGAGGCGCGCTCTGTCGCCGGAGGACGCATCTCCGGGGACGTCTCCGCCGCGGGCGGACGAGCGGATCCCGGAGCACGGGGCCGCCACCAGGGCGGCGACGGCCGGTTCGCGATCCCGGACGACGCGACGTCGTCTCCAGCGTCACGCACCGGCCACGGGCGCCAGGACCGCGACCGCCCGCGCCGGGCGCTGACGGGTCGCGCCTCGGCACGGGAAACGGCAACCCGAGACGTGGCGCGGGAAACGACAACCCGAGACGTGGCGCGGGGAACGACAACCCGAGACGTGGCGCGGGAAACGACAACCCGAGACGCAGTGCCGGGAACGACGACCCCGGACGCAGGGGCCCGGACCGCTGCGGCCCGAGGCGCAGCACAGGACACGAACGCGACAACCCGGCACGCATCAGACTCGGACGCAGGAGCCGTAGGCGCGGACGCCGGCGATGCGGGCGCCCCGCGACAGCGCGACACCGCGCGCGCCGACCCGCCGCGGGACCCGCCCGCTTCCCGACGGACCGGCGGCACCGCCGAGGACGGCGCCGCGCCGGGATCCGGCGGCCACAGCCAGACCCACAGCGAAACCCACAGCCAGACCCCTAGCCAGACCCACGGGCACGGCCACGGCCACTCGCCAGCACCCCCCGCGAGCCGCCGCGTCCGGACGTTCATCGCCGCGCTGCTCGTCCCCTGCGCGTTGGCGACGCTGGTCGGCCTCGTGCTGCTGTGGCCGTCGGGCGGCCCGACGACGACGCTCGCGGCGCCGGGGGCGGTGCTCTTCGACGCGACGGTGTCGGCAACCCGCCCGGCGGACTGCGTCGAGGGCTCCGGGGCGGGCGGCTGCGACGCGATCACGATCCTGATGGACGGCGGTCCGCTGCCGGGACGCCAGCTCACCCTGCTGGTGAGCGTCGAGCCGGGCACGCCGCGGTTCCTGGTGGGCGACGAGGTGGTCGTCGAGTGGTCCGGTGCGGACCCGGTGGATCCGGCCGCCTACCGGATCGTGGACTTCCAACGCGGCGCGTCCCTGGTGTGGCTCGCCGCCCTGTTCGCGGTTGCGGTGCTCGTACTCGGCCGGTGGCGGGGGCTCGCGGCGCTGGCGGCTCTCGGCCTGAGCTTCCTGGTGTTGATGGCGTTCGTGCTGCCGGCGATCCTGTCGGGGAGCAACCCGCTGGCCGTCGCCGTCGTCGGCTCCTGCGTGATCATGTTCGCGGTGCTGTACCTGACCCACGGCCCGTCCGCGCGCACGTCGACGGCCGTGCTGGGGACGCTGCTGTCCCTGGGCCTGATCGGCGCGCTCGGCGCCGCGTTCTCCGCGGCGGCCGCGCTCACCGGCCTGGACGACCAGACGGGCAACCTCATCGCGACGCTCGGCACCGGGGTGGACGCCCGCGGCCTGCTGCTCGCCGGGGTGATCATCGGGGCGCTGGGCGTCCTCGACGACGTCACGGTCACCCAGACGAGCGCGGTGTGGGAGCTGCGCCAGGCCGACCCGACGATCGGGGGACGGGCCCTGTTCACGGCGGCCATGCGCATCGGGCGGGATCACGTGGCCTCGGCGGTGAACACGCTCGTGCTGGCCTACGCCGGTGCGACGCTGCCGCTCCTGCTCCTGTTCGAGATCTCCGGCCGGGGCTTCGGTACCGTGCTGACCAGCCAGGACGTCGCGACCGAGATCGTGCGCACGCTCGTGGGGAGCATCGGGCTCGTCGCATCCGTGCCGATCACCACGGCCCTGGCGGCGGCGGTGGCCGTCCAGGAGCCCACGCCGCGGCGGTGATCGGCACGGTACCGCGGCTGTGATCGGCCGCGCCGGGACCGGTCAGGCGGCGGGCTCCAGCACCAGCACGGGGATGAGACGATCGGTCTTCTGCTGGTAGTCCCCGTAGGGCGGGTACGCGGCGACGGCCCGCTTCCACCACTGCGCGCGCTCGTCGCCGCTGACCTCGCGCGCGAGGTAGGAGCGGGTGACGGTCCCGTCCTGGAGACTGACGTCCGGGTGCGCCTTCACGTTGCCGTACCACACGGGGTTCTGGGGGGAGCCGCCCTTGGACGCGACGATCGCGTACACACCGTCGAGCTCGACGCGCATCAGCGGGACGAGCCGGGTCTTGCCGGTCTTCGCACCCTTGATCTTCACCAGGACGACCGGCTTGCCCAGGATCTCGACGCCGTCGGTCGTTCCGGTCGAGAGGATGCGCTCGGTCTGGTCGCGGACCCATCCGGTCGGGCTCAGCTCGTGGTCGGTGTCTGCCATGTACTCGGCAACCGGTCGGGGACGTCTCCTGTTCCGCGCGATCCGGTGATCCCTGCCTCGCCCGTCACGCCGACCGGGGCGGCCGGGCGAGCAGGTGCGCCTCGCCGCCGCCCTCCCGCTGGTCGATGACTCGCCAGCCGGGGAAGGCGGCGGGCAGCTCGCCCGGTTCGGCCCGGTAGGGACCCGCACGGCCGCCGACGACGGAGAGCACCGTGAGGGCGAGCAGGCCGTCCGGGGCGACGGCGGCTCGGAGGAGCGGATAGAGCGCCGGATCGCGGAAGCGCTGGCAGACCACCACGTCGTACGGCCCGGTCCAGCCGGGCGGGAGGCCCTGGTCGAGGTCGTGGACGCGCCACCGGACCCCGCCTGCGGCGCCGTCGTCAGCGCCACCGTGAGTGCTGCTATCAGTGCCGCTATCGGTGCCGTCGCTCCCCACGCGGCCGGCCGCACCGCCACCCCCTCCCGGGCCGCCGTCGGCCTGCGGCCCCGGCCGTCGCGCGAGCGCCGCACCCGCGGCGATCGCGACCGGGGAGCCGTCGACGGCGTCCACCGCCAGGCCGCGCAGGGCGAGCCAGACGGCCGTGGCGCCACAGCCGCAGGCCACGTCCAGCGCGCGGCCCGACGCGGGCAGGAGCTCCTCGCGCCCGGCGAGCAGGTCCGGCGGGAGGGGCACCGAGGCCTCGACGGGCGCGGTGGTCGCGTAGCGGGCGTCCCAGCGGTCCCGGTCCGCCGCGCTCACGAGCGCCCTCGCCGAGGGTGCCCGCCGCAGCGCCGACCACCCCGCCCCGACCTCGCAGCTTCCCGCATCGCCGCGCAGCCGTCCGGACGGCTGCGCGGTGCACCCGGATGTTGCGAGGTCGCAGGCCCGCTCACGCGAGCGCACCGACCAACCCGACCAGCTCGTCGACCACGTCGTCGAGCGGCACGGCCCGCTGCTCGCCGGATACCAGGTCCTTGACCCCGACGGTGCCCTCGGCGAGATCCCGCTCCCCCAGCACCAGCGCGTACCGGGCGCCGGAGCGGTCCGCGGCCTTCATCGCCCCCTTGAGCCCGCGCCCGCCGTAGGCGAGGTCGACGCGCACGCCGGCCCGGCGCAACGCCCCGGCGAGGACGACGAGCCGGGAGCGCGCGGCGTCGCCGAGCGGCACGCCGAACACCTCGCAGCGCGCCTCCGACCAGGGCGCGAGGCCCTCGGCCCGGCAGGCGAGCAGGGTGCGGTCCACGCCGATGCCGTAGCCCACGCCGGTGAGCGGCGGCCCGCCGAGCAGCGCCATCAGCCCGTCGTAGCGGCCGCCGCCCCCGATCCCGGACTGGGCGCCGAGGCCGTCGTGCACGAACTCGAACGTCGTCTTCGTGTAGTAGTCCAGCCCGCGCACCATCCGCGGGTTCTGTACGTACGCCACGCCGAGATCGTCCAGGTGCGCCAGCACGGCGGCATGGTGCTCCGCCGCGGGCCCGGACAGGTGGTCGACGAGTAGCGGCGCGTCCGCCAGCAGCGCCCGCACCTCGGGTCGCTTGTCGTCGAGCACCCGCAGCGGGTTGATCCGGGCCCGCTCCCGGGTGGCGTCGTCCAGCGGGAGGTCCGCGAGGTACTCCTGCAGCGCCGCCCGGTAGGCCGGGCGGCAGTCGTCGTCGCCCAGCGAGGTGAGCTCCAGCCGGTACGCGGTGAGCCCGAGCGCCCGGAACCCCTCGTCCGCGACGGCGATGACCTCGGCGTCCAGCGCCGGGTCGTCCACCCCGATCGCCTCGACACCCACCTGCTGGAGCTGGCGGTAGCGCCCGGCCTGCGGGCGCTCGTAGCGGAAGAACGGACCCGCGTACCGCAGCTTGACGGGCAGCCCCGCGCGGTCCAGCCCGTGCTCGATCACCGCGCGCACGACGCCCGCGGTGCCCTCGGGCCGCAGCGTGACGGAGCGGTCGCCGCGGTCGGCGAAGGTGTACATCTCCTTGCTGACGACGTCGGTGGACTCGCCGACGCCGCGCGCGTACAGCCCGGTGTCCTCGAACACGGGCAGCTCGATGAGCCCGTACCCGGCCCGCTCCGCGGCCGCGACGAGCGTGTTGCGGACGTGCTCGAACCCGGCCGACGACGGCGGCGTGTACTCCGGGACGCCCTTCGGCGCGGCGAACGTCTGCACGCGCTCGGCCACGGCGCTCACAACCCGCGCCTCGGAGCGGAGGTGAGCCCCTGCAGGAACGGGTTGGACGCGCGTTCGCGCCCGATCGTCGTCGTGGGCCCGTGCCCGGGCAGCACGACCGCGCTGTCCTCCCGGACGAGCAGCTTGTCGCGCAGGCTCGCCATCATCTGCGCGTGGTCGCCGCCGGGGAGGTCCGTGCGGCCGATCGAACCGGCGAACAGGGTGTCCCCGGCGATGATCACCTCGACGCCCTCGGCGGTGGGCGTGGTGAAGACGACCGAGCCGGGCGTGTGGCCGGGGGTGTGGTCGACGCGCAGCGTCAGCCCGGCGAGCTCCAGCTCGCTGCCGTCGGTGAGCGCGCGGACCTCCCGCGGCTCGCGCATCTCGATCCGCCCGCCGAAGAACGCGACCGCGTCCCGGGACAGGCCCTTGAGCGGGTCCGCGAGCATCTCCCGGTCGTCCGGGTGGATCCAGGCCGGCACGTCGTGCCCGTCGCACACCGGGGCGACGGAGAAGGTGTGGTCGAAGTGGCCGTGGGTGAGCAGCACGGCCACGGGTGTCAGCCGGTGCTCCGCGAGCAGCTCCTCGAGGGGCTCGACGGCGTCCTGCCCCGGGTCGACGACGATGCACGCCTCGCCGGGACCGGTGGCCGCGACGAAGCAGTTGGTCTGGAACGCCCCTGCCGGGAACCCTGCGACGAGCACGCGACCAGCCTAACGCGGGTCCTGTGGATCAACGCCGCCGCGAAGCAAGGCGGAGATCACAGGTGACGACGACCAGTCGCCGGGGTCGTCCGAGATCCCGCGGACGGGCGCCGCTATCGTCGGGCCCCGGACGGGCGAGCGGGAGGACCGGCGGTGGCCACGAACCAGATGCGGCGCGAGGCGGCCAAGCGCAAGCTGGCGCGGCAGCAGGAGCGGCGAGCGCAGCAGGCCGCGCGGCGCAAGCGGGTCACCGCGATCACGGCTGCGACGGTCGCGGTGCTGGTGGTCGTGGGCGTCGTGGCCTTCTCGTTCGTGGGCATCGGGACCGACGCCCCCGCGAACCCCCCGCAGAGCGACGCCGCGGCGGCCCCGCCCGCCCCGACCGGCTGCACCTGGGTGCCGGACGGGCAGTCCGCGAAGCCGGTGCAGGCACCCACGGTCACCGACCCGCAGCGGACCGGCACCGTCTCGGTCACGCTGGACACCGACCGGGGGGCCATCCCGCTCACGCTGGACCGCGCGAAGGCGCCGTGCACCGTCGAGAGCTTCCTGCATCTCGCGCAGGCCGGCTACTTCGACGCCAGCACCTGCCACCGGCTCACCACCGAGGGCATC
>NZ_JBFWVQ010000171.1:0-8992 GCF_050246655.1 Pseudonocardia sp.
GTCGAGATGGCGGCCGTCTACGACGCCGAGGGTGCGGACGAGCTGACGTTCCTCGACGTCACGGCGTCGTCGGGGGAGCGGGAGACGATGGTGGACGTCGTGCGCCGCACCGCCGAGCAGGTGTTCATCCCGCTCACGGTCGGCGGCGGGATCCGCACCCCCGAGGACGTGGACCGGATGCTGCGTGCGGGGGCGGACAAGATCGGCATCAACACCGCCGCCATCAGCCGCCCGGTGCTGCTGCACGAGTGCAGCCGCAGGTTCGGCGCCCAGTGCATCGTGCTCTCGGTGGACGCGCGCACCGTGCCGCGGGGCGAGAAGCCGACGCCGTCGGGATGGGAGGTCACCACCCACGGCGGGCGGCGCGGCACCGGGATCGACGCCGTCGAGTGGGCGGCCCGCGGCCAGGAGCTGGGCGTGGGCGAGATCCTGCTCAACTCGATGGACGCGGACGGCACGCAGGCCGGGTTCGACCTGAAGATGATCGAGGCCGTCCGGGCCGCCGTGGACGTCCCGGTGATCGCCTCGGGCGGCGCGGGGGCGCTCCAGCACTTCCCGCCCGCCGTCGCCGCCGGGGCGGACGCGGTGCTCGCCGCGTCGGTGTTCCACTTCGGACAGTTGCGGATCGGCGAGGTGAAGGCCGCCCTGCGCGGTGCGGGGGTGGAGGTGCGGTGACACGCGTGGCGGGGTCCGGGCTCGACCCGGCCGTGGCGGCCCGGCTCAAGCGCGACGCGGACGGCCTGGTGTGCGCCGTCGTGCAGCAGCGTGGCAGCGGCGAGGTCCTGATGGTCGCGTGGATGGACGACGAGGCGCTGCACCGCACGCTCACCACGCGCGACGCCACGTACTGGTCGCGCTCGCGCGGCGACTACTGGGTCAAGGGCGCCACGTCCGGGCACGTGCAGCACGTCCACGAGGTACGGCTGGACTGCGACGGGGACGCGCTGCTCGTCGTCGTGGACCAGAAGGGCGCGGCGTGCCACACCGGCGACCACACCTGCTTTGACGCGGACGTCCTGCTCAGTCCAGGGGCCCCGTGAGGTAGCGCTGCACGTTCGGCGCCACCGCGGCGATGACGGTGGCGTGGTCCGCCGAGGCCAGCGGCTCCAGCTTCAGGACGTAGCGCATCATCCCCAGCCCGATCATCTGCGAGCCGACGAGCGCGCCGCGCAGCTCCGGCCGGTCCGGCGCGACCGGTCCGACGATCTTCGCGGCCAGCATCCGCCCGACGAACTGCCGCATCACCTTCGCTGCCGACTCGTGCGCCGCGACGCTGCGCACCGCGGCGGCGATCGGCCGCCCGCCGGTGGCGTCCCAGATGGTGAGGAAGTTCCGGACGATCCGTTCGCCCATCTGGTCCGGCGGGCCCGGGACGACGCGGGCGGCGAGCTCGACCGGGTCGATCGGCACCTCCAGCGCCGCGACGAACAGCGCCTCCTTGCCGCCGAACCAGTGGTTGACCATCGCCGGGTCCACCCCGGCCCGGTCCGCGATGACGCGGACCGTGGCGCCGTCGTAGCCGCGCTCGGCGAACTCGACCCGCGCTGCGTCCAGGAGCTGGGTGCGCGTGTCGGTACCACCCGGCCGCCGTCCTCGCGGGCGGGCGGGCGCCGTGCCGCCCGAGGTGTTGTCGAGATCCTGCGCGCTACCCACCGCCCCATCATCCTCTGTGCGGCCGTCCGGCGGGGGCGGCGGGCCTGACAGGATGCGTGCATGTCGACAGACGCCCGTGTGCCGGCCACCGGCGCCCTCGGAGAGGACAGGCCCGGTCGCGACGAGTTCCGGGCACTCGCCGCGCAGCACCGCGTCATCCCGGTCACCCGCCGGTTGCTGGCCGACAACGAGACCCCCGTCGGCGTCTACCGCAAGCTCGCCGCGGACCGCCCCGGCACGTTCCTGCTGGAGTCCGCGGAGAACGGCCGCTCGTGGTCGCGATGGTCGTTCGTCGGGGCGCGCAGCGCCGCCGTGCTCACCGCCGTGGACGGCGACCTGGTGTGGACCGGGGAGGTGCCCGCGCAGCTGCCGACGTCGGGCGACCCGCTGGCCGCGCTGCGCACCGTCGTCGAGGAGCTGCACAGCGAGCCGCTGCCCGGGTTGCCGCCGCTCACCGGCGGCATGGTGGGCTACCTCGGCTACGACGTCGTCCGCCGCTTCGAGCGGCTCCCCGAGCTCGCCGACGACGACCTCGCCCTGCCGGAGCTCGTCATGCTCATGGCCACGGACCTCGCTGCCGTCGACCACCACGAGGGCGCCATCACGCTCATCGCCAACGCGATCAACTGGGACGCGAGCGACGAGCGCGTGGACGAGGCCTACGACGACGCGGTCGCCCGGCTGGACCGGATGACGGCGCAGCTCGCCGCGCCCGCCCCGTCCACCGTCGCGGTGTACCGGCCCACCGAGCCGGTGTTCGAGCGCCGCCGCCGCGCGCCCGAGCACCACGCGGCCGTCGAGGAGGCCAAGGAGCAGATCCGGGCGGGCGAGGCGTTCCAGGTCGTCGTGTCGCAGCGGTTCGAGGCGGAGTGCACCGCGGACCCGCTCGACGTCTACCGCGTCCTGCGCTCCACGAATCCCAGCCCGTACATGTACCTGCTGCGGCTGGCCGGCGCGGACGGCGAGGAGTTCAGCATCGTCGGGTCGAGCCCCGAGGCGCTCGTCACCGTGCGCGACGGGGTGGCGACCACCCACCCCATCGCCGGCACTCGCTGGCGCGGCGAGACCGAGGAGGAGGACGTCCTGCTCGAGAAGGAGCTGCGCACCGACGAGAAGGAGCGCGCGGAGCACGTCATGCTCGTCGATCTCGGCCGCAACGACCTCGGGCGGGTCTGCGAGGCGGGCAGCGTCAAGGTGCACAGCTTCTTCGCGGTCGAGCGCTACAGCCACGTCATGCACCTGGTCTCCACCGTCACCGGGCGGCTGCGGGCAGGCTGCAACGCCTACGACGCCGTCGTCGCCTGTTTCCCCGCCGGCACGCTCTCGGGCGCGCCGAAGCCCCGGGCGATGGAGATCATCGAGGAGCTGGAGCCGACGCGCCGCGGGCTCTACGGCGGCATCGTCGGGTACCTGGACTTCGCGGGGAACGCCGACACCGCGATCGCGATCCGCACGGCCCTGATCCGCGGCGGCGTGGCGTACGTGCAGGCCGGCGGGGGGATCGTCGCGGACTCGAACCCGGAGGCCGAGGACACCGAGTGCCTCAACAAGGCCCGGGCCGTGCTGTCGGCGGTGGCGACGGCGGCGACGCTGGGCCCGCCGGCCTGACCCCCGCGAGTTGCGCATCCCGCGGCCGCGAGTTGCGGTTCTCCCGCCCGCGAGTTGCGCATCTTGCCCCCGCGAGTTGCGGGTTTCCCGCCCGCGAGTTGCGCATTCCATCAGGTGGTGTGCGTGATCCGAGCCGGTCGAACGCGCAACTCGGGCGGATGAGATGCGCAACTCGCGGCCGCGGGATGCGGAACTCGCGGCCGCGGGATGCGCAACTCGCCCTGACGAGATGCGCAACTCGCGGGTCAGGTGCCGAACACGCCCCACCGGTCACCGGAGCGGATCACCGCCCACCGGGCGTCCGGCGAGACCGCACGCAGCTCCTCGCCGTCCGTCGCCGTCGCGGTGACGGCGCCGGTGGCCGGGTCCAGCACGCCCAGCTGCCGGCGCCCGGAGAACGCGAGCCGGCCGTTCACGACCGGCCACGGGCCCTCGTCCGCGTACGCCTCGATCTCGGATCCCGGGGTCCGCCATCGCTGCGCGCCGGTCGCCCGGTCCAGCAGCAGCACCTCACCGGGGAAGCTCCGCACCCCGACGAGCACGCCGTCGTCGAGGACCGTCGTCGTGACGAGCCCGCGGGTGGCGAGCGGCACCGTCCAGCGGGGCCTGCCGTCCGCGGGGTCGAGCAGCGACACCCCGGCGTCGCGGTTGCCCGTCGCGACGACGAGCGCGTCCGCGGCGCCGGCGAGCGCCACGGGCGGGTCCGACGGCGCCGTCCAGCGGGGGGCGCCCGTGGCTGCGTCGAACGCCTGGAGCTGCGAGTCGCCGCCCTCGCCGGGTACCGCATACGTGACGACGACGTCGCCCGCCCGTACCGGCGCGAGGCGGCGGTCGTGGGCGTCGTAGGCGACCCGCCACCGCTCGTCGCCGGTCGCGGGATCCAGCGCCCGCAGCAGCGACCGCGACCCCTCCTGCGAGGCGACGACGACCGCGGCCGGCCCGGCCTCCGCCACCGAGACCGTGCCCCCGTCGCGGCCCGCGTCCGCACACCACCGCACCTCCCCGGAGGCGACGTCGACGGCCGTGAGCGATCCCGGCGCGATCACCAGCATCGCCGCATCCGAGGCGACCAGCTCGACCTCCCCGCGCGCCGACGGACCCTCGACCTGCCAGCGGACCGCCCCGGTGGCCGCGTCGTAGGCCGCGAGGACGGTGGCCGCCGGTCCGCGGCCGAAGGGTGAGACGGCCCCGAACCGCTGCACCGTCACGACCGTGGACCCCGCGACGGCGACGGCGGCGATCTCGGGATCGCGCCGGACCAGTTCCCCGTCCCGGCGTTCGGGCAGGTCCGCCCACAGCGCCCAGCGGGGTTGCCCGGGCAGGCCGACGGCGGCGAGCCGGGCGCCGGTCTCGGCGTCGCGGAGGTCCCGGACGTCGCCGAGGTCGGGGTAGACGCCGCCGCCCGGCACGTCGGCGGCCAGGGCGCGGTCGGACGGCTCGCCCGGGCACGCCGCGGTGGCCCATACCGCGTAGCCGACGAGCCCCGCCGCAACGAGCGTCCCGGCGGCGGCGAGCGCAGCCACCGCACGTCCGCGCGGACGGGTGCCGCCGAGCGTGGGCTCCGCTGGAGGATCGGCGCGGTGATCGACCACGCGACCAGCGTGGTGGCGCCGCGACGGGCCGGCAATCCGTGTTCCTACGGACTTGCCAGACTGGGGCGGATGCCCGCCCGCCCGACTCCCGCCCGCAGGCTCGCGCTCGCGTGCGCCGCGCTGCTCGCCGCCGCGGGCGCGCTCGCCGGGTCGTCCGCGCTCGTGTGGTACGCCGCCGACGTCCCGGCGCCGGGCCGCGCGCCGGTGCAGGTGGTGGCCCGCGGTGCGGACCTCCTGCCCGGTCTGGACGCGGTGGCGTTGCTGGCGCTGGCCGGGGTGGCGGCGGTCGTCGCGCTCGGCGGACCAGCACGCCGGGTGCTCGGGGCCGTGCTGCTGCTGGCCGCGCTGTGGATCGGGACGGTGCTGGTCGCGACGGTCGCGTCGCCGCCGGACGGTGCGGCGATCGCCGCGCTGCCCACCGCGCCCGCGGGGGCCGGGGTCCCCACGGGCGTCACGGGTACCGCGGCGCCGTTGCTCGCCGCGGCGGGCGTGCTGCTGCTCGCCGCCACAGGCGCGGCGGTCGCCGTCGGCGAACCGCGGATCGCCCGCCTGGGGTCGCGGTACGGGGGCGCTCGTCGGGCGCCGGAGACCGATCCGGACCGCGCGGCGTGGGACGCGTTCGACGCCGGGCGGGACCCGACCGCCGACCCGTGATCCCGAGCGGCAGCGGCCCGAGCCCCGGCGTCGCCCACGGCCAGGTCGGTCCGGCCGCAAGCACGTCCGGCCATCTGTCTAGCATGGCCGTCAGCCCTTGTTGCGGGCTCGGGAGCGCCGGCACGGCGCCGTGTGGCGACGTGCGTGCCGGAGCGGGGAGGAGGCCACCGTGGGTCTGGGCAACGGAAGCGTCCTCGATTCCATCGTGGCGGGCGTGCGCGAGGACATGGCGGAGCGCGAGTCGAGCGTCAGCTTCGCGGAGATCAAGAAACGGTCGCTGGCCGCGCCGTCGCCGAAGGACGTGATCGCAGCGCTGCACCACCCCCCGGTGGTCGCGGTGATCGCGGAGGTCAAGCGGGCGAGCCCGTCGAAGGGGCCGCTCGCCGACATCCCGGACGCGGCGGAGCTCGCCGCGTCCTACGCGGCGGGCGGGGCCCGGATCATCAGCGTGCTCACCGAGCAGCGCCGGTTCCACGGCTCGCTCGCCGATCTGGCCGCCGTCCGGGCCGCTGTGGACGTGCCGATCCTGCGCAAGGACTTCATCGTGAGCCCCTACCAGGTGCACGAGGCGCGCGCGTACGGCGCGGACCTCGTGCTCCTGATCGTGGCGGCGCTGGAGCAGAACGTGCTGCACGCGCTGCTGGACCGGGTGGAGTCGCTGGGGATGACGGCCCTGGTCGAGGTGCACACCGAGGAGGAGGCGGACCGGGCGCTGGAGGCCGGGGCGAAGCTCATCGGGATCAACGCGCGCAACCTGCACACGCTGGAGGTGGACCGCGGCGTGTTCGGGCGGATCGCGCCGGGCCTGCCGTCGGGGGTGCTGAAGGTCGCCGAGTCGGGCGTACGCAACGCGGGCGACCTCATCACCTACGCCGGATGGGGCGCGGACGCCGTCCTCGTCGGCGAGGGCCTCGTGACCAGCGGCGATCCGCGCGCAGCGGTGAGCACGCTCGTCGCCGCGGGGTCGCACCCGTCGTGCTCGCGGGCCGTGCGATGACCGCGGTGCCGAGCGCGACCGCGAGCGAGGGCATCTCCACGCCCTCGGGGCACGAGCCGGACGAGACCGGCCACTTCGGGCGCTACGGCGGCCGGTTCGTCCCCGAGGCGCTGATCGCGGCGCTGGACGAGCTGGCGGCGTCGTACGAGAAGGCGCGCCACGACGAGGAGTTCCTCGGCGAGCTGGACCGGCTGCACCGCGACTACTCGGGCCGCCCGTCGCCGCTCACGGACGCCCCCAAGCTCGGCGAGCACGCGGGCGGGGCCCGCATCCTGCTCAAGCGCGAGGACCTCAACCACACGGGCTCGCACAAGATCAACAATGTGCTCGGTCAGGCGCTGCTCACGAAGCGGATGGGCAAGCGGCGGGTCATCGCCGAGACGGGCGCGGGCCAGCACGGCGTCGCGACGGCCACCGCGTGCGCGCTGCTCGGCCTGGAATGCGTCGTGTACATGGGCGAGGTCGACACGCGCCGCCAGGCGCTGAACGTCGCCCGCATGCGGCTGCTCGGCGCCACCGTGATCCCGGTGAGCACCGGCTCGGCCACCCTCAAGGACGCGATCAACGAGGCGCTGCGCGACTGGGTCACCAACGTCGACCACACGCACTACCTGCTGGGCACGGTCGCAGGGCCGCACCCGTTCCCGACGATGGTGCGCGACTTCCACCGGGTCATCGGCCTCGAGGCCCGCGAGCAGGTGCTGGACCGGTGCGGGCGGCTCCCGGACGTGGTCGCGGCCTGCGTGGGCGGCGGGTCGAACGCCATCGGGATCTTCCACGCCTTCCTCGACGACCCGGGCGTGCGGCTCGTCGGCTTCGAGCCGGGCGGGGACGGGGTCGAGACGGGCCGCCACGGTGCCACGCTCACCGCGGGCTCGCCGGGTGCACTGCACGGCGCCATGAGCTACCTGCTGCAGGACGAGGACGGGCAGACCTCCGAGTCCTACTCGATCTCCGCGGGCCTGGACTACCCGGGCGTCGGGCCGGAGCACGCGCTGCTCAAGGACATCGGCCGGGCGACCTACGAGCCGGTGACGGACGCCGAGGCGATGGACGCGTTCGCACTGCTCTCGCGCACCGAGGGGATCATCCCGGCGATCGAGTCCGCGCACGCGATCGCGGGTGCGCTGCGGCTGGGCCGCGAGCTGGGGCCGGAGGGGATCGTGCTGGTCAACCTCTCGGGCCGCGGCGACAAGGACGTCGACACCGCCGCGAAGTGGTTCGGCATGATCGGGCGCGACGAGAGCGCGGCCGAGGCGGACGGCACGGCGATCGCGCAGGGCCAGCGGTGAGCGTCGAGGACGTGTTCGCCCGCAGCCGGGCCGAGGGCCGCGGCGCTCTCGTCGGCTACCTGCCGGCGGGCTACCCGACGGTGGACGGCTCGGTCGAGCTGATCACGGCGATGGTCGAGGGCGGGTGCGACGTCGTCGAGGTCGGCTTCCCGTACTCGGATCCCGTCATGGACGGTCCGACGATCCAGGCGGCAGCCGATCTCGCCCTGCGCAACGGGATGCGGTTGCGGGACCTGTTCGGCGTGGTCGAGCGGGTGACCGCCGCCGGGGGTGCCGCCGTCGTCATGACCTACTTCAACCCGGTCCTGCGCTACGGGGTCGGCTCCTTCGCCCGCGATCTCGCCGCCGCAGGCGGGCACGGGCTGATCACGCCCGACCTGGTACCGGACGAGGCGGGGGAGTGGCTCGCCGCGTCGGAGGAACACGGCCTGGACCGCATCTTCCTGGTGGCGCCGTCCTCGTCGGAGGAGCGGATCGCGTCCACCGCTGCGGCGAGCCGCGGGTTCCTCTACGCCACGTCCACGATGGGCGTCACGGGCGCCCGGGACGCCGTCGCGTCCGCGGCACCCGAGCTGGTGGCCCGGGCTCGCGCACACACGACGCTGCCGATCGGCGTCGGGCTCGGGGTCCGGTCTGGCGACCAGGCCGCCGAGGTCGCGTCGTTCGCGGACGGGGTGATCGTCGGCTCGGCCTTCGTCTCCGCGGCCGAGCGGGCCGGCGCGGACGGCGTTCGGGAGCTGGCCGCCGAGCTGGCCGAAGGCGTGCGGCGGCGGGTGTCGCAGCCGGCCTGACGGGAGCCGGTTTGGAGGGGCTGGCGTGACGGGAGTCGGCTGACCGGCACCAGCGCGGCGGGAGTCGGCTTGGCGGGAGCCGGCCGGCTACCGGGTCGGGGCGGCGAGTTTCGGACCGCCCGGACCCGGGCGGGTTGCGGACCGCTCGGACCGGGCGGGTTGCGGAGCGCCGGGGCCGAGTGCTGGGCCTGGCGGGCGGGGCCCGTCACGCTCGCACACACCGCGAGGGGCTCGCACACACCGCGAGGGGCTCGCACATACCGCGAGGGGCTCGCACACACCGTGGGCGGTGTGTGCCACCGCCGCGGCGTGTGTGCCAGCGGCGGGGCGGGGCTCGGGCGGCGCCGCCGGCCGGCCACCCGGGCCGGGTCGGGGCGGGTTTCGGACCGCCCGGACCGGGGCGGG
>NZ_JBFWVQ010000172.1:0-8761 GCF_050246655.1 Pseudonocardia sp.
GCCGCCAGCAGCCGCTCCCATCCCGGTTCGGTCGTCACTCCGCCTCGTCGGGCTCGGGTTCCGGGTCGGGCTCCAGCTCGTCGAGCAGCCCGCCGCCCCGACCGGGCCGGCGTCGGGTCTGCGGCGAGCCCAGGGACACGGCCAGCTCGCCATCGACGTCGGCGTCGGTGCCGGACCCGTCCCACACCATCAGCAACGCGCTGACCGTGTGCTCGGCCGGCGAGTGCGACAGGTCGTAGTGCGCGGCGGCCGGCACGGTGGCGTAGGTCGCCCACAGGTCGTAACCGGTCATCACCAGGTCGAAGTCGAACTCGGAGGCCAGCCCGAACAGCTCCGTGCGGCCCTTGTCGTCGACCCCCGCGAACGCCTCGTCCAGCGCGAGCAGACGGGGGCACGCCTGGTCGGCGGAGTCGAACATGGCGTGCGCGGCGGCGAACAGCGGCAGGTGCAGCGACACCGACTGCTCACCACCCGAGAGCTGCCCGTGCCGGGCGCGGGTCAACCGCTCCTCGCCGCCGCCTGCGGGATGGAGGAAGAGCGCGAAGGCTCGCCAGCGCCGGTAGTCGAGCACCTCGCCGAGCAGCTCGCGGTAGCCGCGATCGGGCCGCGCCGCCCGCGCCGCCTTGATCGCACCGGCGAAGTACATCCGCATCCGCCCCAGCTCGTCGGGCCCCAGCCCGGCGGCGTCACGCTCCATCAGCCGGACGACGGCGCGGTGCTCGTCGACGAGCGTGTCCGCGAGCTCCCACCGCACGCCGATCGTCAGGCCCGACGACATCCGGCGTCCCCGCATCTCGGCGTTCATCCGCGCGATCAGGTCGCGGGCGTCCACGGTGCGCTCGTGGATCTGCCGGGCCAGCTGGCTGAGCAGCGCATCCTCGAGCACCCGGCGCTCCGACTCGGTGAGCAGCTGCTCCTGGTCCCGGCGGGCCTGCGCGATGCGCCCAGCGAACGCGCCGATCGCGGCAGGGCCGCGCTCGTCGATCACACGCACCAGGATGATCCCACTCGCGCTCCCCCACTCGGGTCGGTAGTCGTGGCCTGCGGCGGACAGCTCTGCCGAAAGTTCCCGCAGGGCGTTGTCCAGCCGGGTGGTCGCCTGCTTGACCGACGCCTCGGTGGGCCGGAGCTCCCCGGTGGCGGCGAGGATCGCCTCGTGCAGCGCCACCACGGCGTCCGGGAGGAGGTCACCGGTCCCGTCCGCCTGGTCGCCGCGGACCCAGTCCTCGTGCACAGGCCAGCACAACCCGGCCGGGCAACGCAGGAGCCGCAGCACGTCGTCATCGGCGAACGGCTCCAGCCGGTGCGCGGCCGTGTGCTCCTCCGTCCGGGCGAGGCGCAGCGCCGAGCCTGCGGCGTCGCGCTCCGCCTCGGCCCGCGCGGCTGCGCCGGCGGCCTCCTCCTTCGCGTCGGCTGCGGCCGAGCGCTCGGCGCCCGCGGCGGTGACATCCGCCTCCGCCCGGGCCACCTCCGCCAGCACCTGTTGGGCCTGGGCGCCCATGGTGCGGTGCAGCACGTCGAGCCGCTCGGACTCCTCGGCCGAACGACGGGCCGCGCGCTCCTCGTCCGCTGCGGCGACGGACTCGTCGTCGTGGGCCTGCTCCAGCCGGCCGCGGGCCTCGGCCACGGCCTCGGCGGCGTCGTCCTGCTGCCTGCGCACGCCGCCGAGTCGCGCGGCCGCCCTGCCGAACCGGACGAGCGCCCCACTGACGACGTCGACCGCGTCCGGGGCGAGCACCCGCTCGGCGGCGGTCCGGCGCAGCTCCCGGTCGCGCGCGCCGACCTCCCCGACGGCCTGGTCGAGCACCGCCCGCGCGGCGTCCGCGGCCTCGCGGGCCCCGCGCAGCAGTCCCGCCGCCTGGTCGTGGCGGCGCACCGCCTCGACGATCGGGCCCACCCGTGGCAGCTCGGCCGCCGCCGCCGTGACGGCGTCGAGCACCGCCTGCGTGCGCGCGACGATCCGGTCGACATCGTCGATCCGGGCGCGGGCCACGGCGAGCAGGCCGTCGAGCTCGGCGAGCCGCGCCGCCCGACGTCGCGCACGTGCTGTGGCGCCGACGAACCCGGCGACAGTCTTGCGATACCCGCCGACCAGCACCCCCTGCCCGAACAGCCCCTGCGGCGAGACGCAGGCGCGCCCGGGATCCGGCGGAGACCCGGGCGGGAGCAGCGCGACCGAGCCGAGCACCGCCTGGACCCGCTCGACCGGGACCAGGTCGGTGTCCTCCGGCTCGAGCACCGATTCCAGCGTCGGCCCTTCCGGACGTCCGGCGGCGGGTAGCGGCACCAGGTAGCCGTCCGCTTCGACTGCGGCCAGCGCAGCGGCGGTGGAGCCGGCATCGGGATGGACCCATGCGTCGAGCAGCCCCGCCGCCTCCAGCGCACCCTCCAGCCCCGCGGCCGCCGCGCCGTCGACGGCGTCGGTGAACCGGACGAGCCGCCACAGCGGCGCACCCGGCCGCCCGGTACGCGGCGCCGACCGGGTCGGCGCGGCGCCCGGGGCGTCGTCGCGCTCGGCGGCGACGGCCCGGCGCCGCTCCTCCAGGTCGGCGACCTCGTCCGCCTGCCGGCGGCGCTCCGCCCTCAGCGCGGCCAGCTCGTCGCGGGCGGCCTGCACCGGACCGGCGGTGGACCGGGCGAACACGGCGCGCGGGTCGGCCGTGTCGGACTCACCGGCCGCGTCGACGGCGCCGGCGAGCGCCTCGACCAGGCCCGGGACCGCGAGTTCGGTGACGGTGGCGGCGTGCCGGTCGGCCCAAGCGGCCAGCCGTTTGCGAGCCTCGGCACGCGCCTGCTCGACGCTCGCCCCGGCCTGCTCCTCGGCCGCCGTGGCCCCGGCCACAGCCCGATCGGCCCGATCGGCGGCCTCCGCCGCCGCCCGGCGGGCGTGTTCGGCCCGCCCCAGCTCGCCGACCGCAGCCTGCACCGCGCGGACGTCGTCCTCCCGCGCCGCCACCCGGGCGGCCACCCGCTCGTCGAAACCTCCCGGCTCGGCGTCGTCGGCGTCCCACGCGACACCGGCCGCCGCGGCGTCGTCGGCGAGCTCGCGGGCCACCCGGCCGGCCTCGGCGTGGAGGCGGGCGGCGTGCTCGCCGGCCCGGGAGGCCGCCGTCTCGGCCTGTCGTCGCTGCTCCGCCCGCCGGGCAAGCCGGCTCCGGGCCCCGTCGAGCACCAGGCCCAGCTCCGCGACGAGCTTCTGCAGGTCGGCGAGCTGCTCGTGCGCCTGGTAGGCGGTGCTGGCCTTGAGCTGGTCGAGGCGGGCGCGCACGGCCGCGGCGGCGGTCTCGGCGTCCCGTACCCGGGCCGCCGCGACCTCCCGGGCCACCTGCGCGGCGTCGAGCCGCTGCCGTGCACCCGCGACGTCGGCGACACAGTGCGCGACGGCGGCGCGGCGGCCGGTGAGGGCGTCGGCCGCGGTGCGTGCCTGCCCTCGCAGGTAGGTGGTGTAGGCGGTGAGGAACGAGGCGGCGGCGTCGTCGGCGCGGACCAGGCCGTCGAGCGTGCGCGCCACCGCCTCCATGTCGTCGAAGGACCGGGCGGCCTCGGCGAGCAGGTCCTCGTCGAGCGGACGCAGGCCGTCGGTGAGGGTGTCCGAGAGCTTCGCCGGGTCGAGGTTCTTCGCGAGCTGCGGACGGCGCAGCGTCAGCACCAGGGTGAGCAGCTGCTCGAACCGCTCGCGGCCGAGCCCGAACAGGCGCGCGTCAACGGCCGCGCGGTGCTCGGAAGGGGTGTCGCGCACCGCTTCGGAGCCCAGTTCGGCGATCAGCTGGGCGCGGGTGAGCGGGCGGTCGTCCGGCGTGAGCAGCGAGAAGTCGACGCCGACGCGGCCGTCGACGACGAAGTACCAGCGCTTGACGCGGTCAGTGTGCCGGCCCGCCTGCAGCCCGATCCCGACCGTGACCGCCGCACCGGAGCCCACGAACTCCATCCACACGTATCCGTAGCCCGACGGCTGGCCGCGATAGAGCAGGTTGGACCGCATCGTGCGGTCCTCCGACGCGAACGGGTTGAGCCGGCGCGGCTCGATCCGGCCGTCGAGCACGAACGGGAACAGCACCTCCAGCGCCTTCGTCTTGCCGGAGCCGTTGGGCCCGCGCAGCACGAGGCGCCCACCGGCGAACACGAACTCCTCGTCGCGGTAGTCCCACAGGTTGACGATGCCGGCGCGGGTGGGCCGGAACCGCGTGCGGGCCGGCGCGATCGCCGTCATGCGAGATCCTCCGGGTCGAAGAGGGACGGCCCGCCCGCGCTGCGGCGTGGCCTCATGCGTACGACGACGTTGCGGTACCGGCCGACCAGCGGCAACACGAGTACCCCGCCGGGCACCGGCTCGACGAACCGGTGCGCGGCCAGCACGTCGAGCGCGGCGGCGAGCAGCCGTGGCGGGTCGGCCCGCCACTCGGCGCCGAACGCCCGCGAGTAGGACGTGACGAGCTCGGCCATCGTGGCGGCGAGCCAGCCGTCGCCGACCAGCGGACGCCCGGTGGGGACGACGTCGGTGTCGCCCTCGGCGTCGGTGCCGGATCCGGTGCCGCCGGCCTGAGGCTGCGCCGGCGTGCCGCGCTCGCCGGCGAACTCGACGAGCAGGTCGCCCACCGGGCGCCCGCGGTCGATCTCGGCGGCCAACGCATCGCGCACCTCGGACCGGGGCGGCGCGATGTGCAGGGGCAGCGGCGCGTCGTCGACGTCGGCGACCCGATCGGCGAGCGCGCCGAGGAGCAGCAGCGCGGCCTGGGCGACGGTACCGCTCGCCGGGAACCGCCGCTCGGCCAGGCCTGCCGTGTCGATCAGCGCCAGCCCTTCGGCGCGCCGCTCGACCGCACACCCGGTGAGCCGGGTGACGTCGGCGATGATCGCGGACGTGCGCAGCACGTTGCGGACACCGGCGTCGACCTCCTCGACGAGCACCACCGGCTGCTCCACGAGCGCCCGGCGGGCCCGCTGCCCGGCGTCGCGGCGGCCGCTGTCCCGCCCGGCCGCGACGTCGCGGGCGAGGAGCCCGGTGACCGATCCGAGGTGGTTGAGCACCCGGCCCGGCCGGTGCACGGCCAGCGCCACGTCGCGGTCGATGTCGTAGAGCGCCTCGGCCCGGCCCGGGTCGTCGGCCCAGGCCCGCGCGGATCCGTCGGCCAGCCGTAGCGCACCCCGCTCCTCCAGCCAGGTGACGACGTCGACGAATGCCGCGCGGTGCGGACCGCGACCGGTGTCGAGCCCGAGCCGTGCGATCCGGTTCGCGTCGGCGGCGACGACGTCGGCGAGCTCGGACAGCGTGACCTGGATGCCGGCCCGGCCGAGTGCCGCGAGCACCAGAGCGAGGTAGGCGTAGCGGCGGCGGTCGAACACCCGCCCGGAGCGGGTTCGGGCAGGCCGGCGCGAGTCGAGATCGTCGATGGTCCGGATCAGCCGCGCCGAGGACGCCGTCAGCTCGAGGCGGTAGCCCAGCGCGGCGGCCAGAT
Organism: Pseudonocardia sp.; assembly: GCF_050246655.1. Lineage (GTDB taxonomy): Bacteria > Actinomycetota > Actinomycetes > Mycobacteriales > Pseudonocardiaceae > Pseudonocardia. The sequence continues at coordinate 5,457 of NZ_JBFWVQ010000172.1, forward strand.
CCGCGCGCAGCTGGGTCGACCAGCGGCGCACCAAGGGCAGCGCGGCCGCGTCCGGGTACCGCGAGCTGATCAGCGGGTGCCGGAGGACCGTGCGAAACGCGCGCTGGTAGTCCGCGAGCTCGATGTCGGGCACGCCGGCGGCCACGCGGTCGGTCACGACCCCACCCCCACCGGCTCGCTGCCCACGACGTCGCGCGCGAGTGGCCGCGGCCCCGGCCCGGCCAGCGGACGGACCGCGAGCTGCACGCCGTCCAGGTGCAGCAGCCCGCGCACGGTGCGGACCGTGCTCGTTCCCGTGCACGGGCTGAGCTCCAGCCGCACCCCGTACGCCGACCCCGCCGCGCGAACGGCAGCGCGCAGCGGCGCGCGGGCGCCCAGCGCGCGGTCGAGCAGCGCCAGCAGGACGACGGTCTCGGGCTCGGACAGGACCCGCCCGTGCGCTCCGCCCGTGGCGAGAGCAGCCGCCGCCGCCCGCCGCTCCCCGGCGTCGGCGACCTGCTGCTCCCGCAGCCTGCGCCGCGCGCCCTCGTTGCGCTGGACGGCCGCCGGGCGCCCCGGGCTGCCCGGCTTCCCGGTCTCCACCAGCGTGCGCGACACCTCGACGGCCGGTGCCTCCCACCATGTGCGACGGGTCGGGATCGCCTCGGGGTCGTCGTGCGCGATCCCGAGATGCCGCGGCGTGCGCAGCGCGAACGTGGCGTCGTAGAGCGCGTGGGCGGTGTCGTCGGACGGGAGGGCCGCGAACCAGGCGGCCAGGTGGCGCAGCTGTGACTCCCGGCTCACCCCGCCACGGCGGGCTTCGGTGACGCGACGCAGCATCGCCAGCACGTCACCGATCGCCGCGACGGTGGCCTGCTGCAGCCGGTCGGCCTCGGCCGGCGGCTGGCTCGCCCCGAACCAGGCGACCAGACCCGCCCAGCGGTGCTGCCAGTCGGCCAGTCTCTCGGCGGGGGTCCGGAACAGCCGGTCGTCGGCCTCGGCGGCCATCTCCAGCAGCCGTTCGACACCGGTGGCGGCGACGGCGTGCGTGGCCGCCCGCAGGCGGGGGCTGTACCTCAGCAGCTCGGAGTGGAACTCGCGCATGTGCGCCAGGAGGGCGTCCTTGTGATGCAGGAACACCTCGGCCCGGTGGTCGGTCGAGCGGCCGAGCTCCCCGAGCAGCAGGTAGAACCGCGCGGCGCGCTCGGCCATGTCTGTGAGCGCCCGATCGAGCCGGGTGAGCTTGCGGTACACCTCCTCCGCGTCGCCCATCGCGGCGGCCGTGACCAGCGCCCGCAGGTCGGCGAGGATGTCCGGGAACACCAGACGGGAGAGCGTGGCGTCGTCGAGCCGGGCGGCCAGCACCTGCTCGACGGCCCGATAGGCACGGTATCCGGCGTCGGTGAGCTGGTAGACGGAGTGCCGGTTGCGGTACTCCTGCACCGTCGCGGCCCGCGCGGCGTCCTGGCCGCGGTCGAGGTTGCCCCAGGCGACGAGAGCGTCCAGAGCCGCGGCGAGATCGTCCGGAAGGGCGCAGTCCGGGTGCTCGGCGGCCAACTCCTCGAGGTGCACCGCGACGTCGGGGGTGTGGAGCAACACCTGATAGTTGGCCCGCGCCCGGTCGAAGGCACGCAGGAGCCACAGGTACGACGTGCGCTTCTCGGCGGCGAGGAAGTGGAACAACCGCATGCGGTCGTCGAGTGTGAAGGCGTCGATGCCGAACGCCACCGGATCGCTCACGGTCTCACCTCCCGCGCCGCAGGGTAGGACGTGCCACCGACATATCCGGGCAGCGGGGACCCGGACGGGGCAGATCGACCCGAGCAGCTCGCACAGCTGGTCTCGGCGACGACCTCATGGAGGACCCGTGCCCGCTGTGGGTCAGCCTCGACGCCGCGGGGCAGACGCACCTGGCGCTGCCGGTGGGCTGACGGTTCGTCGGACAGTACGCGCGTACGGTGCGCTGAGTGAGCACAGTCTGGGACCCGTCGCTCTACCTCGCCTTCGACGACGACCGCGCGCGGCCTTTCCACGACCTGCTCGCCCGTATCGCAGCGACGACCCCTCGCCGGGTCGTCGACCTCGGGTGCGGCCCCGGCAACCTCACCGAGGTGCTACGCACCCACTGGCCGGGCGCGCTGGTCTCGGCGCTCGACTCGTCGGCGGAGATGGTCGCCGCGGCCCGCGAGCGGGGTGTCGATGCCGAACAGGCCGATGTCACCCGCTGGACGCCCCCGCCGGACGCGGACGTCGTCGTCACGAACGCGGTGCTGCAGTGGGTGCCGCGGCACCTCGACCTGCTGCCGAAGTGGCTTCGGGCCATGCCGTCCGGGGCGTGGTTCGCGATGCAGGTTCCGGCCAACTTCGCCGCACCGTCGCACACGCTTCCACGCGACCTGGCGCCCGCCGTGCCGGCGCTCGGCGCAGCCGTGGCCTCGCCCGCCGAGTACGCGGACGTGCTCGCGGGCGTCGCCGCACACGTCGACGTCTGGGAGACGACGTACCTGCACCAACTCACCGGCGAGGACCCGGTCCTGCGCTGGGTCAGCTCGACGGCGCTGCGCCCGGTCCGCGACGCCCTGCCCGAGGCCGACTACGCGACGTTCCGCGCCGAGCTCGCGCGCCGCCTGCGTGCGGCCTACCCTGCCCGCTCCGACGGTACGACCTGGTTCCCGTTCCGCCGGGTCTTCGCGGTCGCGCGCACCTGACCACCCCCGACGGGTCGCGGCGGGGGTGCGCTAGGGTTGGCGGCACACGGCCCCCGTAGCTCAGGGGATAGAGCACCGCCCTCCGGAGGCGGGAGCGCAGGTTCGAATCCTGCCGGGGGCACCACCCGCTGACCAGCGGAAACGCCGTTCACGATCGCAAACCGCTTGTCCACGTGGGATGGTTCGTGGGATGAACGCACTTACGATCACTCCATGCCACCCCGTAAGCGGCGGTCCCGCGGCTTCATCGAGCAGCTGCCGAGCGGCTCGCACCGAGCCGTCGTCTACGCCGGCACGGACCCGCTGACCGGCCGACCACGCTACGTTCGCGAGACGGTCAAGACCTACGACGGGGCGAAGAAGGCCGTCACACGGCTCCAGGCGCAGGTCGATGAGGACAAGCAGCCGAAGTCCAACATCACCGTGCGCCAGGCCATCGAGCAGTGAGTCTTTGCCAACCTGGCGGTCGGGCTGGTCAGGGCGGGTGCGGTGTGGCGTGGCCACGAATGGGTGAAGCTCCTGGTAGACGAGCGGTTGCTGAGACCAGACCGTCCAACCAGGAGCTTCGAGTGCTGTCCTACCCGTCCGGGATGACCGTGTCCAGCCGCACCCTCGGCG
>NZ_JBFWVQ010000173.1:0-8395 GCF_050246655.1 Pseudonocardia sp.
AGCGGCTCCAGCAGCTGCCCGCCGACAAGGTCGGCCCGCTCGCCCGGTACGCCGCGGCGATCCAGAGCCAGCGCGGCGACTACAACGGCAAGGTGCTCTCGATCCGCGCCGAGGACCTCCGCTCGCTGGCGATCATCTACGACACCTCCCCCGGCGAGCTCACCGACCAGCTCATCGACTGGGGCGTGCTGCCGCCGGACGCGCGCCCCGCAGGCCGGGACTGAACCCGCGCCCCACCGTGTCCGATCGGGCCCGTCCCGCTCGTCGTCGTGGTAGGAGGTGAGCCGTCACCTCCCCGACCCGAGGAGACACCCGTGCACTACCTGGTCCTGCTCTACGGCGACGAGAAGACCGCGGCCGAGCCCGGCACGCCGGAGTTCGACGCCGAGCTGGCGGCCTACACCGCCTTCGACGAGCACGCCGGGGGCGCGATCCGCGGCGGTGCGGCGCTGCACCTCACCGAGCGGGCCCGCACCATCCGCCACGACGGTGGTGCGGACGGGGCCGTCACGATCACCGACGGCCCGTTCGCCGAGACCACCGAGGCGCTCGGCGGCTACTACGTCCTCGAAGCCGACGACCTCGACGCCGTGATCGCGCTGGTGCGCCGCATCCCGGCGACCACGGACACCCACGGGGGCTCCGAGATCCGGCCGATGGTGGCGTCGGAGACGCTGCGGTCCGAGGGTGAGATGCTCCCGGACCTCTGGCTGGCCACGCTGTACGGGCCGGGGCGCCCCGACGAGGCCGCCCACGCGGAGTTCGTCGAGGCCCACCGGGACCGGCTGGTCCGCATCGGCGTCGTCCACCCCACTACCAGCGCGACGACGGTGCGGACGCGCGGGGGCGAACTCGTCGTCGCGGACGGGCCGTTCGACCCGGACATCGCGGTCACCGGCGGCCTCTACGTCGTGCAGGGCACGCCCGAGGAGGCCGAGGCGCTCGCCCGGGCCATCCCCCTCCCCGACGGGGGCGCCGTCGAGCTGCGGCCGATCGTGAACCTCGCGGACCTGGGCATGTGAACGGCGACGGCGCGGCGGCCACCGCCGACGCGGTGGCCGCCGCCTTCCGGACCGAGGCGGGCGCGGCGGTCGCCACCGTTGCCCGGCTCACCGGTGACGTCGGCCGGGCCGAGGACGCCGTCCAGGAGGCCTTCGCCGTCGCACTGGCGCGCTGGCCGGTCGACGGCGTGCCCGACCGGCCGGGGGCCTGGATCACGACCACGGCGCGCAACCGGGCACTCGACGTCCTGCGCCGGGAGGCGGGGCGGCCGGCCCGCGAGGCGGAGTCGGCGCGGGCCGCGCTCGCCGCACTGGAGGGCACCCCGCCGGTCCTGCACCCCGTCCTCGACGACCAGCTGCGGCTGCTGTTCACGTGCTGCCATCCCGCGCTCGCCCGGGAGGTCCACGTCGAGCTCGCCCTGCGGCTGGTGTGCGGGCTGCGGGTCCCCGAGATCGCCCGCGCGCTGTTGCGGGGCGACGAGGCGGTCGCGCGGCGGATCCACCGGGCCAAGACCAAGATCCGTGACGCCCGGATCCCGCTGCGGGTACCGCCGCCGGAGCTGCTCGCCGAGCGGCTGCCGTCGGTCCTGGACTGCGTGTACCTCACCTACACCGAGGGCTACGCCGCGACCGCGGGCGACGACCTCATCCGCCACGACCTCTGCGACGAGGCCGTCCGCCTGGCCCGGCTGGTCGTCGAGCTGGCGCCGGGCCGGCCCGGGGCCGAGGCGCTGCTCGCCCTGCTCCTGCTGCAGGACGCCCGGCGCCCGGCGCGCCTGGACGCCGGCGGCGACGTCGTCGTGCTCGCCGACCAGGACCGGACGCGCTGGGACGCCGCCCGCATCGCCGAGGGAATGCGGTGGCTGGACCGGGCGAGCTCCCACTCCGAGGTCACCGCGGCCGACGCCGCCTACCTGTACCAGGCCGCGGTGGCGGGCGAGCACTCGACGGCGCCGACCTGGCAGGCCACGGACTGGCCCGCGATCGTCGTCCTCTACGACCGGCTGGCCGCGCTGACCTCCTCGCCCGCCGTCCTGCTCAACCGGGCGGTGGCGGTGGCCCACGCCGACGGGCCGGCGAGCGCCCTGCCGCTGCTGGCGGCCCTCGCCGACGATCCCCGCCTGGCCGGATCCCACCGGCTGGCGCTGGCCCTGGCGGAGGTCCACCGCAGGCTGGGGGCCGTGGACGCCGCCCGGGCGGCCTACGCCGAGGCCGAGCGGCGCGCCCCGACCGGCCCCGAGCGACGCCACGCCGCCCGGATGCGGGCGTCGCTCCCGTGACGTCGGCGCCCTCCGGGTCCGGCCGGAACGGCCGAGCGGAACGTCAGCGGGCTGTCGGCAGGCGGACACCCCGCTGACGTCACGCTCGCGCGTCGCGCCGGGCGCCGACCGACCCGCCACCCGACCGTCCGGGCGACCGCCGAGATCCTCGCGGACGTCCCGGTGAACGGTTGTCGGCCGGCGCCGCACGCGCCTAGTGTCGGGTTCGTGCCGTTCATCCCGCTCGCGCGTCGGCTCCCGCTCGCGTGTCGGCGCTGCGTCGACCTGATGCGGGTGCACGCCTCCGGCTGTCCGGGCTGAGCCCGCATCCCGCCTCCCGGCACCGTCCCGGGAGGCCCCCGCCGCGCCGGAACGCCGCCCGTGCGCGCGCCGATCCCGCAGCATCCATCCCGTGAGGAGACCGCATGCCCGCGACCCTGCCCCCGCTCGTGTCCGCCGACGAGCTCGCCGCCGCCCTCGCCGACAGCGCCGAGATCGTCGTCCTCGACGCCACCACCCGCCTCGCCGTGACCACCGAGGGCGAGCCCTACACCGTCAGCCCCGACCAGGACGGGTACCTGGCCGAGCACGTGCCCGGAGCCGTGTTCGCCGACGTTCCGAACGCCCTCTCCGACCCCGGCGGCCGGTTCGCCCTCACCCTGCCGAGCCCGCAGCGGTTCGCCGAGGCCGCGGGCCGGCTCGGGATCGGCGACGACACCCACGTCGTCGTCTACGACACCGCCAACAACGCCTGGGCCACCCGGGTGTGGTGGCTGCTGCGGGTGTTCGGCCACGACGCGGTGTCCGTCCTCGACGGCGGGCTCGCCGCGTGGAAGGCCGCCGGGCACCTCGTCGAGTCCGGATCCGTGGCGCCGCGACCCGCCACGTTCACCGCCCGCCCACGGCCCGAGCTGGTGGCCGACACCGAGGAGGTCCGGAAGCTGAGCGAGGAGGGCGGCGTCGTGGTGAACACGCTGGACCCGGCGACCTACCGCGGCGAGGTCGAGGTCTCGCCCTACTCGCGGCGCGGGCGCATCCCGGGCAGCACGAACCTGCCGTTCTTCACGCTGCTCGACCCGGCGACCGGCCGCTTCCTCGACCGACCCGCCCTCGGTGCGGCGCTGGAGGAGGCCGGGCTGCTGACCGGCGACCGGACCGTCACCTACTGCGGCGGCGGTGTCGCGGCCACCCTCCCGGCGTTCGCGGCCTACGTCGTCGACGGCACGGAGCTCGCGGTGTACGACGGCTCGCTGTCGGAATGGACGGCCGACGCGGCGCTGCCGGTCGAGATCGGGTGAGCGTTCAGTAGATCGGGACGCCCACGTCGAGGCCGAGCCGGATGCGGCCCGCCGGTTCGAGCATCATCGTGGCGAGCAGGCCGTGCTGCGCGGCGACCATGCCGTCGCGGAACGCCCGCTCCAGGCGGCTGCCGACGTAGAGCGACGACGAGCTGCCCAGCACGTACGCGCGGGTGAGGACGTCGCGGGAGGTCTGTGCGGCGTGGCACATCGCCGCCCGGATCGCGCCGCGCAGCGCCGGGGTCACCGAGCCGTCCGGGCCGCCCGCCCCCTCGCGGACGGCCTCGTCGATCTCGGCCGCGCAGGTGCGCAGCAGCAGGCTCGCGGCGCCGCGTCCGCACCCGCGATCGCGGCCTGGGCGTGCGCCCGGTGCGCGAGCGTCGCCCCGTTGTCGGTCGGCTTGCCCGTGGCGAGTTCCACCAGCGCGTCCAGCCCCGCACGGGCGATGCCGAGCACGACGGTGGCGCAGCCCGTCGAGGCGATCGAGTTGCTGCCGGTGCCGCGCATGCCGGTGACCTGCCAGGTGTCGAGCACGCCGACCGCCGACCGCGGCAGGAAGAACACCCGCACGTCGAGCGCGGGCTCGGCGAGCGCGAACAGGGCCACCCAGTCCGCGGAGTCGATGCCGCTCACCAGGTCCCACCGGCCGGTGAGCGCGTACCCGCCGTCGACCGGGGCGGCGCGGCCGGTGGGGCGGGCCGAGTTGACGACCACCGGGTCGGCCCGCTGACCGGGCTCACCGCCCCAGACACGGTCGGCCCCGGCCTCGGGCAGCAGCAGCACCGCCGCGAAGCCCGTACGGAGCAGCGCGTCCTGGACGCGGCCGAGGAGATGATCGGCGAGGGTGTGTTCCACCGGGCGAGCGTCGCCGAGCTCGCCCGACGCGCCGGGGTGGCCCGCGCGACCGTGTTCGGGCGCTTCGGCTCCAAGCTGGGCGTCCTCGAGGCCCTCGCCACCCGCTGCGCGGGCGGGCCGGAGATGCGGGGTATCCGCGAGGCGATCGTCGTCGACGAGCCGCGCGCCGCCGTCACGGCCGTCGTGCGGGCCTCGTGCGTGCTCTGGGAGCGGCAGGGACACATCCTGCTCACGCTCAAGGCCGTCACGGAGCTGGAGCCCGGTGCGGTGGCGCTCGTCGACGACCAGCGCGCCGATCAGCGCACGTCGCTCGAAGGCCTCGTGGCGAGGCTCGACGCGGCGGAGGAGCTGCGCGCCGGCCTCACCCCGCACGCCGCCACCGCCGCGCTGCACATGACCACGAGCGTGGAGTCGTTCGTGGAGCTGCGCACCCACGGCGAGCTGTCGTTCGACACCACCGTCGAGGTGCTCACCGGGCTCGCGACGAGCCTGCTGCGCTGACCCATCAGCGGGCGGCGCGCAGCTGGTCGGCGATGTCGGCGATCCCGCCGAGCACACCGTTGAGGAACCGCGGCGAGTCATCCGTGGACAGCGTGCGGGCCAGCTCCACGGCCTCGGTGATCGCCACCGGGTCGTCGATCTCGTCCACCCACAGCAGCTCGAACACCCCGATCCGCAGCAGCATGCGGTCGACCGCCGGCATCCGCGCCACCGTCCAGCCCTCGGAGTGCTCCGCGAGCAGCTGGTCGATGCGCGCCTGATGGGCCACGACCCCCTCGACGAGGAGTGCGGCGTAGTCCGAGACGGGCGGCGCGTCGTCGGTCTCGCGGCGCTGGGCGAGCACCGCGAGCGGATCCTCGCCGCGCGCCTCGGACTCGAAGAGGATGTCCAGCGCGCGCTTGCGTGCCCTCGTGCGCGCTCTGATCATCAGCCCGACACGCGGCCCAGGTAGCGACCGTCGCGGGTGTCCACCTTGACCTTCGTGCCCGTCTCGACGAACAGCGGCACCTGGATCTCCGCGCCCGTCTCCAGGGTGGCGGGCTTGGTCCCGCCGGTCGAGCGGTCGCCCTGCAGGCCCGGGTCGGTGTGGCTGATCACCAGCTCGACCGACGCGGGCAGCTCGACGTAGAGCGGCACGCCCTCGTGGGAGGCCACCATCGCGACCTGGTTCTCCAGCAGGTAGTCCGCGGCGCCGCCGACCGTGGCCTCCGGGATCGGGATCTGGTCGTAGGTGTCGCCGTCCATGAAGACGAAGTCCGTGCCGTCCCGGTAGAGGAACGTCATGTCGCGGCGGTCGACGGTGGCCGTGTCGACCTTCGTGCCCGCGTTGAACGTCTTGTCCACGACCTTGCCGGTGAGCACGTTCTTGAGCGTCGTCCGCACGAAAGCGCCGCCCTTCCCAGGCTTGACGTGCTGGAACTCCGTGACCGACCACAGCTGGCCGTCGAGGTTGAGCACCAGACCGTTCTTCAGGTCGTTCGTGGTCGCCACGCGTGGATCTCCTGGTTCGAGAGTGCGGGCGCGGGCCCGTGCCGGGAGCGCGCCTGGGGTTCGGCCGGAGGGCGGCGGCCGATCAGGCGGCACCGCCGTGGTGCGGTCCAGGGTACCGGTCGGGCCCCGGCGGCCGAGGGCGGCTTCCCGGCCGCCGCCTCGGGCTCACCCAGGGCTCCGTCGGTGCTGCCTCACAGCTCCAGCAGCTCCCGCGTGGTGCGGCTCAGCGCCTCGGCCGTCCCGCCCGTCACGAGCAGCGTGTCCTCGATCCGGACGCCGCCGACGCCCTCCAGGTACACCCCGGGCTCGACCGTCACGGTCATGCCCGCGGCCAGCGTGCCCGACCCCGCGGGCCCGAGACCCGGTGCCTCGTGGATGCGCAGGCCGACCCCGTGCCCCAACCCGTGCGGGAAGTTCTCACCCTCCCCCGCCGCGACCACGACGTCGCGCGCGGCCGCGTCCACGGCGACGACGTCCGCGCCGGGCCGCAGGGCCGCGCACCCGGCCACCTGCGCGGCCGCGACCAGCTCGTACAGCTCCCGCTGCCATCCCGCCGCGGGGCCGAGCACGACCGTGCGGGTCATGTCGGAGTGGTAGCCCTCCACGAGGGCACCGAAGTCGAGGGTGACCAGATCGCCGCGTCGCAGCGCCGCACCCGACGGCCGGTGGTGCGGGATCGCGGCGTTCGCACCCGCCGCCACGATCGACTCGAACGCCGGGGCAGCGGCACCGAGGGCGCGCATCCGGGCCTCCAGGTCCAGCGCCACCTCCCGCTCGGTGCGCCCGGGCCGCACGCCGTCCGCGGCGACGAGGTCGGCGAACGCCTCGTCCGCGACGGCGCAGGCGCGGCGCAGCGTGGCGACCTCGTCGGCGTCCTTCACCTCGCGCAGGCGCTGCACGAGGCCGGGCGCCCGAAGCAGCGCCGTCGGCCCGCCCGCGCGGTCGAGCTCGTCGACCAGCACGGAGTGGGCGTCGACCGTCACCGCGTCCGACTCGAAGCCCAGCCGCCCCACACCTCGCCCGGCCGCCGTCGTCACGAGCGTCCTGGCGCCGGCGCGGTCGATCACGGCCGGCAGGTCCGGTGCCTCGGCCGCCGCCTGGAGGGTGTACCTGCCGTCCGTGCAGAACACGTCCCGGCCGTCCGCCGCGACGAGCAGGCAGGCGTTCGAACCCGTGAACCCGGTGAGGTAGCGGACGTTCACCAGGTCCGTGACGAGCAGCGCGTCCACCTCGCCCTGCTCGCCCGGATCGGCGAGCAGGGCGCGCAGGGCGTCGCGTCGGGCCCGGTGGGTTGTCCTGGAGGGCATGCCCCGAGCCTAGGGCGGGGGCGGCGCCTTCTCATCGGGCTTCTCACCAGCCTTGTGGTCGGGCTCTTCATCGGCGATCCAGCGCAGCGCGAGCTCGTATCCGCGCAGCCCCAGACCGACGATCACCCCGTTCGCGACACCGCTGATGTAGGAGTGGTGGCGGAACTCCTCACGCTTGTGCACGTTGCTGATGTGCACCTCCACCAGCGGCGCGGTGAGCTGCGCGCACGCGTCGCGCACCGCCACCGAGGTGTGCGTCCACGCGCCGGCGTTGAGCACCACGGGCACGCCGTCGTCCGCCGCGGTGTGCAGCCAGCCGATCAGCTCGCCCTCGAGGTCGGTCTGGCGCACCTCGACGGCGAGGCCCAGCTCCGCTCCGGTGCGTTCGCACCGCTCGACCAGCTCGGCATAGGTACCGAACCCGTACATCGTCGGCTCCCGCTTGCCGAGCCTGCCCAGGTTCGGCCCGTTGAGGACGAGGACGGGCCTGCTCACGCCGTACCTCTGCCGATCACCGCGGCGTACGCGCGCTCCAGCAGCTCCGGTTCCGGCGCCTCCAGCCGCCCGGGCTTCGCCAGCCCGTCCAGCACGACGAACCGCAGCTTGCCCGAGCGCGCCTTCTTGTCCCCGTGCATCGCCTCCACCAGCTCGGCCAGCGCACCCGCCTCGTAGGTGACGGGCAGCCCGAGCGACTCCAGCACGGCCCGGTGGCGGTCCGCGGTGGTGCCGTCCAGACGCCCCGCCGCGCGTGCCAGCTCAGCGGCGAAGACCAGCCCGACGCTCACAGCCGCCCCGTGGCGCCAGCGGTACTCCTCGCGGCGCTCGATCGCGTGGCCGAGGGTGTGTCCGTAGTTGAGGACCTCCCGCAGGTGCGACTCCCGCAGGTCCGCGGACACGACGTCCGCCTTCACCTGGATCGCCCGGCGCACCAGCTCCGGCAGCGCCTCCCCCGCCGGATCCAGCGCCGCCGCCGGTCCCGCCTCGACGAGGTCGAGGATCACCGGATCGGCGATGAACCCCACCTTCACGACCTCGGCCATCCCCGCGGCCAGCTCCGGGCCGGGCAGCGTGTCCAGCGTGGCGAGATCGACCAGCACCGCCGACGGCTCGTAGAACGCGCCCACGAGGTTCTTGCCCGCCCCGGTGTTGATGCCGGTCTTGCCGCCGACGGCGGCGTCCACCAT
>NZ_JBFWVQ010000174.1:0-8028 GCF_050246655.1 Pseudonocardia sp.
CGGGCGATCGAGCGCAGCAGCGTGGACTTGCCCGTCCCCGGCGGGCCCTCGATCACGATGTGGCGGCCGGTGGCCAGCGCCACGGTGAGCACCTCGCGCTCGCGACGCAGGCCGATGACCGGTGTTGTCACGGATCCCTCCCTGGACCCCGACGGCCGTGCCGGACTCCCGGCACGGCCGTCGACGTGCGAACGATCAGGAGTTCGGGTCGTGGATGATCACGCCGCGGATGTTGACGCCGTTGAGGAGGTCCTCGTAGCCCTTGTTGACGTCGTCGAGGGTGTAGGTGTTGGTGATCAGCTCGTCCAGCTTGAGCTGGCCGGACTGGTACATGTTGACCAGGCGCGGGATGTCCTTGTACGGGTCGCCGGAGCCGAAGAGCGAGCCCTGGATGCGCTTCTCGAACAGGGTGAGCAGGGCCCCCGGCAGCTCGATGGTGTTCTTGGTCGGGTCGGCCAGGCCGGTGACGACGACGGTGCCGCCCTTGCGGATGGCGTGGAAGGCGTTCGTGGTGACCTCGGCGTCGACGATGCCGACGGTGACGATCGCCTTGTCCGCACCCACGCCGTGGGTGAGCTGCTGGATCAGCTCGTGGGCCTCCTCGGCCGTGGCGCAGGAGTGGGTGGCGCCGACCTGCTCGGCCATCTCGCGCTTGTTGGCCAGCGGGTCGATGGCGACGACGTTCGCCGCACCCGCCAGCGCCGCGCCCTGCACGGCGTTGACCCCGATGCCGCCGACGCCGTAGATGGCGATGGTGTCGCCGACCTCGGTCTCGGCCGCGTACACCGCGGAGCCGAACCCGGTGGGCACGCCGCAGCCGATGAGCACGGCCTTGTCCAGCGGCACGTCGTCCGCGACCTTGATCAGCGACTCCTGGCGGACGGTGGCCCGCTCGGCGAAGGTGCCGATCATGCACATCGCGCCGAGGTCCTCGCCGTCGAGGTGGAAGCGGTAGCTGCCGTCGGGCATGCAGCCGTCGAGGATCGTGGCGCCCCAGTCGCAGATGTTGGTCTTGCCGCTGGAGCACCAGCGGCAGGCGCCGCAGACGGGCAGGAACGAGCAGATCACGTGGTCGCCCGGCTTGAGCCGGGTGACGCCGGGGCCGACCTCCTCGATGATCCCCGCGCCCTCGTGACCGGCGACGATCGGGAAGCGCGGGACGATGTCGCCGTGCCGCAGGTGCTCATCGGAGTGGCAGAGACCGGCCGCGACGTACTTGATCAGGACCTCGCCCTCCTTGGGCCCGTCGAGGTCCAGTTCCACGATCTCGAAGGGCTGGTGCACAGCACGGAGGATGGCGGCCTTGGTCTTCATCGACACTCCAGGGTCTCGGGCCCGCGACCGGGCCGATCGGGACGACACGGGGCAGTGCTCCGCGCCACACTGGGCGTTCATAGCAGGACGGCCATGCGTCCCGATACCCCCGACCGGAGAGGAGAGATCTTCTACATGCGATTGACGTGCCGTCGAGTAGCGGTAGTGTTTCGACGCCCGTGCCCACCACCTGCGGAGCGTCGCCGATGACGGAGCCCTTCAACGCCGCCACCTACCTCACCCGCGCGGACGGCGGGCGCGCTGGCCGGGTCGCGATCCGCCATCCGCGCGGCACGCTCACCTACGCCGAGCTGGAGGCCGAGGTCCGCCGGGTCGCCGCCGGGCTCGTCGCACTCGGGGTGCGCCCCGAGGAGCGGGTGATGCTCGTGATGGTCGACGACGTCGAGCTGCTCACCGGCATCCTCGGCGCGATGCACATGGGGGCCGTCGCCGTCCCCTGCTCGACGATGCTCACCGGCCGCGAGCTGGCCACGCTCCTGGTCGACTCCCGCGCCCGGGCGCTGCTCGGCAGCCACGAGTTCACCGCGAGCGTCGAGACGGCCGCGGCGGACGCGCCGGACCTGCGGCACGTCGTGCTCACCGGCGACACCGCGCCGTCCACGCCCGCCGAGAACCACACCTGGGAGGCGCTGCGCGGACACGGCGAGATCGACGCCTACCCCACCTGGGACGAGTCGCCGGCGCTCTGGCTCTACACCTCGGGCACCACCGGCACCCCCAAGGGCGCCATGCACCGGCACGCCGACATCCGGTTCGTCGCCGAGACCTACGGGCGCCGGGTCCTCGGCGTCACACCGGACGACGTGTGCCTCTCGGCGGCGAAGCTGTTCTTCGCCTACGGCATCGGCAACTCGTGCTTCTTCCCGCTCGCACTGGGCGCATCCGCGGTGCTGGAGCCGTCGCGGCCGAACCCCCGGCTGTTCGCCGACCGCATCCGCGAGCACGGCGTCACGCTGTTCTTCGGCGGGCCCAGCCTGTGGGGCCCGCTGATGGCCGCGGACCTGCCGCGCGAGACGTTCGCGACCGTCCGCAACGGGATCTCCGCAGGCGAGGCGCTGCCGCCGCGGATGTACCACGGCGTGCTGGAGCAGTACGGCTTCGAGATCCTCGACGGCATCGGCTCCACCGAGGCGCTGCACATCTTCATCTCGAACGTCGCGGGCAAGGTCGTCCCCGGCTCGTCCGGCTTCCCGGTGCCCGGCTACCGGGTCGAGCTGCGCCGCGAGGACGGCTCGCTCATCGACGGCGCAGGCGAGCCCGGGATGCTCTACGTCGCCGGCGACTCGCTGTGCACCGGCTACTGGTGCCGCACGGACGTCAACCGGGCCGTCTTCCAGGGCGAGTGGATGCGCACCGGCGACCAGTACGTCCGCAACGCCGACGGCAGCTACACCTGCCTGGGCCGGGCGAACGACGTGCTGAAGGTCGGCGGGATCTGGGTCTCGCCGACGGAGGTGGAGACCCGCCTGCTGGAGCACCCCGATCTCGCCGAGGCCGTGGTCGTCGGTATTCCCGACGCCGACGGCCTGGACCGGCCGATCGCGTTCGTCGTCGTCCGGGAGGGACGGCAGGTCTCGCCCGAGGAGGTCGTCGCGTTCTGCCGGGCCGGGCTCGCGTCGTTCAAGCGGCCGCGCGAGGTGATCGCGGTGACCGAGCTGCCGAAGACGGCCACCGGCAAGATCCAGCGGTTCCGGCTGCGGGAGATGGCGACCGCGACCGCGGAGGTGGCGGAGACGACCGGCTGACCCGGGAGCGGGGGCGGGCGCCGGCACCGGCGCCGGATCGCCGGCGGCCTGACGGCCGGCGGCCGGTGGCCGACGGCCCGATCCCGGTCGCGCGAACGGCACGTACGGGAAATAGGTCTTCCCGTACGTGCCGTTCGCGCGACTCCACCGGGTACACCGACGACGACTCCGGCGTGCACCGCCGCGACCTGATGTTCTACAGCTCTGGATACCAACGCAACGAACATGTAGAGTATTGAGCTAATCCACGGGAGGGCCGCGATGACCACCACACTCGACCCCGACCAGGCCGGGACCTCGACGGCGAAGGTCTCCTTCGACACCGAGCCGTCGGCGTACCGGCACTGGACGCTCGACGTGGACGGCCCCGTCGCCACCCTGCGCCTCGACATCGACGAGGACGGCGGGCTCGTCCCCGGCTACGAGCTGAAGATGAACTCCTACGACCTGGGCGTCGACATCGAGCTCTACGACGCCACCCAGCGCCTGCGCTTCGAGCACCCGGGCGTGCGGGCGGTCGTGGTCACCAGCGCGAAGGACCGCAACTTCTGCGCGGGCGCGAACATCCGGATGCTGGCGCAGTCCAGCCACCCCTGGAAGGTGAACTTCTGCAAGTTCACCAACGAGACGCGCAACGGCATCGAGGACGCCACCGCGAACTCGGGCCAGACCTACCTGGCCGCGGTGAACGGCACCGCCGCGGGCGGCGGCTACGAGCTCGCCCTGGCCTGCGAGCAGATCCTGCTCATCGACGACAACTCCTCGGCCGTCTCGCTGCCCGAGGTGCCGCTGCTCGGCGTGCTCCCCGGCACCGGTGGGCTCACCCGCGTCACCGACAAGCGCAAGGTGCGCAAGGACCGCGCGGACGCCTTCGCCACCCGCGCCGAGGGCGTGCGCGGCAAGCAGGCCGTCGAGTGGCGGCTGGTCGACGAGGTGATCCCGAAGCGGCGCTGGGACGAGACGGTCGCCGAGCGCGCAGCGACCGCCGCCGAGCGCTCGACCCGCCCCGCGGACGCCCGCGGCATCACCCTCACCCCGCTGCGGCGCGAGGAGGACGCCGACGGCATCCGGTACCGCCACGTCCACGCGCGCTTCGACCGCGCCCGCGGCCTGGTCGAGATCACCGTCGACGGCCCGGCCGGCGACGTCCCGGACACCGTCGAGCGGGTGCACGAGCTGGGTGCGGACTTCTGGCCGCTCGCCGTGACCCGCGAGCTGGACGACCTGATCCTGCGGCTGCGCGCGAACGAGCTGGAGCTGGGCACCTGGGTCGTCCGCACCCGCGGCGACGTCGAGGACGCGCTGGCCTTCGAGCGGGTCATCGCGCAGCACAGCGGTTCGGACTGGCTGGTCAACGAGATCCGCCACTACTTCAAGCGGGTCCTCAAGCGCCTCGACGTCACGTCGCGCTCGCTGATCGCGCTGATCGAGCCGGGCTCGTGCTTCGCGGGGGCGCTGCTGGAGCTGGCGCTGGCGTGCGACCGCCAGTACATGCTCGACGGGTTCATGGAGGACGACGCGCAGGAGGGCGAGCCCGCCCAGATCGTGCTGTCGGCGTCCAACTTCGGCACGTTCCCCATGCCCAACGGGCTCTCCCGGCTGGGCTCGCGGTTCTACGGCGACGAGGACACGGTCGCCAAGCTGCGCCAGGAGACCGACCGGCGCATCGAGGCCGCCGAGGCGCAGGAGCTGGGGCTGGTCACCGACGCCCCCGACGACATCGACTGGGACGACGAGATCCGGATCATGCTGGAGGAGCGGGCGTCGCTGTCGCCGGACGCGCTCACCGGCATGGAGGCCAACCTTCGCTTCGTCGGGCCGGAGACGATGGAGTCGCGGATCTTCGGCCGGCTCACGGCCTGGCAGAACTGGATCTTCGTTCGACCCAGCGCGTCCGGGCCCGAGGGGGCGCTGCGCAGGTACGGCACGGGCCGCAAGGCCGACTTCGACCGCAAGCGGGTGTGACCATGGCCATCGACTACTCCGAGAAGATCCCCAACAACGTCGACCTCGCAGGCGACCGCAAGCTCCAGCGGGCGCTGGAGTCCTGGCAGCCGAACTTCCTCAACTGGTGGCGGACGATGGGCCCGGCCCTGCCGACCGAGGACGTCTACCTGCGCACGGCGATCAACGTCGGCCGGGACGGCTGGGCGCACTTCGGGCACGTCGCGATGGAGGAGTACCGCTGGGGCGTGTTCCTCGCCGAGCGCAACGCCGACCGCCGGATCGCGTTCGGTGAGCAGAAGGGCGAGGCGGTCTGGCAGCAGGTGCCCGGCGAGTACCGCTCCGACCTGCAGCGGCTCATCGTCGTCCAGGGCGACACCGAGCCCGCCTCGGTGGAGCAGCAGCGCCGCCTCGGCGAGACCGCACCGTCCCTCTACGACCTGCGCAACCTCTTCCAGGTCAACGTCGAGGAGGGCCGCCACCTCTGGGCGATGGTGTACCTGCTGCACGCCTACTTCGGCCGGGGCGGCCGCGAGGAGGCCGAGGCGCTGCTGCAGCGCAACTCCGGCGACCTGGACAGCCCGCGCATCCTGGGCGCGTTCAACGAGGAGACCCCGGACTGGCTGTCGTTCTTCATGTTCACCTACTTCACCGACCGGGACGGCAAGTACCAGCTCGGGACGCTGAAGGAGTCGGCGTTCGACCCGCTGTCGCGCACCTGCGAGTTCATGCTCAAGGAGGAGAGCCACCACATGTTCGTCGGCACCACGGGTGTCGACCGGGTGGTCACCCGCGCCGCCGAGCTGATGCACGAGCACGACACCGACGACATCGCTCCGCACGGTGGCATCTCGCTGGACGTGATCCAGCGCTACATCAACTTCCACTACTCGGTGTCGCTGGACCTGTTCGGCTCCGAGCAGTCCACGAACGCGGCCAACTACTTCACCGCCGGGCTCAAGGGCCGCTGGCAGGAGGAGCGCCGCCGCGACGACCACGTGCTCACCGAGGACTCGGCGCTCGTCGCCGTCGTCCGCGACGGGGAGATCGGCACCGACGAGGTCCCGGCGCTGCTGGCGCTCAACCACGACCTGCGCAACGAGTACGTCGCGGACTGCGAGAACGGGCTCAAGCGCTGGAACCGGGTGCTGGAGCAGGCCGGGATCGACCGGCGGCTGTCCCTGCCGCACGTCGGGTTCAACCGGCACGTCGGGCTGTTCGCCGAGCACCACATCACGCCGCGCGGGGACGTCGTGTCCTCCGAGGTGTGGGAGGCGAAGCGGGACTCCTGGCTCCCGTCGGACGCCGACCGCGCCCACGTCCAGTCGCTGATGCGGCCGGTCTACGAGCCCGGCAAGATCGCCGGCTGGATCGCCCCGCCGACCAAGGGCATCAACGGCCAGCCCGTCGAGTACGAGTACGTCCACTTCCCCTGATCCGCCGTCCCCCCGTCGAGAACGACGTTGTGGTGATCAACGGGGTGTTTCGATCAGCATAACGTCGTTCTCGACGCGACTGCCTGGAGGTGACCGTGCCGTACGTGATCGCGGGCCCGTGCATCGACGTGATGGACCGCTCGTGCGTGGACGAGTGTCCCGTCGACTGCATCTACGAGGGCGCCCGCAAGCTCTACATCTCCCCGGTCGAGTGCATCGACTGCGGGGCGTGTGAGCCGGTGTGCCCGGTCGAGGCGATCAGCCAGGACCGGGCGGTCGATCCCGACCAGGAGACACACGTCGAGGACAACGCGCGCTTCTTCGACGAGATCCTTCCCGGCCGCGACGAGCCGCTCGGCTCCCCCGGTGGCGCCATGGGGATCGGCGCCGTCGGCGTGGACACCGAGATGGTCGCCAAACACGAGGCCGACGGCTGACCGGCGTGCGCCGGCCGGGGACCCGACGACGTGTCCCCGGCCGGCCCGGCCTTACCGTCGCTGCGCCGCGTCAGCGGTACAGCTCTGCGGCCAGCTGCGGGGTGAGCACCCCCGGCTGCTGCTTGTCGTGGAACCGCAGCTCGGCGTAGGTGACCACGATCGCGGCGGTGCCGACGATCCCACCCACGATGCCGAGCAAGCCCTGCACGATCGCCCCGATGACCGAGGCGGGCCCGCCGGCCACGGCCACGATGAGCCCGACGATGAAGTAGTACACGATCCCCGCGAGGAACAGCAGCAGCATCCGGCCGAGCGTCGGGCCGAAGCGGTTGTTGAACAGCGCGAAGCAGCGGCCGATCCCGCCGCGCTCGATCACCACGACGCCGGTGAGGGTCGCGGCGAACACGCACAGCAGGTAGATGCCCGGAAGGATCAGCAGCACGAAGCCGACCGCGACGAGCAGGCCGGCGAGGATGCTCCAGCCGATCAGCGGGAGCAGCCGCGACGGGGCGAACTTCACCGCCGCGGCGAGATCGCCCGGCCCGCCGTTGGCCTGGGTCACGACGACGTGGACGGCCGCGATCGCGCCGATCAGCGCCACCAGCCAGTTGATGAGCGCGCCGAGGAGCGGCAGGCCGACGAAGCTGAACCCGACCTGCCCCGAGGCGAAGTCCTCCGGGGCGAGGTTCGTCATGCCGGGGCCGAGCAGCAGCGACACGATGATCGCGATGACCGCCACGGCGAGCTGGATCTGCAGCAGCGGCACGAGGCTGCGCTGCACCGTGCCGATGATCCGCTGGACCCAGCCACCCAGGTCCGGCGGCACGAGCGGGTCGCCGGGTGGGGGGACCCCCGGCCCGCCGCCCGCGTAGGGCGGGTACGGCTGCTGGCCGTAGCCCTGCTGGGGGTAGCCGCCCTGCTGCGGGTAGCCGCCCTGCTGCGGGTAGCCGCCCTGCTGCGGATAGCCGCCCTGCTGCGGATAGCCGCCCTGCTGCGGATAGCCGCCCTGCTGCGGGTAGCCGCCGGGCTGCTGCGGCTGCTGTTGCGGCTGCTGCGGATATCCCTGCGGGGGGTACTGCTGCCCGCCTGGCGGCGGCCCCCAGCCGCCGGGATTCTGCGGAGGCGGACCGT
>NZ_JBFWVQ010000175.1:0-7946 GCF_050246655.1 Pseudonocardia sp.
CCAGCCGTCCAGGCCGAGCTCGGCGTACGCGGCACGGTGCAGGACGGGGGAGAGCGAGTGCGCGATGGGGGAGCCGAGGACGGCGGCGCGGCGGGGCGAGGTCGGCGCGGTCACGGCGCCCAGCATGGCGCACGGCGCGGGCGGCGGGTGTCGGGCGGGGTGTCGGCGGAGTGTCGGGGCTGCCCCGTCCGTCCAGGAGCGGCCGAGCCCCGTCCGTCCAGGAGCGGCCGAGCCCCGTTCGGGCCCGCCGGCCCGTCGCGGGAGACTCGCCCCCGTGGGTGACGTGGTGCTCCTCCTCGGTGGCCGCAGCGAGATCGGCCTCGCGGTCGCCAGGCGCGTGGCCGCAGGGGCGACGGTCGTCCTCGCGGCCCGGCGTCGCGCTGATCAGGCGGGTGACCAGGCGGACGATCTCGCCGACGAGCAGAAAGCGCTGCTCGACTCCGGTGCGGCCGCGGTCGACACCGTCGAGTTCGACGCGGACGACGTCGCCAGCCACGGGGACGTCCTCGCCGAGGTGGTGGCGCGGCACGGGCGGATCGACCTCGCCGTCGTCGCGTTCGGGATCCTCGGCGACCAGGCGCTGGCCGAGCGGGACGCCGCCCACGCCGTGGCGGTCGTGCACACCGACTACCTCGCCCACGTCGCCGTCCTCACCCACCTCGCGGACCTGCTGCGCCGTCAGGGGTCCGGCACGATCGTCGTGTTCTCGTCCGTCGCCGGCGTGCGGGTGCGGAGGGCGAACTACGTGTACGGCTCGGCCAAGGCGGGGCTCGACGGCTTCGCCTCTGGGCTCGCGGACGCGTTGCACGGTTCCGGGGTTCGGCTCGTGCTGGTCCGACCCGGGTTCGTGGTCGGCCGGATGACGGCGGGGATGTCGCCCGCGCCGTTCTCGTCCACGCCGGACCAGGTGGCGGAAGCGACGGTGCGCGCGATGCGGTCCGGCCGCGGCGGCGTGTGGGTGCCGTGGCAGCTGCGGCCGCTGTTCGCGGTGCTGCGGATACTGCCGCGCTCGGTGTGGCGGCGGATGCCGCGCTGAGGCCGTGCGCGAGCCGCACGGGTCGCGGGAGCGCGACGCGGCTCAGGTGGGCCGACGCAGGCGCAACCGGAGGTCGGCTGCGCCCAGCGTGGCGACGCCGTCCGCCTCGATCCTGGCGACGAGATCCTCAGCGGCGCGGGTGAGCCCGCCGAGATCCAGGCCGTGCGGGATGTCCCCGGGCCAGGTGGCGATCCGTTCACCGGCCCGGGTGAGCAGTGATCGGGCGCCGCGCGCGTTGCCGCGCTGGACGTGCGTCAGGCCGACGGCGAGCTGGGCGAGGCCGCGCCACAGGTCGCGCTCGGCGTCCGGGGCGGCCTTCCACCCGGCTTCCAGCACCTCGTGCGCCGCGAACGGCCGCCCGGCGTCGAGCAGGCGTTGTGCCTCGTCGACGGCCTCGGCGCCCGAGAGGGCGAGATCGTCGGGCAGTTGCTCGACACCCGCTGCGCCGCGGGGGAGGGGGCGGCCCGTGGCGTCGCGGGGGCGGGAGTTGCGGGCACGGCCGCTGGCGTCACGGTCGCGGGACATGCCGTGATCGTGCCGAGTGGACGGGGTGCCTGCCACCGGGCCGGCTCGGGGACCCGCGCACCCCGTGGTCCCCGCGCGGCCGCTACCGCGCCGCCCAGGCCGCCACGACGTCCCCGACGAGGACGCGGAAGCGCCCGCACCGGCACCGCTGGTAGTGCACCCACCCCGCCGAGGTGACGTGCCGGGAGACGGTCCTGAACTCGCATTGCATCGGTGTCACACCTCCACCATGATGTAATGGCGTCATGCAGTTCAACACTTACGGCGGGGCCGCGGCACGCCTGGGTGCCGCCCTCGCCAACCTGGGCCCGGACGCCGGGTTGCCGCAGGTCGCGGCGCTGTTGCGGGAGTTCTGGATAGGGCCCGCCGAGCCGGACGAGGCGGACGCGGGCGAGCTGGTCACATGGGGTGCGCGGCTGCGCACCGCCTTCACCGCCGGTTCCGACACCGCGAAGGTGGCCGTCCTCAACGAGCTGCTGGCCGACGTCGCCGCCCGGCCGTTTCTCTCCACCCACGACGGGCAGCCCCCGCACCTGCACTACGCCGCCGACAGCGGGCACCTGCCCGCGCGTGTCCGGGCCCAGACCGCGGCGGGGCTCGCCGTGCTGCTCGCCGACTCCGGGGCGCACCGGCTCGGGGCCTGCGCCGCGCCCGGCTGCGACACCGTCTTCGTCGACACGTCGCGGGCCGGCAGGCGCACGTACTGCACCCCGACGTGCGCAACCCGGGTCAACGTGGCCGCCCACCGGGCCCGTCGTGTGCGAGGCTGACCCGGCCGGTCACGACGAGGAGGTCGCCATGGCGAGGGTCGTTCTGGAGGGCATGTCGTTCCTGGAGGGGCCGCGCTGGCGTGACGGCCGGCTCTGGTTGTCGGACTTCTACACCCATCGCGTCGTCTCGCTGCGCGAGGACGGTTCGGACCTGCGGGTGGAAGCGGAGGTCGAGGGCCAGCCGTCGGGGTTGGGCTGGCTGCCGGACGGCCGGTTGCTCGTCACGTCGATGCGCGACCGCCGCGTGCTGCGCCGCGAGCCGGACGGCACGCTCGCGGTGCACGCCGAGCTGGGCGGGCACGCCGGCGGGCACGCCAACGACCTCGTCGTCGACGCCCACGGGCGCACCTACGTCGGCAACTTCGGGTTCGACCTGATGAGCGGCGCGGACCTCGCCACCACCTCCCTCGTCCGCGTCGACCCGGACGGGACGGTCACGGTGGCGGCGCCGGACGTCTACTTCCCCAACGGTGCGACGTTCCTGCCCGACGGCACCCTGGTGCTCTCCGAGACCTTCGGCAACCGCGTCTCGGCGTTCGACGTCGGCCCGGACGGGCAGCTGTCGGGGCGGCGGGACTGGGTGCGCTTCGGCGATCTCCCGTCGGCCAAGGACGTCCCGACCGTGCTGGGCGAGCTGGCGGTCGCGCCGGACGGGATGTCGGCGGCCGACGCGGAGGGCGCGGTGTGGATCGCCGACGCCCTGGGCAACCGCGTGCTCCGCATCACCGAGGGTCGCGTGCTCGGCGAGATCTCCACCGGCGAGGTCGGCGTCTACGCGTGCGTGCTCGGCGGCGCGGACGGGCGGACGCTCTTCTGCTGCACCGCGCCCGGGTTCGCCGAGCACGAGCGCCGCGAGACCCGCGAGGCGAAGCTCCTCGCCTTCGAGGTGGAGGTGCCGATCGCCTGACCCCGCTCGCCTCACCCGGCGCCGTCCGGGATCATGGGGGCCATGCAGCGGCTCACCCTGGTCATCGGCGGGATCCTCGTGGTGCTCGGCGTCGTCGCCTACGTCGCCACGGGAGCGGCGAGCGTCACCGCGCTCATCCCGGCGTTCGTCGGCCTGCTCCTCGTGATCTGTGGCCTGATCGCGGGGCGCGGGGAGAAGGCGCGGATGCACGCCACGCATGCGGCGTTGCTGATCGCGCTGCTCGGCGCGATCGGCGCGCTGATGCGCGTGATCACGGTGGCGGCGCTCACTCCCGCGGTGATCGTCAGCGCGATCATGTTCGTCCTGCTCGTCGTGTACCTGGTGATGGGCATCCGCTCGTTCATCGCCGCGCGCCGCGCCCGCACGAACGCCTGACCTGCCTGCTCGATACCCTCGCGGGGTGACGGAACGCACCCTGGTCCTGGTCAAGCCCGACGGCGTCGAGCGCAAGCTGGTGGGCGAGGTCCTCGCGCGGATCGAGCGCAAGGGCCTGACGATCGTGGCGCTCGAACTGCGCACGGTGGACCGCGAGCTGGCCGCCCAGCACTACGCCGAGCACGACGGCAAGCCGTTCTTCGGCGACCTGATCGACTTCATCACCTCCGGCCCGCTCGTCGCGGCCGTCGTCGAGGGCCCGCGGGCGATCGCGGCGTGGCGGCAGGTCGCGGGCGGGACGGACCCGGTGGAGAAGGCCGCGCCCGGCAGCATCCGCGGCGACTTCGGGCTCGAGACCCAGTCCAACCTCGTGCACGGCTCGGACTCGCCGGAGTCCGCGGACCGAGAGATCAAGCTCTGGTTCCCGAACCTCTGACGTCACCTTTCTCCAAGCGATCTGTCGGGGGTCGCGGTTAGCGTGGCGCCCGTGTCCGATGCTCTCGTCCAGGCCCGGGGCCTCCGCAAGTCGTTCGGCGACTTCGAGGCGGTCAGAGGCATCGACGTGGACGTGGCGCGCGGCGAGACCTTCGGTTTCCTCGGCCCGAACGGCGCCGGCAAGTCCTCGACGATGCGCATGATCGCGTGCGTCTCGCCGCGCACGGCCGGGTCGCTGCAGGTCCTGGGCATGGATCCGGGGACGGACGGCCCGCGCATCCGGGCCCGCGTCGGCGTCGTCCCGCAGCTGGACAACCTCGACCTCGAGCTCACCGTCCGGCAGAACCTGGAGGTCTACGGCCGCTACTTCGGCCTCCCGCGGGCGCACGTGCGCGAGCGGGCCGTCGAGCTGATGGAGTTCGCGCAGCTCACCGACCGTGCGGACACGCCGGTGGAGCCGTTGTCGGGCGGCATGCGCCGGCGCCTCACGATCGCGCGTTCGCTGGTCAACTCCCCCGAGCTGCTGCTGCTCGACGAGCCCACCACCGGGCTCGATCCGCAGGCGCGCCACCTGCTGTGGGAGCGGCTGTACCGGCTCAAGCGCGACGGCGTCACGCAGATCATCACCACCCACTATATGGACGAGGCCGAGCAGCTGTGCGACCGGCTCGTCGTCATGGACGCCGGGCTGATCGTCGCCGAGGGCTCACCTGCGGAGCTGATCGAGCGTCACTCCACCCGGGAGGTGCTGGAGCTGCGGTTCGAGCCGGAGGCGCGCCCGGAGCCCGCCGTCGTGGGCGCGGCGCTGGGCGAGCACGACGGGCGGGTGGAGGAGCTGCCGGACCGGCTGCTCGTCTACACCGCGGACGGCGAGCGGGCCCAGGAGCTCGTGTACCGGGCGGGGCTGCGTCCGCTGTCGGCGATGGTGCGCCGCTCGTCGCTGGAGGACGTGTTCCTGCGGCTCACCGGCCGGACGCTGGTGGACTGACCGATGCCCGAGCGAGCGCTGGCGAGCGGTCCCGGCGGGACGGTCGTCGACCCGGCGGTACCGCGCCGCGTCGAGATCTCCCGGACCCGCGGGGTGCTGCTCGTCGTCGAGCACTACTGGACGTGGTACCGGCGCAACTGGCGGGCCACCGCGGTGTCGTCGGTGCTGCAGCCGCTGCTGTTCCTGCTGGCGTTCGGGGTCGGGTTCGGCACGCTCGTCGAGAGCGGCGGACAGGCGGCGCAGGCCACCGGCGGGGTGCCTTACCTGGTGTGGCTCGCGCCGGCGCTGCTCGCCGTGTCGGCGGTGCAGGCGGCGTCGTTCGAGTCGACCTACCCGGTCCTCTCGGCGTTCAAGTGGCAGCGCATCTACCACGCGATGACGGCCACCCCGCTCACGCCGGGCCAGATCGCCGTCGGCCACCTCTCCTGGACCGTGATCAAGTTGACCGGCACGGGCGCGATCTACCTGGCGGTGATCGCGGTGTTCGGCGGGGTCAGCGGGCCGGGGGTGCTCCTGTCGCTGCTCGCGGCGTCGCTCACCGGAGCGGCGATGGCAGCGCTGGTGATGGCGTTCGCCGCCACGGTGACGAACGAGGGCACCGCCTTCACCATGCTGTTCCGGTTCGTGGTCATCCCGATGACGCTGTTCTCGGGCACGTTCTTCCCGGTGGACCGGCTACCGCCGATCGTGTTGCCGCTGGCCTGGATCTCGCCGCTGTGGCACGGCACCGAGCTGGCCCGGGCGGCGGCACTGGACCGGTGGGAGCCGCTCGCGGCGCTCGGACACCTCGCCTACCTGCTGGTGCTGCTGGGTGTGGGGATCGTGCTGGTGACGCGGCTGTTCCGCAGGAGGTTGGGCCAGTGAGCGCGCCGACGGTCGCACGGGCGGCCCTGCTCATGCCCGCCGGCTCGTACGCGGGGCGCTCGCACGCGCTGCTGGAGCGCAACGCCACCGCCACCCGACGCACCTTTCTCGCGTTCTTCTCGGGATTCTTCGAGCCGGTGTTCTTCCTGCTCGCGATGGGCCACGGGCTCGGCACGCTGGTCGGCACGCTCCCCGGCCCGGACGGCGCCCCGCTCACGTACGCGGCGTTCATCGCGCCGGGCCTGCTCGCGGCGTCGGCGATGAACGGCGCGGTGTTCGACTCCACGTACAACGTGTTCTTCAAGCTCAAGTACTCGAAGCTCTACGACGCGATGCTCGCCACCCCGCTCGGGCCGGTGGACGTCGCGCTCGGCGAGATCGGCTGGGCGCTCATCCGCGGCGGGCTGTACTCCTTGGGGTTCCTGGCGGTCATGGCCGGGTTCGGCCTGCTCACCTCGCCGTGGGCCCTGCTCGCGCTGCCCGCGGCGCTCGTCGTCGCGTTCGCGTTCGCGGCGGTGGGGATGGCGGCCACGTCGTACATGCGCTCGTGGCAGGACTTCGACCTGGTCACCCTCGTGGTACTGCCGATGTTCCTGTTCGCGACGACGTTCTACCCGCTCTCGGTCTACCCCCGGTGGCTGCAGCTCGTCGTCGAGTGCCTGCCGCTCTACCACGCCGTGGAGCTCATGCGCGGGCTCACCACCGGCGCCGTCCATCCCGGGATGCTGGGGCACCTCGCCTACTTCGCGGTCATGATCGTGGTGGGGCTGGTGGTGGCGGCGCGGCGGCTGGACACGCTGCTGCTGAAGTAGCCTGGACGCCTCATGCCGTTCGGGATCTACGTGCACGTGCCGTTCTGCGCGGCGCGCTGCGGCTACTGCGACTTCAACACCTACACCGCCTCGGAGCTGGCCGGATCGGGCGCCTCGCCGGACGGGTGGCTGGTGGCGGTGCATCGCGAGCTGGCGCTGGCCGCATCGGTCGTGGGTTCCCGGCCGGTGGACACCGTGTTCGTCGGGGGCGGCACACCGTCGCTGATCGGGGCCGAGCGGCTGGGCACGGTGCTCGGGGCGGTGCGGGAGACGTTCGGGCTGGTCGCGGGCGCGGAGATCACCACCGAGGCCAACCCGGAGTCGACGTCCCCGGAGTTCTTCGCGCGCCTCGTCGAGGCCGGGTTCACGCGGGTGTCGCTGGGCATGCAGTCGGCGGCGCCGCACGTGCTGCAGGTCCTGGACCGCCGGCACACGCCCGGTCGGGCCGTCGACGCGGCCCGGGAGGCGCGCGCTGCGGGGATCGGGCACGTCAACCTGGACCTCATCTACGCCACTCCCGGGGAGACCGACGACGATCTGCGGGCCTCGCTGGACGCCGTCCTCGAGGCGGGGGTGGACCACGTGTCGGCGTACGCGTTGATCGTCGAGGAGGGGACGGCGCTCGCGAGGCGCGTCGCGCGCGGCGAGCTGCCCGCCCCGGACGACGACGTCGCCGCCGCCCGCTACGAGCTGATCGACGACCGGCTCACCGCGGCGGGACTGCACTGGTACGAGGTGTCGAACTGGGCCGCGTCGGACGCTGCGGCGTGCCGGCACAACCTCGGCTACTGGCTGGACGGGGACTGGTGGGGCCTCGGGCCCGGCGCGCACTCGCACCTGGCCGGGACGCGCTGGTGGAACGTCAAGCACCCGGCGCGCTACGCGGCGATGCTGGCCGCGGGGGAGTCGCCGGAGGCCGGGCGCGAGGCGCTCGGGGGGACCGAGCGGCACGTCGAGCGGGTGATGCTGCGTCTGCGGCTCGCGTCGGGGCTCGCCCTGGAGCTGCTGGACGGGCCCGGCCGGGACGCCGCCGCGCGGGCGGCCGCGGACGGGCTGCTCGACGCGGGCGCCGCCGCGGACGGGCGCGCGGTGCTGACCCGGCGGGGACGGTTGCTCGCGGACGCGGTGGTGCACGCGCTGCTGGCGGGTGTGCCCGCCTGAGACCGGCGTTCGCGCGGGGGTGCGGGTGGGGTGTCGGCGGGGGGTTCCGGGG
>NZ_JBFWVQ010000176.1:0-7731 GCF_050246655.1 Pseudonocardia sp.
GTGGCGGAGATCGCGCAGGTGCGGCTGCGGGTCCCGGGCGGGCGATGCGCCGTCTTCCGGGCCCTGCGGTAGGGCCGGGCGGACGGTGCGAACGCGCCCGCCCCGTTGCGCGAACGGCGCGTACGGGAGATAGGTCTTCCCGTACGTGCCGTTCGCGCGCTCCAGGTGGGCCACGTTCCAGGTGGGCGCGCCCGCCCCCGCGCCGCCTCCCGCGCGGCCCCGGCCGCGTCGCTGGGATGATCCGAGGTGTGACGCCCCGCCTGCGCCGACGACGCGCGCCCGCGGTCCTTCCCGGTGACCCGGAGGTGATCGCGGCCCTGCTCCGGCGGCGCGCCGAGGGCTCCAGCCCCGGCGCGCGCCGCGACCCGCACCGGATCGCGCTGGTCGTCGGGGGTGGCGGCATGCGCGGGGCGTACACGGGAGGGATGGTCGCCGCGCTGGAGGACGCTGGTCTCACCGAGGCCTTCGACGTCGTCTACGGCAGCTCCGCGGGCGCGTTCGTCGGGGCTTCGCTCCTGCTCGGCGAGGGCCACGGCGCCGCACGCATCTTCTTCGAGGAGATGGCCTGCAAGGCGTTCATCGACCCGCGCCGCCTCGCCACCGGCAAGCCGGTCGTGTCGCTGGACCACCTGTTCGACCACATCCTGTCCGCACCCGAACCGTGGGAGCGCCTCGGCTCCGGCGAGGTCCCGCTGCGGGTGATCGCAACGGCGGCCGGGGACCTGCGCGCCCACGCCCTGGACCCCGCCAACCCGGCCGAGTGGAAGCGCGCCCTGCGCGCCACCGCCTCCATCCCGCTGCTCGCCGGGCCCGCCGTCGAGCTGCACGGGCGGCGTTGGATCGACGGCTCGGTGGCCGAGCCGCTCCCCGTGTTCCGCGCGCTGTCCGACGGGGCCACGCACGTCCTCGCGCTGCTCACCCGCACCGTCCCGGAGCTGCGGCGCGAGCAGGGCCGACCGCCGTGGGTGCCCGTCCTTGACCTGCTCGTTCCCGGCCTCGGCGCCATGACCCAGGACGTCCGCCGCCACGCTCCCGTCCTCGCCGTCCTTGACGACGCCGCGCATCCGGCTCGCGGCTCCACCCACCTGCTGGCGGTCACGCCGGGGCGCGACCTCGGGGTCCGCGGGCTCACGACGGACGCCGCGCTCGTGGAACGGGCGACGGTCGTCGGCTACGGGTCGATGTCTGCGCTGCTGGGGCGGGCCGAGGCTGCGTGAGCATGCCCGACGCGGCCCTCGTCGCGCGCCTGCGCGCCGCCGGGTGCGTGTTCGCCGAGGACGAGGCCCGCCTGCTCGCCGAGGCCGCCTCGGGCGCCGAGCTGGACGGGCTCGTCGCGCGCCGGGTGCGCGGAGAGCCGCTGGAGCTCGTCCTCGGCTGGGCCGGGTTCGCGGGCCTGCGGATCGCGGTCGAACCGGGGGTGTTCGTGCCGCGGCGGCGCACGGAGCTGCTCGTGGAGCTGGCCGTCGCGGCACGGCCCCTGGTCCTGGTGGACCTGTGCTGCGGGACGGGCGCGGTCGCCGCCGCGGTGGCGGCGGCGGTGCCGGGGGTCATCGTGCACGCGGCGGACCTGGACCCGGTCGCGGTGCGCTGCGCGCGGCGCAACCTGCCCGGGCACCACGTGTACGCGGGCGATCTCGACGCCGCGCTGCCCGCGACGTTGGGCGGCCGGGTGGACGTGCTCGTCGCCAACGCCCCGTACGTCCCGACGGCGGCGATCGCGACGATGCCGCCGGAGGCGCGCGACCACGAACCCGCCATCGCACTCGACGGCGGCGCGGACGGCCTGGACATCGCGCGCCGCGTCGTCGCCGCGGCGCCGCGCTGGCTCGTGCCGGGCGGGACCCTGGTCGTCGAGACGAGCGTGCGCCAGGCACCCGCGCTCGCCGACGCGTTCGCCCTCCACGGGTTCACCGCCCGGGTGGAGCGCGACGAGGACCGGGACGGAACGGCGGTGGCCGGCTTCCGCGCGCCGTCGAGAACGACGTTGTGCTGATCGAATCGCCCTGTTGATCAGCACAACGTCGTTGTCGACGGGGATCGGGCGGCAGGTAGCGTCCGGACCCGCCCGTCGGCGTGCGAGGAGGACCCGTGACGGACTTCGAGACCCTCGGCTGGGAGCGCGCCGGCGCCGTCGTGCGCATCACCCTGAACCGCCCGGACGCGGCGAACGGGATGAACGACGTCCTCGCCGGTGAGCTGGCGGCCGCGGCGGCCCGGTGCGACCACGACCCGTCGATCCGCGCGGTCGTGCTGACGGGATCGGGCCGTTTTTTCAGCGCGGGCGGGGACCTGCGCGCGATGGGGACGCAGGACGGACCGGTGGGCGGGTTCGTGAAGGGCATCGCCGACGACCTGCACCGGGCCACGTCGACGTTCGCGCGGATGGACGCTCCGCTGGTGGTCGCGGTGAACGGGGTCGCGGCGGGAGCCGGGTTCAGCCTCGCGGTGAGCGGCGATCTGGTGCTCGCGGCGGCGTCCGCGTCGTTCACGATGGCCTACACGCGGGCGGGCCTGAGCCCGGACGGGGGCGCGACCTACCACCTGCCGCGCCTGATCGGGCTGCGCCGCACCCAGGAGCTGATCCTGACCAACCGCACGCTGTCTGCGGACGAGGCCGCCGCCTGGGGCCTGGTGACCCGGGTCGTCCCCGACGACGAGCTGGCAGAGGCGGCCACGGAGCTGGCGGGGCAGCTCGCCACGGGCTCGGCGGCGGCGCACGGCACGGTGAAGCGGCTGCTGCTGGCGTCCTTCGGCAGCGGTCTGGAGGAACAGATGGAGCTGGAGGGCCGCGGGATCGCCGCCCGCGCCGGGTCCGCGGACGGGCAGGAGGGCATCAGGGCGTTCCTGGAGAAGCGACGCCCGGTGTTCGGCTAGAGATCGAGCGCCCAGTCCTCGCCGACGAGGTCGCGCCCGAAGCTGTGGTGCGGGGCGCTCGCGGTGCGGACGAAGCCGGCCGCCTCGTAGATCCGCCGGGCGGCGTCGAGGATGTCGTTGGTCCACAGCATGAGGCTGCGGTAGCCGGCATCGCGGGCGAAGTCGACGCAGGTGCCGACGAGGCACGTGCCGGCGCCGTGGCCCCGCGCGTCGGGGTGCACGAGCAGGATGCGCAGCCGCGCCGTCGTGGGCCCGTCGGCGGTGTCGGCGCTGTGGGCGGTGTCGGCGACGCACAGCACGCAGCCGACGCGCCTGCCGTCGAGCTCGGCGATCCAGCCCCGCTCGCGGTCGGGGTCGTGGCCCGCGGCGAAGTCGGCGACGATCCGCGCGACGAGGGCCTCGAAACTCGCGTCCCAGCCGTGCTCGGCGGCGTAGAGCTCGCCGTGCGCCTGGACGATCCAGCCGAGGTCACCCGGCCTGCCGAGCGGACGGACGGTGATCACGGTGCACCTCCCACTGAAACGAGTGTTTCAGTAACCGATACTGACCCCGTGCCGCAGGCCCGCGCAACCCCCTCGCCCCGGCGGGCCGAGCTGCTCGACGCCGCCTACCGCTACATCCTCACCCACGGGATCGCGGACCTGTCGCTGCGCCCGCTGGCCGCCGCGATCGGCTCCAGCCCCCGCGTGCTGCTCTTCCTCTTCGGCAGCAAGGACGCCCTGGTCCGCGAGCTCCTCGCGCGCGCACGCGCCGAGCAGCTCGCCCTGCTTCCCGAGACCGCCGGACTCGACGACGCCGGGCGGCGGGTCTGGGAGTGGCTCGCCGCGCCCGCGCGCCGTCCGCTGCTCACCCTCTGGCTCGAGTGCTACGCCCGCTCCCTCGCCGACCCGGACGGCCCGTGGGCCGGTTTCGCGGCCGCGACCGTCGAGGACTGGCTCGCCGTCCTCGCCCGCGCCCAACCACCCGAGCAGCGGGATCGGCCGGACGGGGCAGCCGCCCGCACCGCCGTGCTCGCCCTGTTGCGCGGCGCGCTGCTCGACCTGCTCGCCACGGGCGACCTCGACCGCACGACGGCCGCCGTCCACCGGGGACTCTCCGCCCATCCCGGCCGCCGATCGGCCGGTCCGTCGGAGGGACCACGAAGATGACCGAGGTCTTACGGTCCCGACGGACTCGATCGTGCGCCTTGACAGAGCCGCACCCTGCCACGAACGATGCCGATCGTGACCCTGCACCTGACGCGCCGGCGTCACGTCGATCTGCAGCGGCTCACCGTCCACTCCTGTCGCTGACCGCGCCGCTCTGCGCCCCGCCTCCACCGAGGTGACGCGCGCCCGCAGGACGGCGCGGTGCCGGACCCAGGAAACCGATCTACTCAAGGAGCAGAAGTCATGACACTCGCCGACACCCCCGTCGACAACGGCGTCAACGTCGAGGCGCTGCTGGGCGCCCGCGAGCTGTTCGGGGACAACCCGGACCTCGGCAAGACCACGTGGCGCTCGACCACCACCTGGCAGCGCGGCACGCACAGCACGTCGTCGATCGAGTCCTTCTACACGCTGGGCGCCGAGCAGGCCCACCGCGAGACCTTCACCTACGACGCCGACCACCCGCTCGCCTTCGCCGCGGAGGACAACGGCGTGACGCCGGTGGAGTTCGTGCTGGTGGCGCTGGGTTCCTGCCTCACCGCGGGCGTCGCGGCCGTGGCGCAGCAGCGCCAGATCCAGCTGCGCTCGGTGTCGGCCACGATCGAGGCGGCGATGGACCTGCACGGCATCCTCGGGGCGGACCCGGACATCCGCAACGGCTTCAGCGACGTCAAGGTCACCTTCGAGGTCGACGCCGACGCGAGCAAGGCCGACGTCGAGGCGCTGGTGGCCCAGTCGCAGAAGCGCTCCGCCGTCTACGACCTGCTCACCAACCCGACCAACGTCGTGGTCTCCGTCGACTGAAGGGTGATCTGACCCGTGCCGCACGTTCCCGTCGTGGTCGTCGGGGCCGGCCACTGCGGGCTGGCCACGAGCCGCCACCTCGCCGACCGGGCGATCGACCACGTGATCCTCGAACGCGGCGAGGTGGCGCACTCGTGGCGCACCCAGCGCTGGGACTCCCTGCGCCTGCTCACCCCGAACTGGCTCACCCGGCTGCCCGGGTACGCCTACGGCGGCCCGGACCCGGACGGCTACATGACAGCCGCCGAGGTCGTCCAGGTGATCGACGCCTACGCGGCCGGTGCCCCGGTCCGCACCGGCGTCACGGTGACGTCGGTGCGGGAGGGCTTCCGGGTCGGCACGGACCACGGCGAGTGGACCGCCGACGCGGTCGTGCTCGCGTCGGGTGCCTGCAACGTCGCGAAGGTGCCGCCGGTGGCCGAGGCGCTGCCGCCCGGGATCGCCTCGCTCACCCCCGCGGACTACCGCAACCCGTCGCAGGTACCCGACGGCGGCGTGCTCGTCGTGGGCGCGTCGGCGTCCGGGGTGCAGATCGCGGACGAGCTGCTGCGCGCCGGGCGCCGCGTGCACGTGGCCGTCGGCGAGCACGTACGGATGCCGCGCCGGTACCGGGGCGCGGACGTGCTGTGGTGGATGGAGCACGCCGGCGTCCTCGACGAGTCGTACACGCAGATGGACGACCTCGTGCGCGCCCGCAACATCCCGTCGATGCAGCTCGCCGGGACGACCTCGTCGCTGGACCTGAACGCCCTGGTGAAGCAGGGTGCGCTGCTGCACGGCAAGCTCGCGGCGATCCGCGACGGGCGGGCGCTGTTCTCCGGTGGCCTGCGCAACGTCTGCGCGCTCGCCGATCTCAAGATGGGCAGGCTGCTCGACACCCTCGACACGTGGGCCGTCGAGGCGGGCGTCGAGGCGGCCGATCCGCCGGAGCGGTTCGCGCCGACGGAGGTGCCCTCCTCCCCGGGCCTCGAGCTGGACCTGCGCGCGGGCGAGATCGGCACCGTGCTCTGGGCGACCGGGTTCCGTCCGGACCTGTCCTGGTGCGACCTGCCCGTGCAGAACGCGCGCGGCCGGCTCGTCCACGACGGCGGCGCCACCCGCGTTCCCGGCCTCTACCTGATGGGGATGCCGTTCCTGCGGCGGCGCAAGTCCACGCTCATCGACGGGGCGCGCGCGGACGCCGCGGACGTCGTCGCGATGGTGGCGGCGCACCTCGACGAGCGGGTGCGCGCAACGGCCTGACCAGGGCGGGATTCACCTCCGCCGGATGAGTCGCGCAGCCCCGGCGCCGCCAACGATGCCCTGATGTCCACGGAGCCGGACTCCTCCGCTGCGCCGGAGCCGCGCAGCCGCATGCTCGCCCTGCTGCTCGCGATGGCGATGTTCGTGCTCGTCGTGGACACGTCGCTGATGAACGTCTCGATCTCGGCGGTCGTGCGCGACCTCGACACGACGGTGTCCGGGGTCCAGTCCGCGATCGCGCTCGAGGCACTGGTCTCGGCGGCGTTCATCCTCATCGGTGGCAAGGTCTGCGACCTGTTCGGCCGCAAGCGCGCGTACATCATCGGCCTGCTGGGCTACGCCGTCGGCGCCATCGCGATGACGCTCGCGCAGAGCCTCACCGCGATCATCGTCTTCTGGGCCGTCATCGGTGGGCTCGGTGCCTCGCTGCTGCTGCCGGCCATGCAGGCACTCATCCACGGCAACTTCGAGGGCACCGCCCGCACCAAGGTCTACGCGCTCGTCGGGGCGTCGGCGGCCATCGCGGCGGCGGTCGGGCCGCTGCTCGGCGGCTTCATCACCACGTTCCTGTCGTGGCGGGTCGGCTTCCTGCTCGAAGCGGTGATCATCGCCATCGTGCTCTCCGGTGCCCGGCTCGTGCGCGACGTCGCCTACACCGGCCCGCGGGGCATCGACATCGGCGGCTCGGCGATGTCCGTCGTCGGGATGGGCGGCATCGTGCTGGGCATCCTCGTGTGGCAGGAAGGCGGCGAGGCGGTCGGCGCGCTGGTGCTGCTCGGCATCGCGGCGATGTGCGGGCTGGCGTGGTGGCTTCGGCGGCGCAAGCGCGCCGGGAAGCCGATGCTGCTCGACCCGAGCCTGTTCTCCTCGCCGTACTTCCGGCTGGGCGTCACCCAGCAGCTCCTGCAGCAGACCGCCCTCGGCGGCACGATGATCGTCCTGCCGATCTACCTGCAGATGGTGCTGGAGTACAACGCCCTGGAGGCGGGGCTGTCGATCGCGCCGCTGTCGCTGTCCATGTTCGGGATCGCGCTGCTCGCCGGGAAGCGGGCCGGGCGGCGCCGCCCGTCGACGCTGGTGTGCTGGGGGTTCGCGCTGCTCGCGATCGGGATGGCGGTCCTGCTCCCGCTGGTGCCGCGGGCCGACTCCGGCTGGTACCTGCTCGTGCCGCTGCTGATCACCGGCTCCGGGCTGGGCCTGCTGGTCTCGCAGCTCAACAACTACACGCTGAGCCCGGTCTCCGAGGAGCGGGTCAGCGAGGCCGCCGGGGTGAACTCCGCCGCCGGCTCGTTCGGCCTGTCGTTCGGGCTCGCGCTGGCCGGCGCGACGATGCTGGCCGCGCTCGCCGCCGCGTTCACCGTCGCCGCCAACGACAGCACCGTGCTGTCCGCGGACCAGAAGCAGCAGGTGGCGACCGTGCTGGACGACGACGCCCAGCTGATGACCAACACCGGGCTCGAGGAGCTGCTCGCCGGGCAGCCCGCCCCGGTCCGGGAGGAGATCCTGCGCATCAACACGGAGACCCGCCCGCTCTCGCTGCAGATCGCGCTGCTCATCCCGCTCCTCGCGGGGCTTCTGGGGTTCGCCAACTCGTTCCGGATGGCGCGGCTGCCCGATCCCACGCCGTCGAGCTCGGCGGAGGGCCTCGCCCTCGGCTGAGCGG
>NZ_JBFWVQ010000177.1:0-7584 GCF_050246655.1 Pseudonocardia sp.
TCACCGTGGGCGCGATCTGGGACAGCCGGTCGTAGGTCGGCTTGTCGATCGTCTCGTAGATCGCGAAGATGAGGTCCGGCTTCGCCGCGGCGATCGACTCGTAGTCGATCCCGTCCCCGCCGAGGGTGGTGACGCCCTTTCCGCCGGTCGCCTCCTTGACCCACGGGAAGTTGTTGTAGTTGTCGAACCATTCGCGGGTCGCGACCGGAACGACGTCCAGTGCGAGCACGAAGTCCTGATCGTTCCAGCCGACGGTGACGACATTCTTGGGATTGGCGGGAATCTTCGTCTCACCGAACTTGTGCGTTACGGTGACGGGCTCGTCCGTGGGAGCGGCGGCCGGTGTCGAGCCGCAGCCGGCCACCATCGCGAGGGCGGCCAGAAAAGCGGCGACGACGACGCCCAAACGGAAACCGCCGGTGCGGGAGTTCGCGTGGTCCCCGTCCGGGAGACCTCTGTGGCTCAGTTGCATCAACACCCCTTCGAGAAGTTAGCTGAGGCTAGCATTGCCTCCGGTTGGCAGGGTAGACACTGCTGTAGGTGCCCGGTTCACTCGCCCGTTCAGTCCTTCGGGGGAGTGGCGAGCGGCCGAGTGGCGGCGACGGTGCCGCCCGGCGGGCCGCCGGAGATGATGTTCGTCGCCGGCGTTCACTGTCGGCGTGGGGCGAGGTAGGTTACCCTAACTCAGCGGAAGGGTGGAAATGTCCATAGGAACGGTGGCGCACACCTTCGGGGATCGACCCGGGAACGACGGGGTCCGATCCACCGGAACGGGCCTTCCGCGTAGCCCCCTTTCCCCGGCCCGGGTCGCGGCCGGACGCGTCGCGTAGATGGCGACTGAGACGACCGGTTCGAAGGTTCTGATCGACGGAATCGTCCGCAACCGGCGCTGGCTCACCACGGGATCCGCGATGTACGGCGGTCACCAGATCTGCGAGGCGTTGGTCCCGGTGGTCATTGGTGTGATCATCGACCGTGCGGTGGCGACGGGTGACGTCCGCGAGCTGGTCCTGTGGATCGGGGTGCTCGCGGTCCTGTTCCTGGTGCTGTCGCTCATGTGGCGCTTCGGCGCCCGGCTGCTCACCTACGCCGAGGCGGGCGAGGGCTGCACGCTGCGCGTCGAGGTTGCGGGGAAGATCCTCCAGCCCCGGGGCATCCGCACGGACCTGCGCAGCGGCGAGCTGCTGTCGATCTCCAGCAGCGACGCCGACAACACGTCCTACATGCTCGACTACATCCCCCGCATCGTGGCCTCCCTGACGGCCACCACGGTGTGCGCGGTCATCCTGCTGACGGTCAACGTCCCGCTCGGGCTCGCGGTCGTGCTGGGGACGCCGCTGGTGCTGCTGGTGCTGCACTTCAGCGCGCCGCTCATCGCGCGGCGGATCGAGCACCAGCAGGAGACCGCGGGGCGGGCCGCCGCGGTGGCCACGGACCTCGTCGCCGGCCTGCGCCCGCTGCGTGGGATCGGGGCGCAGGACGCGGCCGCGCAGCGCTACCGCGAGGTCAGCCGCCGCTCGTTGCGGGCGACCCTGCGCGCGGCGCTCACGCAGCGTGGCTTCGAGGGGGTCTCGGCGACGCTCAGCAACCTGCTCGCGGCCGGGATCGCCATCGCGGCCGGCTGGTTCGCGCTGGACGGCGTGATCAGCATCGGCCAGTTCGTCACGGTGATCGGCCTGGCGCAGTTCCTCGTCGAGCCGCTGGCTCAGCTGACCGTGGTGCCCAGCTGGATCGCCGAGGCCCGGGCGTCTGCCAACCGGGTGGCGCGGGTGCTGTCCGCGCCGCCGATGGTGGCGGAGGGGCAGAGCGCGCTCGGCGCGCCGCCGCACGGCCTGGACATCGTGGGGCTGCGCCACGGGAGCC
This sequence comes from Pseudonocardia sp., assembly GCF_050246655.1. Lineage (GTDB taxonomy): Bacteria > Actinomycetota > Actinomycetes > Mycobacteriales > Pseudonocardiaceae > Pseudonocardia. The sequence continues at coordinate 1,864 of NZ_JBFWVQ010000177.1, forward strand.
TCGACGGGCTCGATCTCTCGGTGCGGCCCGGCGAGCTCGTCGGCGTCGTCGCGCCGCAGGCCGCCGACGCCGAGGCGCTGGTCACAGCGCTGTCGGGGCAGATCGCTCCCGAGGACCACCTCGGGACGATCGCGGTCGGCGGCGTCGACCTGGCCTCCGTCGAGCCCGGTGCGGCGCGGGCCGCGGTGCTGGTCGAGCCGCACCACACCGACATCTTCACGGGCACCGTGGGCTCGAACATCGTGGTCGGCGACGGCGCGGGCACCGACGCCGTCTTCCTGGACCGCGTGCTGTCCGCCTCGGCCGCGCAGGACGTGGTGAACGCGCACACCGGCGGGTTGGACACCCCCGTCACCGAGCGGGGCGCGAGCCTGTCCGGCGGGCAGCGGCAACGGCTGGCGTTGGCGCGGGCGCTGTACGCCCGGCCGTCCGTGCTGGTGCTGCACGACCCCACGACCGCGGTGGACCCGGTGACCGAGCATGCGGTCGCCCGCGGCCTGGCGGCCTTGCGCCACGGGCCGGAACAGACCTGCAGCACCGTCCTGGTGACCTGCAGCCCGATCCTGCTCGCCACGGCGGACCGCGTCGTGGTGATCGAGAACGGCCGGGTCCGCGCCAGCGGCACCCACGACGAACTGGCCGAGCGCGACGGCGCCTACCGGAAGGCGGTGCTGCGGTGACGAGCCCGGCTCAGGCAACGGGGAGCGGCACGCTGCTCCCGATCGCGGGCCCGCGGGCGTCGTGGGCGTGGCTGTTCGGCCAGCTGCGCCACCACCGCGTGCTCACGGTGGGCACGCTCGCGATCGGCCTGCTCGCGGCGGCGATGACGGTGCTGCCACCCTACATCTTCGGCGAGCTCGTGGACCGGGTCAGCGCCCAGGAGCCCGCGTCCTCGATCGCCGTCATCGCGGGCGTCCTGGTCGTCGCGGCGATCGTCGGCGGCGTCAGCTCCGGCGTGGCGACCTACCTGACCAGCAGTCTCGGCGAGCGGATCCTCGCCACGCTGCGTGAGCGGGTGATGCAGCGGGCGATGACGCTGCCCAACGCCGTGATCGAGAAGGCGGGCAAGGGCGACCTGCTCTCGCGCATCGGCGACGACGTCAACGCCATCGGCCGGGCGGTCACCGACGTCCTGCCCAAGGTCATCTCCTCACTGCTCGTGGGGATCCTCGGGATCGTCGCGATGGCGGGCCTGGACTGGCGGCTCGGGCTCGCCGGGCTCGCCGCCGTCCCGCTGTACGTGCTCGGCCTGTGCTGGTACCTGCCGCGCTCGGCCCCGATGTACGCCGACGAGCGCAAGGCCGTCGCGGCCCGGTCGCAGGCGCTCATGGAGAGCATGGTCGGCGCGCGGACCGTGCACGCCTACCGCCTGGAGCGCGCGCACCTCATCGAGATCGACGCCGCGGCCGTCCGGGCCCGGGATCTGTCGATCGCGATCGTCACGCTGTTCACCCGCTTCGTCGGGCGCACCAACCGGGCCGAGTTCGTCGGGCTGTCGGTGGTGCTGATCGTCGGCTTCGTGCTGGTCCGCGAGCAGATGGTCACCGTCGGTGCGGCCACCGCGGCCGCGCTGCTGTTCCACCGCCTGTTCGACCCGGTCGGCACCGTGCTGCACAGCTTCGACGAGGTGCAGTCGGCGGGCGCGAGCCTGGCGCGGCTGGTCGGCGTCGTGGGCATCCCGCAGGAGCGGTCGACCGCCGATCCGACGCGCCGTCCCGCCGACTCCGCCCTGGAGCTCGCCGGCATCGAGTTCGGCTACGAGCCCGGCGTGCCCGTCCTGCACGGTGTGTCCCTGCGCATCGGGCCCGGGGAACGGGTCGCCCTCGTGGGCTCGACGGGTGCGGGCAAGACCACCCTGGCGGCCGTCGCCGCGGGGCTGCTCGTCCCGTCCGGGGGCTCGGTCCGCCTCGGCGGGGTGCCGTTGCGCGAGCTCGGCGCCGACCAGGTGCGCCGCCAGGTGGCGATCATCAGCCAGGAGGTGCACGTCTTCGCCGGACCCCTGGTCGAGGACGTCCGGCTGGGCCGTCCGGACGCGACGGTCGAGCAGGTGCGCGCCGCCCTGGAGCGGGTCGGCGCGTGGGACTGGGTGGCGGTGCTGCCAGAGGGCATCGAGACGCTGGTCGGGGAGGGCGGGCGGGACCTCACCGCCGCCCAGGCGCAGCAGCTCGCGCTGGCCCGGCTGGTGGTGGCCGATCCGGCGGTGGCGATTCTCGACGAGGCGACCGCGGAGGCGGGCAGCCTCGGCGCGCGCGGGCTGGAGGAGGCGGCGGCCGCCGCCACGGCCGGCCGCACGACGTTGATCGTCGCCCACCGGCTCACCCAGGCCGCGACCGCGGACCGCGTCGTCGTGCTGGAGCACGGGCGCGTCGTCGAGTGCGGAGCCCATCCCGATCTCCTCGCCGCGGGTGGGCGCTACGCCCAGCTGTGGGGCGCGTGGCGCTCGCGCGCCACCGCAGGCGCCCACCCCGAGCACTAGCAGCCTCCGAAAACGCCTCGTCGCAACAACCCGTGGGAGAGGTATGTCCATCGACCGGGACACGGCAGACACCCTGGCAGCACGTCTCGAGGTGCTCGCCGGGTGGAACGACTCGACGCTGCCGTCGGACACCACCACCGTCGCGGAGCTCTTCGCCCGCGCGGTTCAGGCGTACCCCGACGGGCTGGCCCTGGTCGCCGGTGGCGGGAGCGCGGCGGACGGGCGCCCCGTGCAGCTCACCTACGTCGAGCTGGCCGCGCGGGTGCACCAGCTCGCCCACCACCTGCTCGAGCGGGGGCTCACCGCGGAGCAGGTCGTCGCGGTGCACCTGCCCCGGTCGGCGGAGATGGTGGTCGCGGTGCTCGCGATCATGGTCGCGGGCGGGGCGTTCGTGCCCGTCGACCCCGAGTGGCCCGAGCAGCGCCGCCGCCAGGTGCTCGACGACGCGGGCGCCGTGCTGGCCGTGACCGGCACGACCGGCACCGTGTCCCCGGCACCGCCCGTGCCGGGCGTTGTCGTCGATCTCGCGGACTGGTCGTTCGCGCACCTGCCCACCACGGCGCCCGCGGTGACCATCGAGCCCCAGCGGCTGGCCTACGTGATGTTCACATCGGGCTCGACGGGCCGGCCCAAGGGCGCGATGATCCGCCACGAGGCGATCTGCAACCGGCTGCTGTGGCAGGTCGAGCGGATCCTGCGTTTCGGGCCGGGGGACTCGGCGCTGTTCAAGGCGCCGCTGTCGTTCGACATCTCGGTCAACGAGATCCTGCTGCCGCTGGTGTCCGGCGGCTACGTGGTCGTCGCCGAACCCGGCGGGGACCGGGACCCCCAATACCTGCTCGACCTCATCGCCACCGAGGGCGTCACGTTCGTCTACCTCGTCTCCTCGATGCTCGACGTGCTGCTGGAGATGGCGCGCGGCACCGCGAAGCTGCAGGGGCTCAAGCACGTCTGGTGCGGCGGTGAGGTGCTGACGCCGGAGCTGTTCGAGCGGTTCCGTGCGCAGCTCACGACCACGCTCTACCACGGGTACGGCCCGGCCGAGGCCACCATCGGGGTCTCGCACGTGATCTACCGCGACGACGCCGAGCGGATCGCCACCTCGATCGGGCGGCCCAACCCCAGCACCCAGCTCTACGTGCTCGACGAGCAGTTGCGGCCGGTCCCGGTCGGCGTCGGCGGGGAGCTGTACGCGGCCGGGTTCCTGCTCGGGCGCGGCTACGTCAACGCGCCCGCCATGACGGCCGCCCGCTTCGTCGCGAACCCGTTCGACCCCGACGGCGGCTCCCGCCTCTACCGCACGGGCGACCTCGCGCGCTGGCACGAGGACGGGTCGCTGGAGTTCCTCGGCCGGGCGGACAACCAGGTGAAGATCCGCGGGATGCGCCTGGAGCTCGAGGAGGTCGAGGCGGCGCTGGCCGCCCACCCGGGGGTCCGGCAGGCGGTGGTGACGGCGCGCGAGATCGCCGCGGGCACGAAGTACCTGGCCGGCTACGCCCTCGCGGCGGGCCAGGGCACCGAGGCGCCGACCGAGGACCAGCTGCGCCGGTGGTGTGCCGACCGCCTGCCCGAGTACATGGTGCCCACGACGTTCACGGTGCTGGACGAGTTCCCGCTGACGCCGAACGGCAAGGTGGACCGCCGGGCGCTGCCCGAACCGCGACGCCCGGACGGCACCACCGGTGGGCGCGCCGCGCGCACTCCGCGGGAGCGCACGCTGTGCGCGATCTTCGCCGAGGTGCTCGGGCTCGCCGAGGTGGGCCCCGACGAGGACTTCTTCACCCTGGGCGGGGACAGCATCGTCGCGATCGGGGTGGTCAGCAGGGCGCGCCGGGCCGGGCTCGCCGTGCGGCCGCGGGAGGTCTTCGAGTTACGCACGCCCGCGGCGCTGGCGGTGGCCGCGCGGGCGGCCGGGGCCGCGCCCCGCGTCGTGAGCGTCGAGCCGTTCGGGGACCTGCCGGCCACGCCGGTCGTCGAGTGGCTGTTCGAGACGGGCCCGTCCGCGGGCTTCTACCAGTCCATCGCCCTGCACGCCCCCGCCACGCTCACCCTCGACCGCCTCACCGGGATGGCCGCGGCCCTGCTGGGCCACCACGAGATGCTGCGCGCGGTGGTCCGTACCGGCCCGGACGGACGAGCGGCGGTCACCGTGTCCGCGCAGGTTCCGGCCCCCGCCGTCACGCACGTCCGGTGCGGCGCGGACGAGGATCTCGACGAGCGGATGCGCCGCGAGACCGCGGCCGCCGCCGCGCGGCTGGACGCCGCCGCCGGGCGGATGGCCGAGTTCGTCTGGCTGGACCGCGGCCGCGAGCGGCAGGGCAGGGTTCTCGCGGTCGTCCATCACGTCGTGGTGGACGGGGTGTCGCTGCGGATCCTGGCCGAGGACCTGCAGCGGCTGTGGGACGGCGGCGCCCCGGAGCCGACGCCGACCTCGTTCCGCGAATGGGCATCGGCGCTGGCCGACGCCACCGCGGCGGGGGTCTTCGACGCCGATCTCGCGTACTGGCGCGAGCAGGCGGCCGTGGCGACCCCGGTGCTCGGGCGCCGTCCGCTGGACCCGGCCGTCGACACGGTCGCGACCGAGCGGTCACTCACGGTCACGCTGCCGGGCGTGCTCACCGAGCCGCTGCTGGGCCGCGTGCCCGCCGCGATCCACGGCGGCGTGAACGACGCGCTGGTGGCGGCGCTGGCCCTGGCGGTGGCGCGGTGGCGCGGCGAACAGGCCGGCTCCCGCCTCCTGGTGGAGATGGAGGGGCACGGCCGGGAGGCCGAGATGCTGCTCGTCGACCCGGCGGGCGGCCAGGCGCTCGACCTGTCCCGCACGGTCGGCTGGTTCACCACGCTCTACCCCGTCGTCCTCGACACCGGCCTGCAGCCGGGCGAGGCGGTCCCCACCGGCGGCCCGCGGCTGGCCGCGGCGGTGAAGGCCGTCAAGGAGCAGCTGCGCGCGGTGCCGCGCCACGGGCTGGGCTACGGCGCGCTGCGGTACCGGGGCGGGCACGCGGATCTCGCGGTTGCCCCGGCGCTGCTGTTCAACTACCTCGGCCGGTTCCCCGTCGGGTCCGGGGCGGACTGGTCGACGGTGCACGTGGGCGGGGCCGACGGGGCAGACGGGGCAGTGGTCGGCGAGGACCGCGACCCGCGGATGCCGCTGCCGCGCGCGCTGGAGGTCAACGCCGTCACCGTCGACACCGTCGACGGCCCGGTGCTGTCCGCGCGGTTCAGCTGGCCCGCCGCGGTCCTCG
>NZ_JBFWVQ010000178.1:0-7552 GCF_050246655.1 Pseudonocardia sp.
TCACCGTGGGCGCGATCTGGGACAGCCGGTCGTAGGTCGGCTTGTCGATCGTCTCGTAGATCGCGAAGATGAGGTCCGGCTTCGCCGCGGCGATCGACTCGTAGTCGATCCCGTCCCCGCCGAGGGTCGTGACGCCCTTTCCGCCGGTCGCCTCCTTGACCCAGGGGAAGTCGTTGTAGTTGTCGAACCACTCGCGGGTCGCGACCGGAACCACATCCAGGGCGAGCACGAAGTCCTGGTCGTTCCAGCCGACGGTGACGACGTTCGTGGGATTGGCGGGAATCTTCGTCTCACCGAACTTGTGCGTGACGGTGACGGACTCGTCGACAGGTGCGGGGGGCGGCGTGGAGCTGCAGCCGACGACCATCGCGAGGACGGCGAGAAATACCGCGACGATGGCACCGGTCCGGCTGCGTACGGTGCCCGGGGACGTGCGGTCTCCGTCGGTGAGACCTCTGTGGCTCAGTTGCATCAACACCCCTTCGCGAAGTTAGCTGAGGCTAGCATTGCCTCCGGTTGGCAGGGTAGACACTGCTGTAGGTGCCCGCTGCGCTCCCCCGTTCAGCCGTTGGAGGAAGCGCGAGTGGGTGGACCGCGGCGACGATGCCGCTGTCGGGCCGACCGGAGATGATGTTCGTCGAGGGCTGTGCCGCCGACGAGCAGCAGGGTAGCCTAACCTAAATCTTGAGAAGGGCGGAAATGTCCGTAGGAACGATGGCGCACGCCTTCGGGGAGCGGTCCGTGATCCACGGGATGCGATCCACCGAAACGGCCCTTTCCCTGATTCATTCGCCGTCGCGGGCCGCTGCCGGACGCGTCGCGTAGATGGCTACCGAGACGACTGGTTCGAAGGTCCTGATCGGTGGGATCGTCCGCAACCGACGCTGGCTCACCACGGGTTCCGCGATGTACGGCGGGCACCAGATCTGCGAGGCGCTGGTTCCTGTGGTGATCGGGGTGATCATCGACCGCGCGGTGGCGACGGGTGACGTCCGCGAGCTGGCGCTGTGGATCGGGGTGCTCGCCGTCCTGTTCCTGGTGCTGTCGCTGATGTGGCGCTTCGGCGCCCGGCTGCTCACCTACGCGGAGGCGGGCGAGGGCTGCACGCTGCGCGTCGAGGTCGCGGGGAAGATCCTCCAGCCCCGGGGCATCCGCACGGACCTGCGCAGCGGCGAGCTGCTGTCGATCTCCAGCAGCGACGCCGACAACACGTCCTACATGCTCGACTACATCCCCCGGATCGTCGCCTCCCTGACGGCGACGACCGTGTGCGCGGTCATCCTGCTGACGATCAACGTCCCGCTCGGCCTCGCCGTCGTGCTGGGGACGCCGGTGGTGCTGCTGGTGCTGCACTTCAGCGCACCGGTCATCGCGCGGCGGATCGAGCACCAGCAGGAGACGGCCGGGCGGGCGGCCGCGGTGGCCACCGACCTCGTCGCGGGCCTGCGCCCGTTGCGCGGGATCGGGGCGCAGGACGCGGCCGCGCAGCGCTACCGCGAGGTCAGCCGCCGATCGTTGCGGGCGACCCTGCGCGCGGCGCTCACCCAGCGCGGCTTCGAGGGGATCTCGGCGACGCTCAGCAACCTGCTCGCGGCCGGCATCGCCATCGCCGCGGGCTGGCTCGCGCTCGACGGCGTGATCAGCATCGGGCAGTTCGTCACGGTGATCGGCTTGGCGCAGTTCCTCGTCGACCCGCTCGCGCAGCTGACCGTGGTGCCCAGCTGGATCGCCGAGGCCCGGGCCTCGGCCAACCGGGTGGCGCGGGTGCTGTCCGCGCCGCCGCGGGTGCCGGACGGGCGGCGCCCCCTCGGCGCGCCACCGCACGGCTTGGACGTCGTGGGGCTGCGCCACGGGAGCCTGGACGGGCTGGATCTCTCGGTGCGTCCCGGTGAGCTGGTCGGCGTCGTCGCGCCGCAGGCCGCCGACGCCGAGGCGCTGGTGACGGCGCTGTCCGGGCAGATCGCCGCCGAGGACTACCTCGGCACGATCTCGGTCGGCGGGGTCGACCTGGCCTCCGTCGGGCCCGGTGCGGCGCGGGCCGCGGTGCTGGTCGAGCCGCACCACACCGACATCTTCACGGGCACCGTGGGTTCGAACATCGTGGTCGGCGACGCTGCGGGCGCCGACCCGGCCTTCCTGGACCGCGTGCTGTCCGCCTCGGCCGCGCAGGACGTGGTGAACGCCCACACCGGCGGGCTGGACACGCCCGTCACCGAGCGGGGCGCGAGCCTGTCCGGTGGGCAACGGCAGCGGCTGGCGCTGGCCCGCGCGCTGTACGCCCGCCCGTCGGTGCTGGTGCTGCACGACCCCACGACCGCGGTCGACCCGGTGACCGAGCACGCGGTGGCCCGCGGCCTGTCCGCGCTGCGCCACGGGGCGGGGCAGGGCTGCACCACCATCCTCGTGACCTGCAGCCCGATCCTGCTCGCGACCGCGGACCGCGTCGTGGTGATCGACGACGGGCGGGTCCGCGTCAGCGGAACCCACGACGAACTGGCCGAGCACGACGGCGCGTACCGGAAGGCGGTGCTGCGCTGATGAGCTCGGCCCAGGGAACCGGGAACGGCACGCTGCTCCCGATCGCAGGCCCGCGCGCGTCGTGGGCGTGGCTGTTCGGCCAGCTGCGCCACCACCGCCTGCTCACGGCGGGCACGCTCGCGATCGGCCTGCTCGCGGCGGCGATGACGGTGCTGCCGCCCTACGTCTTCGGTGAGCTCGTGGATCGGGTCAGCGCCCAGGAGCCCGCGTCGTCGATCGCCGTCATCGCGGGCGTCCTGGTCGTCGCGGCGGTCGTCGGCGGCGTCAGCTCCGGCGTGGCGTCGTACCTGACCAGCAGCCTCGGCGAGCAGATCCTCGCGACGCTGCGCGAGCGGGTCATGCAGCGGGCGATGACACTGCCCAACGCCGTGATCGAGAAGGCGGGCAAGGGCGACCTGCTCTCGCGCATCGGCGACGACGTCAACGCCATCGGCCGGGCCGTCACCGACGTCCTGCCCAAGGTCATCTCCTCGCTGCTGGTGGGAGTGCTCGGGATCGTCGCGATGGCGGGCCTGGACTGGCGGCTGGGGCTCGCGGGGCTGGCCGCCGTCCCGCTGTACGTCCTCGGCCTGTGCTGGTACCTGCCGCGCTCCGCCCCGATGTACGCCGACGAGCGCAAAGCCGTCGCCGCCCGCTCGCAGGCGCTCATGGAGAGCATGGTCGGCGCGCGGACCGTGCACGCCTACCGCCTGGAGCGCGAGCACCTCGCCGACATCGACGCCGCGGCCGTCCGGGCCCGGGATCTGTCGATCGGGATCGTCACGCTGTTCACCCGGTTCGTCGGGCGTACCAACCGGGCCGAGTTCGTCGGGTTGTCGGTGGTGCTGATCACCGGCTTCGTGCTGGTCCGCCAGGGGATGGTCACCGTCGGCGCGGCGACCGCGGCCGCGCTGCTGTTCCACCGGCTGTTCGACCCGGTCGGCACGGTGCTGCACAGCTTCGACGAGGTGCAGTCGGCGGGCGCGAGCCTGGCGCGGCTGGTCGGTGTCGTGGGTATCCCACGGGAGGCGTCGGGCGCCGCGGGCCCGTCCCGCCGTCCGGCCGACTCCGCCCTGGAGCTCTCCGACATCGAGTTCGGCTACGAGCCCGGTGTCCCCGTGCTGCACGGGGTGTCCCTGCGCATCGAGCCGGGGCAGCGGCTCGCCCTCGTCGGTTCGACCGGCGCAGGCAAGACGACCCTGGCGGCCATCGCCGCGGGCCAGCTCGCCCCCTCCGCGGGCTCGGTGCGCCTGGGCGGGGTGCCGCTGTGCGAGCTCGGCACCGACCACGTGCGCACGCAGGTGGCCATCGTCAGCCAGGAGGTGCACGTCTTCGCCGGGCCCCTCGTCGAGGACATCCGGCTGGGCCGCCCGGACGCGACGGTCGAGCAGGTGCGCGCGGCCCTGGTCCGCGTCGGCGCGTGGGACTGGGTGGAGGCGCTGCCCGAGGGCGTCGAGACGCCGGTCGGCGAGGGCGGTCGCGACCTCACCGCGGCCCAGGCGCAGCAGCTCGCGCTGGCTCGGCTCGTGCTGGCCGACCCGGCGGTGGCGATCCTCGACGAGGCGACGGCCGAGGCGGGCAGCCTCGGTGCGCGCGGGCTGGAGGAGGCAGCCGCAGCCGCCACGGCAGGGCGCACGACGTTGATCGTGGCCCACCGGCTCACCCAGGCCGCGGCCGCGGACCGCGTCGTCGTGCTGGAGCACGGACGCGTCGTCGAGTGCGGAGCCCATCTCGATCTGCTCTCCGCCGGTGGGCGCTACGCCCAGCTGTGGGGCGCGTGGCGCTCGCGCGCCACCGCCGGAGCCACACCCGAGCACTAGCAGCCCAAAACGCCTCGTCGCAACAACTCGTGGGAGCGGTATGTCCATCGACCGGGATTCGGCAGACACCCTGGCGGCACGCCTCGAGGTGCTGGCCGGATGGAACGACTCGACGCTGCCGTCACACACCACGACTGTCGCGGAGCTCTTCGCCCGGTCGGTGCGGGCGTACCCCGACGGTCTGGCGCTGGTCGCGGGCGGCGGGGGCACGGCGGGCGGGCGCGCGGTGCAGCTCACCTACCGCGAGTTGGCCGACCGGGTGTACCAGCTGGCCCACCACCTGCTGCACCGTGGGCTCACCCCGGAGCAGGTCGTCGCCGTGCAGCTGCCCCGGTCGGCCGAGATGGTCGTCGCGGTGCTGGCGATCATGGTCGCGGGCGGTGCCTTCGTGCCCGTCGACCCCGAGTGGCCCGAGCAGCGCCGTCGCCAGGTGCTCGACGACGCGGGCGCCGTGCTCGCGGTGACCGGCCCGTCCGGTGCCGTTGCGTCCGTGCCCGCCGTCGTCGCCGATCTCGGCGACTGGTCCTACGCGCACCTGCCCACCCGCGCGCCCGCGGTGACCATCGAGCCACAGCGCCTGGCCTACGTGATGTTCACCTCGGGCTCGACGGGCAGGCCCAAGGGGGCCATGATCCGCCACGAGGCGATCTGCAACCGGCTGCTGTGGCAGGTCGAGAAGATCCTGCGCTTCGGGCCGGGGGACGCGGCGTTGTTCAAGGCGCCGCTGTCGTTCGACATCTCGGTCAACGAGATCCTGCTGCCGCTGGTCTCCGGCGGCTACGTCGTCGTCGCGGAGCCCGGTGGCGACCGCGACCCCCAGTACCTGCTCGAGCTCATCGCCACCGAGGGCGTCACGTTCGTCTACCTGGTCTCCTCGATGCTCGACGTGTTGCTGGAGATGTCGCGCGGCACGGCGAAGCTGCAAGGGCTCAAGCACGTGTGGTGCGGCGGCGAGGTGCTGACCCCGGAGCTGTTCGAGCGCTTCCGCGACCAGCTCACGACCACCCTGTACCACGGCTACGGGCCCGCCGAGGCAACGATCGGCGTCTCGCACGTGATCTACCGCGACGACGCCGAGCGGATCGCCACGTCCATCGGGCGGCCCAACCCCAGCACCCAGCTCTACGTGCTCGACGAGCAGCTGCGGCCGGTCCCCGTCGGGGTCGGCGGGGAGCTGTACGCGGCCGGCTTCCTGCTCGGCCGCGGCTACGTCAACGCGCCGGGCATGACGGCCGCCCGCTTCGTCGCGAACCCGTTCGACCCCGCGGGCGGCTCCCGCCTCTACCGCACGGGCGACCTCGCCCGCTGGCACGACGACGGGTCGCTGGAGTTCCTCGGCCGGGCCGACAACCAGGTGAAGATCCGCGGGATGCGCCTGGAGCTCGAGGAGGTCGAGGCGGTGCTGGCCACCCACCCGGGGGTCCGGCAGGCGGTGGTGACCGCCCGCGAGATCGCCGCCGGGACGAAGTACCTGGCCGCCTACGCGCTCGTCGCGGCCCCCGGCAGCGGTGCCGTGACCGAGGACGAGCTGCGCCGGTGGTGTGCCGACCGGCTCCCCGAGTACATGGTGCCCACGACGTTCACGGTGCTGGACGCGCTCCCGCTGACGCCGAACGGGAAGGTGGACCGCCGCGCGCTGCCCGAACCGCGCCGCCCGGAGGGCGCCACCGGCGGTCGGGCCGCGCGGACCCCGCGGGAACGGACGCTGTGCGCGATCTTCGCCGAGGTCCTGGGGCTCGCCGAGGTCGGCCCCGACGACGACTTCTTCACCCTCGGCGGGGACAGCATCGTCGCGATCGGGGTGGTCAGCAGGGCGCGCCGTGCCGGGCTCGTCGTGCGGCCGCGGGAGGTCTTCGAGCTGCGCACCCCCGCGGCGCTGGCGGTGGCCGCACGCGGCGTCGAGGCCGCGGAACGCGTCGTGACCGTCGACGCGGTCGGGGAGATGCCCGCCACGCCGGTCGTCGAGTGGCTGTTCGAGACGGGCCCGTCGGCGGGCTTCTACCAGTCCATCGCCGTGCACAGCCCGGCCGCGCTGACCCTGGACCGCCTCACCGCGATGGCCGCGGGCCTGCTCGGCCGCCACGAGATGCTGCGCGCGGTGGTCCGCACCGGTCCGGACGGACGGCCCACGGTCACGGTGCCCGCGCAGGTCCCGGCGCCCGCCGTCACGCACGTGCGGTGCGGCGCGGACGAGGATCTCGACGAGAGGACGCGCCGCGAGACCGCAGCCGCCGCGGCCCGGCTGGACGCCGGCTCCGGGCGGATGGCCGGGTTCGTCTGGCTGGACCGCGGCCGCGAGCGGCAGGGCAGGCTCCTGCTGGTCGTCCATCACGTCGTGGTGGACGGGGTGTCGCTGCGGATCCTGGTCGAGGACCTGCGGCGGCTGTGGGAGGGCGGCTCCCCGGACCCGACGCCGACCTCGTTCCGCGAGTGGTCCTGCGCGCTGGCCGACGCGGCCGTGGAGGGGGTGTTCGACGCCGACCTCGCCTTCTGGCGCGAGCAGGCGGCCGCGGCGAACCCGGTGATCGGGCGCCGCCCGCTGGACCCGGCCGTCGACACGGTCGCGACGGAGCGGGCGCTGACGGTGACGCTGCCGAGCGCGCTCACCGAGCCGCTGCTGGGCAGCGTGCCCGCCGCGATCCACGGCGGCGTGAACGACGCGCTGGTGGCGGCGTTGGCGCTGGCGGTGCAGCGCTGGCGCGGTGCGCAGGCGGGCCCCCGCCTCCTGGTGGAGCTGGAGGGGCACGGCCGGGAGGCCGAGATGCTGCTGCGTGATCCGGCGGCGGGGGGCCAGGCGCTCGACCTGTCCCGCACGGTCGGCTGGTTCACGACGCTGTACCCGGTCGTCCTCGACACGGGCCTGCCGCCGGGGGAGGAGGTCCCCACCGGCGGTCCCCGGCTGGCCGCCGTGGTGAAGGCGGTCAAGGAACAGCTGCGCGCGGTGCCGCGCAACGGCCTGTGCTACGGCGCGTCGCGCTACCTGGCGGGGTGTCCGGATCTCGCGGTCGCCCCGGCGCTGCTGTTCAACTACCTCGGCCGGTTCGCCGCCGGGTCCGGGGCGGACTGGTCGACCGTCCACGACGCGACGGTGGTCGGCGAGGACCGCGACCCGCGGATGCCGCTGCCGCGCGCGCTGGAGGTCAACGCCGTCACCGTCGACACCGTCGACGGCCCGGTGCTGTCCGCGCGGTTCAGCTGGCCCGCCGCGGTCCTCG
>NZ_JBFWVQ010000179.1:0-7433 GCF_050246655.1 Pseudonocardia sp.
CGCTACCAGGCCCTCGGGGCGAAGATCCCGAAGGGCGTGCTGCTCTACGGGCCGCCCGGCACGGGCAAGACGCTGCTCGCGCGGGCCGTCGCGGGCGAGGCGGGCGTGCCGTTCTACACGATCTCCGGTTCGGACTTCGTCGAGATGTTCGTCGGCGTCGGCGCCAGCCGGGTGCGGGACCTCTTCGAGCAGGCCAAGCAGAACTCGCCGTGCATCATCTTCGTCGACGAGATCGACGCGGTCGGCCGCCAGCGCGGCGCTGGCCTCGGCGGCGGGCACGACGAGCGGGAGCAGACGCTCAACCAGCTGCTCGTCGAGATGGACGGGTTCGACGCGCGCGGCGGCATCATCCTCATCGCGGCGACGAACCGGCCGGACATCCTGGACCCGGCGCTGCTGCGTCCCGGCCGGTTCGACCGGCAGATCCCGGTGGGCGCGCCGGATCTCGCGGGGCGGCGCGCCGTGCTCGCGGTGCACTCGAAGGGCAAGCCGCTCGGCCAGGACGCCGACCTGGAGGCGCTGGCCAAGCGCACGGTCGGGATGTCGGGTGCCGATCTCGCGAACGTCATCAACGAGGCCGCGCTGCTGACCGCGCGCGAGAACGGCAGCGTGATCACGGCGGCGGCGCTGGAGGAGTCGGTCGACCGCGTGGTCGGGGGGCCCCGGCGCAAGTCGCGGATCATCTCCGAGCAGGAGCGCAAGCTCACCGCGTACCACGAGGGCGGGCACGCGCTGGCGGCCTGGGCGATGCCGGACCTGGAGCCGGTGTACAAGCTCACGATCCTGCCGCGCGGGCGCACCGGCGGGCACGCGCTCGTCGTCCCGGAGGACGACAAGGGCCTCATGACGCGGTCGGAGATGATCGCGCGCCTGGTGTTCGCGATGGGCGGGCGCAGCGCCGAGGAGCTGGTGTTCCACGAGCCCACCACCGGCGCGTCCAGCGACATCGACCAGGCCACGAAGATCGCGCGCGCCATGGTGACCGAGTACGGCATGAGCGCGCGGCTGGGCGCAGTGCGCTACGGCCGCGAGCAGGGCGACCCGTTCCTGGGACGCACGATGGGCACCCAGCCGGACTACTCCATCCAGGTGGCGCAGGAGATCGACGAGGAGGTGCGCAAGCTCATCGAGGCGGCGCACACCGAGGCGTGGGAGATCCTCAACACCTACCGGGACGTGCTGGACGAGCTGGTGTTCGAGCTGCTGGAGAAGGAGACGCTCACCCGCTCGGATCTCGAACGCATCTTCTCCCACGTGGAGAAGCGGCCCCGGATCACGGCGTTCAACGACTTCGGGGGGCGCACCCCGTCGCAGAAGCCGCCGATCCTCACGCCCGCCGAGCGGGCGCGCGCCGCCGGCGAGCCGTGGCCGCCGGACGCGACCCCGGAGCGGGAGCCCACGCCGGTGGGTTCCTACCCGGTGGGTGGGGACCCCGTGCCCGTCCCCGGCCCGAACGGGCATCCGGCCGAGCACGGCCCGAACGGCGATCCGCAGAACGGGGTGCCGGCCCAGCCCGCCACGCCGGCACACAGCGCGCCGACGCCGCCGTGGGGCGAGCGCCAGCAGCCGCCCGCGGCGCCGCCGTCAGCGGTGCCACCGAACTACGGTGCGCCGCCGGACTGGCGCCCCGCGACCACTCCGGGCGGTCGCGAGTGGCCGCCGGACGGCGCATGGGGCCGCCCGCGCGAGGAGCGTGAGCGGCACGACACGGGCGGGTCGAGCTGAGCCCCGGCCACGCCGACGGCGCCATGCTCCCGGTTGCGGGTACGGGGGAGCACTCCCGCAACGGGCGACCGACGATGGACCGTGCGCGGGCGGAGGCTGCCGTGCGGGAGCTGCTCCTCGCCTGCGGCGAGGACCCCGACCGTGAGGGCCTGCGGGACACGCCCGCGCGGGTGGCGCGGGCGTACGAGGAGATCTTCGCCGGCCTCTACACCGACCCGGACTCCGTGCTGGAGAGGACGTTCGACGAGCAGCACCAGGAGCTGATCCTGGTACGGGACATCCCCGTCTACTCGACGTGCGAGCACCACCTCGTCACGTTCCACGGGACGGCGCACGTCGGCTACATCCCGAACGAGGACGGCCGGGTCACCGGGCTGTCGAAACTCGCGCGGCTGGTCGACCTCTACGCCCGGCGCCCGCAGGTGCAGGAGCGGCTCACGGGGCAGGTCGCGGACGCGATGGTGCGCAAGCTCGACCCGCGCGGCGTGATCGTGGTGATCGAGGCCGAGCACCTGTGCATGGGCATGCGCGGGGTGCGCAAGGCCGGGTCCCGGACGCTGACGTCGGCCGTGCGCGGCCAGTTCGCGACGTCGCCGTCGTCGCGGGCCGAGGCGCTCGCACTCATCCGGGGCGGCTGATGGCGCTTCCGCACCCGGGGCGCTGCGTCGTGATCGGGGTCCTGAACGTCACGCCGGACTCGTTCTCCGACGGTGGCCGCTTCCTGGACCGCGACGACGCCGTCGCGCACGGGGTGGCGCTGCGTGCCGAAGGTGCCGACCTCGTGGACGTCGGCGGCGAGTCCACACGGCCGGGTGCGGCCCGGGTCGAGGCGTCCGTCGAGTGCGCGCGCGTGCTGCCGGTGATCCGCGAGCTGGTCGCCGAGGGGGTGTCGGTGAGCGTGGACACCACGCGGGCCGCGGTCGCGGAGGCCGCGGTCGAAGCGGGTGCGAGCGTCGTCAACGACGTGTCCGGGGGGCTGGCCGATCCGGGGATGGCGCGGGTGGTGGCGCAGGCGCGACTGCCCTGGATCCTCATGCACTGGCGCGGCCACAGCGCGTCGATGGACGAGCTCGCCACCTACGGCGACGTCGTGGCCGACGTGCGCGCCGAGCTGGTGGCGCGAGCGGACGCCGCGGTGCTCGCCGGGGTGGACCCGTCCATGCTGGTCCTGGACCCCGGCCTGGGGTTCGCGAAGCGCGCCGCCCACAACTGGGCGTTGCTGCGCAGGCTGGACGTCCTGGTGGCGCTGGGCTTCCCCGTGCTGGTGGGAGCGTCGCGCAAGCGGTTCCTCGGCCAGCTCCTGGCGGACGCGGACGGCGCACCGCGCCCGCCGGCGGGCCGCGACGTGGCCACGGCTGCGGTGAGCGCCCTGGCCGTCGCCGCAGGCGTGTGGGGCGTGCGCGTGCACGACGTGGCGTCCACGATGGACGCGATCGCGGTGAGCGCGGCGTGGCAGCGGGACGGCCCGCGCGCGCGGACGCCGGGAGTCCCGCCGTGACGGGGGACCGGATCGAGCTGCGCGGGCTGCGCGTGCGCGGCCACCACGGCGTGTTCGCGCATGAGCGCCGCGACGGCCAGGACTTCGTCGTGGACGTGACGGCGTGGCTGGACCTGCGGGCCGCGGCGGCGTCCGACGACCTCGCCGACACCCTGGACTACGGCGCGCTGGCCCAGCGGGTCGCGGCGATCGTGGGGGGCGAGCCCTGCGACCTGATCGAGACCGTGGCGGGCCGCATCGCGGACGAGGTGCTCACCGATGCGCGCGTGCGGGCCGTCGAGGTGGTGCTGCACAAGCCGCAGGCGCCGATCCCGGTGGAGTTCGCCGACGTCGCGGTGGTGGTGCACCGCTCCCGTGCGGGTGCCCGCGGCTGGGTGATCCCGGCGTGACCGCGAGTTGCGCATCTCGTCGGCGCGAGTTGCGCATTCCGTCAGGACGTCCGCGATGACCCGCGCCGTGCTCTCCCTCGGCTCCAACCTCGGCGACCGCCTCGCCCACCTGCGCACGGTCACCGCCGATCTCGGGCAGGCGCTCGTCGCGGCCTCGCCCGTGTACGAGACGCAGCCGTGGGGCGGGGTCGAGCAGGGCCCGTTCCTCAACGCCGTCGTGATCGCCGACGACGAAGGCGTCGACGCCTGGGGCTGGCTGCGTCGCGGCCAGGCGCTGGAGGAGGCGGCCGGGCGGGTCCGCGAGGTCCGGTGGGGCCCGCGCACCCTCGACGTCGACGTCGTGGCGGTGTGCGGCCCGCAGGGACCCGTCACCAGCACCGATGCGGCGCTGCTGCTCCCGCACCCGGGCACCCCCGAGCGGGCCACCGTGCTGCGCCCCTGGCTGGACGCGGACCCGGACGCCGTCCTCCCCGGGCACGGCCCCGTCGCGGACGTGCTCGCCGCGCTGGGGCCGGACGCGGAGCGGGGCATGGTCCGCCGCGACGACCTGCGGATCGTGTCGTGACCGACCTGTCCGCTCCGACCCGCGTGCGCGACCTGCTCGCCGTCGGCGCCGTCGTGGCGCTGGTGGCGAACCTGCTGGTGAGCGCCACCTACAGCGAGCTGCCCGCGTTCCCGCTGTTCGCCGGCGTGACGCTGGGCGCGCTCGGGGTCGCCGAGGCGGTCGGCGGCACGCTGCTGCGCAGGCGCATCCGCGGCGAGCCCGGCACCCGGCCGGTGCACCCGTTGGTCGCGGCGCGGGCCGTGGTGGTCGCGAAGGCGTCGGCGCTCGCCGGCGCGATCATGACGGGGGTGTGGGCCGGGTTCCTCGGCTACGTCCTGCCGCGCAGTGCCGACATCAGCGCCGCCGCCGCGGACACCGTCGCCGTGTCGATCGGGCTCGTCTGCGCGCTCGTGCTGGTCGGGGGCGCGTTGTGGCTGGAGTACTGCTGCCGTGCCCCGTCCGGGCCCGAGGACCCGGACGATCCGGATGATCCGGACGCCGAGCCGCGGCTGCCCGCCTCCGGGTGATCGCCCCGTAGGCTGCCGACATGACGGCAGTAGCGAGCGGGCCGCCCGTGCCCACGCCGCAGCGTCAGCGCCAGCTGGTGCTCGCGCCTGTGCTCGGCCTCGTCGCGCTGAGCATCTGCGGGCTCGTCGCCGTCGCGATCGTGGGTACGTCCATCGGCACCGCGGGCGTCGTCGTCGGCACCGTCTGCGCGCTGCTGCCGGTCGGCCCGGTGGTGGCCACCTTCCTGTGGGTGGACCGGTGGGAGCCCGAGCCCCCGCGGCTGCTGCTGTTCGCGTTCCTGTGGGGCGCCGGCTTCGCCGCGCTGTCCTCGCTGATCCTCAACAGCACGGCGTCCTTCTTCGCCGACGTCGCGCTCGGCGCCGGTAGCGGAGACGTCATCGGTGCGGTCGTGGTGGCGCCGTTCGTCGAGGAGGCCATGAAAGGCGCGTTCCTCGTCGGGCTGCTGCTGTTCCGCCGCCGCGAGTTCGACGGCATCACCGACGGCATCGTCTACGCGGGCCTCGTCGGGGCCGGGTTCGCGTTCACCGAGAACATCCTCTACCTGGGTTCGGCCTTCGCCGAGCAGCAGATGATGGCGGGTGCGTCCGGCGCGGTGCTCGGCACGCTGTTCCTGCGCGGGGTGCTCTCGCCGTTCGCGCACCCGCTCTTCACCGCGATGACGGGGATCGCGGCGGGCATCGCGGCGAGCCGGCGCAACGTCGGCTCGCGCATCGGGATCGTGCTGGTCGGCTACGCCGGGGCGGTGCTGCTGCACGCGCTGTGGAACGGCTCGGCCACGTTCCTGGGCGGCGGGGGCTTCTTCGGCGTCTATCTCGTGATCATGGTGCCGTTGTTCGTGAGCCTGATCGGGCTGGTCATCTGGCAACGCGGGCGTGAGCAGCGCATCGTCGCCGAGCAACTGCCCGGCTTCGCGCAGGCGGGCTGGATCGCGGCCAGCGAGGTGCCCCTGCTGTCGAGCCTCGCCGGGCGCAGCGGCTGGCGGAAGGCCGTCAAGCGCCGGTCGGGCACGGAGGCCGCCCGGGCGGTCGGGGCCTACCAGGCAGCCGTCACCGAGCTCGCGTTCCTGCGCGCCCGGATCGCGCGCGGGTCCGTGAGCGCCAGCGCCGCCCGCTGGCACGACGAGCTGCTGCGCGAGCTGTTCGCGGCCCGACAGCGGGCGATCGGCAATCCCGAGGCGCTGACGGCCGCGTGGCGCCTGCCCCCGCCGCCGGGCTGGCAGCCGCCGCCGCAGCAGTGGCGTCCCCCGCCGACGCCGCCGCAGGGCTGGGCGCCGGCCTGGCCCCCGCCAGGCCGGCCTCCGCCGTCTCGCGGGCAGCCGCTCCGGCACCCGCCGTGGCCACAGCAGGGCGGGCCGCCACCATCACAGCGCCCGCCAGAGCACCCGCCGCGGAACGCGCCGCAGCACCCCCCGCAGTCCCGGTGGCCGCCCCGGTGACCGTCGAGAACGACGTTCTGCAGCCCGGAAGGCCCTGAGATCCTGCACAACGTCGTTCTCGACGGGGGTCGTGAAGCCGGTCACGCCGGTCGGCGCCGATCCTCGTGGCGCGTCTAACCTGTGCCTGCGCCGCCACTGGCGGTGATCGTCCGGTACCCGCAGGAACGGGACTGGAACGAGCGAGGAGTTCGACGATGAACGTGCCGCTTTCCGCTGCCACGTGCCTCACCCTCCGGGGGACGACGTGACGGCGCGCCCCGCCCGTCTCGGCGTCGGCGTCGTCTCCGCGGGCCGCGTCGGGTCGGTCCTCGGGGCCGCCTGGTCCGCCGCGGGCCACCACGTCCTTGCCACCTCGGGGGTCTCCCGGGCCTCGGTCAGGCGGGCCGAGGAGCTGCTGCCCGGCGTTCCCCTGCTGCCCCCCGACGAGGTCGTTGCCCGAGCCGACCTGGCCCTGCTCGCCGTCCCGGACGACGTGCTGGGTGGCCTCGTACGCGGGCTGGCCGCGGCGGGGGCCTTCCGGGCGGGGCAGATCGTCGTGCACACCAGCGGCGCCCACGGCGTGGCCGTGCTCGCCCCGGCCGCGGAGCTGGGCGTGCTGCCGCTGGCGCTGCACCCGGTGATGACGTTCACCGGCCGCTCCGAGGACGTCGCCCGGCTCGCGGGATGCTCGGCCGGCGTCACGGCCGCGGACGGTGACGAGGCGGCGTGGAGCGTCGGCGAGGCGCTGGTCGTGGAGATGGGTGCCGAGCCGGTGCGGGTAGCGGAGAACCTGCGCCCGCTCTACCACGCCGCGCTGGCCCACGGCGCGAACCATCTGGTCACGCTCGTGCGCGACTGCGCCGAGACCCTCGAGCGCGCCGGCATCGGCCCGGCCGACCGGGTGATCGCGCCGCTGCTGTCCGCGGCGCTGGACAACGCCCTGCGCCACGGCGACCGCGCGCTCACCGGGCCGGTCTCCCGCGGCGACAGCCGCACCGTCGCATCGCACCTGCGCGAGCTGCACGCCGTCGACCCGGAGATGGAGCGCACCTACCGGGTGCTCGCCCGCCGGACCGCGCACCGGGCCGCGAAGTCCGGCCTGCTTCCCGACCACCTCGCCGACGAGGTCCTGAACACCCTGGAGGAGAACCCGTGATCGGAGCGAGGACCCGCGGCGGGTTCGCGCCGGGGCAGCTCACGGTGCACGCGAGCCCCGCCGCGATCGCCCCGGTGACCCGCGCGCTGCGGGCGGCGGGCCGCAAGGTCGCCCTCGTCCCGACGATGGGGGCGCTGCACGAGGGGCACCTCGAGCTGATCCGGCACGCCCGCCGGGTG
>NZ_JBFWVQ010000180.1:0-7424 GCF_050246655.1 Pseudonocardia sp.
TGATCGCGCTGCGCGGCGCGGGCGGGGACCTGCCGCTGCTGCGCTGGCTGCACGAGGTGATGTGGCCGATGGAGGGCCGGTTGCGCGCCCGCGACATCCGGGCCGGCATGGCCGCGGGGTGCGTCGAGCTGCTGCGCACCGGCGCCACCACCACCGTCGAGATGTACTTCTCGACCGACGCCCTTGTCGACGGCGTGCTGTCGGTGGGATCGCGGGTCCTGCTGACGCCCGGGATCATCGCCGGGCCCGCGTGGGCGCGGCTGGGCACCTGGGAGCAGATGCGCGACCAGGTCTCCGCCCGCATCGACGCGGACGGGCTGCGGTTCGGCCCCGGGGACCGGGTCGAGCTCGGCTACGGGCCGCACGCGGCGTACACGCTCCCGGACGAGGCGCTGCCCACCGTCGCGGAGGCGGCGCGGGAGCGGGGCGCGCTGCTGCACGTGCACCTGGCCGAGTCGGTGCAGGAGGACGTCGTGCAGCGGGAGCGGTACGGCTCGGTTCCGGCGATGTTCGAGAGCCTCGGTGTGCTCGGCGGGCGGGTGCTGGCCGCGCACGGCGTGCAGCTGTCCGACGACGACATCGCGCTGCTCGCGGCGCGCGGGGCCGCGGTGGCGCACTGCCCGGGCTCCAACGCGAAGCTCGCCGCCGGGATCGCGCGGGTCACCGCGCTGCGCCGAGCCGGGATCCGCGTCGGGCTGGGGACGGACGGTCCGGCCTCGGGCGACGATCTGGACCTGTGGGCGCAGGCCCGCCTCGCCGGCATGCTCGCCCGGGTGACCAGCGGTGACGCCGCGGCGCTCACCGCGGCGGAGCTGCTGCTGATGGCCACCCGCGAGGGAGCGACCGCCGTCGGGCGCGACGATCTGGGCGCGCTCGAACCCGGCCGCTGGGCCGACCTGGTGCACGTCGACCTGGCCGACGCCGCCTTCGCCGCCCCCGAGGACGACGCCCAGCTGGTGTCGAACCTCGTGTGGGCGGGTGGCGCGCGCCTCGTGCGGGACGTGTGGGTGGCCGGCGAGCAGGTGCTGGCCGACGGCGAGCCGACGCGGGTGGACCGGGCGGCGACGACGGCGGACGTCCGGGCGGTCGCGGCCCGCATCCGCGGCTGATCCCCTGCCCACGCGTGACCCCTGGGCGTGCCGTCGATCGGGGTGGAGCGTCAGCCGGCCAGGCCCGGCGTCAGCTGCAGGTGATGGCGGCCGGACTGCCGCGCCGGGCCGTCCAGGTGCCGGCGTCCGCCGGAGCCGGGGATCGCGACCGGCTGCCACCTGCCCCGGTCCTGGGCCGTGCCGTGACGGCGGCCGGTCGGCGTCGCGGCACGGGGCGGCTGCGGGGCGCGAGCCCGGCCGGGCGACCGCCTGATCGTGTCGGGCATGACGGTGCGCAGGGCCGCGGTGGTGGCTGCGGACGGGTCCGCCTGCTGCCTGGGCGGCCAGCCGCCGGCGACGAGCGCGTTGAAGATCGGCGTCGCGAAGCCCGCGTCGTCGGCCGGATCGCGGAACGCGTGCCGGCCGGTGGCCGCCGCGCGCAGGCTGCGGGCATCGTTCATCCTGGTCAGGACGTTGTGGCTCCACACAGCTTCGGACAACACACGTCTCCCGTCGGATCGAGGTCGGGGGTGCGCTCGCGGGCCGACCCCGATCGGGCCGCCCGGCGGGCGCGTACGGGGTTCAACGCCGGGTGCCGGGGACGGAAACGGGGCCCGGACGGACCGGGCCCCGTATCGGGTGAAGTTCACTCGGGTGGCGGCATTACCGAGTGTATTGGGCTATTCGGCTGTAGGTCATCGTCCGTCCGTCGGATCAGTACGCGACGTCCAGCTTCTCGACGGCTTCGAGATCCAGCGTGAGCGACGTGGCGGCGCAGTTGTCCTCGAGGTGCTCCAGGGACGAGGTGCCGGGGATCGGCAGCATCACCGAGGAGCGCTGCAGGAGCCAGGCGAGCGCGATCCGCGCGGGTGACACGTCGAGCCGCTCGGAGAGCTCCGCCACGGGCCCGCCCGGCTTCGCCAGCTCACCGGACGCGATCGGGAACCACGGCAGGAACCCGATGCCCTGCTCGGTGCAGAAGCGCAGCACCCCGTCGCTCGCGCGGTCGGCGAGGTTGTAGCGGTTCTGCACGGTCGCGACGTCGACGAGGCGCTGGGCACGCTCGATGTCGTCCACGCCGACCTCGGAGAGCCCGACGAACCGGATCTTGCCCTCGTCGCGCAGCGCGGCGAGGAGCCCGAACTGGTCGTCGGCGGGCACCGTCGGGTCGATCCGGTGCAGCTGGAACAGGTCGATGCGCTCCACCCCGAGCCTGCGCAGCGACAGCTCGCACTGCTGGCGCAGGTACTCGGGGCGACCGCAGGGATGCCACTTGCCGGGGCCGGTGCGCAGGAAACCGGCCTTCGTGGCGATCAGGAGACCGTCGTAGGGGTGCAGCGCTTCGCGCAGCAACTCCTCGGCGACGGCCGGACCGTAGGAGTCGGCGGTGTCGAAGAGCTCGACGCCGAGCTCGGCGGCATGTCGCAGCACCGCCACGGCGGCTGCGGGAGCGGCAGGCGGGCCCCAGACGCCGGGACCGGTGAGCTGCATGGTGCCGAAGCCGAGCCGGTGCACGGATGTGCCGTCACTGAAGGAGAACCGCTGCGGCCGCGCCGCAGGCGAGACATCACGGGCCATCCGTCAACGGTGCACCCACCCCGTACGGAGTGTCCGGGGAGAGTGACGCGTTGCACGTCGGCAGTCCCTCGGCCGGGCGGGGGACGTTCGCGTGTAGCGGATCTCCAGCAGGCGCACTAGCGTCCTGGGCCGTGGGCTCGATACTGCCGCTGCCGCGGGCCGTCGCCGAGCTCGTGCGGGACGGCGACACCGTCGCGTGCGAAGGGTTCACCCATCTCATCCCGTTCGCAGCGGCCCACGAGATCATCCGCCAGCGCCGCCGCGGCCTCACACTCGTCCGCATGACGCCCGACCTCGTCTACGACCAGATGATCGGTGCCGGCTGCGCGTCGAGACTGGTGTTCTCGTGGGGCGGCAACCCCGGTGTCGGGTCGCTGCACCGCATGCGTGACGCGCTGGCGCACGGCTGGCCCGAGCCGCTGGAGATCGAGGAGCACAGCCACGCCGGGATGGCCAACCGCTACGTCGCGGGCGCCTCCGGCCTGCCGTTCGCGGTGCTGCGCGGCTACGCGGGCACCGATCTCCCCGAGCACACGCCCACGATCTCGACGGTCACCTGCCCGTTCACCGGCGAGCGGCTCGCGGCGGTGGCCGCGTTGAACCCGGACGTCACGATCGTGCACGCCCAGCAGGCCGACCGTGCCGGGAACGTCCAGCTGTGGGGCATCACCGGCGTGCAGAAGGAGGCGGTCCTGGCCGCGGAGCGCGCACTCGTCACCGTCGAGGAGGTCGTGGAGGAGCTGGAACCGCGCCCGGGCGCGGTGATCCTTCCGTCGTGGACCGTCAGCGCCGTCTCGCCCGCCCCGCGCGGCGCCGCGCCGTCCTACGCCCTGGACTACTACGACCGCGACAACGCCGCCTACCGCGAGTGGGACGCGATCAGCCGCGACCGCGACCGCTTCTGCCGCTGGCTGGACGGGCTGCGCTCGGAGGAGGCCGCATGAGCACCTCCACCGCCGCGGCGGTGCCCGCCCCGCGAACGCCCCCGGACGCGCAACCGGCCGCGAGGTGGACGGCCGACGAGATGATGACGGTCGCGGCGGCCC
Source organism: Pseudonocardia sp. (assembly GCF_050246655.1). Taxonomy (GTDB): domain Bacteria; phylum Actinomycetota; class Actinomycetes; order Mycobacteriales; family Pseudonocardiaceae; genus Pseudonocardia. The sequence continues at coordinate 3,713 of NZ_JBFWVQ010000180.1, forward strand.
GCTCGCTGCGTGACGGGCAGGCGTGCTTCGTCGGGATCGGGCTGCCGTCGCGGGCGGCCAACCTCGCGCGCCGGCTGCACGCGCCCAGCCTGGTGCTCGTCTACGAGTCGGGGACGATGGACAGCCGGCCTGCGGAGCTGCCGCTGTCCATCGGGGACGGGATCCTCGTCGAGTCGGCGCTCACGGTCGTCAGCGTCCCCGAGATCTTCAACTACTGGCTGCAGCCCGGTCGCATCGACGTCGGGTTCCTCTCCGGCGCACAGCTCGACCGGTTCGGCAACATCAACACCACCGTGATCGGCGAGTACGACGAGCCGGACGTGCGGCTGCCCGGCTCGGGTGGCGCACCGGAGATCGCCGCATCGTGCCGTGAGGTGACGATCGTGATGCGCCACCGGCGCCGGGCGTTCGTGGAACGGGTCGACTTCGTGACCTCCGTCGGGTTCGGTGAGGGACCCGGGGACCGCGAGCGGCTCGGGCTGCGCGGAGCGGGGCCGCAGCGGGTCATCACCGACCTGGGCGTGCTCGAACCGGATCCCGAGACGTGCGAGCTGGTCCTCACCGCGCTGCACCCGGGCGTGGCGGTCGAGCGGGTGCGCGCCGAGACGGGCTGGGACCTGGAGGTGGCGATGCCGCTGACCGTCACCGACGCGCCCTCCGAGCGTGAGCTGGCGACGCTGCGTGCGCTCCGGACGGTCGGCGAGAGCTGACCAGGGGCGATCACTCGGTGTAGGCCTTGGATCACTGAAGGACACAGCTCGCACACGATGCTGTCACAGGTCGGTAACGACTCTGGCGGCCCTCCCCATTCCCATACTCACCGTGACCGCCCTACGCTCCTTCGGGTAGTCATGCGCGCCCGGTCCTGGCCGCCGTGTCCGGGTGCGTGGAGTCGGGACGCGGCACGACAGGGGTAGGACATGATCAGCGAACGCGACCGGCGGGCGTTGGCCAAGATCGAGGAGCACCTCGCGGCGACCGACCCGGAGCTCGTGCGCATGTTCCGCGAGGGTCCCCGCCGCAGGTCGAGGCTCGGCCTGCCCGGCGCGCTCATCGCGCTCGGCGTGGTCCTCGCCGTGTTCGGCAGCATCATCTCCACCCTGGCAGTGGCACTGCTGGGCGTTGCGTTCATCGTGGTCGCCCTCTACATCGCCGCCCTTCGGGCCGGGGTCTGGAGACGGCCGCGCCTGGCGTGAGGGCCCTTCGCCGGACGCACCCGCCGATCGACGCGGGTACGTGCTCCCGGCGTGCGGTCCCGGCGGTCACCTACCCGGCCGGGCGGTCGCGCGGGCCGTCGTCTCGGCGGCAGCGACGCGGGCGGCGATGCGGTGGAGGTACGCGTCGTCCACCGGTTCGCCGGTGACGAGCAGGCGGAAGTAGATCGGGGCGAGGGCGGCCTCGACGATCTCCTCCGGTGGCGTGTCCGGGGGGATCTCGCCCCGGGCGACGGCCCGGGTGACGATCTCGGCATCCATGGCGAGCCGACGGGTCCAGAAGGCGCGGGCGGACTCGACCATCGCCGGGTCGCGGGGGCCGATGCCGATCACCGTACGGAGCACCGTCTGGCTCTGCGGCGTCGACGCCGTGGCGAGCGATCCGCGGCAGAGGGCGAGCAGATCAGTGTGGAGGCTGCCGGTGTCGGGCACCGGCACACCGACCCTCGCCTGCTCCAGCATCGCGGCGAGCACGAGCTTCTCGAGGGTCTGCCAGCGGCGGTAGAGCGTGGTCTTGTGGATGCCGGCGCGGCGGGCCACGCCCTCGAGCGTCAGCCCCGCGTACCCGACCTCGCCCAGCTCGGCCAGGGTGGCGTCCAGCACGGCACGGCGCACCCGCTCGCTGCGGCCGCCGGGACGGCGCCGTACGGGCGAACCGGGTGACGAGGGCACGTCACCACTTTATCGCAACGAAATGTTGCGTTAAGCGTGGTAGAACTCCTGTGACGCGACGTTGCACCCGAGGTCGTCATGACGAGCTACCGACTCAGCGGTCCCTTCCGCCGACTGGTGCGCCGCACCGCGGCCACCCGGGTGATGGCCTGCGTCTACGGCCGCATCCAGCATCCGGCCGACCGGTGCGTGGACCGGATGACCGGAGGAAGGGCCACGCTCACCGGCGCCCTGGCCGGTGTGCCGCTCGTGATGCTGACCACCACCGGCGCACGCTCGGGCCGGCCGCGGGTGGTGCCGGTGCTGGCCGTGCCCGACGACGCCGGCATCGTGGTGGTGGCATCCCACTTCGGCAGGCCCCGCCACCCGGCCTGGTACCACAACCTGCGCGCCGACCCGCGCGCCGTCGCCACGACCGATGGCGTCCGGCGCGCCGTGGTGGCGCGCGAGCTCGCGGGTGCCGAGCGGGAGCAGGCCTTCCGGCGGGCCACCGAGATCCATCCCGGCTTCGAGCGCTACCGGCGCTGGGCGGCGCCGCGCACCATCCCCGTACTGCGCCTGGAGGAGGTCGGATGACCGCACAGCGCTGGAACGTCAGCTCGGCCCGTTCCTACGAGGATTACCTCGTGCCCGCGTTCTTCGGCCCGTTCGCGCAGCGCCTGGTGGACCGGGTGGCGCCGCAGCGCGGTGAGCGGGTGCTCGACGTCGCCTGCGGCACCGGCGCCGTGGCACGGCACGCGGCCGCCCGGGGCGCGCTCACCACGGGGATCGACCGGAACCCGGACATGCTGGACGTGGCGCGGTCCGTCTGCGGCGACGTCACCTGGCAGGTCGCCGACGCCGCCGCGCCTGCCGGTCCGGACGACGAGCACTACGACGTGGTGCTCTGCCAACAGGGGCTGCAGTTCCTCCCGGACCACGCCGCCGCGATCGCCGCCTGGCGCGCGGTGCTGCGCCCGGGCGGGCGCATCGGCGTCAGCGTGTGGCGCTCGATCGCGCACCAACCCGGCTACCTGGCCCTCGCCGAGGCTCTCGACCGGGCGGTGGGCACGGACATCGGCGACATCATGCGCGCGCCGTTCGCGGGGCCGGGGCGCGACGATCTGCGAAGCCTGCTCGAGAACGCCCGGCTGCACCCGGTGAGCGTCGTCATCGACGTGGGGGTGGTCCGTTTCCCCTCCGCCGAGACGTTCCTGCACCGCCAGGTGGCGGCCTCGCCACTGTCCGAACCGGTCGCGGCGCTGCCCACGGAACGTGTCGCGGCGCTCGCCACCGAGGTGACGAGCGCGATGGCGCCCTTCACCGACGACGAAGGCGTCGTCTTCCCGATCGAGGCCGTCGTCGCCACCGGGGTCGTGTAGCCGCAGCGCCCGGGACGCAACGGCGAGCGACGGCGGTTCAGCCGTGGGCCAGATCCGCGAACCGGCTGTAGTGCAGCTGGTGGGCCACGGTGATCGTGCTGGTGGGCCCGTTGCGGTGCTTGGCGAGGATGAGGTCCGCCTCCCCCGCCCGCGGGTCGTCGCGCTCGAACGCGTCCGGCCGGTGCAGCAGGATCACCATGTCCGCGTCCTGCTCGATCGACCCGGACTCGCGCAGGTCCGACAGCATGGGCCGCTTGTCCGTGCGTTGCTCGGGACCGCGGTTCAGCTGGCTGATCGCCACCACCGGCACCTCGATCTCCTTGGCCAGCAGCTTGATCTGCCGCGAGAACTCGGACACCTCCTGCTGACGTGACTCGACCTTGCGCCCCGACGTCATCAGCTGCAGGTAGTCCAGGATCACGAGCTTGAGGTCGTTGCGCTGCTTGAGCCGGCGCGCCTTCGCCC
>NZ_JBFWVQ010000181.1:0-7394 GCF_050246655.1 Pseudonocardia sp.
TCACGACCAGTGGACGCACGATCTGACTTTAGAGCTCGGAGCCCAGGTCAGAAGAGTGCTGAACCACTGGCCGCTACCAGCGCCGAGCCTGGCACAACCGGACCCGGTAGACCCCATTAGGTCAGCAGGCCGTGCTCCTGGGCGCGGCAGACCGCGTCGCGGCGGGTGGAGACGCCGAGCTTGCCGTAGATCGACCGGATGTGGCTCTTCACGGTGTTGACCGACACCGTGAGCTCGTCCGCGATCTCCCCCGCGCTGAGCAGCGACGGCAGCAACTCGAGCACGGCCCGCTCCCGCTCGCTCAACGGGGCGACGGGGCCGGGACGGATCGCGGCGAGCACCGCCGCCACCCGCCGGGCGAACGGGGTGGCCACCGGCGCGTCCTGAGCCGAGCGCAACAGGTCGGCGGTCGCGCCGCCCGCCGCCGTGAACGGGCGCAGGACGTCGAGGTCCGCACCGAGCGCGAGCGCGGCGTCGGCCTCTGCCCGGCCCCGGTCCGGGTCACCCGCCTGCAGCGCGGCCTCGGCCAGGACGAGGTGCGCCTCGACCGGCGAGTGGGCGAGCAGGGCCGCACCGACCCCGCGACGACCGGCCCGGCCGCGGCGGCCGCCGCGTCCCAGTTCTGCTGCACGAGATGGGCCCACGCATCCATCACGAGGACCTCTGCGACCTTGCCGACGCGCCGCTCCAGCCACTCCGCGATCTCGGCCCCCACCTCCAGGTGGCCCTGCACGACGGCCGCGCGGTGCTCGAGCGCCGCGGGCGTCGCGAGCAGCAGGCCCATGACGGGGGCGTCACCGCATGCGGCCCGGGCAGCCCGGCACGCCTCGGGCTCGCCCGGGTGCTCACCAAGGTCCGCCGACGCCGCGGTCAGCAGGACACGCAGCGCGTACTCCGCCATCGGCGGCAGCGCCTCGGTGCGCAGAGCCTGCTCCGCCCGCGTCCGTGCGGCGGCGGCGTCCCCGGCGAGCAGGTCCCCGTGGGCGAGCAGGGCGCAGGTCTGCGCCGTCCACTCGACGGGCCGGGTGGCCAGCCGCCCGTCCAGCCGTGCGGCATCGGCCAGCGCGGCCGTCGCCACCGCCGCCATGGCCTGCCTGCGACCCCTACCCGCCTCGAGGACGGCGTAGAGCGACCGGGCCCAGACCGCGAAGTACGGCAGCGCCCGTTCGGCCGCGACGGTAAGGACCCGGTCGAGCCGGGCGGCGAGGTCGTCGGGATCGGCGCCGACCGTGCCGGCGCACGACGTGGCGCGGCAGAGCTCCCGCAGCGCCTCCAGCTCCGGGGGCAGGACCCCGTCGGCGCCGGTGCGGGCGGGCGGCTCCCCCGTCACGAGCCACTCGACGCCCATCCGCAGCGCGTCGGTCGCCGGGTCGCGAGGCCCGGTCCGCACGCGCTTGGCCCTGCGCAGCGCGGCGCGGGCCTCGGCGTGGGCACCGGCCAGGTGCTGGGCGAGGGCGTCGAGCAGGGCCGTCCACCGGTCGCCGGTCTCGCCGGAAGGCCACACGGCGCCGATCGCCTGCCGGACGGCGTCCAGCCTGCCGGAACCGACGAGACGGATGCCCCGGGTGCGCAGGAGCGCGACCACCAGCTGCGGATCGCCCGCTCGCTGCGCGTGGCGCAACGCGTGCACCGGATCGCCCGAGCGCTGCCACCAGCGGGCCGCCGTGGCCTGCGACCTGCGGTACAGCGCGGGCTCGCGGCGTTCCAGACCGGTGAGCAGATGGCTGCGGAGCAGGGGGTGGATCCGATAGCAGCCGCCGCCCGCGCGCTGCACGAGCGCGGTGTCGCGCACCAGCGTCTCGAGGATGCGACCGGCGTCGACCTGCCGGGTCAGGGCCACGGCGAGCTCGACGGGCAGTGTCGTACAGACGGCAGCCACCTGCAGGAACCGACGTTGCGTCGCGGGCAGCGCCGACAGGACCTCGCCGGTGAGGTAGTCGGCGAGCGAGCTGTCGCCGCCCGGGAAGTGCTCGAGGACGGCGGCCGGATCGTCGGCGCAGCAGAGCGCGCGGACCGCGAACCGCAGACCTGCCACCCAGCCCCCGGTCTGCGCGTGCAGGTGGGCCACCTGGTCGGCCCGAAGCTGCACGCCGGAGGCGCCGAGAAGTGCCGCGGTGTCCTCGGGCGAGAAGCGCAGGTCGTCGGCGCACAGCATCTGCGGACCACCCGCCGGCCCCGGGCACGCGAGCAACCCGGGCGGTGGCGTCCGGCCGGCCAGCACCAGTTGCAGCCCCGCCGGCCCGTGGTGAACGAGCCGGGCGAGATCGTGCAGGGCCTCCGGCGAGCTCAGCTCCTGCAGGTCGTCGAGAACGAGCCGCACGGGCTGCGGCGCGCCGTCGAGCAGGGCGGCCAGCTGCTCGACCGGGTCGTCACCGGGACGTTGATCCGGCGGCCCGTCGGGCACGGCACCCAGTGCGCCGGCGACCGCCCGGACCAGCGCGGACCGGAAGCGGGCCCCGTCGTCGACCGCCGCCAGCGAGATCCAGGCCCGCGGCGGGCCGTCGGGCCGCCCCGCCAGCCAGTCCGCGAGCAGCACGGTCTTGCCGTAGCCGGGCGGCGCGACGACGACGATCCACCGCGCCTCGCTGCCGTCGAGGCGGTCGAGCAGCTGCGCCCGCCGGAGGTGGCCCTCCGGCCGGTCGGGAACGGTGATCCCGTTCCGCAGGCTACGCATCGTCCGTTCACCTTCTCCCAGGCCGCAGGAAAGGATCACTCGGGTGAGGATGAGGCAGCGTCGTCCTCGGAGGATGAAGTCCTCCTCCGAGGATGATTTCTGTGTTCTGCGGATGACTCTGTGTTCTGCGGATGACTCTGTGCTCTGGGATGAAGTGGTGCGGTGCTCGATCGAGCGCTCAGAGCAGGTCGAGCGTGCGGGCGCGGGCGACCGCGTCCCGCCTGCCGGCCACACCGAGCTTGCGGTAGAGCGACCGCTCGTGGGTCTTGACGGTGTTGACCGAGACGTAGAGCTCCGCGGCGATCTCGGCGTTGGTGAGCGTGCTGGCCAGGTAACGCAGGACGGTGCGCTCGCGGCCCGTCAGCGGGTCGACCGCCGCCCGGCCCGGGTCGGCCCGTCGACCGCCGGCGCGCTCCAGCAGGTCCACCGCGAACGACGGCGCCGCCGTCCCCCAGGCCAGCCGCCGTTCCAGCAGCGGCCGCAGGTCGACGACCTCGTGCAGGAACGGGCGGCGTAGCGACCACGGCGCGGCGACGACCAGCGCGTCGTCCAACCGGCCCAGGGCGGCCTCCTCGTCGCCCGCCCCCAGGGCGAGGACGGCGTCGACCAGGTGTGCGTCCACCCGCGACCGCGGATGGTCCTCGACCACGGCCGTCCGCCGGACCGCCGCCGCGGCCGCCAGGTCGCCGGTCAGCGCCAACGTGCGGACCGCTCCGAGCGCCGCGGCCCCCGGTGTCAGCGGACCCAGGTCGTCGAGCACTGTGCGGGCCCGCGCAGCGTCCCCGAGGCGGGCGAGCAGTGTGGCCTGCGCCACCAGCCAGCGTTCGTGCAGCGTCCTCGGCAGCGACTCGATGTCGACCTGGTTGCCGGTGACGCGCATCCCGCTCAGCGCCCGCTCGTGCTCGCCGTCGGCCTCGCGGCGGGCCGCCAGGATCAGCGCCGCCAGCACCCGCATGTGCGGCTCAACGGCGCGGGCCTCGACCTCGGCGACGTTGCCGAGCCAGTCGTCGGCCTCCCGCAGGTCGTCGCGGTCGAGCGCGATCCGCGCCATCGCCAGGTGGGCGGCCGCCGCCTGCACCGTGTGCTGCAGCCCCGCGCCCGCCGCCCAGGTCACGACGTTCAGCGCCGCCTGCTCGGCGGGGCCCAGCTCGCCCCGTTCGCACCGCAGCAGGCTCAGGTAGGCGGCCGCGTTGAGCTGCGACAGGATCGTCGTCGGCTGCTCGACCGCCACCGCGGCCCGCAGGTGCCCGACCGCGGTGGAGAGGTCGTCGCGCAGGAGTGCGGCCGTGCCCAGGGTGTTGTCGACGAGCATCGGTACGAGCTCGGGGGTGGACACGCCGAGCCGGGCGAGCGCCACCGGGTCGACGGGCACCGCGTCGAACAACGTGACGACGGCGTCCCACCGCCCCCGCGCCCGCGCCAGTGCCCCCTCGACCAGGTCCAGGAGCAGCCGCGCCCGGGCCGCCCTGGCCTCGGGGATGCCCGAGAGGGCCGCCCGGCCGATCGCGACCAGCTCCGCCACCTCGGTCTCGTCGCCCTGTGCGATGCGGGCTCCCGCGAGGCCGCAGCCGAGCTCGGCGTGCACGGCGAAGACCGCCCGGGGGACGGCGGCGAGCAGGTTCTCGAGCTCGCGTGCCTGACCTCCCAGCACGCACCCGACCGCGTGGCACCCGACGAGGTCCGCGGCCATCGGCCAGAGCCCCCCTGCCACCGCGGCGCGGATCGCGTCGAGCGGCGCGTCGTGGCGGGCGAACCACTCGGCGGCGCGGCGGTGCAGGTCGCGGCGCTGGCGCCGGGGAAGCGGCCGCGACCGGAGCAGGTCGCCGATCAGGCGGTGCAGGTGGTACCAGCGCCCGGATCGCTCGACGGCCTGGACGAACAGGTGGGACGCGGCGAACTCGGCGAGCAGCTGCTCGCTGTCGTCGCGCCCGGTCAGCGCGTCGGCGAGCTCCGCGCAGACGAGGTCCACGATGCTGATCGTCTCCAGGAATCGCACCAGCTCGGGCGGCTGCCCGGCGAGCACCTCGCCGACCAGGTAGCCCGCCACGGAGTGGTGGTCGCCGGAGAACGCGGCGACGGCGGCATCGACGTCCGCGCCGTCGGTGCGGCCCTGCAGCTGCAGCGCGACCAGGCGCAGGCCCGCGGGCCAGCCCTCGGTGCGCTCGACCAGCACCCGCACCTGGTCCGCGTCGAGGTCCAGCCCGAGCCGGGCGAACAGGTCGGCGGCCTCGCCGGCGTCGAACGCGAGATCCTGCCCCGCCACCTCGGCCACGGCCCCGGCCAGCCGGAGCCTCGCGAGCGGCCACGGCGGGTCGCGGCGGGTCAGGACCAGTAGCGACAGGGCGGGGGGAGGGCGCTCGACGAGCCGCAGCAGACCCTCGTGCACCTCCGGCGCCGACACCTCCTGGAGGTCGTCCAGCACGAGGACCGTGGGCCGGTCGAGCAGTCGGGCCGCTTCGGCGAACAGCCCGGGCAGGTCCTCCTCCCCCGTCGCACCTGCGGTCAGGCTGCGCAGCCGGGTCCGCGCCTGCGGACCGGCGACGGTCGCCAAGGCCTCGGCCAGGGCTCGCCAGAAGGCGTCCGCACCGTCACCCACTGCCTCCAGCCGCACCCACGCGGCGTCGCGGCCACCCGCGCCGCTCGCGATCCACGAGGCGGCCAGGAGGGTCTTGCCCCAGCCGGCCGCCGCGGCCACGACCGTGACGGGATGGGCGAGGCCCGCGGTGAGCCGCGCGTAGAGCCCCTCGCGGTCGACCACGTGGTTCGCGACGGGCACTGCGAGCCTGCCGGGCGGACCGACGACGGACGGACGGTGCCCACCGTGCCGATCCACCTCGGTCTCGGTCACCCTCGTCCCCCGAAGAGTTCGCCCGTGGCACTCAGCTCACGAGCCGCGTTCCTGCCGATCGGCCGACGGGACCGCGCACCCACCGGGCCAACGACGCTACCGGCGCGGCGGCCCCGTCCTCCAGCGCCCGATCGGCCGAGTACCGGGCACGCCCCGCCGCTTCGCACACGGCCTACCGCAGCAGACCCTGCTCGTGGGCGGCCAGCACGGCCCGGCGTCGGGATCCGGCACCCAGCTTGTCGTAGATCGACTGGACGTGGCTCTTCACGGTGTTGACCGACACGGACAGGTCGCCCGCGATCTCGTCGAGGTTGAGCAGCGACGGCAACCGGGACAGGACGTCGCGCTCGCGGCCGGTGAGCACCACCCCAGCGGGCCACGCACCGGGCGGGGGCACGGCGAGGATCCGGCCGGCGAAGCGGCCGCGGTCATGGCCGCCGACGAGCTCGTCGACGAGCAGCGCCCGCACCGCGGTCGGGCTCAGCGTGAACGGGCGCACGAGGTCCAGCGCGCGGGCTCGGTCCAGCGCGGTGCGCAACGCCTGGCGCGCCGCCGGCCGGTCCCCCTCCTGCAGCGCGACGTGCGCGGCCACCAGCCACGCCTCCACGACCGTGCCGGACCAGGCCGGTCGCGCGGCGCGACCCAGCAGCGGGTCCACGGTCGACCGGGCGGCTCGATGGGCACCCGCTGCGGCCTCGGTCCACGCCCGCAGCAGCAGCTGCTCCTGCGTCGTGCCGGAGCGGGCGGCGAGCCACACGCCCACGGCCGCAGCGGCGTTGCCGTAGCCCAGGCGCAGCGCGATGCGGTGCTCGACCAGGGCCGACACGGCGACGAGTCCGCCGTGCACGGACGCCTCTCCCAGCTCGGCTCGGGCCTGCTGGAGTTCCAGGAGCCCCGCCGCCTTCTCCCCGGAGTCGAACAGCGCGCCGCCCCGGGCGACCCGCAGCGCGAAGCGGACCTGCGGTTCGAGGGCGGCGGCGTCCGCCCGGAGCCCGCTCTCCGCCGCCTCGGCGGCCGAGCCCGGCCGGGCGCGGCCCAGCGCGGTCAGTGCGGCGACGGCATGGACGCACGCCGCGGGACCGGTGCGGTCCCAGCCGCCGTCGCGAACGGCCGCCGTCGCCTCCGCCGTGGTGCGCGCGGCCTCCGTCAGGTCGCCCGCCGTCCACGCGGCCATCCCGAGCAGGCTCAGGCACTGCACCTCGAGCAGGGGCAACCCGAGGCGACGTGCCCCGTCGAGGGCTGCCAGCAGGTCGGAGCGGGCGCGGGCCGGACTGCCGGCCCCGATCTCCGCCGCGCCGCGCCCGGCCCGGGCGAGCAGCGCGAGCGCCGGGTCCTCCGGCGGCACGTCGTCCGACGGCGTGGGCTCCATGCCGGCAAGACCTTCGGCCGCGGTCAGCAGCGCTCTGAGCTCCGCGCCGGGCGCCCGGGACGCCCGCCGCCCCCGGCGGACCGCGGTCGCGGCGCCCGCGACGTCGCCGCGGTGGAGAAGGAGGTGCGCCGACAGCGCGGCGCGCCACGCGTCGGCGGTCGGGGCCTCGTCGACGGCCTCCAACGCCGCGGCCAGCACGCCGTGTTCACCACTCGCGACGAGCGTGCCCGCCCGCCTGCGCACCAGGTCCAGCACGACGACCGGATCTGCCGTGCGGCTTGCGTGTCGCAGCGCCTCGGCAGGTCTGCTGCGGCGATCCCACCAGCGCGCGGCACGCCTGTGCAGCGCGGCGACCCGGTCGGGCCCCTGCCGCTGCAGGTCCGCGGCGAGGTACGAGCGCAGCATGGTCTGGACCCGGAACTCGGCACGGTCGGGACCCCACCGGGTGACGAGGCCGAGGTCGCGCGCGAGCGCGTCCAGCAGGTCGGCGGCGTCCTCGCGGC
>NZ_JBFWVQ010000182.1:0-7370 GCF_050246655.1 Pseudonocardia sp.
TGCCGCGAGAACTCGGACACCTCCTGCTGACGTGACTCGACCTTGCGCCCCGACGTCATCAGCTGCAGGTAGTCCAGGATCACGAGCTTGAGGTCGTTGCGCTGCTTGAGCCGGCGCGCCTTCGCCCGGATCTCCATCAGCGTGAGGTTCGGCGAGTCGTCGATGAACAGCGGCGCCTCGCTGATCTCGCTCATGCGCCGCGCCATCCGCGTCCAGTCGTCGTCGCTCATCCGGCCCGATCGCATGTCGGTCAGCCGGATCCGCGCCTCCGCCGACAGCAGCCGCATGACGATCTCGCTGCGGCTCATCTCCAGGGAGAACACCGCGCTCGTCATCCCGTGCTTCACCGAGCACGAGCGGGCGAAGTCCAGGCCCAGGGTGCTCTTGCCCAGCCCCGGCCGCGCGGCCACGACGACCATCTGCCCGGCGTGCAGCCCGTTGGTGACCGCGTCCAGGTCGGCGAAGCCCGTGGGTACCCCCAGCGCGACGCCGCCGCGGGAGGCGATGGCGTCGATCTCGTCCATCGTGGGTTGGAGGAGCTCCTCCAACGGCACGTAGTCCTCGGAGGTGGAGCGCTCGGTGACCTCGTAGATCGCCGCCTGGGCGCGGTCCACGACCTCGGAGACCTCCGCACCCTGCGCGCCGTGGTAGCCCAGCTGCACGATCCGGGTGCCCGCCTCGACGAGGCGGCGCAGGACGGCCTTCTCGGCCACGATCTCGGCGTAGTAGGCGGCGTTGGCCGCGGTGGGCACCGTGGCGATGAGCGTGTGCAGGTACGGCAGGCCGCCCAGGCGGATCAGGTCGCCCCGGCGCTGCAGCTCCGCCGCCACGGTGACGGCGTCGGCGGGCTCGCCCCGGCCGTAGAGATCGAGGACGCAGTCGTAGACCGTCTGGTGTGCCGGCCGGTAGAAGTCGTCGGGGCGCAGCACCTCGACCACGTCGGCGATGGCGTCCTTGCTGAGCAGCATGCCGCCCAGCACGGACTGCTCGGCCGTGAGGTCCTGCGGCGGCTGCCGGTCGAAGGGGGACGCGGCCTCCTCCTGGCCGCCCCCGTAACCGGCCGAGCCTGCCGAGCCCCCGTCCTCCGCCGCGCGCAGAGGGCGCCCGCGCCCGTTCGGACGATCGTCGGTCAGCGCCATGTCGGGCCCGGGTCGTCCATATCCACCACAACGCTGCCAACCACGTTGAGTCACCCCCACGCCGAGTATATCGAACGTCTGTTCGAGCCGCACGCTCCCGCCCCGGGCTCCGGAACAGCCGGTCGGGAAGACCGTAGGGGTGCTGGCGCGATGCATTCAAACCGATCTGTGCACCGCGGTGTGGACAGCGTGGGGACGGACGGGAGGGTCCCCAGGTAGCTGATCGGCCAGTGTGTGGACACAGTTGTGGACCGATGCCCGAGTTTCAGGCATCACTGCTGCTCAGAGGCCATGTTCGGGTTGTGGACAACATTGGCTCGGAGTGTCGTTCCGGCGTGTCGCGCGGCCGGTTCGATCACGGTCACCGGCCGCCTCACCGTGCCCTTTCGGCGATGGGCGCGCAACCTTCCTCGATCCCGGTGCCAACGCTCGACGCGAGATCACGGACACGACAGCGGGGCGGGACGGGGCGTACCCCCGGGACCCGCCCCGCTCACGTTCGGTGACAGCCGCCCGGAGGGTGGCTCGACCCGCCTCCCGGCAGGCGACTCAGGTCGCGACGACCGAGACCGCGAGCTCCCGCGTCACCTCCGGGTGCAGCCGCACGGTGACCGAGTGCGTACCGAGGGTCTTGATCTGGCCGGGCACCTCGACGGCGCGCCGGTCCAGCGCGGGACCGCCCGCGGCCTTCACCGCGTCGGCCACGTCGGCCGCGGTGACTGAGCCGAACAGCCGGCCCGTGTCTCCGGCCGCCTTGGCCTTGACGGTGACCGACAGGCCGCCGAGCTGCTCCGCGACCTCGCGGGCGTGGCCCAGGTCGCGGATCTGGCGGGCCTTCTGCGCCCGCTGGATGGCCGCGACCTGCTTCTCGGCGCCACGGGTGGCGACGATCGCCAGCTTGCGGGGCAGCAGGAAGTTGCGGCCGTAGCCGTCCTTGACCTCGACGACGTCGCCGGGTGCCCCGAGGTTCGGGACGTCGGCGGTGAGGATGAGCTTCACCGTTTCTCCTAGCGGGCCGTCGAGGTGTAGGGCAGCAACGCGACCTCGCGGGAGTTCTTCACCGCGACCGCGACGTCCCGCTGGTGCTGGCGGCAGTTGCCGGTGACGCGGCGGGCCCGGATCTTGCCGCGGTCGGAGATGTACTTCCGCAGCAGACCGGTGTCCTTGTAGTCGATGTCCTGTGCCTTGTCCTTGCAGAACGCGCAGACCTTCTTCTTGGGCTTGCGCAGCACGGGCTTGGGCATGTCTTCAGTGCTCCTGGTGTTTCTGAGGTTCTCGGGGTGTGGGGGTCAGAAGGGGGGCTCGTCGTCGACCGGGTAGCCGCCGCTGCCGCCCGCAGGCGGGGCGGAGCCCCACGGGTCCTCGACGGGGGCGCCGCCCTGGCCGCCGCCGCCCTGGCCGCCGCCGCTGCCGCCGCCGCTGCCGTAGCCACCGCTGCCGCCACCGCGGCTGACCTTGTTGACCTTGGCCGTGGCGTAGCGCAGGGACGGGCCGACCTCGTCGACCTCGAGCTCGACGACGGTGCGCTTCTCGCCCTCGCGGGTCTCGAACGACCGCTGCCGCAGCCGGCCCGACACCATGACCCGCATCCCGCGGGTGAGCGACTCGGCGACGTTCTCCGCGGCCTGGCGCCACACGTTGCAGCGTAGGAAGAGCGCATCGCCGTCACGCCACTCGCCGCTCTGGCGGTCGAACGTGCGCGGCGTGGACGCCACGGTGAAGTTGGCCACGGCGGCGCCGGACGGGGTGAATCGCAGCTCCGGGTCGGCGGTGAGGTTGCCGACCACGGTGATCACAGTCTCGCCAGCCATCGTCGGCCTCAGCCCGCGGCGACCGGCGTGCGCTTGGGCTCGCGGCGCATCACCTTGGTCCGCAGCACGGACTCGTTGAGGCCCAGCTGGCGGTCCAGCTCGGCGACCGTAGCCGGTTCGCACGAGACCAGGAGCACCGCGTAGATGCCCTCGGCGTGCTTGGCGATCTCGTAGGCGAGCCGGCGCTTGCCCCACACCTCGATGTTCTCGACGGTGCCCCCGTCGGAACGCACGACGTTGAGGAACGTCTCCAGGGACGGCGTCACGGTGCGCTCGTCCAGGCTCGGGTCGAGGATGACCATGAGCTCGTAATGACGCATGAGAACCACTCACCTCCTATGGACTGGAACGGTCGCGGTCCATCCGCGACAGGAGGTTCTCACCGCACCCCGACAGAACCGGGCGACCCGGTGAACTTCCGGGGCTCGTCACGCGGAGCCAGGCGGCTCCGGTCGGGGTGACGCGGCCAGGCTACCAGCGCGAACGCCGCACCTCGGGCCCCCCTCCCCGCCGGGCGGCGCGTGCACGGCGGTGAACGCGCCACCGGCGCGGGCGGGAGTCGTCAGGGTGCCTCGCTACCCTCGGGCCCATGCACCGCGTCCTCATCGGCGCCCACGTCCGCACCGACGACGACCCGCTCGGCGCCGCCGCCGCGTGCGGGGCCGACGTCGTCCAGCTGTTCCTCGGCGATCCGCAGAGCTGGAAGAAGCCCGCGCCGCACCCACGGGCCGAGGAGATCCTCGCGTCGGAGATCCCGGTCGTCGTCCACGCGCCGTACCCGGTGAACCTGGCCTCGACGAACAACCGCATCCGGGTGCCGTCGCGCAAGATCGTCGTGCAGCACGCGGAGGCGGCCGCCGAGATCGGTGCCTTCGGGCTGGTCGTGCACGGCGGGCACGTCACGAAGGGTGAGGACGCGTCGGTGGGCGTGGCGAACTGGCGGAAGTTCTTCGAGCGGCAGAACGACGAGGGCGGGTTCGCGACGCCGGTGTTCATCGAGAACACCGCCGGTGGGGACAACGCGATGGCGCGCAAGTTCGAGGCACTGGCACGGCTGTGGGACGCCGTGGGCGATTTCGAGGTCGGCTTCTGCCTCGACACGTGCCACGCGTTCGCCGCGGGCGAGGAGCTGCTCGGCGTCGTGGAACGGGCCCGCGCGATCACGGGCCGCATCGACCTGGTGCACCTCAACGACTCCCGTGACGAGTTCGACTCGGCTCGCGACCGGCACGCCAACATCGGTACGGGCACGATCGACCCCGAGCTGCTGGTGGCGGTGTGTGCGGCCGCGCAGGCCCCGGTGGTGGTCGAGACCCCCGCGGAGGGGCAGGCCGCGGACATCAAGCTGCTACGGGAGCGGCTCACCTGACCGGGGCGCGGCGCCCACGTGGAGGCGCTGCGCGGCGGGCCGGGTGGGCCAGTCCGGGTCCGCCGTGGTCGCGCCGGGCTCGGCGAGCGTCCGCGTCGCCCGTACCGGGTCGGTCGCGGGACGCAGGACCGAGCGCACCACGAGCGCGCACAGCACGAGCACGAGCGCATCGCGCACCAGCACGGCGCCGAGGAACCACTCGGGGGTGAGCCCACGCCCGTCCGGGCCCAGGAAGTAGAAGCTGCGCGGCACCCACAGCAGGGCCTCCACGGTCATCCAGCCGAGCAGCAGCCGCCAGCGGGGCAGGGCCAGGACGGCGAGCGGCACGAGCCACAGCGACCACTGCGGGGTCCACGCCTTGCCCGTGAGCAGCACCGCGGCCACCACGAGGAACGCGAGCGACGCCAGCCGCGGCGGGACCGGCGCGCGCCACGCCAGCACCGCGACGGCCGCCCAGCAGGCGAGCAGGATCGCCAGCGAGGCCAGGTTGAGTGCCACCGGCGTGCTCCCGTCGGGCAGCTCCCCGTCCAGCCCGGGGCGTCCGGTGAGGCCGGCGACGACGAACCACAGCGAGTCCACGTCGGCGGGCCGCGTGATCTGGAGCCGGAAGACCCCGAACCACCCCTGCGGGTAGGCCAGGGCGACGGGCACGTTCACCGCGGCCCAGGTGCCGACGGCACCCGCCGCGACCCGCACGGCGGTCGGGCCGTCCCTGCGCCGCGCCGCCACCAGGAGGACCGGCACCAGCAGGAACAGCGGCCAGGTCCCGAACCCGCCCCCGATTCCCACGAGCACCCCGGCCAGCGCCGGACGGGCCCTGGCGAGCGCGAGCAGGCCCGCCGTGGCGAAGGCGACGCCGATCGCCTCGCTCGCCGTCAGTACGTGCACGAGCGCGATCGGCGAGAGCGCCACCAGCGCGGCGTCCCACGGCCGGACCGGTCGCAGCGCGAGCACCGCCCACGCCACGACGAGCCAGGCGAACGACAGCCACACGGCCGTGAGGTCGAAGTAGACGACCTCCGGCAGCCCGCCCGGCCACAGCGGCACCCGCTCCGCCAGCCACAGCCACCCGTCGGCGACCCGGGCGATCGCCCACTGCGCGTACGCCGTGAGCACCGGGCTCTCCGAGTAGCGCGTTTCGGGGCCCGGCGACGGATCGCGGTAGGGCAGCGCCCCGGTGTCCAGGCCCTCGAGCCGGTAGAGCGGGATCGTGTCGGAGTAGCACATCGCGACGTACTGGCGGTTGTTGCGCCAGTCCAGCGCCTGCACGCCTCCGTCCGGCGAGTACTGCTGAAGGCACGCTGCCTTGCCCAGCCAACCGAGCGCGAGCACCGCCACCGCGAACAGCAGCACGGCCCGCAACGGTGTCCAGAACCGGCTGCGGCCCACGAGGGCGTGCCGGCCGAGCGGCCCCCCGATGAGCCCACTCGCCGCCGTGGCCAGGGGCTCGGTCCAGGTGGGGACGACGCGTTGCGGTTCTTTCACCTGCTCAGTTGTCGTTGTTGAGGAAGTTCTGGATCTGGGTGCCGTTGCCGCCGCCGTTGTTGCCGTTGCCGTTCCCACGGCCGTTGCCCCGGTTGCGGTCGCCGTTGTTCCCGCGGTCCGACCGGTCGCCGTCGTCGGACTCGTCGCTCGAGTCCTCGTCGTCCGAGTCCTCATCGTCGTCGGACTCGTCGTCGTCGGCGTACTCGTTGAACGGCGGGTCTCCCATCGGAACGAACCGGGAGAACTGCGCGACCGGCCGGCCGCGCAGGGCGTCGACCATGAACGTCTGCCAGATCGACCCGGGCAGCATCCGCCCGTAGACGGGACGGCCCGCCGCGTTCCTGATCGGCTCGCTGACGTCCGTGCCGACCCAGACCGCTGTGGACAACTGCGGGGTGAACCCGACCGTCCACGCGTCCTTGTTCTGCCCGTTCGACCCCGGGAGCTGCACGGTGCCGGTCTTGGCGGCGACCGGGCGGTCGCCGAGCCCGATCCCCGCGAAGCTCGCGACGTCCAGCATCGCCTCGGTGACGTTGCGCGCCACCTGTTGCGGGACGGCCTGACGGCCTGCGGTCGGCTCGCCTGCGTCGTGCAGCACGCGCCCGTCTGCCGCCGTGATCTTCTTGATCAGGTACGGCTCGTGGCGGGTGCCGTCCGCCGCGAGGGTGGCGAACGCCGAGGCCATGTCGATCGGGTGGACCTCCTGGTCACCCAGCGCGATGCCGCCACGGGCCTCCGGGAGCAGCTCCTCGGGGATGCCGACCTTGTGCGCCGTGTCGACGACCCTCGAGGGGCCGACGTCGAGCGCCATCCGGTAGAAGACCGTGTTGATCGAGCGCGTCATGGCGGTCTTCACGGAGCACTCGCCGCAGTCGTAGCCCTCCGAGTTCTGGATCGGCCGACCGACGCCGGGGAAGTTCTGCGGCGACGAGCCGTCGTAGAGCGTGCCCAGGCCGACGCCGTCGTTGCCCTGCAACGCCGCGGCCAGCACGAACGGCTTGAACGACGAGCCGGGCTGGCGCAGGGCCTGCGCGTAGTCCGTGCCGACGCCGTTCGAGCCGCCGTAGTAGGCGAGGATCGCCCCGCTCGCAGGGTCGATCGAGACGAGCGCGGTGCGCAGGTTCTTCGGCTGGCCCTTGAGGACCTTGGTGACGGCGTCGACGGCGTCCTTCTGCAGGTCCGGGTCGATCGTCGTCTCGATGGTGAGGCCCTGGGTGTTGATCGTCGTCTCGCTGATGCCGAGCTTCTCCAGCTCGGCCTTCGCGAGGTTGTAGACGTGGCCCCGGTCGTCGCCCGGGATCCCGCCGCCCGCCGGGGGCTCGTCCTTGTAGGCGGGGAACTGCAGCGAGGCGCGGTCGGCGGCGCTGAGCCAGCTCTGCGAGACCATGCCGTCCAGCACGAAGTTCCAGCGCTCGGCCGACCTGGCCGGGTTCTTGGCCGGGTCCCACCGCGACGGCGACTGGATCAGCCCCGCGAGCATCGCGCCCTCGGACACCGTGAGCTGGCCGACGTCCTTGTCGAAGTACGCCCGCGACGCGGCCTGGACGCCGTAGGCGCCGCGGCCGA
>NZ_JBFWVQ010000183.1:0-7304 GCF_050246655.1 Pseudonocardia sp.
GCCGCCTCGGGGTCGGCCAGCCGCTGCGCGAGGGTCTTGCGGGTCTCCACGACCCGCCCGGCGATGGTGCCGAGGACCCGCTCGAACAGCCGCCGGGCGTCGTCGTCGCCCTGGTGCACCTCGCCCAGCTCGGTGCGGAGCCGCGTCAGCCGCTCGAAGGCCAGTCGGAGGTCCTCGGCCTGCTCCAGCAACCGCCGCAGCGCCTGGTCGACGCCGACGTCCGCGGCGTGGCGGGCCATCCCGCGGCGCAGCCGGTCCAGCCCGCCGTCGATGGTGAAGGCCGCGAGCCCGTCACCGAGCGCGCCGGGGATCCGGCCGAACCTCCGCCAACCCTCGACGCGGTCGCGGGCGGTGGCCACCCCCTGCCCGGCACGCAGCGTCGCCGCCACGTCCCGGGCGGACCAGCCGAGCCCCAGCTCCTCGGCCAGCGCCATCGTCGCGTACGGCGAGACGAAGAAGATCCGGTCGTCGCGGCCGCGCGGCAGCAGCGCGCGGGCGGCCTCGACCAGCATCCGTAGCTCGGGCGACCGCTCCAGGACGGCCGCCTCCTCGGCCCCGACCCGCGGCTCGTCGAGCAGGACGCCGGGCACCTCGTGCGTGCGGTCGAACCTCCCCGCGACCACCAGCACCGCGTCGGCCCGACGGCGCAGCTGGTCCTCCAGCTCGCGGGACTCGGTCACCGAGCCCGGCGTGGAGTCCAGGAACACCAGCGCCGTGTCGACCGCGTCGATCTCCCGGTTGCGCAGGTAGCCGTCCCGGACGGGACGGCGGCCGCTGCGCGTGCCGGGGACGTCGACCAGCCGGACCCCCGCGCCGTGCAGGAGCCCCCGGCCCCAGAGGTCCAGTGGCACCTCGACGTCGACGACGACGCGCCGCACCATCGCCTGCCGGTCGGCCGCAGGACCCGTCGCGCCGTGGTCGACGAGATCGGCGAACGCATCCCGGTCGACGGCTCCGTCGCGGGCCAGCTCCTCGACGGCACCGGGCACGATCCCGTGCCTGTCCATCGCCGTGCGGGCCGACAGCATGGCCCGGACCTCGTCGAGGAGGCCGGCGCGGGCGTTGTCGCCCAACCGCAGCGCTCCGGGGTCCCCGAGCAGCTCCCCGAGCCGGAAGAGCCCCGACCAGTCCGCCTGCAGCCCGCCGAGCGCGCCCGCCGCACCGCCCGCGGCCTGCACGTGGCGCTCGGTCTCGGCGAGGAGATGCCCGACGTACTCCGCGACCTCCTCGTTGCGCAGGTACTCCGCACTCGCGGTGGCGATCCGCGCCACCTCCACCTCGACCGGCCGCAGCCGCAGCTCGGTGATGTTGCAGGTCACGGTCCGCAGATCCACCGGAAGCAGCAGCGGGTTGCCGACCAGCGCTCCGACGAGCAGCGACTTCCCGGCCGACGACTCGGCGAACATGCCGAAGCGGACCTCGCGGACGGCGTCGCGGGCCAGCGCGTCGGCCATCTGGAGGACGCGATCGCGTTCGTCCATCGCCTCGGCGTGGTCGAGGACGGCCTCGACCTCCGCACGTACCTCCGCGGCGAATCTCGCGATGTCGCCGAAGTCCCTACCCGGAGCGTCCACCATCGCCGATCCCCCTCAGGTACCTCGATCGGTACCCCTGAGACGCTCTCGGTGACCGAGAGGTTCCACAAGCCCGTTCGGCGACCCGACGATCACCCGAATGCCTGATCTTCAGTGGAGTGTCGATCGCGGTCGGTCCCGGCAGCGGCGCTCACCAGGAGAACCGGCCCTCACCAGCCGCGCGCGGCGTAGCGCTGGTCCTCGGGCAGCTCGGAGACGTTGATGCCGACCATCGCCTCGCCGAGCCCGCGGGAGACCTTCGCGATGACGTCCGGGTCGTCGTGGAACGTCGTTGCCTTGACGATCGCCTCGGCGCGCCGCGCCGGGTCACCCGACTTGAAGATGCCGGAACCGACGAACACGCCCTCGGCGCCGAGCTGCATCATCATCGCCGCGTCCGCCGGGGTGGCGATGCCGCCCGCGGTGAACAGGACCACCGGCAGCTTCCCGACGCGCGCGACCTCCGCGACCAGGTCGACGGGTGCCCGCAGCTCCTTCGCCGCGGCGTACAGCTCGGCGGGATCCAGGGTCGCCAGGCGGCGGATCTCCGCGCGGATCGCGCGCATGTGCCGGGTGGCCTCGACGACGTTGCCGGTGCCGGCCTCGCCCTTGGAACGGATCATCGCCGCCCCCTCGGCGATGCGCCGCAGCGCCTCGCCGAGGTTCGTCGCACCGCACACGAACGGCACCGTGAACGCCCACTTGTCGACGTGGTGGGCCTCGTCGGCCGGGGTGAGCACCTCGGACTCGTCCACGTAGTCCACGCCGAGGGACTGCAGCACCTGCGCCTCGACGAAGTGGCCGATGCGGGCCTTGGCCATCACCGGGATGGAGACGGCGCCGATGATCCCCTCGATCATGTCGGGGTCGCTCATGCGGGCCACGCCGCCCTGCGCGCGGATGTCCGCGGGCACGCGCTCCAGCGCCATGACGGCCACCGCGCCCGCGTCCTCGGCGATCTTCGCCTGCTCGGGCGTCACCACGTCCATGATCACGCCGCCCTTGAGCATCTCGGCCATGCCGCGCTTCACGCGCGCGGTGCCCAGGTGGGGCGCAGCGGAGTCTGGGCGGGCGGCGTCGGACGGCACGGCGGTACCTCTCATCGGCGGATCTCGGGTGCTGAGGGCGGCCCCAGCGGTCACCCCAGCGTACGTGAGGGGTCCGGCGCTTCCGACGCTCCTCCCGTCACCACGACGGCCAGGTAGCCGTAGCGGTCCGGCTCCGGCTCGGCGATGTCGAAGTACCGCGGTTCGGGCGCGGTACCGGCGAGCCGGAGCCAGCGGACGAGCCTGCGCGAGCGCAGGGCGAGGGTGTCGCGGACGGCGTCGTTGTGCACGCGGCGGGCGAGCACGACCAGCTGCTCGGCGTCGACGAGCTCCTCGTGGACGGCCCGGGGCAGCCGTGGCCGGTCGACGCGGGCCAGGGCGCGGGTCAGCGCGCTCTCGGCGTCCTCCCGCTCGTCGATGCCGGCGGCGTGGCGGGCCGGATCGGTGGCGGCGGCGCGCAGCGCCGGGACGGCGTCCGCGGGCAGGGCGGGCAGCGGCGCCGTGACCGCCGGGTCCGCCGCGGCCCGGGTCTGTGCAGACGGCACAGACGGCGCGGCCGGTGTGGACCCGCCGTCGGCGACCCGGACGGCGACCGCGGCGCGCCGGCCCAGCGCGGCATCCAGGGCGGCGCGGGCGGCGTCCAGCCGGACGTGCAGCCGGTCCAGCCGCCGCGCCCGCGACACGCACCACGAGACGACCAGCGCGATCACGACCGCGGCGACCGCGAGCAGCATCCACGCGAGCAGGGTCACCCGGCCTCCCCCAGCACCCGGCGCGGATCGGCCGCCATGGCCGCGCGGTAGACCCGCACGACGGAGGCCGCGACGACGGGCCAGTCGAAGCGGGCCACCCGCCTGCGGCCGGCCCGCGTCAGCCCGGCGCGCCGGACGGGATCGGCGAGCAGCGCCCGCAGGGCCGTGGCCAGCGCGCCCGCGTCCCCGGTGGGGAAGAGCAGGCCCGCCGGCGGGTCGCCGAGCACGGCCCGGAACGCGTCCAGGTCGCTCGCCAGCACGGGCGCGCCCGCGGCCATCGCCTCGGTGAGCACCATCCCGAAGCTCTCCCCGCCGAGCTGGGGCGCGCAGAACACGTCGACCGAGCGCAGCGCGGCGGCCTTGGTGGCGTCGTCGACGGGGCCGAGCGCGTCCACCGGCAGGCCCGCGGCCGCCGCCAGCAGCCCGGGGACGTCCCCGCGGCCGACGACGAGCAGGCGCGGTGCGGCGGCGCCGAGCCGGTGCAGCGCGTCCAGCAGCACCGGCATGCCCTTGCGGGGCTCGTCGAAACGCCCCACGAACCCCACCGACGGGCCGGGCGGCCGGTCCGGCAACGGTTGCCCGTCGGCGAACATGGCGACGTCCACCCCGTTCGGGATCTCCACGGCGTCCCCGCCGAGGTGCTCGACCTGCACGCGGCGGGCCAGCGGCGACACGGCGATGCGGGCCGTCACCTTCTCCATGAGGGGGCGGGCGATCCCGCGGAAGGCGGTGAGCACCCGCGAACGCTCGGTGGAGGTGTGGAAGGTGACCACGATCGGCCCGTGGGCGACCATCAGCGCGAGCGCGGAGATGCTCACGGTCGTCGGCTCGTGGATGTGCAGGACGTCGAACTCGTGGTCGGCGAGCCAGCGCCGCACCCGCGCGTAGGAGACCGGGCCGAACGCCACCCGGGCCACCGACCCGTTGTAGGGCACGGAGAGCGCGCGCCCGGTCGGGGTGACGAACTCCGGCAGCGGGGTGTCGCCGTCGGCGGGGGCGAGCACCTCGACGGTGTGCCCGAGCGCGCGCAGTGCCCGCGCCAGGTCCACGACGTGCGCCTGCACCCCGCCGGGAACGTCCAGGGAGTAGGGACACACGATCCCCACGCGCAGCCCCACCCGCACCGCCGGGGTCATGCCGCCACCCGCGCGCGGTCCGCGTCCCACAGCGGCTGGAGCATGTGCCAGTCCTGCGGGGCCGCCGCGATGAGGCCGGCGAACGCGTCCGCGACGGCCTGCATCGCCGCCGGGACGTCCGCCCGCCCGGCGACCGGGACGGGCGGGGCCATCGGCAGCGCCCAGCCGTCCGGGGTGAACCGGGGGAACGCCGGGACGAGCAGCGCCCCGGTGAGCGAGGCGAGCCGGGCCGGGCCCGCGGGGAAGCGGGTCGCCTCGCCGAAGAACGACACCTCGATGCCGCCACCCGCGGTGAGGTCGCGGTCCGACACCAGGCACGCGACCCCGCCCGCGCGCAGCCGCGCGGTGAGCGCCCGGTGCGTGCCGACGGCGTCGTCCACCGCGAGGACCTCGAACCCCAGCGACTCGCGGTAGGCGACGAACCTCCGGTACAGCGACTCCGGACGCAGCCGCTCCACGACAGTCGTGAGCACCGGCTCGTGCCCGCTGCGGCGCAGCGTCTCGACCATCCAGACGCCCGCGAGATCCCAGTTGCCGCTGTGCGGCAGGGCGAACACCACCCCGCGGCCCGCCGCGACGGCGTCCAGGGCGGGCCCGGCACCCGTAACGTGCGGGTCCATCCGGCGGTGCACCTGCGCCGGGTCCAGCGACGGCAGCCGGAACGCCTCGCACCAGTAGCGCGCGTAGCTGCGCATCCCGGCCCGGACCAGCGCGTCCAGCTCGGCAGCCCCCGCCGAGGGCACGACGCGGGCGAGGTTGGCCCGCAGCCGCCGCACGCCCGGCCCGCCCCGGCGCGCGGAGAGCTCGCCGAGCCGCTCGAAGGCCGCGCGGGCCAAGGGCTCGGGCAGCGCCCGGACCGCCCGCCAGCCGGCCCCGAACCCGGCCGACACCAGCGCCGCGACGACCTCGTCCCGGTTCACGTCCGCGGTCCCGCCTTCGCGCTGCGGTGCACCGCGACGATCCGCTGGCCCACCGTCCACACCGAGGCCACCGCCAGCAGCCACAGCCCGACGTTGAGCGCGTACGGCACGCCGAGCCCGTGCAGGCCGGTGGCGGTGAGCGCGACGATCAGCCGCTCGGGGCGCTCCATCAGCCCGCCGTCCGCGTTGAGGCCCGCGCCCTCCGCACGCGCCTTCACGTACGAGACGAGCTGGCCCGCGACCAGGCAGATGAGCGCCGCCACCCCGAGGGCCCGCTCGTCGCCGACCTCCAGGCACCACCAGGTCAGGGCCGCGAAGAGCACGCCGTCCGCGATCCGGTCGCACACCGAGTCCAGCACAGCACCGAACGGGGTGCCGTGCCCGCGGGCCCGGGCCACGGCGCCGTCGAGCATGTCGAACAGCACGAACACCGTCATCAGGGCCGCACCGAGGAACAGCTGGTTCCGCGGCAGGAACCAGACCGCGGGCACCACCGTGCCGACGGTGCCGACGACCGTGACGGCGTCCGGGGTGACACCCCGGTCCACCAGCCACCGGCCGATCGGGTCGGTCACCCGACCGACATGGGCACGCGCGAAGACGTTGAGCATGGGCTCCTGCCGGGACCTGCTGCAGACCCGGTCCAGCCTAGTCCGATCGGGACCCGCGCCGCCGTGACGCTCGCCGCGCGCCCGGGGGACACCGGATCAGGGCCGCGGTCTCGGGCTCTTCCCAGTGCCCGGATCAGTGCCCGGATCAGTGCCCGGATCAGTGCCCGGATCAGTACGGCCAGGCGTTCGCCAGCAGCTCGCGGGTCTCCGACAGCAGCTGAGGGATCACCTTGGTCTGCCCGACGACCGTGATGAAGTTGGCGTCCCCGCCCCACCGCGGCACGACGTGCTGGTGCAGGTGCGCGGCGAGCGACCCGCCCGCGACCGCCCCGAGGTTCAGGCCCACGTTGAAGGCGTGCGGCTCCGCCACCCGCTTCATCGCCCGGACCGCGTCGCGGGTGAACGCCATGATCTCGGCCGCCTCGGAGTCGGTGAGCTGCTCGAGGTCCGCGATGTGGCGGTACGGCAGCACCAGCAGGTGCCCCGGGTTGTACGGGTGCAGGTTCAGCACCGCGTAGACCTCCCGGCCGCGGGCGACCACCAGGCCCTCGTCGTCGGGGAGCGACGGGATCCGGCAGAACGGGCAGGCGTCGTCGCCCTCGGCGGCCTCCTTGATGTAGGCGAGGCGGTGGGGCGTCCAGAGGCGACGGAACCCGTCCGGGGTGCCGACGCCGTCGCGCACCTCCACCTCCGGCTCGGCCGCCTCACCCATGGCGGCGATCCTAGGGCGGGGTCAGCCGCCGAACGCCTCCGCCGTCGGGCTCGCGTTCTCCCGGCGCGCGATCCACTCGCGCACCAGCTCCACGGCCTCGGCCACCGGCACCCCGTTGCGCTGCGTGCCGTCCCGGAACCGGAAGCTCACCGCACCGGCCTCGGCGTCGCGCGCGCCCACGAGCAGCAGGAACGGCACCTTCGCGAGGGTGTGGGTGCGGATCTTCTTCTGCATCCGGTCGTCGCCCGCGTCCACCTCGACCCGGATGCCGTGCGACCGCAGTTCCGCCGCAACCTCGTTCACGGCCGGGACCTGCTCGTCGGTGACCGGGATCGCCACGACCTGGACGGGCGAGAGCCACGCCGGGAACGCGCCCGCGTAGTGCTCCAGCAGCACCCCGAAGAACCGCTCGATCGAGCCGAACAGCGCCCGGTGGATCATCACCGGCCGCTGCCGGGAGCCGTCCGGCGCGGTGTACTCCAGCTCGAAGCGGTCCGGGAGCATGAGGTCGACCTGGATGGTCGACATCTGCCACGAGCGCCCGATCGCGTCC
>NZ_JBFWVQ010000184.1:0-7286 GCF_050246655.1 Pseudonocardia sp.
TCGCCGAGGGTGAGCAGCGGGATCCGCAGCAGGTCGGCGAGCGCCGCCCGCTGGGTGTCGTCCAGGCGGGCGAGGATCTCGTGCTCGGTGCGGGTGTGCGCGCCGATCACCTCGTCGACCAGCGCGACCCCGGCGGGTGTGAGCCGGACGACAACGGTGCGCCGATCCGTGCCCTGCTCGCGCTCGACGAGCCCGCGTTCGGCCAGGCGGTCCACGCGATGCGTGATCGCCCCCGTCGTGACCATGGACTGGCGCACCAGCTCGCCCGCCGTGAGCGCGTAGGGCTCGCCGCTTCGGCGCAGCGTCGCGAGGACGTCGTACATCCAGTTCTCCAGCCCGAAGCGGGCGAAGTTCACGGCGAGCACCTTGTCGACCAGCCGTGACAGCCGCGACACCCGCCCGATCACGGCGAGCGGGGAGACGTCCACGTCCGGTCGCACGGCCGCCCACTGTCCGAGGATCCGGTCCACCGCGTCCTGCTGCTGCGTCACGCGGGAAGACTAGTGCATACTCATTATCTCAACATTAATATGACGAACGTGAAGACAGTCGCCGTGACCGTGCTCGCGCCGATCGCGTGGGGCACGACGTACGTGCTGGTCACCGAGGTGCTCCCGCCCGGCCGTCCGGTGTTCGACGCGGCCGCGCGCGTGCTGCCCGCCGGGTTGCTGCTCGTCGCCGTCGCGTGGCTGCTGCGGGGATGGCGGCCGGGGCGGGCCGACGGCCGGCGGGTGGCCGTCCTCGGCCTGGTCAACGTCGGCCTGTTCTTCCCGCTCCTGATCCTCGCGGCCACGCTGCTGCCCGGCGGGGTCGCCGCCGCGGCGGGCGGGCTGCAGCCGCTGCTCGTCGTGGGGTTCGCGGGGCTGCTCGCGCGCCGCCGTCCCCCGGGACGGGAGATCGCCGTCGGGATCGCCGCCGCGGTCGGGGTCGGGCTGGTGGTGCTGCGTCCCGGCGCCGGGTACGACCCGGTGGGCCTGCTCGCGGCGCTCGCCGCGAACGTCA
The DNA here is from genome assembly GCF_050246655.1 of Pseudonocardia sp. Classification (GTDB taxonomy): domain Bacteria; phylum Actinomycetota; class Actinomycetes; order Mycobacteriales; family Pseudonocardiaceae; genus Pseudonocardia. The sequence continues at coordinate 1,003 of NZ_JBFWVQ010000184.1, forward strand.
GCTTCGCGGCGGGCGTCGTGCTCACCCGCCGCTTCCCCCGGCCCGCCGACCCGATCGGCGACGTCGGCGGGCAGCTGCTCGCCGGCGCGGTGCTCATCGTGCCGCTCGCCCTGCTCGTCGAGGGCCCGCCGCCCGCCCTGGACGGCGGCCAGGCGCTCGGCGTCGCGTACTTCTCCCTCGTGGCGACGGCCGCCGCGTTCGTCGTCTGGTTCGAGGGCGTCCGCAGGCTCCCGGTCGTCGCCCCGCCGCTGCTGGGCCTGGCCGCGCCGCTCACGGGCGCCGTCCTCGGGTGGGTGCTGCTGGGCGAGGACCTCACGGCCACCCAGCTCGCCGGGTTCGCCCTGACGTTCGCCGCGATCGCCTACGGCGCGCTCGCCTCCCGCGCGCCGCGAGCGGACACCCTGCCCCGAGCGGATCCGCCGTGCCAGGCTTCACCCCATGACGCTCGACCCGCACGTGCACGTCGTCCACGACACGGTGGACGCGACCGGGTTCACCTCGCTGCGGCACGCGGCGACCCCGCGGACCGAGCGCTACGGGCTCGGCAAGGCGCTGCGTGAGCGGGCGCCGCGCTCGTCGCTCGCGTACTGGGACGGGAGCGGTCGCCGCCTGGACCCCGTGACGATCGTCGCCATGGGCAACGAGGGCCGCGTGGCACGGCTGGTGCCGGTGCGGATCGGGCGGATGATCGCGAGCCCGTTCGCGTTCCTGCGCGGTGCGGCAGCGGTGATGGCCGAGGACTTCTCCCGCCTGCCCTCGACCGGCATCACCCCGGTGATCTGCGGCGACGCCCACCTGGGCAACTTCGGCTTCTACGCATCGCCCGAGCGCGACCTGGTCTTCGACCTCAACGACTTCGACGAGGCCCACCCCGGTGCCTGGGAGTGGGACCTGCGCCGGCTCACGGCGAGCGTCTGGGTGGCGGGCCGGCAGAACGGTCTGGCCGAGGACGACTGCAGCGACGCCGTCCGCCGCTGCGTCCGCTCCTACCGCGAGCACCTCGCGCACCTCGCCGAGCAGCCGCTCCTGACCCGCTCGTTCGAGCGGCTCGACTTCGACGGGCTGCACGGCGCGGCGACCAGCAAGGTCGGGCGCAGCAGCATCGAGCGGGCCGCGGAGCGGGCGCGGCGGCGGACGAGCGACCGCGCGCTGCCCCGCTTCACCACCGAGGACGGCCTCCCGGACGGCAGCGGGGTCGGCAACGGCGCCGACGGGCACCGCCGGATCGTCACCGAGCCGCCGCTGATCACCCGTCCCGACGCCGCGCAGTACGACCGCATCGCCGCCGCCCTCGACGACTACCTGGTGACCCTGCCGCTGCACTGGGCACGGATCCTCGGCGGGTACCGGCTCGTGGACGTGGCGCACAAGGTCGTCGGCGTCGGGTCGGTGGGGCTGCGCGCCTACATCGCGCTCGTCGAGGGCTCCAACGCGGATGACGTGCTGTTCCTGCAGCTCAAGCAGGCCCGGCGGTCGGTCGTCGCGCGGTTCGTGCACGGCGACTCGGCGTGGCACGCCCACCAGGGTCAGCGGGTGGTGAGCTACCAGCAGGATCTGCAGACCGTGAGCGACCCGCTGCTGGGCTGGACGACCGTCGGCGAGCGCCAGTACTACGTGCGCCAGTTCCGTGACATGAAGGGCGCCGTCGTCGTGGACGGCCTGGACGCCGCGGGCCTCGCGGACTACGCGGGCGTCTGCGGGCTGCTGCTCGCGAAGGGCCACGCGCGCACGAGCGGGGCGTCGATGATCGCGGGCTACCTGGGTGGGGGAGGAAAGGCCGACAAGGCTCTTGCCCGGTTCGCCCGCGCGTACGCGGACCAGACCGAGCAGGACCACGCCGCGCTCGTCGCCGCCGTGGAGCGGGGCGCCTTGCCCGCCGAACCCGGGGTGTGACCGTCGAGAACGACCTTGCGCTGATCAACAGGGCCTTTTCGGCTGCGCAACGTCGTTCTCGACGGTCAACCCCCGAGCGACTCGAGCGTCGCCCGCGCCCCCCTGGCGTGCAGGGACTCCAGGTGCCGGCGGTAGACCCTGACGAACCGCGCGTCGTCGACGAGGTCGCCGAACACCTCCCGTTCGGCGAGGAACGCCAGCTCGTCGTCCGGGTAGCGCCGCGCCAGCGACACCAGCGTGTCGCGCAACCGGTCCACGACCTCGATCGGCGCCCCCTTCTCGTCCATGCCGGTGGCGTAGCGGGCCCAGCTCGCGACGACCAGCGCCGAGCGCTCGATCTCCCCGCCCGAGGCGAGGTTGTGGCGGATGACCGGCAGGAGCCACTTGGGGATCCGGTCCGAGCTCTCCGCGCACAGGCGCGCCACGGTGTCGCGGACGAAGGGGTTGGAGAAACGTTCGATGAGCTGGCGCTTGTAGCGGTACAGGTCGATGCCGGGCACGGGTTCCAGGGTGGGGGTGGCCTCGCGGTCCATGTAGGCGAGCAGGAACCCGGCGAAGAGCGGATCGCGGCACACGTCGTGGACCAGGTCGTAGCCCGCGAGCCTGCCGAGGTAGCACAGCGCCTGGTGGCTCGCGTTGAGCAGGCGCAGCTTCATCAGCTCGTAGGGCTCGACGTCGGTGACGAGTTGGACGCCCGCGTGCTCCAGCGGCGGCCGCCCGGCGGGGAAGTCGTCCTCCAGCACCCACTGCGAGAAGGGCTCGCACACGACGGGCCAGCGGTCCTCGACATCGAAGCGGTCGGCCACCTCGGCGCGGTCCGCGTCGGTCGTGACCGGGGTGATGCGGTCGACCATCGCGTTGGGGAACGCGACGTGCGTGTCCACCCAGGTGCCGAGCGCCGGGTCGCGCAGCGTCGCGAACGCGACGAAGCTGCGGCGGGCCGCGTCGCCGTTGCCCTGGATGTTGTCGCAGGACATCACGGTGAACGGGGTGTGGCCGCGCTCGCGGCGGCGCACCAGCGCCTCGGTGACCAGCCCGAACATCGTCCGCGGTGCGGCGCCCGGCTCGAGGTCGTGCAGGATGCCCGGGTCGGACGCGTCGAACTCGCCGGTGACGGCGTTGAAGTTGTAGCCGCCCTCGGTGACCGTCATCGAGACGATGCGCGTGCTCGGGTCCGCCATGCGCTCGATCACGGCGTCGGGGTGGTCGGGGGCGAGCAGGTAGTCGACGATCGACCCGACGACCCGGGGCTGCAACGTGCCGTCGGCGTGGCGGTGCACGACGGTGTAGAGGCAGTCCTGGTCGTGCAGGGCGTCGCGCATCGCCGCGTCCGACGGCAGCACCCCGACCCCGCAGATGCCCCAGTCCAGCGCCTCGCCCGCCTCCATCAGCCGATCCAGGTAGAGGGCCTGGTGGGCGCGGTGGAAGGCGCCGACACCGATGTGCACGATCCCGGTGCGCACGGCATCGCGGTCGTAGGTCGGGCCGGGGATGTCCAGGGAGTCGAGGGTCTTGCGGCACAGCGGCGTCACGGGCCGTCCTCCTTCTGGGATCGGGCCGGGATCGGAGCGGCCGGGATCGGAGCGGATCGGGAGACCGTGAGGTCGCGGGCCTCCGCGTAGCGGTGCCGGACGGCGCGGACCGGGTCGGCGGCGGGATCGGGGGAGTGGGTCTCATAGCTGTCGGGGCCCGAGCGTGGCCAGGCGGGCGGTTCGGGCCCGCCGGCGAGCACCCAGGCGGCCTGGCGCGCGGCGCCGTCGGCGACGTACTCCCCGGCGGGGGGAACCAGCACCGGCCGCCCGAGAACGGTGGGGGCGATGCGGCGGACGGCCTCGGAGCGCGCGCCACCGCCGACGAGCAGCACGCGGCGGACGTCGGCGCCGGCTGCCTCCAGAGCGTCCAGGCCGTCGGCGAGGCCGCAGAGCAGGCCCTCGACGGCGGCGCGCGCGAGGTGGGCCGGGGTGGCTGTGGCCAGCCGCAGGCCGTGGACGGCGCCGGTGGCGTCGGGCCGGTCCGGGGTGCGTTCGCCCTCCAGGTACGGGACGAGGACGAGCCCGCCCGCGCCGGGCGGGGCGGAGAGCGCCAGCCGGGAGAGCTCGGCGTGGTCGACGCGCAGCAGGGCGGCGACGGCGTCGAGGACGCGGGCGGCGTTGAGGGTGCAGACCAGCGGCAGGTAGCGGCCGGTCGCGTCGGCGAACCCGGCGACGATGCCGGTGGCGTCCGCCGTGGGCGAGCCCGCGACCGACGACGCGACTCCCGAGGTGCCGATCGAGACGACGGCGTCGCCGGGTCCCGCGCCGATGCCGAGCGCGGCGGCGGCGTTGTCGCCGGTCCCGGGGCCGAGGACGGCGCCCGTGCGCGTCTGCCCGGCCTGCTCGACCGGACCCAGCACCTCGGGGAGCCGGGCGACGTGGCCGAGGGCGCGTTCGAGCAGGTCGGGCCGGTAGGCGCCGGTGGCGGGGGACCAGTAGCCGGTGCCGCTCGCGTCACCGCGGTCGGTGCGCAGGGCGTCCAGGTCGGGGGAGCCGCCCAGCCGCCAGGTGAGCCAGTCGTGGGGCAGGCAGACCGCGGCGGTCGCTGCCGCGGCGTCCGGCTCGTGCTCGGCGAGCCAGCGCAGCTTCGTCACGGTGAACGACGCGAGCGGCACCGACCCGACGGCCTGCGCCCAGGCCGCGCCCCCGCCCAGCTCCGCGACGAGGTCCGCGGCCGCCCGTGCGGAGCGGGTGTCGTTCCACAGCAGCGCGGGGCGCACCACGGCGCCGTCCGCATCGAGGCACACCATGCCGTGCTGCTGCGCGCCCACCGCGACCGCGGCGACGTCGTCGAGGCCGCCGGCGTCGGCGACCGCCGCCTCGAGGGCCGACCACCACGCGTCGGGGTGCACCTCGGTGCCGTCCGGGTGGGCGGCGCGCCCCGAGCGCACGAGCGCCCCGGTGGCGGCGTCGCGGACGACGATCTTGCAGGACTGCGTCGAGGAGTCGACGCCGGCCACCAGCATGCGCGCTCCTCAGGTCTGCGGGCGGACCACGGCCTTGATCGACGCCGGGTCCCGGCGGCCCGCGACGAGGGCGTCCGCGGCCCGCTCCAGCGGGTAGGTACCGGTGACGAGCCGGTCCAGGTCGATGCGCCCGGTCGCGACCAGCGCGATCGCGGTGGGCCACGTGTTGGCGTACCGGAAGGTAGCGGTGATCTCCAGCTCGCGCTCCTGCACCACCGGCAGCGGCAGCGCGAGCCCGTCGGCGCCCATCCCGACGAGGACGGCCCGGCCGCCGCGCTCCAGCGCTCGCAGGGCCGCGACCGTGGCGCCGGGATGGCCGGAGCACTCCAGCAGGACGTCCGGTCCGACCCCGTCCACCTCGGCCGGGGTGACGGCCGTGGCTCCGAACCCCGCGGCGACCCGCCGGCGCGCCGGATCCGGCTCGGACACCACCACCTCCGCGGCCCCGGCCGCGAGGGCGCACTGCACGGCGACCAGCCCGATCGGGCCCGCACCGGTCACGAGCACCCGCGAGCCCGCGGTGATCCCGCCCTTGCGCGCGGCCCACAACCCCACCGACAGCGGTTCCAGCAGGGCAGCCGCGTCGTCGGAGACCGTGCCCGGGACGGTGTGGGCGAACCCGTCGGGCACCACGAGCAGCTCGGCGAACGCCCCGTCCACCGGAGGGGTGGCGAGGAAGCGCATCGCGGGGCACAGGTTGTAGCGGCCCGCCCGGCACCACCGGCACGTCCCGTCCGGAATCCCGGGCTCGATCGACACCCGCTCGCCGACCCGGGTGGGCGCCACCCCCGGTCCGACGGCCTCCACCACGCCGCCCGCCTCGTGGCCGAGGACGAGCGGCGCGGTGACGACGAAGCGGCCGATCCGGCCGTGGTCGAAGTAGTGGGTGTCCGAGCCGCACACCCCGACCGAGCCGATCCGCACCAGCACCTCCCCTGGCCCGGGGACGGGAACGTCGCGCTCGACGATCCCGATCTCCCCGGGTGCGGTGAGGACTGCCGCTCTCACTTCACGGCGCCCAGCGAGAGCCCGCGGACGAGCTTGTCCTGCGCCGCGAAGCCCGCGATCAGCACCGGCAGCGACACGAGCACGGCCGCCGCGCACAGCTGGGCGAGGAACAGGCCCTCGCCGGAGATGAACCCGACGAGGAACACCGGCGCGGTGGCCGCCCGGGTCGCCGTGAGGTTCACCGCGAACATGAACTCGTTCCAGCTGAAGATGAAGCAGATCAGGCTGGTGGCGACGATCCCCGGTAGCGCGATGGGGGCGATCACCCGCCAGAGGATGGTGAGGAACCCCGCCCCGTCGATCTCGGCGGCCTCCAGCACCTCCTTGGGCACCTCGGCGAGGAACGAGCGCATCATCCAGATCGCGATGGGCAGGTTCATCGACG
>NZ_JBFWVQ010000185.1:0-7169 GCF_050246655.1 Pseudonocardia sp.
GACGCGGTGGGCGAGGTCGTCCGCGTGCTCACCAACGGCGACACCGCCGCGCTGGAGATCATCTGGCGGGGCACGCACACAGGCCCGCTCGTCACGTCGACCGGGACGGTCGCACCGACCGGCCGGACCGTCGCGTGCTGGGCGACGCTGTGGCAGCGCTGGGACGGGGCACGGCTGGTCCACGAACGCACCTACGCCGACATCCCGTCGCTGCTGGCCCGGATCCGGAAGCTGCCACCGACCGCGGGGAGGGAGCCGGTCGGCGGCCGAACAGGAGGAGGACACGTGAGCACGGAGGACAACAAGAAGCTCGTCGCCCGGCAGTTCGACGAGATCTGGAACGGCGCCCGGTGGGACACCGTCGAGGAGCTCTTCGCACCCGACTACGTCAACCACGACCCGTACAACCCCGACCAGCCCACCGGCCCCGCCGGGTTCACCGCGCGGGTGCAGGCCTACCGCGGCGTCCTCGACGAGTTCGACCTGCGGATCGAGCGGCAGATCGCGGAGGGCGACATGGTGGAGACGCACTGGTCGCTGCGCGGGGTGCACCGCGGGGCGCTGGAGGGGGTCGAGCCGACCGGCAGGCGCGTCGAGGTCGACGGCCAGCTGCTCAGCCGGATCGTCGACGGCCGGTTCGTGGAGGAATGGGTGCACTGGGACACCCTCGGGCTGCTGCGCCAGATCGGCGCGGTGCCCGTCCCGGCGGCCTGATCGCGGGTCAGGCGGGCGGGAGCACCACGAATTGCCGAAGCCCCAGGTCCGGGTAGGTGACGGGCCCACGCGGGCCCGGCGTGTGATCGACGTTGATGCCGGTCTCCGGCAGGCCGAGCAGCTTGTACCCGTCCAGCAGGCGGGTCGTCGCGTTCCAGAACACGCCGGTGCCCGTGTAGGCGTCGATGAAGGCCCGCGCCGCCGCCTCGTCCGTCGCGCACACCGTGGCGGCGAGGCCGGACGTCTCGCGGCTCGCCGTCGTCGCCGCGTCGACGGGCCCGTCCACCTGCGCCACCGTCACGTGCGCCTCGGCGCCCGAGTCCAGGGCCCATTCGTGGCCGAGCCGGTGGGTGTGCGGCGGCAGCGACGGGGTGATGTCCCGCTCCTGCAGCGCCCGCTCCGCGACCGGCCACAACCGGTCGTAGGCGGGCCGGTCGACGAGGAGCAGGTTGAGGCGGTTGCAGACACCGAGGCGGTCCGTCGAGTCGTGGACGAGCCGGGCCACGGTGTCCGGATCGGCGCTCGCGTCGAGGTAGAGGACGCCGCCGCCGTCCGCGTGCGCGAGCACCCGGGTGCCCGCCGCCGCGCCGAGGGCCGACAGCCGCCGCGTCACCTCGCCGCTGCCGCGCACCACCACGAGCGGGACGAGGTCGGGCAGGCCGACCAGCGCGTCCGCGCCCGCGTGGCCCGGCAGCGGGACGAGCTGGACGGCGTCCTCGGGGATGCCGTGCGCGCTCAGGGCGGGGGCGATCGCGAGCTCGATCAGCGCCCGGGCCGAGCCGAGCGCGGCCGCGCCCGTGCGCAGCACCGCCGCCGACCGGGCCTTCAACACCTGCGACGCCACGTCCACCGTCACGTTCGGGCGGGCTTCGAACACCGCCCCGATCACGCCGACCGGCACCCGCCGCTCGAACACCCGCTCGCCCGTCGGCAGCGTCCGCACCTCCCGCTCGACCGGCGCCTCCGGGGTCGCCGCGAGCACCTCCAGCTGGTGGGCGATGTCGGCCAGCCGCTCCTCGCCGAGGCGCAGGCGGTCCAGGAGGCCGGATGCCATGCCCGAGCGCTCGGCTGCCTCGACGTCCCGCCGGTTGGCGGCGAGCAGCTCCGCGGCGCGCTCGCGCAGCAGGTCCGCCGCGGTGCGCAGGGCGGCGTCGACGGCCGCACCACCCGCGGCGCGCACCCCGGGGGCCGCGGCGGCCGCACGCAGGGCGGCCTCGCGGACGGCGGCGAACTCCGGCGGCTCGGTCGTCTCGGGGGTGGTGGGGGTCGTGGCGGACGGCGTGCTCACGACAGACAGGTTGTCATGCGGAAGGGGGCGCCTGCATCCGCCCGAGCCGTGATCACCGAAACCGGGACGTCAGCTGCACCCACGCAGCTCATGTCACGGTTCCGACGATCATGGCCCTCCGGGACCGTCCGGCTCGGCGTAGACGACGACGTTGTCGCCGTAGTGCCGCGTGGCCGGGTCGAACGCGCCACCGCAGGTGATCAGCACCAGCCGGGGTGGGCCGCCGACGGCGAAGATCTCCGGGGGCAGGTCCGCCTTGGGGTGGTGGCGGCGGGCCACGACGCGGTAGGCGACCGCGCGCCCGTCCGCTCCGCGCAGGACGACGGGCTCGCCCACCTCCACCTCGCGCAGGACGGCGAGCGCGCCGATCCCGCCGGTGCGGGAGTCGACGTGCCCGGCGACGACCGTGGTGCCGCCGGTGCCGCCGGGCAGCGCGCTGGGCGTCCACCAGCCGACGGTCGAGGGCGGCTCTGGCACGATCAGCCCACCGTCCTGGCCGGTGACGACGGGCACGACCGGCGCGCTGACCTGCCGCGACGGCAGCTCCAGCGTGACGGGCACGGTCCCGGCACGCGGGAGGCCCGCGGGCGGGTCGGTCCCGGGGACCGTTCCCGCGGTGGGCGCGACCCCCGATGCGCCGGGGCCTGCCGCGCCTCCGGAGCCGACGCTCCCGAGATCCGCACCCGCGCGCAGCTCGGTGGCGAGCCAGGTACCGCCCGCGACCAGGCAGGACACGGCGGCGACGGCGAGCAGTCCCGGCAGCCACCGGCGACCCGTGCCGCGCGCGGGCGCCGCGCCGGCCGCACCCGGCCCACCGGCGTCGGGTCCACCGGCGTCGGCACCGCCCGGCGCACCGGGCGCACCCGGCGGACCGGGCGGCGGGTCAGTGCTCAGCGGGCATCACCGCCGCGCGACCCGGACCGCCCCGCCGGCCAGAAGCGCCCCGGCGGCCAGCAACGCGAGCGGGGCGAGCGGCAGCCCGTCCTGCGTGGACGCCGCCTGGCCACCGGTGCCGGAGTCCACGGTCGTCGGCGGGACGGCCCCCGAGCCGGCGCCCGACCGCAGCTGCGCCGTCAGCGCGTCCAGGTTCGCGAGCGCGGCGCGGGCGGCGTCCTTGGCCTCCGCCGAGGCGTCCGGGGAGTTCAGTACCGCCTCGGCGTTCGCCTTCGCCTGGGTGTAGAGGTCGAGGACGGCGCGCGTCCAGGCCTGGTCGAAGGAGCTCCCGGAGCGGGCCTGCAGGTCGGCGAGCAGCGCCTGCTGGTCGGCCGTGAGGGAGTCGTCCAGCTCGACCCCGCTCGCGGCGGCGACGGCACGGATCTGCTCGTCGAGTGCGGCGACGTCCGCGGCGATGCGCCCGGCGACGCCGCGGACCTGCTCACCGCCCTTCTCCTCGCCCAGCGCCGCGAGCGCGGCGAGCGCGCTGGCCCCCTGGTGAGCGGCCTGCGTGGCAGCGGCGGTCGGCGCACCGGGCGCGGCCGGAGCAGCAGGTCCGGCGGGTCCGGCCGGGGCTCCGGGCGGTGGCGGCGGTGCGGACGTCGTCGGGCCGCCGCACGCGGTGAGTCCGGCGAGGGCGAGCGTGGCCGCCGCGACGGACACGGTGTGGCGCAGGGACATCGGGTCTCCTCCGGGGGAGCTGCGGGACGGCACGGTCTCCCCGTTCAACGGCCCATCTAGGCCACCGTTGCGGGTGACACCCGATCGAGTGTGAAGATCACTCCCGGTGCGGAAGCTTCGCGGGAGTGGACGGCGGCGGCACGACGGGGCCGATGTCACCGTCAGGTGCGGTGTCGAGGTCGACGATCACGGGGGCGTGGTCGCTGGGGCCCTTGCCCTTGCGGGCCTGGCGGTCCACCCACGCGGCGGCGACGCGGTCCGCCACGGCCGACCCGGCGAGGACGAGGTCGATGCGCATGCCCTTGTCCTGGTGGAAACGGCCGGCGCGGTAGTCCCAGTAGGTGAAGACACGCTCGCCGGGCCAGCGGTCGCGGACGACGTCGCGCAGGCCGAGCCCGATCAGCCCGCCGAGCGCAGCGCGTTCCGGCGGCGTGACGTGGGTGGACTCGACGAACACCGACGGGTCCCAGACGTCGGCGTCGGTGGGGGCGATGTTCATGTCGCCCGCGACGACCGCCGTCGCCGGGTCGGTCACCGCAGCCCGCAGCGCGGCGAGCCACTCCAGCTTGTAGGCGTAGTGGGGGTCGCCGGGGGTGCGGCCGTTCGGGACGTAGACCGAGGTCACCCGCACCCCGCCGCAGGTGGCGGTGACCGCGCGCGCCTCCAGCACGCCGCCGAACTCGGGCGCACCGGGCAGGGTGCGTTCGACGTCGTCGAGGCCGACGCGCGACAGCAACGCCACGCCGTTCCAGCGGCCCTCGCCGACGTGCGCGACCTCGTAGCCCCGCTCGGCCAGCGGGCCCCCGAACGTCGCGGCGAACGCCTCGTCGGAGAGCTTGGTCTCCTGCAGGCAGACGACGTCGGGGCGGCGCTCGTCGAGCCACGGCAGGAGCCGCGGCAGCCGGGAGAGGGCGGAGTTGACGTTCCAGGTGGCGACGCGCACGGCGCCGCACGCTACCCGCGCCCGCGGGACCGGGCGGCGGCGCAGGGATGGGAGGGCCGCCGCCGCCCGGAGCCTCAGGGGGTCGTGGGCAGCACCCGCAGCTCGTCGGCGCGCAGCGCGGCCCCGCTCGCGCCGCCGCTGATCTCGACGAGGTCGCCGACGGCGGGCTTCTGCCCGATCGCGGTGACGTCGACGGTCACCGTCAGGCCCTGGACCGAGACGACCGTGGCCTGGTTGCCGGCGATCGCCGTCACCGTGCCGGTGACGCGGGCCTGCGGGACGTACGCGACCACGACGGTCGCGGCGTCGCCGGTGCCGTCCACGCGCAGCAGGACACGCTGCCCGGCGGTGAGCTCGGCGAGCGAGCGGACGCCGTCACCGGCCACCCGCGTGCGGTCGTCGGTGCGCAGGGTGCGCTGCGGGGAGCCGTCCGGGGTGATCACGAGCGTGCCGTTGCCGGCCGAGACGACCGTACCGGCGAGGAGGGTGTCGTCGCCGAGGCGGCCGAACGCGACACCGGGGCCGCCCCGCCCGTCGCGGTCCCAGCCGTACCCGCCAGGGCCCCGGCCCGGCCCATCGCCGAACATGCCCGGACCGTGGACCGCGCGCGGGTGCCCGGCCGGGCCGTACCCGCCGTACCGCCCGCCCCACGGCACCAGGAACGCCGCCACCACGGCGGCGACGACGAGCAGCCCCAGCACGGAGAGGCCGGCGATCGCCCAGCCGCTGCGGGGGAGGAAGCGCCGGCGGGTTGGCGGCGGTGCCGGTTCCTGTGCTGTGACCTGCGCCGGTTGCTGTGCCGGTTCCTGTGCCGGTTCCTGGGCCGGTTCCTGGGCCGGTTCCTGGGCCGGTCCCGCAGCCGGTTGCGGGGTCCGCTGCCCTTCCGGCTTCGGGGTCGTGGGGGGATCGGGGGTGGTCATTGCTGCGTGCTCCCGTCGGTCGTCGTTCCCCTCCGACAGTGCGCCGCCCGCCTGAACCGGACCTGAAGCCCGGCCCGACCTTCAGGTGATCCTCAGACTCGCCGGGACAATGGGGGCATGGATGGCACGGCTGCGCGGGTGCTGGTGGTCGAGGACTCCGAGGCGATCCGCACCGCCGTGCTCGCCGGGCTCGCCGGGGCGGGCTACGAGGCCACCGGCCGCGAGGACGGGCGGGCGCTGGAGCAGGACCTCGCCGCGTTCCGGCCCGACCTCGTCGTCCTCGACGTCATGCTGCCGGGCCGCGACGGGTTCGCCCTGCTCGACGTCGTGCGCCGCCGCAGCGACGCGGGGGTCGTCATGCTCACCGCCCGCGACGGCGTCGACGACCGGCTGCGCGGGCTGCACGGCGGCGCCGACGACTACGTGGTCAAGCCGTTCGCGCTCGCCGAGCTGCTCGCCCGCGTCACCGCGGTGCTGCGGCGCATGGGACGCACACCCTCCGCCGTCGCGGTCGGCGACCTGGTCGTCGACGCCGCCGCCGGGACCGTGGTGCGCGGCGGGGCACCGGTCGAGCTCACCGCCACCGAGCTGCGCCTGCTGGACTACCTCGCCGCCCAGCGCGGCCGCGTCGTCAGCAAGGGCCAGATCCTCACCCGGGTGTGGGGGTACACGGACTACGACCCGAACCTGGTCGAGGTCCACATCTCCGCGCTGCGCCGCAAGCTCGGCGAGCCGCGGCTGCTGCACACCGTCCGCGGGCTCGGGTACGTACTGCGGGCCGAGCCGGACGCGGCACCGTGAGCGGACCGCGCCGGCGGTCGGGCGCGCCGGGACCGTCGCGGCTCCACACGGCCTCGCTGCGGCGGCGCGTCACCGCCCTCAGCCTGATGGTGCTGGCGGTGGTGCTGCTCGTCGTCGGGCTGCTCACCGACGTCGTCGTCGAGGCCCAGACGCGGACGGACCTGCGCAACGACCTCACCGCCCGCGCGGACGCGGCGGACCAGCTCGTCGCCCGCGGCATCGCCCCGGGTGAGCTGGTGCGCCGCCTGGAAGGGCCCGGGGTCCGCGCCGTCGTCGTCACCGCGGGCGGCGAGGTGTACGGCCCGCCCGGCCCGCCGATGCGGTTCCGCCCGGACCACCACGGCCCCGACGGCGATGCGGTCGTCCAGCGGACCCTCGCCGACGGCTCCCGGCTCACCCTGGTCCTCACGGACTCGCCGGTCACGGCGGCACAGGAACGGCTGCGCCGCACGATGCTGTGGCTGTCGGTCGCGGCGCTGGTCGTCGCGGGGGTCGTCACGCTGTTCACGACGCGGGTCGCGCTCGCGCCGCTGGACACGATGACCGCGCTCGCCCGCTCCATCACCCGCGGCGACCGCGGCCGCCGCCTCGCCCCCACGCGCACCGACACCGAGCTGGGCCGCACGGCCGCGGCGTTCGACGCGATGCTCGACGAGCTGGAGGGCGCCGAGCGGGCGGCCCGCGCCGCCGAGTCGGACGCCGTCGCATCGGAGGCGCGCACCCGGCGGTTCGTCGCCGATGCCGCGCACGAGCTGCGCACCCCGCTCGCCGGTGTCCAGGCCGCCGCCGAGGCCGCCGCCGGACCCGGGCTCGACCCCGAGGAACGCGACCGGCTGCACCTCCTGCTGCTGCGCGAGTCCCACCGCGCCGCCCGCCTCGTCGACGACCT
>NZ_JBFWVQ010000186.1:0-1729 GCF_050246655.1 Pseudonocardia sp.
AGCGCTCCGCGTCGATCGCGGCGGCACAACCCGATCCGGCCGCGGTGACCGCCTGCCGGTACGTGCGGTCGACGAGGTCGCCGCAGGCGAACACGCCGGGGATCGCGGTACGCGTGCTCGGCGACTCCACCTTCAGGTAGCCGTCCGCGTCGGTCTCGAGGACGTCGCGCACCAGGCCCGAGCGGGGGTCGTGGCCGATCGCGACGAACAGGCCCGTGACGTCAAGCGTGGACTCCTCCCCGGTGCGGGTGTCGCGCACGCGCACGCCCCCGACGGTGCCGTCACCGAGTACCTCGACGACCTCGCTGTACAGCTGCCAGCGGATCTTCGGGTCGTCCTGGGCGCGCTTGAGCATGATCCGGGAAGCCCGGAACTCGTCGCGGCGGTGGATGACCGTCACCGAGCGGGCGAACCGCGTGAGGAACGTCGCCTCCTCCATCGCGGAGTCGCCACCGCCGACCACGGCGATGTCCTGATCGCGGAAGAAGAAGCCGTCGCAGGTGGCACACGCACTGACGCCGCGGCCGAGCAGCGCCTGCTCGCCCGGGACGTGCAGGTAGCGCGCTGCTGCGCCCATCGCGAGGACGACCGCACGGGCGCGGTACGTCACGCCGTTCGCGGTCACGGTCTTCACGTTCCCGGTGAGCGAGACCTCCTCGACGTCCTCGCTGCGCAGCTCCGCGCCGAACCGCACGGCCTGGTTGCGCATCTGCTCCATGAGATCCGGGCCCAGGATGCCGTCGGTGAACCCGGGGTAGTTCTCGACCTCGGTGGTGGTCATCAGTGCCCCGCCGAACTGGGTGCCCTCGAACACCAGCGGGGCGAGCTGAGCCCGTGCCGCGTACACGGCGGCCGTGTAGCCCGCCGGACCTGAGCCGATGATGATCAGCTCGCGCACGTCGTCGGTCACGCTGCCACCTTCCTCGTCGTCCTTCGGTAGGCCCAACAGCCTGGCAGCAGGCGGCATTCCCACGGTCACCGGCCGACGGTCGTGTCGGCGAGGACGATCGCTCCGTCCGGCCCGCAGGCCGGATCGACGACCACGATGCGGAGGCGACCCGGGGCGCCGGCGGGGAACACGAGCAGGATGCCGGGTCGGTCCTCGAGCAGCACCGGACGCCCGCCGAGCGGCAGGGCGTCCCGGACACCGGCCGCGCGCAGGCAGCCGGCGAGGCGGGCGGGATCCGCGAGTGGTCCGACGTCGAAGGTGCCCGATGCGGCTGCGCCCGCCGCGGCTGCGCCCGCCGCGGCGAGCTCGACGGTCCCGACGCTGTCGACGCGGGCGGGATCCGTTGCAGCGCCTGCGAACTGGCTTCCCACGACGACGGCGACGAGGGCGGCCGCGGCGGCCGCGAGGGCCGGTCGGAACCGCCGATTGTCACCCGAAAGGGTTAATGTGATATAACTCACATCCGGGGGACTTTCGGTGGTTCTGTTGATCCACTCCGCCAGCACGTCGGTCGGCACGGCGAGCGGCGGCAGCGCTCCGAGGTCGGCCCGTGTCGCCGCCAACGCCTCCAGGACCCGAGCGGACGCCGGATCCGCGGCAGCCCGCGCCCGCACCGCGCGCGCCCGGTCCGCGTCGAGCACGCCGGCGTCCAGATCGGCGAGCAGCTCGACGTCCGGCGGTTCCCCCGGGCTCACGGCATCCATGGTTCGCTTCGGACCCGCCTCCGCTCCTCGCTCGCCGGAGCTCGCTGCGATGCTCACCGGGTCCTCGCTCACGGCA
>NZ_JBFWVQ010000186.1:1829-7099 GCF_050246655.1 Pseudonocardia sp.
CGGACCCGCCTCCGCTCCTCGCTCGCCGGAGCTCGCTGCGATGCTCACCGGGTCCTCGCTCACGGCAGCTCCTCCCTCAGGTGGCCGAGGAGGAGGGCCAGCCGGGCCCGGCCCCGCGCGCAGCGGCTCTTCACGGTCCCGACGGGAACCTCGAGGATCTCGGCGGCCTCGGCCACGGCGCAGCCGTGCACGTCGACCAGGACGACGGCCACCCGCTGCTCGACGGGCAACTCGGCCAGGGCGTCGTGGACAGCCAGCCGGGTGGCGAGCTCGGTGGCGGTGTCCGGCCGCGCGGCGGGCAGGTCCGATCGCGGCCACGCCACCAGGACCGGGCGGGCCCGCGCGCGCCGCAGGCGGTCCCGGCAGATGTTCACGACGATCCGCTGCAGCCAGGTGCGCACCGCGGCATCCCCGCGGAACGCGGCCACACCCCGGTGGGCCGCGAGGAGCGCCTCCTGCACGGCCTCCGCGGCGTCCTCGGGGCGGCCGAGCACCCGCACGGCGACGGACCAGAGCCGGTCCCCGTGACGGCGCACCAGCTCGGCGAACGCGCGCCCGTCCCCGTCGCGGTGCGCGGCGAGCAGCTGCTCGTCGGTGACGTCGGGATCGGCCACCGGCGGAGAGTAGATCGCGCCCGGGGGTCCCCGAGGCGGTTTCGCGACACTCGTCGCGACCGCCCGCGGGGTCAGGTGAGGGCCCGGCGGAACTCCAGCTCGTCGATCTGCGTGACGTAGCCGTCCTCGCCCGGCCCGAGCCGGTCGATCCACACGACCACGTACTGCACCGGCTGGCTCTGGGCCAGCGAGATCGTGGTGCGGTCCTGGTCCAGTACCGCGCCCGCCACCTGCGTCGTCTCGTCGAGGCCCGCGTCCGACGTCGGCGCCGCACGCACCTCGACGCGGGTGCCGCGGCTGGGCGAGGTGATCGTCAGCGTCGACAGCTGCACCGGCGACACGAACGAGATCATCACACCGACCCCGGGCTTCAGCGCGGGCAGCTGCTGCCGGTAGGTGTGGGTGCGCCAGAACGTCGTGGTGTCGCCGTCGATCACGCGGGTGACGCGGGCGGCGTTGTCGCCGTCCCCCGGGCCGTACACCTGCACCCCGGCGACCGCGGCGCGCCCGCCCGTCGCGGGGCCACCGGCACCGCCCTGGGTCGCGCCCGGGTCGCCGACGACAATGACCGGTGAGCTCGGGTCGCTGAACACCGACGTGAGCTGGTAGCCAGCGGACCCCACGATCAACGCCATCACGGCGCCGAGCCCGGCGAGTGCGAGGCGCATCCGCCTGCGCCGCTGCGGGTCCACCGGCTCGTCGCCCGCACGGCTGTCCTGCCACACGTCGTGGGGATCGGCGGGCAGCCCGTCCCGGACGGGCGGCAGCAGGGCCTCGCTGTCGTGTTCCTCGATGACCTCGGTGAGGAGCCGGTTCACCGCTGCGGCGGTGTGCACGTGCCCGGGGGCGTCCGCGGGCCCGAGGGTGCCGGTGGCGAGGGCGTCCAGCTCCAGGGGGATGCCGGGGCGTACCACGGACGGCGGCACCAGCGCTCCGGACGACGTCCGACCCGCGCTCGCGAGGCCCGCCGCCGCTGCGTCGCTGCTCGACAGCGGCCAGCGCCCGGTGAGCAGGGTGACCAGCACGGCGCCCAGCCCTCGGACGTCGTCCGCCGGAGACACGTCGGGCCGCGGCAGGGCGAAGCAGAGCTGGACGGCGCCGTCCGGGCGGACGCGGATGCGCTGCGGGTGGTCGCAGCCCAGGACCAGGCCGTGCCGGTGGGCCTCCTCGACGGCCGCGGCGAGCGGCTGGAGCGAACGTGCGACGGAGATCGGCCGTTGCGGGCCCTCGGCCAGCGTGTCGGCGAGGCTGCGCCCGGGAACCCACTCGCTGACAGCGGCGCCCAGCACGTCCGCGGGCAGGCCGGCGGCGCCGGGGCTCAGGACGTCCAGGAGCCGGGCGCATGCCTCGTGCTCGAAGCAGCCGGAGCGCAGCGCCCGCATGACCATCTCGTTCGCCCGTTCGAGAGCGGTCGGATCATCCTCGCCCCCGACCGCCCCGGAATCCGCATCGCGGCGGCTCAGCACGGTGATGGCCACGTCCCGCTGCAGGACGAGGTCGCGGGCGCACCAGAACTCGGCACCCGCCCGAGCGTCCGACCCGGCTCGCGTGTGCAGCCGGTAGCGCGACGCGAGCGTGGTGCCCGGGCCGGTACCGGCCGGGGTGGGGGCCTGCTGGCGGCTGCGTGTCGTCTCCGCCTGTTCGGACGTGTCGGGGAGCCCGTCGCCCACATCAGGCGGATCGACGTGGTCGGGCGGGCTCGCCAGATCGCTCACCGGGCAGCACCTCCCCCACGCTCCCGACCTTCGGAAGCCTACGGCAGCTCATCGCGCGACGCCCTCTTCTTGTGACGATTTCCGGCGACCTCGTACGCGCCGCCACACCGGAGCGAGCTCCGGCTGGCGGACGAGGCGCATCGCCAGGAGCGTGACCGGCACGAACACCGCCGTCGCCACCACCAGGACCGCCCACGCCCGCGGCCCGGCCGCCCACGTCCCGACCGGTCCCTGCGCGAGGAGCCCGACCGCGGCGTACGATGCGATCCCCCCGGCGAGGCTGGCCAGCAGCGCGCGGCCCACCGAGTTCACCACCTGCCCGCTGCGGGTGCTGCCGAGGCGGCGGCGCAGCAGCACGTTGCCCAGCACCGCGCCGATCACGAACGAGGCGCTGTTGGCTGCCGCCAGCCCCAACACGACGTCGGCGGGCGCGAGGAACAGCGGGCACGCGAGCAGCATCGGGATCTTCACCGCGACGACGACGAGCTGGATCATCGTGGGGGTGCGGCTGTCGGTCAGCGCGTAGAAGACGCGCAGCTGCAGCATCGTCACCGCGAACGGCACCAACCCGAACGCCGACCAGGCCAGGGCCATGCCGAGCCGGGCGTTGCCGCCGCCGTCCGAGCCCTGACCGAGGCTGAACAGCGCCACGCCGACCGCGGGCCCGTAGAGCGTGAGCAGCACGCTGATCGGCAGCAGGAGGACGGTGGCGAGCCTGCTGCCGAGCGACAGGTCCGCGATGACGTCCGGGGTGCGGCCCTCGGCCGCGGACCGGCTCATCCGTGGCATCAGCGCGGTGAGCAGGGAGACGCCGAGCACGCCGTAGGGGACCTGGAGCAGGAGCCACACGTTCGCGTAGATGGCGGGTGCGGCGACGTCGGAGGTCCACGCGACGCGGGTGGTGACGACGTAGCCGATCTGCCCGATGAGGACGTAGGTGATCACCCAGACCGCGAGGCCGCTCGCCGCCGTGAGCCGCCGGTCCCAGCCCCACAGCGGGCGGTACGACCCGCCGAGCCGGCGCACCGCCGGGATCAGCACGAGGGCCTGCGCCACGATGCCGAGCGTGGTACCCAGGCCCAGGACCAGGAGCTTCGTGTCCCCCATGCGCACCGGGTCCAGGCTGATCTCGCCCGGAACCATCACGTAGACGCCGAGGACGGCGAGGACCACCACGTTGTTCAGCACCGGCGCCCAGGCGAACGGGGCGAAGACGCCTCGGCTGTTGAGGATCGCGCCGAGCAGCGCCCCGATCCCGTAGAAGAAGATCTGCGGCAGCAGCAGCACCGCGAACGCGGTGGCGAGGTCCGGGCTGACGGTGATGGGCACGTCGGCGTCGCCCGTTCCGCCGTGCCCGCCCAGGTAGAGCTGCGTGAGCAGGGGCGCGGCGAGCATGGCGACGGCCGTGGCGACGAGCAGGACCAGGCCCAGGACGGTGAGCAGCTTGCGGGTGTAGGCCTCGCCGCCGTCCGCGTCCTCGGTCTGGGCGCGGACCAGGAGCGGGATCATCACGCTCGACAGCACCCCGCCGAGCAGCAGCTCGTAGACGATGTTGGGCAGCGTGTTCGCGATGGTGTACGAGCTGTTGACGAACCCGAGGCCGAGGACGGCCACCAGGGCGATCTGGCGCACGAAGCCCGTGATGCGGCTCGACAGGCTCGCGACGGCGATCATGCTGCTCGCGCGGCCGAGGGACTGCCGGGCGCGCTCGGGCGGGCGGTTCGGCGGTGGCCCGGCGTCGATCGGCTCGTCGCTGACGGTCTCGGTGGGCGCGTCGTCGACGGCCGGGATCTGCTCGGTCGGCGGATCGTCGGCGACGGGCGGGAGGGCGACGGTGTCCGGGTCGTCGTCCGGGCGGCGGTTCACGGGCGGTGGGACGGCACGCCGGGCGGCGGGTGGGGCCGGGTCGAGGATGTGGCGGGTGGGCGCGTCTGCGGGTCCGTCGTCGGACGGGCCTGCGGTGCTCCCGCGGCCGGTGGTGAGGGTGCGGGCGCGGGCGGCGTCCCCGATGCCGTCGGCGGCGTGTTCTCCCCCCGCACGCGGCGCCGCACCCGGCGGGCGGCCAGGACCACGAGCAGTACTCCCGCGGTTCCGGTCAGCCACACGGTGATGGTGCCGTAGCCGGTGGACCGGACGCGCAACCGGCTCGCCGGGCCGAGCTGCCCTCCCTCGGGGGTGTGGACGGTCGCGTCCACAGTGAACTGCCCCGAGCGAGTCACCTCCGCGTTGACCTGCACCTGGCGGCGCCCCGCCGGGGGGATCACCTGATCCGGGATGGGGTCGACCACCAGCCCACCGGAGCTCGCCAGGTCGATCCGCACGCGTACCCCGATCGGCAGCCCGTTGGCCAGCGTGAGCAGCAGCGGGGCGTCCTTCGTCCCCAGCGCGTACGGGCTCGGTGGCTCGACGACGCGGATGGCGGCGCGCAACTCCTGCACGCGGGCGTCGGCGAGGGTGGCCGCGCCGGAGGCGTCGTCCACGCGGCCGCGGAACGCCGCGGACACCGGCCGGACCAGCCCGCGGGTGAGCGGCCCGAACACGTCCTCCACGGTGACGCCGACGCTGCCCTGCTCGACCGCGGCCGACTGCAGGTCCACGAGGCTCGCCCGGGTGCCCGCGACGGTGGCGACCACCTCGGGCGGCACCTCGCGGGCTCCGGCCCGCAGCGGGTAGGCGGGCGGCCGCGCGCCGTTCTCGGGGATGCCGGCGGACACGGTCTGGGTGAGCGGGCTCGGGGTGAGGAGGCCGGCCGAGATCATCTGACCGGCGGCCGTCAGCAGCGCGCCCGCGCTCGTGCCGTCCGCGCTCCACTGGTGCGGCGGGGCGAGGACGAGCGGGTCCGGGCCTGCCGCGAGGGTGCGGGCCCGGAACGCGAGCGTGCCGATCGCGTCCTGGGTCGAGAGCGGCGACGGCGTCCCCGCCGGGATCACCGCGGGCCGGA
>NZ_JBFWVQ010000187.1:0-6956 GCF_050246655.1 Pseudonocardia sp.
CCACAGGTTCCGGCGAACCGGGTGCCGCGTGTCACCTGTGCGCGGTACAAAGAACGGATCGACGGGGGAACGTCCCGCCACACCGACGCAGCAAGGCGGTGGTGACGATGATCAGCGGCCATGCCTGTCGTCCGGTGCTCGCAGCGCTACTTGGAGCCATCGTCCTCGTCGGCTGCACCGAAGGCCCGCAGGACCCGCTTCCTACCTCGACGTCGCCCGGTATCCGACCCTCGGCCTCCTCGGCCACCCCGACCGTGTCCACTACAACGCTCACTGAGTCCGTCGAGGCACTGGCCGCTTACGACCGGTTCTGGGCGGCGAAGGTTGCCTCGCAGGCGGATCCCACCAAGGAGCCGCCGAAGGCACTGCGCGCCAACGCCATCGACAAGGCCTTGTCCGATGCTCTCGCAACGGTGCTCCTGCTCCGCCGCAATGGAGTGGAGATGCGCGGGGAGCCAACTCACGAAACATCCGTGGTCTCGGTCGCGGCTGGGGCGCGGCCCGAGGTGGCCATCACGGACTGCCTAGACTCCACCGGCTGGCTTCCGGTGTTCGTGGCGACTGGCGACTCTGCGCTCGCCCCAGGCCAATCACCGCGCGTCGTTGTGGAGTCGGTGGCGACCATCTTCGATGGGCGCTGGGTCATCAAGACGTCGACCGCGTTCCGGGATCGCTCGTGCTGACGCGGGTCGTCGTGTCGCTCGTGGTAGCGGCGATGGCAGGGCTCGGGACCGCAGCTAACGCGGAGGCGACCGGCACCTCCGGTGGCGTCACGTGTCCACCGGATCAACCCATCTGCATCATCGTCGTCGAAGGGCCCGGCACTCCCGGATCGTCGCCGACTCCCACACCGGGCGGAGGTGGGACGCTCGAATGCCGCCTGCCGATCACGGGCGAGGCAGTCGACTGCTACGACCCCACCTTCGGATGGTGGAGCAACTCCCAGGGCTGCTACTTCATGCTGGTCGACCCTCAGCCGGCCAGTAGCGATCCCATCTGGTCCGGACACGGAGCCGGGGGGGCGATCTACCTGGCGACGTGCCTGAGCACGGGCGGATCGGGCGGGGGGTGGGTGTGGCTGCCGGGACCTCCCGACGGCTACGGCGGCAGGGCGACGCCGGCGACCCTGGCGCAGCGGGCCCTGGACTCGATGCGCCTGGACGGTCCGGACATCGGCATGGCGCCAGACCCCTCGGGCAAGGGCCTGGTCGGTCTGCCTGTGTGGATGTGGACCGAGGTGCGTGCCTCGACGTGGGGTCCGACGTCGGCGACGGCGTCTATCCCTGGGACGTCGGTGACGGCGACGGCGCGGGCGTCGAAGGTGGTGTGGGACATGGGTGATGGCCACACGGTGACGTGCACGTCGCCCGGCACCCCGTACACGAGGTCGGTAGGCGATGCGCGGTCCCCGACGTGCGGGCACGTCTACACCCGGTCCTCGGCCTCGCAGCCCGATCACGCCTACGCGGTCACGGCGACCACGACGTGGGTGGTGTCGTGGGCCGGCGGCGGGGAGTCCGGCGTGCTGACGGTGACCCGGACGTCGTCGACGAGCGTGCGCATCGGCGAGCTTCAGGTGCTGGTCACATGAGCACCGGTGCGCGGCGTGCCATGCCACGGGAGGTGGAGCTGTGACGACCACGAGCTCAAGTACGGCCCGGGCGGACGGGTCGGCGCGGGCGATGAAGGTCGCTGCACCGATGCGCGCCCCGCGGCCGCGCCGCCGTCCCGGGCTGCTGGCCCTGGGGGTGGCACTGGTCGCGGTGGGTGCGCTCGCGGCGGCGCGGCTGGTGTCGACCAGCAGCGCCCGCGTCTCGGTGCTGGTGGCGGCGCGCGACGTCGCCTACGGGACGGTCCTGACCGACGCAGACCTGGGGACCGTCGAGGTCGCCGACGCGAGCGGGGTCGCCGTCATCCCGGCGGGCGAGCGTGACCGCGTCGTGGGCCAGGTCGCTGCGACCACGATCGTGGCCGGGTCGCTGCTGGCGCCCGCGCAGCTCACCGCCGCGACACCCCCGGAGGCGGGGGAGGTCCTGGTCGGTGTTCCGCTCAAGGCCGACCGGCTGCCCGCGGGTGGCCTGACGCCCGGGGACCGGATCCTCATCGTCGAGACCCCTGGCGCGGACGGCGACCCGCCGACCGGGCCGCCCGCAACTCTGGCGGCGACCGTCGTGCGCGTCGGCCCTGCCGATCTCAACGGGGTGTCGGTTCTCGACGTCACGGTCGCGGCCGGGGACGGCCCGGCGCTGGCGGCGCGGGCCGCGACCGGGCGCATCGCGCTGGTGCTGCTGCCGCGGGCGGCCGCGTCATGACCGTGATCGCGGTGTGCTCGGCCAAGGGCGCGCCCGGGGCCACAACCAGTGCGCTTGCGCTGGCCCTGACCTGGCCGCTGAACGGCGATTCGGTGCTGCTGGTCGACGCCGACCCGGCCGGCGCCGACCTCGCCTCGGGCTACCTGCAGGGCGCGACCGGGCCGGGCGCCGGAGCCGGTGCCGTCGCGACTGCACGCGGCGACCTGCTCGACGCGGTCCACGGTTCCGCGGTCGCGCTCGACGCGACCGGGTCCCGGCTCCTGCTCGCCGGGCCCGCACCGTTCCCGCCGACCAGGCCTGGCGCGGCCCCGGCCTGGTCGCGGCTGCGCGAGCTCGACAGCAGCGGCGAGGAGAGCTGGACGGTCCTCGTCGACGTCGGACGACTGCCTGCGGGCGCGGACGCATCGCTGCTGGCGGCCGCGGACCTCGTGGTGCTCGTGACGGGGTCGTCGTTGCGCGCGGTCGCGGCAGCACGCCCCGCCGCGGCCGTGCTCCGCGCAGCCGAGCCGGCACACTCGTCGTCGCCGCGGCGGTGGCTGCTGGTCGTCGGTGAGCGGCGCCCGTACCCGGCTGACGAGGTCGCATCCTCCCTCGGACTCCCGCTGCTCGGATCGTTGGCCTGGGACCCTCGGGCGGCCGCGGTGCTCAGTGACGGCGCGCCCGCCGGGCGCTGGTTCGCCCGCACCGCGCTGATGCGCTCAGCCGCCGCCGTGACGGGCCGGCTCCGCGACCTCGCTGACCCGCTGCTGTCGCCGTTGTCGCCTCTGAAGCCGGACGCGACACCGCTGCGCTCTTCCGCATCGGCCGCTAACCAACGGACGGTGGTGGGGTCGTGACCGAGCAGCTGCGCGCCTGGCAGGTCGACGACCTCGACACGCCCGCGCTGCGCGCGTGGCCCGAGCCCGAACCGCCCGCGGCCGACCCGGGGGCAGGGTTGTCGGTCGATCACGGGCTGGTCCGGGAGCTGCGCCGCGAGGTCGCCGAACGCCTCGCCGCCCGCCTGCAGACCGACCCGCTGACCGACACGACGGCCCGCCAAGAGCTGTGCCGCTCCCTGCTCGCCGATCTCCTGACAGCCCGGTCCCGCGACGCCGCGCGAGCCGGCGCCCCGGGGTGGAGCGTGGAGGAGGAGTTCGCGCTCGCCGACGCCGTCATGTCGGCGCTGTTCGGCCTGGGGCGGTTGCAGCCGCTGGTCGATGACCCGATGGTGGAGAACATCGAGGTCAACGGCCACGACCAGGTCTGGGTGTCCTACGCCGACGGCCGCGAGGAGCGCGGTCCCGCCGTCGCGGACTCCGACGCCGAGCTCCTCGAGCAGCTCCAGCACCTGGCCGCTCGGGTGGCGGGCAACGAACGCACCTTCACCACCGCGAACCCGCGCCTGCACCTGCGCCTGGAGGACGGGTCTCGGCTGGCGGCGATGGCGTGGACGACACCGCGCCCTCAGGTGGTGGTGCGCCGCCACCGGGTCCGCGACGTCGACCTCGACGACCTGATCGCCCTCGGGATGCTGGACACCGCGCTGGTCGCATTCCTGCGCGCGGCGCTACGGTCCGGGAAGAACATCATCGTCACTGGGCTGCAGAACGCGGGCAAGACGACCATGATCCGGGCGCTGGCCAACGAGTTCGACCCGATGGAGCGGTTCGCAACCATCGAGCGGGAGTACGAGCTGCACCTGCACGAGCTCCCCGACCGGCACCCCCGGGTGGTGGCGATGGAGGCCCGCGAGGGCTCCAGCGAACGCGACGTTTCCGGCCGTCGCGCGGGGGAGGTCACGCTGGCCGAGCTGGTGGTGGATGCGCTGCGGATGAACCTGCGGCGCATCATCGTCGGGGAGGTCCGCGGCAGCGAGGCCGTCCCGATGCTGGAGGCGATGTCGACCGGCAACGGGTCGCTGTGCACGATCCACTCCCGCACCGCCGCGCACGCCCTGGACCGCCTGGTCACGTTGTGCCTGTCCGCGGACATCGGGATGACCGACACGTTCGCCTACCGCCTGGTCGCAGGCTCCGTGGACCTCATCGTCCACGCCCGGCTGCTGGACGAGACCCACATCGGGGGGCGGCGGCACAGGTTCGTGTCCGACATCGTGGAGATCAACGGGATGGGCGAGTTCGGCCGCCCCACGACCACGACCGTGTTCGCCCCCGGACCCGACGGTCGCGCCGTCCCCACCCACGCACCGGCGTGCCTGCCGGAACTGATCCGGGCCGGGTTCGACCCCGGGTTCCTCGACCACCGCACCGGCACCTGGACCCTGCCGCTCGACCTGGTCGGGGCACCGTCATGACCGCGGTCCTGGCCGCGGTCGCCGGCGCGATCCTTGTCGCCGGCGTGCTGCTGGTCGTCGCCGGGCTGTTCCCCGCGCTCGCACCCGCACCGGTGCCGCGTCGCACTGCGACGACGCACCCGCGGCGGCTGCCGGCCGGGTCGCAAGCGCGCGCCGTCGTCGCGGTTTTGGGTGCGGCTGCGGCGTGGCTGGTCACCGGGTGGCCGGTCGCCGCACTCATCGTCGCCGCCACCGCGTGGGGCCTGCCAATCCTGCTCGGCACCTCGACCGTCGCGGCCGCGGGCATCGACCGGATCGAGGCGCTGGAGGAATGGACCCGGCGCCTGTCCGACGTGCTGGTCGTCGGTGTCGGTCTCGAGCAGGGAATCGCCGCGACCGTGCGCACCTGCCCGCAACGCCTTCAGGGCGAGGTGTCCGCGCTGGCGGCGCGGCTGGACGCCCGCTGGTCGACCGAGGCCGCGCTGCGCGCGTTCGCCGACGACCTCGACGACGCCACCGGCGACCTCGTCGTCGCCACGTTGATCCTGGGTGCCCGCCGCCGGGGCCCTGGCCTGGCACGGGTCCTGGCCGCGGTCGCGGACTCCGTCGCCGAGGAGGTCGCCATGCGCCGCCGGGTGGAGGCCGAGCGCGCCAAGCCCCGCACCACCGCCCGCGCGGTCACCCTCATCACCCTCGGCGTGGTCGCCGTCGGCGCCCTCAACGGCACCTACCTCGCCCCGTACGGCACCCTGCTCGGCCAGCTGGTCCTCGCGGTGATCGCGTGCGGGTTCATCGCATCGCTGGCGTGGATGCGGGCGCTGACTCTGACCCGCCCGCAGCCGCGACTGTTCCTGCCCACCGGATCAACCCGGCTCGGCGACGCCGCGGACCCCGCCTGGACGCCCGCCGCTTCGGGGAGGACCGGCTCATGATCGACCCGTGGGTGATCGCCGCTGGCGCGAGCGTGGGCGCGGGCGTCGCGGTGCTGATCCGCGCCCTGGTCCCCGACGTCCCCGACCTCGCCGCTGCCCTGGCCCGCCTGGACACCGCGGACCCCGAACCCGTCGCCGTCCACGGGGCGTCGCGGTGGCAGCGAACCAGCGACGGCGTCTTCACCGACCTCGCGGCCCGCCTGCACCTGGACCGCTACGCCCGCGACCTCGCCCTGCTCGGCGAGACCCCGGCGGCGCTGGCCGCCCGCAAGACCGGCTACGCGCTGATCGGGCTCGCGTTCCCGCCAGTCCTGCTCGCCGCGGTCGCACTGCTGGGCATCGCGCCCCCGCTCGTCGTGCCCGTCGCGGTGTCGCTGCTGCTGGCTGCGGTACTGTTCTGGGTGCCAGACGCGGACCTTCGCCGCCGCGCGCAGACCGAGCGGGACGCGATGCGCCTGGCGGTGTGCGCCTACCTCGAGCTCGTCGCCCTCGAACGCGCCGGCGACGCCGGCACCGTGCAGGCCCTCGAGCGCGCCGCCTGGGTCGCCGACGCCCCCGGGTTCGTCCGGATCCGCGACGCCCTGACCCGCGCCGAGCTCGCCGGGCGCCCGCCCTGGGACGCCCTAAGCGAGCTCGCCGAGCAGGTCGGCGTCCCCGAGCTCGGGGACCTCGCCGACATCATGCGACTGTCCGGCACCGACGGCGCCGCCGTCTACGCCACCCTGCGCGCCCGCGCCGCCTCGCTACGCCACCAGCTCCTGGCCGCGTCCGCGGCGGAGGCCAACGCCGCCAGCGAGCACATGATCATCCCCGTCGCCCTGCTCGGCATCGCCTTCATGGCCCTGATCGGCTACCCAGCCTTCGCCCGGATCCTGTTCTCCTAGAAGCGCTTCCCATCCCACCCTGCAATGCCCACGCACGCCGTACCGGACAGGAGCACCACCAGATGACCAGCACCCTGCTCGCCGCCCGCGTCCTGCTCGCCGGCCACCTCGCCCGCACCAGCCGCACCCTGCGCAATCGGGGTGAGGACGGTGTCTCCACCCTGGAGCTGGTGATCATCGTGCTCGGGCTCATCGCGGTCGCGACGCTCCTGGTCACCGCAATCACCCTGGCCGTCACCCGCCGCACCGACCAGATCAACTGACCACGGCCCGCCGCAGCTATGCCCGCCCGCACACCGGCAGGAACCGACGGCACCGCCCGGTGCCGGGGGTGGCATGCCCGCGGGCAGGACGGGTCGGTGAGCCTGGAGATAGCGATCCTCGCGCCCGCACTGCTGCTGCTGGTGTTCTCGATCGTCCAGGGCGGCCTGTGGTTCCACGCCCGCAGCCTCGCCCAGGCCGCAGCGCAGGAAGGCGCCGCCGCCGGTGCTGCCTACAACTCGACCACCGGCGCGGCGGTGGCGCGGGCCCGGTCCTTCCTCACCGACCACGCCGG
>NZ_JBFWVQ010000188.1:0-6827 GCF_050246655.1 Pseudonocardia sp.
GCACCCACAGGTGGTGCTTCACGAGGTCGGAGCGCTGCTCCTTGATCTCGATGGCGCGGGCGCGGAACACCGGATCCTCGTTGGCCTGGTACTTCTCCTGGATGGCCTTGACCGACTCGGCCTCGATGCGGGCCTGGGCCGGGTCGTACACGCCACACGGGAGGTCGCAGTGCGCGGTGGCCTCCAGGCGGGGGCGGAAGAGGGACAGAATCCCCATGGGTCCTCCCTGAGATGATCGTTCTGGCTGGTCCGACACTACTCGCGGTACCCGGGCCGGACCCAACGAACACCGATGTGACGAGGGAGCCACAGTGGTCTGGCCGGGCTGGCTGGTCTGGCGGCGGGTGACGGTGCGCGGGCCGTCGATGTCGCCGACACTCGCCGACGGTGACGTCGTCCTCGCGCGGTTCGGCGCCCGCCCGCAGGCCGGGGACGTCGTGCTGGTGCGGTGGGCGTCGCGTCCGGGGCAGCTGTCGGTGAAGCGGGCGGTGCGCCCGGACGGGGACGGCTGGTGGGTACGCGGGGACAACCCGTTCGGCACCACGGACTCCGACGTCCTCGGCGCGGCGGAGGTGCTCGCGGTGGTCCGCGCGCGGTGCTGGCCCCGCCCCGGGCGGCTGCGCTCCCGCGCTTGACAGCCTGACCACCGCAACGAGCGGCGCGTTCGTCCAACTCAGTTGGACGAACGCGCCGCTCGTTGCGGGGCGGCGCCGGCGTGGCGCCCCGCACAACTCGGCGGCGCCCGGCCGCGATCACCGCTACCCTGGTCGACCTACCCGTCCGGCCCGCCCGGTCCGCCGCCATCCCGCGGCGCCCCGCGCGACGGCCGTCCGGCACCGCGACCGCCGCCACCCCGCGGACTTCCGGTGTACGGCACCGAGAATGCCCGCGAGGCGCTCCCCGAGCAGCGCACGAGGAAGTGGTCTGCCATGACGACCGTCGAGAACCGCCCCGAGATCAGTACCGAGATCAGTGCCGAGATCAGCACCGTCCCCACCGGTGAGGAGATCTTCGCCGCCCACGAGGGCGGCAAGCTCGCCACCGGCCTCACCGCGCCCCTTTCGGACGCGCGGGAGCTCGCCATCGCCTACACCCCCGGCGTCGCGGAGGTGAGCCGCGCGATCGCGGCCGATGCCCGCCTCGCGCACCGCTACACATGGGCCGGTCGGCTGGTGGCGGTGGTGAGCGACGGCACGGCGGTCCTCGGCCTGGGCGACATCGGGCCGCGGGCGTCGCTGCCGGTGATGGAGGGCAAGTCCGCGCTGTTCAAGACGTTCGGCGGCCTGGACTCGATCCCGATCGTGCTGGACACGACGGACGTGGACGAGATCGTCGAGACGCTGGTGCGGCTGCGGCCGAGCTTCGGAGCGGTCAACCTGGAGGACGTGTCGGCGCCGCGCTGCTTCGAGCTGGAGCGCCGCCTCGTCGAGGCGCTGGACTGCCCCGTCATGCACGACGACCAGCACGGCACCGCGATCGTGCTGCTCGCGGCGCTGCGCGGAGCCTGCGCGGTGCAGGAGCGCGAGCTCGCGGGCCTGCGGGTCGTGATCTCGGGTGCGGGTGCGGCCGGCGTGGCGTGCGCGCGGATCCTCCTGGCCGCCGGGGTCCGCGACGTCGTGGTGCTCGACTCGCGCGGGATCCTCGACGCCACCCGCGGCGGGGAGAAGGCCCTGCTGGCGGCCGGGACGAACCCCCGCGGGGTCGCGGGCGGGATCGCCGAGGCCATGGCGGGCGCGGACGTGTTCGTGGGCCTGTCGAGCGCGACGCTTCCGGACGAGCTGCTCGCGACGATGGCGCCGGAGGCGATCGTGTTCGCGCTCTCGAACCCGGACCCCGAGGTGCACCCGGACGTCGCGGCCCGCCACGCCGCGATCGTCGCGACGGGCCGCAGCGACTTCCCGAACCAGATCAACAACGTGCTGGCGTTCCCGGGCGTGTTCCGGGGCGCGCTCGACGCGGGTGCACGGCGGATCACCGAGGCGATGAAGCTCGCGGCCGCGGAGGCGATCTTCGAGGTGGCGCGCGAGGACCTGGCGCCGGAGCGGATCGTGCCGAGCCCGTTCGATCCGCGCGTGGCACCGGCGGTGGCGGCGGCCGTCATGCACGCATCTCACGCTGGGTGACGTACACCGAACGCTCTGACCTGCGACATGCCGCCCACACCGGCGTGGCCACTACTCAGCGTCCACCGATCAGGTGGCCTGTGGGGGTCCGCTTCCTCCGATCGGGACGTTTCAGCGTGTCTTTCGTCGCACTGCGTCGTTTCACCGGGTGACGGGTGACGGCACGACGCGGGAGGCACGCAGATGGTGGAGCCGGTGGACGGTCCGGGCCACGTCGATCCCCGGCCTGCCCCCCGGCCGCGCCCGCACCCGCACCCCGCTGCCGAGCAGGTCGGTCCGGCCGACGCCGCAGGCCGGACCGCCGTGCCGGCGGGCGTGCCGTCGATGCCGGTCGTCGCGGCCCTGCAGCACGGTGCGACGCCGTCCGCGCCGGAGCCCGGGCTGACCGCCGTCGCGCGCGCGGAGCTGCGCCGTGCCCGCCAGGCCGTGTTCGGCAGCAGGCCCGCGTCGCCGGAGATGACGGTGTTCGCGGACCGGGTGGCCCGGGCCGTCGTCGGCCGGGAGCCGTTCGTGCCGTCACCCAACACGCCCGGGGGATCCGGCCGGATGCCGGCGGTGGGGCGCCCGATGCCCGCGCCGCACGAGGTGGTGGCCACCTCACCGGGCCGCGACGCCACCGGGGACACCGTCGCGCCTGCGCCCGCCGGACCGGAGAGCGTGCCGCTGCCCGCCGCTCCCGCGCTGGTGTGCGACGGCTCGGACCGGATCGTCCGGGTCAACGCGGCGCTGCTCGTGCTCGCGGGCCGCTCCGCCGGGGGTTCCGGTGCGGGCGCGGCCCAGGCTTCTGCGGGTTCTGCCGGGCTGTTCGGGATGCGATTGCCGCAGCTCGTCGTGGGCCCGGACAGTGACGCGCGGCTGGTACGCCCGGACGGACGGCTCGTCCGGGTGCGCGTGCTGCGCTGGGACGTGCCCGACCGGGAGCTGCATGCGGTCGTGCTCGTCGAGCTGGGGGCCACCGCGGAGGAGGAGCGTGCGGCGGAGCGCCGCCGCACCGACGAGCTGGAGCGGCTCGCGCACGCCGGCACGTGGACCTACGAGCTCGCCTCCGGCACGCTGCGCCGCAGCGCCGCGCTGGAGGACCTGTACCGGGCCGTCGGGCTGGACCCGGCCCGGGGCCGCGCGCGGCTGGAGGGCGACCAGGTGGCGCGCCTGTGCGCGGCGCTGCGTGCCGGGGGCGACCGGCGGCACACCGTGTCGGCGGACCTGGAGCTGCCCGGCGGGTTCCGGCTGGAGTGCCGGGCCGAGGTCGAGTACGGCCAGGACGGGGCGCCCGCCCGGCTGGTCGGGGTCGTGCGCGACGTGACCGCCCAGCGGGTGGCCGCAGAGCGGGCGGCGCGGTCGGGGCGCCGGTTCGCCGACCTGGTCGCAGTGCTGCCCGGCGGGGTCGCGATGGTGGAACCGGGCGGGCGGATCGTGGACGCGAACCCCGCGATGGCGGCGATGCTCGGCACGCCGGTGGAACGGCTGCGCGGGTTGCCGGTGTCGTCGCTGGCGGTCGACCCGGCGGAGGAGCGGCCGGCGGGGGCGTTCCCGCAGTGGCTGCGCCTGATCCGCCCGGGGCCCCAGCACGGCTACGCCGTCGACGCGGTGGCGCTGCGCCGCGGCGACGGCTCCACCGCGTGGGCGGACCTGCGGATCTCGGTCACCGCCACCGAGGACGGCGGCTGGTTCTGGATGATCGTGTGCTCCGATCTCGCCGAGCGCCGCGCCGCGCAGGAGACGCTGCGCCGGGTCGCGCACACCGACGCCGTCACCGGGCTGCCGATGCGTGCCGCGGCGGTGGAACGGCTCGACGCGCTGCTGGCCGGGCCGCGGCCCGGGTCGGTCGCCGTGGTGTGTGCCGGCGTGGACGGCTTCGGGCGGGTCAACGCCGCCGCGGGCCATGGCGCCGGTGACGCGGTCCTGGCCACGCTCGCCCGGCGGCTGGACGACGAGCTGCCCGAGGGCTGCACGGCGGCACGGCTGGCGGGCGACGAGTTCCTCGTGGTGTGCGCCGACCACGCGCCCGACGGCGGGCCGGCGGGGCTCGCGCGCAGCGTCGTCGGGATCCTCTCCGGGGGGATGATGGTCGACGGGCGTCCCGTGCGGCTCACGGCCTCGGCGGGGGTCGCGTGCGCCGGGGGCGCCACCACGGCGGACGACCTGGTCCGGCACGCCGAGATCGCGATGCGCGACGCGAAGGCCCGCCGTGCCGGGTACGCCGTCGCGTCGCCGGGGCTGGTCGCCTCGGCCGGTGCGCTGCTGCGGCTGGAGGCGGACCTGCGCGCCGCCTTCGCCACCCCCGGGGCCGCGGACGCCGCGGGGCTGGTGCTGCACTTCCAACCCGTCGTCGGCCCGGACGGCGTGGTGCGCAGCGCGGAGGCGCTGGTGCGCTGGGAGCACCCGGAGCGCGGCCCGATCCCGCCGGGGGAGTTCCTGCCGATCGCCGAGCGGTGCGGCCTGATGCGCGAGCTCGACCTGTGGGTCCTGCGCACGGCCTGCCGCGAGGCGGCCCGCTGGCCCGCCCACGACGGCCGGGTGCCCGCCGTCGCCGTCAACCTCGCCGGGCTGCTGCCCGCAGACCCGGGGTTCGTCGCCGCCGTGACCGGTGCCGTGGACTCGGCGGGGCTCGGCTGGCACCGACTGGTCCTGGAGCTGGTCGAGTCCAGCCTGGTGGAGCTCCCGCCCGGGGCCCGCACCGCGATGGCGGAGCTGGCCGGGCGCGGCGTCCGGTTCGCGGTGGACGACTTCGGCACCGGCTGGTCGGGCCTCTCCCGGCTGCGCGACCTGTCCGCGCACGTCGTGAAGCTGGACCGCTCGTTCGTCACCGGTGTCGCCGCGGACCCCACGGACGCCGCGGTCGCCCGCGCCGTCGTCGAGCTGGCCCGGGTGCTCGGTTGCGCCGTCGTCGCCGAGGGCGTGGAGACCCCCGAGCAGTACCGGGCACTGCTCGGGCTGGGGATCGACTCCTTCCAGGGATGGCTCTTCGCACGCGCGATGCCGTCCGACGGCCTGCGGGCGCTCCTCGTCGGGGACCGGCTCGACGTGCCCCGGTGAGCCTGCGCGCAGCGTCACGCTGAGGGTCCCGGTCCGGTCACAGCACTCGCGGCGCCCCCCCGATCGGGTTACTGTGCCCGGATGATCGAGTTCCGCGGGGTCACGAAGCGGTTCCCCGACGGCACCGTCGCCGTGGACGACCTGAGCCTCACGGTCGAGCAGGGCGGCGTCACGGTATTCGTCGGCCCGTCGGGGTGCGGCAAGACCACCTCCCTGCGGATGATCAACCGGATGATCGAGCCCACGTCGGGGGCGATCCTCGTCGACGGCGACGACGTCACCCGGGGCGACCCGGCGAAGCTGCGCCGCGGGATCGGCTACGTGATCCAGCAGGCGGGGCTCTTCCCGCACCGCACCGTGCTGGACAACGTCGCCACCGTGCCGTTCCTGCTGGGCTGGTCGCGCAAGCGCGCCCGGGCCCGGGCTGCGGAGCTGATGGAGATGGTGGGGCTCGCGCCCGAGATGGCCACGCGCTACCCGGTGCAGCTCTCCGGTGGACAGCAGCAGCGCGTCGGCGTCGCCCGCGCGCTGGCCGCCGATCCGCCGATCCTGCTGATGGACGAGCCGTTCTCCGCGGTCGATCCCGTCGTCCGTGAGAGCCTGCAGGACGAGCTGCTGCGGCTGCAGGGAGAGCTCGGCAAGACGATCGTGTTCGTCACCCACGACATCGACGAGGCCATCAAGCTGGGCGACCGGGTGGCGGTCTTCCGGGTGGGCGGGCGTCTCGCGCAGTACGACGAGCCCGGCGTGCTGCTCGCTCGGCCCGCTGACGGGTTCGTGGACGGCTTCGTGGGGCGTGACCGCGGCTACCGCGGTCTCGGGTTCCTCTCCGACGAGCTGCCGCTCGGCGAGCTGCCCACCGTCGCACTGGGAGAGGCGGCGAACGGCGACACGGGCTGGCGCCTCGTCGTGGACGCCGAGCTCCGTCCGCAGGGCTGGATCACCGGGGAGGCGCCCGCCGACGCCGAGCACCTGGTGCCGGGCGGGACGCTCTACGAGGTGGGGTCGGGGTCGCTGCGCAGCGCCCTGGACGCGGCGCTGTCCTCCCCGTCCGGTCAGGGCGTCGCCGTCGACGGGGACGGGCGGGTCGTGGGGTCGGTGAGCGCGGACGACGTCCTCGCCGCACTCGCGGACGCCCGGCGCGAGCAGGCCGCGGCCTGAGCGGGGCGCGACCGTGGCCTGGGGCTGGATCCCCCGCAACGCCGAGCTCATCTGGGAGCTGACGCTCCAGCACATCTGGCTCGCGCTGGTCCCGGTGGTGCTCGGCCTGGTGGTGTCGCTGCCGCTGGGCTGGGTCGCCACCCTCAACCCGACGGTGCGCACCGTGATCATCACGGTGACGGGGCTGCTGTACACGATCCCGTCCCTGGCGCTGATCGTGATGATGCCGCTGCTGCTGGGCATCCAGATCCTCGATCCGCTGAACGTCGTCGTCGCGCTCACGATCTACACGGTGGCGCTGCTCGTGCGCTCGGTCGCGGACGCGCTGGACGCCGTTCCGGGGGTGGTCACGGCGGCGGCGACGGCGATGGGGTTCTCGCCGGCGCGCCGGTTCGTCGGCGTCGAGCTGCCGCTGGCGGTGCCGGTGGTGATCGCGGGGCTGCGGGTGGCGGCCGTGTCGAACATGAGCCTGGTGACGGTCGGTGCGCTGGTCGGGCTGGGCGGGCT
>NZ_JBFWVQ010000189.1:0-6753 GCF_050246655.1 Pseudonocardia sp.
TTCATCCGGGCGGATCCGCGATCCCGTTCTGCGGAACGGTGAGTGGTGCCCGCCCTACGATCTCGAAAGGCCCCGCCGTGGCGAAGCAGACAACGGTCACCCTGATCGACGACCTTGACGGTTCCCCAGCCGACGAGCAGGTGGAGTTCGCCGTGGACGGCAGGTCCTACGAGATCGACCTGTCGGCGGCCAACAGCGCGAAATTGCGCGACGCCCTCGCCCCCTTCGTTTCCGCGGCCCGCCGCGTGGGAGGCGGGCGCCGCGGTGGCGGCGCGGCGGCCGCCGCCCCGTCCCGCCCGGCGGCCGATCGGGAGCAGAACCAGGCGATCCGGGAATGGGCGCAGGCGCAGGGCATGAAGATCTCCGAGCGCGGGCGCATCCCGTCGAACGTGCTCGAGGCCTACCACGCGGCGCACTGACCGGACCGGGCGCGGGCGGCCCGGCTGCGGGTACGGCCCGCGCACGGCGCGGCGCGGGCCGTCAGGTCCGCGTCGCCCGCGCGTAGCGGGCCCGGGCCGCCGCGACGGCGATCCCGAGCGGTAGCGCGGCCACGAGCCCGGCGCGGAAGAGTTCCGGGTACGCGCCCGCGCCTGCGGGATGCGCGGCCAGCGCGGTGCCGAGCCCGCTGCCGAGGAAGAGCATCGCGGCGAACAGCGCCACCGTCGTGGCCCGCTCCTTCGGGACCACCTGGGTGGCCCACGTCTGCAACGTGCTGTGCAGGAACGCCCACGAGCCGCCGACGAGCAGGCCCGCGACCGCCACGGTCACGATGCTGACCCCCAGCGCGGGCACGCCCCACGCCGCGACGAGAAAGGCCCCGCCGATCGCGGCCAGCGTCGCGGCGGTGAGCCGGCCCACGAGGCGGCGCACCACCCGGGTGAACAGCAGCGCGCCGACGCCGTAGCTGGCCGCGACCGTGCCGGCGAGGGCGGCCGTCGCGCCGAGCGCCTGCACGGCCGGGGCGAGATAGGTGAGCAGGCCCAGCACCACAGCCCCTTCCACCAGCGCGAACAGCAGCACCACCCGCGCCCACCGCTGCGCCAGCACGCGCCCGATCGAGCGCAGCGGGCTGCCGGAGGGCGGGAGGCGGTCCGGCTCCGGCAGGCGGCGCAGCGCCACCCACAGGGCCACCGCGGCGGCGGCCGTCACGGCGGGCACCGCCCGCCAGCCGGCGAGATCGGCGAGCGCGCCGGCGCCGGCCGTCGCGGCGGCGATGCCCAGCGACGAGGCCGCCATGACGTCCGCGAGCGGGCGCTGGCGCACCTCCTCCGGCCACGAGTCGCCGACGTAGACCAGGGACGCGGGGATCAGGGCGGCGAAGCTCGCACCGGCGAGCACGCGGGTCGCACCGAGCAGCAGCAGGTCCGGTGCCACGGCCGACCCGATCCCCGCCACGGTCGCGCCCAGCAGCGCGAGACGCATCGCGCGCACCCGGCCGATGCGGTCGCTCACCATGCCCCACACGGGCTGCATCGCGCCGTAGGCGAGGAAGTAGGCGCTCGCCACCCCCGCGGCCGCCGGGAACGGGACGTCGAGGTCCGCGGCGATCACGACGATCAGCGGGGCGATGGCGAACCGGTCGCAGGTGCTGATGAGCGCGGCGAGCTGGAGCAGCCGCAGCCGCCCCCGCTCGCCGACCGGGCTCGTGGCGGGGCGGGGGTCGGGCACCGCCCGAGCGTAGGTCCGGCCCGCCCGCACCGCCGGGACCGCCGACTCGCCTACGCTGCGTCGCGTGCCCGACCTCACCCCGGACGAGTTCCGCCGCCAGGGCGGCGCCGTCCTGGACTGGGTCGCGCGCTACCGCGAGCGGCTGCCTGCGCTACCGGTGCGCCCGGAGGTGGAGCCGGGCAGCGTCCGCGCGGGCTTCGGGCCGCTGCCCGAGCAGCCGCGGCCGGTGGAGGAGCTCCTGGCCGAGCTGGACCGGCTCGTCGTCCCGGCGGGGACGAACTGGCAGCACCCGGGTTTCTTCGGCTACTTCCCCGCGAACGCGTCCCTGCCGTCGCTCCTGGGCGACCTGCTCTGCGGCGGCCTGGGCGCCCAGGGGATGCTCTGGTCGACGTCCCCGGCCTGCACCGAGATCGAGCAGGCGCTCACCGACCGGCTCGCCGCCGCACTCGGGCTGGACCCCGGCCTCACCCACGGCGGCGGCGGGGGCGGCGTGCTCCAGGACACGGCGTCCTCGGCCGCGCTGGTCGTGCTGCTCGCCGCGCTGCACCGCACGTCCGGGGGCGCGTGGCGCGAGGACGGCGTGGACGGCACGGAGCGCGTCTACGTCACGGCCGAGACGCACTCGTCGCTCGCGAAGGCGGTGCGCGTGGCCGGGCTCGGTGGGCGCGCCCTGCGGACCGTGGACACCGTGCCGGGCACGCTCGCCATGTCGCCGTCCGCGCTCGCCGCCGCCCTGGACGCGGACGCCGCCGTCGGGCTGCGCCCGGTGCTCGTGTGCGCGACAGTCGGGACGACGGGCACCGGCGCGGTGGACCCCGTGCCCGAGATCGCGCCGCTCGCGGCGGCGCACGGCGCGTGGCTGCACGTCGACGCGGCCTGGGCTGGTGTCGCGGCGCTCTGCCCGGAGCACCGGCACCTGCTCGACGGGGTGGAGCGCGCCGACTCGTTCTGCACGAACGCCCACAAGTGGCTGCTCACCGCGTTCGACGCGTCCCTGCTGTGGGTGCGCGACGCCGTGGCGCTGCCCGCGGCGCTCTCGATCACCCCCGAGTACCTGCGCGACCCGGCGTCGGAGTCCGGGCGGGTCGTCGACTACCGGGACTGGCAGGTGCCGCTGGGCAGGCGGTTCCGGGCGCTCAAGCTGTGGGCGGTGCTGCACGCGTTCGGGTTGGAGGGCCTGCGGTCCCACATCCGCGACCACGTCGCGCTCGCCGCCGAGCTGGCCGCGCGGATCGAGGCCGCGCCCGGGCTCGCGCTGGCCGCTCCGCCGTCGCTCGCGCTGGTGTGCCTGCGCGCCGACACCGGTGATCCGGACGCGGACGACGAGGCCACCCGGGGACTCGTGGACCGCGTCAACTCCTCGGGGGCCGCGCTCGTCACCCACACCACCGTCGGCGGCCGCCACGTACTGCGGGTGGCGATCGGGTCCGTCGCCACGACGCGGGCCGACGTCGAGGCGCTGGCGGCGCTGCTCGGCGTGTGAGGCCGTCGCCCGGCCTACCCGGGAGCGGGCTCGCCGGCCTCCCGATCGCCCCGGTCGCCCCGTATGCCACGTATGCCCCGATCCCCACGGACGCCATGGCGAAGCAGCACGCGGCTGCCCCGGTCGTCGTAGTGGATCAGCGTCGCATCCGTCATCGCACGGATGAGGGCGATCCCGCGGCCGCCGGAGACGGGCTCGTCCGCGGGCGGGCGCCAGCTGCCGTGGTCCACGACCTCGATGCAGAGCGTCGTGCCCCCCGACTCCGGGGTCTCCTCGGTCCACAGCGTCAGGTCGACGATCCCCGACTCACCCGGCCCGTACGCATGGCACACCGCGTTCGCGGCGGCCTCGTCCACCGCCAACACGATGCGCTCGATCTCCTCAGTCGACAGCTGCAACGGCCTCAACCAGCCCGCGAGCTCACGCCGGATGCGGACGAGCTGCGCGGGATCGGCCGGCCAGCTGCGATGGACGAACTCCACCCGCTCTCCGGACGTCATGGATACCGCGTTCCACCCAGCCCCGGGCGCTCAAACGCCGCCCACCGCCGAGATCGCACCGCTCGGCGGACCACCCCGACCTACTCCGGCAACCGCGCCTCGGCGGGGGCCTTGTCCGGGCGCAGGCCGCGCCAGCTCGCGGCCCGCAACCGCAGATCGTGGGTGAGGTTGCGGTAGGTGACCTCACCGACGAGCACCGGGCGCGCCCACCGCGCCCGCCGCGCCTCCGCCGCCGGCACCACGTCCGCGAACGGGCTCTCCGGGACCTCCAGCGGCACCAGCCGCGCGAGCAGCGCGGTCAACGCCGCATCGGTGAACCCGGTGCCGACGTGGCCGAGGTAGCGCAACCGGCCGTCCCCGTCGTGCGCGCCGAGCAGCAGCGCACCGAACGTCCGCGTCCGGCGGCCCTCCCCCGCCGTCCAGCCGCCGATCACCACCTCCTGCGTCGACACCAGCGCCGTCTTCACCCACGCGGGCGAGCGCCGCCCCGGCTCGTAGCGCGAGGCGCGGCGCTTCGCCACGACCCCCTCCAGGCCGTGGGCCCGCGCCACCTCCAGCATCTGCCGCGCCGGGACGTCCGGCGTGGACGGCGGCACCCGGACGTGCCGCCCGGCCAGACCGAGCCCGTCGAGGACGGCGCGGCGCGCATCGTAGGGCTCACCGAGCAGCGACGTGCCGTCGAGCCACAGCACGTCGAACACCAGGTACGAGACGGGGATCCGGGCGAGGAGCTCCGCGGGTGGGCGGCGGACGTGCATGCGGTGCTGCAGGAGCCCGAAGTCCGGCCGTCCTGCCGCATCCAGGGCGACGAGCTCTCCGTCCAGGACGGCGGGGCGGCCGTCGAGCACGGCGCCGAGGTCGGCGATCTCCGGGTAGCCCGCGGTGACGTCGTTGCCGAGACGGCTCTGGGCGCGCACCAGCTCGCCCGCCACGGCCGTGACCGCGCGGACGCCGTCCCACTTGAACTCGACGGCCCAGCCGCGCCCGGCGGGCGGCTCGCCGGACACGGCGAGCATCGGGGCCACCGGGGCGGGCAGGGCGACGGCCATGGGACGACGCTAGCCGCAGGAGGTCCGGCGGCCGCTCACCGAGGGGGTGGGTGAACGGCCGCCGGTGCACCGCCCGCCGATGGGGGGATCGTCGGGCCGGTGCAGCCGAAGGATAGCTCCCCCCGGCGATCCCGGCACGACGCCGTCACACGGCTCGGTGGCCCGGCCGGCCCGGGTGTGCGGACTAGGGTCTGGCGTGTGCCGGACGATCTCGACGCGATCGCGGACGCGCTCTACGCGCTCCCGCCGGAGGAGTTCGTTCCGGCCCGTGACGACCAGGTGAGCGAGGCGCGTTCCCGGGGGGACCGGGAGCTGGCGCGGGCACTGGGGCGGCTTCGGCGGCCCACCCGCCCGGCCTGGCTCGCGAACCTCCTCGCCCGCCACCGCGCCGAGCAGCTGGACGGGCTCGTGTCGCTCGCCGCGGGGCTCGCGCAGGCGCAGCGCACGCTCGACGGCTCGCAGCTACGGGCGCTGTCGTCGCAGCGCAACCGGGCGGTCGCCGCGATGGCCCGCGAGGCCGGCCGGCTCGCGCAGGACGCGGGCTCGCCCGCCACGGAGGCACAGTTGCGGGAGCTGCAGGGGATCCTGGAGGCCGCGCTCGCGCAGCCCGAGGTGGCCGAGGAGCTGAAGGCGGGCCGGTTGACCCGCACGCTGCGCTACACCGGGTTCGGCCCGGACGCCGATCCGCACGCCGTGCCGCTGCCACCACAGCCCCCACAGCGGGCGACGCCCGAGTCCGGGCCGCCGACCGCGGCGGACGAGGACCGGCGGTCCGAGGAGCGGGCCGCCCGGCAACGTGAACTGCGCCGCGACCTGGACGCGGCCGAGCAGGCCGCGCACGCCGCCCGCGACGAGCGGCAGGCGGCGCAGGACGCTCGCGACGACGCCCGGGAGCGCCACGCGGACGCCCGCGAGGAGGTGGCGCGGCTGGCCGCGGAGCTGGACCGGGCCCGGGACCGCGAGCGCGGCGCCGCGGAGGACGAGCGGGCCTCCGTGGCCGGGCTGCGCGAGGCCACACGGGCCGCCACGTCCGCCGACGCCGAGGTGGAACGGCTGCGGGCGCGGCTGGACGCGCTCGGGTGAGGCGTTCCCGCGGGGTGAGCCGCGTGGTGCGCGCGGAGGTCGACCACGGCACCGCCGAGCTCGTCGAGGATCCGGACCGCCCGCGCTCGTGGACACTGCTGGTCGACGGCACCTCGCAGTCCCACGTCGACCTGGACGACCCGACACACCTGGAGTTCGAGTACGTCCGCCGCCTCGGCCACGTGCTCGACACCCGGCCGCCCGGTCCGCTGCGGGTGCTGCACCTCGGCGGTGGGGCATGGACGCTCCCCCGCTACGTGGCGGCGACCCGGCCGGGGTCGCCGCAACGGATCGTCGAGCTGGACGGCGCACTCGCCGCGCTCGTCGCCGACTGCCTCCCGGCGGAGGAGCTGGACGGCGGGGTGCACGTCGAGGACGCCCGCGCCGCCCTGGAGGCCACCGCGGCGGGCACGGCCGACGCGGTGGTGCTCGACGTCTTCGCCGGCTCGCGGATCCCGGCGCACCTCACCACGGTGCAGTGCGTGCGCGCCGCCGCGCGCGCCCTGGCGCCCGGAGGCCTCTACGCGGCGAACGTCGCCGACGCCGTGCCGCTCGCGTTCGCCCGCGGCCAGGTGGCGGCGTTCACGGAGACGTTCGCCCACGTCGCGGTGGTGGTGGCGCCGTCGGTGCTGCACGGGCCGAGGTTCGGCAACCTCATCCTGCTGGGATCGGACGCCCTGTTGCCGGACGCGGCGCTGGTGCGCCGCCTCGCCGCGGACCCCTTCCCGGCACGGCTGCTCGACGACGCGCAGGCCCGCGCGTTCGCGGGCGATGCGGCGGCCCCGACGGACCGGACCGCCGCCCCGTCCCCGCTGCCGCCGCCGGGGTTCTTCGGGCGCCCCGGCTAGCTGTACTGACTCGACAGGTTGGTCAACCGGCTGATCGGTGGTGAGCTGCCGATGGCGGTGTGGGGCCTGTGGTGGTTGTACTCGTGCAACCATCCCGGTAGTGCTTTTCGGCGGTGCGACTC
>NZ_JBFWVQ010000190.1:0-6689 GCF_050246655.1 Pseudonocardia sp.
CCGGCACCCGGCTGCCAGCTCAGCGGGGGCACGTGGGTCAAGTGCGGGCAGCCGTTCAACCCGGCCAGCCCGCCCGTGCCGGGCTGCCTCGCCCAGGGCTTCATGTGGGTGTGCCCGGCGGGCAACGGCACGCCGCCCGCCGCGAACTGCACCGCGGGTGACACGGGGTGGACGTGTCCACCGGTCCTCGACCCGAAGGCGACGCCGCCCGCTCCGGGATGCGTCGCGACGAACGGCATGTGGGCGTGCCCGGTCGCGGATCCGGCGAAGCCGCCCGCAGCGGACTGCACGGCCGCGCCGGGCGGCGGGTGGACGTGCCCGCCGGACCGCTCCACGGCACCGGCGCCGAACTGCACCTTCGGCGAGAAGGGCTGGACCTGCCCGCCGATGATGCCCGCGCCGACCGGAGGCGGGCTCACCCCGGAGCAGGCGATGCAGGTCTGCACCGTGTCCGAGGGCGGGTGCACGGACGGCAAGCCGACGGCCGAGCAGCAGTGCGCCGTGCTGCCCGCGACCTGCACGGACGGCGTTCCGATGACGGACGGGACCGCGCCGGGCACCGGGGGCACGCCGCCCGCCGGGACGGGTGGCACGCCGCCTGCCGGGACCGGTGGCACGCCGCCCGCTGGGACCGGCGGCACGCCGCCCGTGCCCGTGATCACCCCGGAG
This sequence comes from Pseudonocardia sp., assembly GCF_050246655.1. Lineage (GTDB taxonomy): Bacteria > Actinomycetota > Actinomycetes > Mycobacteriales > Pseudonocardiaceae > Pseudonocardia. Next base: position 670 of record NZ_JBFWVQ010000190.1, read on the forward strand.
CAGGTGACCGGGCTGTGCCCGCCCGGCGGGCTGACGCCGGGTTGCGTGGGCGGGCAGCCCCTACCGGCGCTCCAGTGCGCCCAGTTGCCCGCCACCTGCACGAACGGGGTCCCGAACACCACGCCGCCAGCAGGCGAGACCACGATGCCGATGACCATGATCGTCGGGCCGGGCATGGGCACGCAGACCGACATGTGCATGTTCATGACCGAGACGTGTCCGCCCGGCATGCTGCCGGCGGACACGGGCACCGGTGAGAAGTCGCAGGGTCCGGGTGCGGCACCGTGCCCCGGACCGGGTGAGCCCGCGGACCCGGCGCGTCCGGAATGCGCGGCCCCACCGGCCGGTGGGACACCTCCCGCCGGGGCGACGCCGCCGGACACCGGCGCCGGTGACGCGGGCGGGGGCACCACGCCGGACACCGGCGGTCAGGGGGGCACCGGAAGCGGCGACGCCGGAAGCGGCGGCACCGGGAACGGCAGCGGGAGCGGTGGCACCGGGTCTGACGGCTCCGGTTCGGGAGGCGACACCGGGAGCGGCAGCGGCTCCGGTAGCGGCTCCGGCAGCGGCTCCGGTAGCGGTGGCGACACCGGTAGCGGTGGGGACACGGGGAACGGCGGAGACGACGGCGAGGGTGGCTGACCGGCTCCCGGCGGGCGTGCGCCCGGGCGCCGTCCCGTCGGCGCCGCTGCCACGTTCGGCCGGACGAGGCGCCGCGTGAGGGGGTGCGGCGGCACGAGGGGTGCCGCCGCACCCGAGCGTCGCACCGCGGCGGCATGCAGGAGCGTTGCGAAGTCCGCCGCGGATGTCGGGCCGGACCGCCGCGGCCCGGCCCGGCCGGACGCCCGAGATACGCATCAGCGGGGTCGCCCGGCCCGTGAATCCACCGCCCGCCGAGCCCCCTCACGTCCACCTCGGGCGCGGCATCCGCCGGTGTGCCGGTCAGCTTTCCTCGGTGACGTGTGCCGCGAGCTCGGCGCGGTTCGCGAGGCCCAACCGCACGCAGGCGTGGTACACGTGGCCCTCGACCGTCCGGACGGACACGCCGAGCCGCTGCGCGATCTCGGTGTTCGACAGGCGCGCCGCGAGCACCGCGATCTCCCGCTGCCGGGCGCTCAGCGGCAACGGCCGGGCCACGGCCTGCAGCCCGGGGCTCCGGATGCCGCAGGAGGTGGCGAGCGCGGTCGCGCGCAGGGCGGCCCCGTGCTGGGCCGCCTCCCCGCGGCGGCGCAGCAGGCCCGCCGCGTGGGCCGCGGCCTCCGCCGCGCCCAGGAGCAGCCCGGCCTCCTCGAACCGGAGGGAGAGGGCGGTGAGGGCGTCCGCGTCGCGCGCGGCGAGCGCCTCGGCGTGCGCGGCGGCGAGCCCGGCGCGCGGCCCGTCGACCCGCCGCACCAGCTCCCGCAGCCTCGGTGCCTGCGTCCGCGAGCCGAGCAGCGTCGCGTCGTGGCGGGCGAGCACCTCGACGGCCCACTGCCCGGAGGCGGCGGCGTGCTCCGCGGCCTCGACGGCGCTCGCGGCGGCGGTGCTGACGGCTCCGTCGGCGGCCGCCGACCAGGCGCGGGCCAGGTCGAGCAGCGGCCCGAAGACCCGCTCGGACGGCAGCCGGTGCTGCTCGGCGCGGGCGAGCGACTCGGCCGCCCCTGCGGCGTCCCCGGCGATGCCGCAGGCGACGGCGCGCAGGCCCTCGAACCAGGTCGTGTAGCCCCCACCCGCTCCCGGGAAGTACGGGCGGTACTCGACGAACCGGCGCGCCGCGAGCCCGGCGTCGCCGGTGGTGAGGGCGTGCAGGCCGTCGAACACGGGCAGCATGAACGCCGGGAACAGGCCCTGCAGCGCGGTGGAGAGCTCCTCGATGCGCCCGCGGATCGCGGCGGGGCGCCCCGCGAGCGCGAGCCCGAAGACCTCGACGAACGCGATGTTGGTCTGGAGGGTCGCGGTCTCCGGGGAGGCCAGCGCGGCAGTGGTGGCCTCGACGGCGATCCCGCGCAGCGCATCCGTACGACCCGTGAGCCCTGCTACCGCGGTGCGGGCCCAACCGGCGAGCGCGGCGGCGTGGGCGGGCGGGCGGTCCGTGGCGGCGAGCCGGGCGGCGTGGCGGCCCGCCTCGTCGAGCCGGTTGCCCAGGGTCGCCGCGGTGGCGCGGAAGCCGAGCAGCGCATGGCCCGTCGTCCGCTCCGCCGCGGCCGCGATCCGCTCGGCGGCAGCGGGCTCGCCGAGCACGAACAGGTGGTGCACCGCCTGCATCTGCGCCAGCCGCGCGACCTGGGCGGGGGTGCGGGCGTGGGCCACAGCGCCCTCGAACGCGCGTTCCGCCTCCTGCGGGCGCAGCAGGTAGCTCAGCGTGTAGGCCAGCGTGACGTGCGCGTCGAACTCCGCACCGGCAGCGCAGGCCGCCTCGAGCAGGCGGACGGCGAGCGGGATGTCGTTGAGCGCGATCGCCCGGTCCGCGGCGGTCGTGAGCAGCTTCGGATCGGGCGCGAGGTCGGATCCGAGGGCGAGGGCCGCGCGGCGCAGCAGGTCCTCGTGGCCGGCGTCGGCGAGTGCGGTGACGACGCGGCCCCGCAGCGCACGCGCCCGCGGCTCACCGACGCGGGCGCGGACCACGTCGCCGTAGAGAGGATGGGCGAGGCGCGCCTCGGGCCGGGCCACCGCGACCAGGCCCCGGGCGACGGCCTCGTCCACGGCGGCGGGGCCGGTGAGGGCGGCGAGGACGTCGAGGTCGAGGGGCTCGGCCAGCGCGAGGAGCTCGACGACGGGCCGGACACCGTCGTCGAGTGCGCCGATGCGCGCGGCGATCAGCTCGGTGAGGCCGGGCGTGAGCCGCGGTTCACCCGCCCAGGTCCAGAGGCCCTCCGTGCGCGCGAGGCGGCCGTCACGGCGCTCGCCGGCGACCAGCTCGCGCAGCCACAGCACGTTGCCGGACGTGGCGGCGTGCAGCCGCCGTCCGCTGTCGGAGTGCACGCGCCCGCCCAGCGCGGCCTCCAGGAGGTCGACGGTGCGGTCCGCGGACAGCGCCTCGACGTCGATGCGGGGCAGCAGGCCGTCCTTCCACAGCGCGGTGACGGCGGCGGGCGCCGCCTCCCCGGTGCGCACGGTGGCGACGAGCCGCACGGCCCGGTCGCCGACGAGCTGGTGCACGAGGGTGGCGGACACCTCGTCGAGGAGGTGGGCGTCGTCGATGCCGAGCACCAGGCCGGGTTCGGCGCGCAGCGCGGCGTGCGCTGCGGCGAGCAGCTGGGCCGGGGCGCCGCCCGCGGTGGCGGCGATCAGCGGGGCGAGCGCGCCCAGCGGCAGCGGCCGGGAGGACTCGGTGGCGCGCACGACGCGGACGGCGCCGCGACGGCCGGCGAGGGCCTCGCGGGCCAGGCGCGTCTTGCCGACCCCCGCCGGACCGGCGAGCAGCACGCCGCCGCGACCGTCGAGGGCGTCGACGGTCGCGCGCAGCTCGTCGTCGCGTCCGCGCAGCGGCCACTCGTCGGGGTGGATGCCCGCCATGGCCGCATTCTGGCCGGTCCGGGGGTCGTTGCGCCGGTCGGAGGTGCTGACGGGTTCGTGACATCCGGCCGAACGTCACCGTCGAGGCCGGAGAAACGGCGCGGCCGGACCTCGCGTTCGCCGGTAGCATCGTCGGCGCCCTGACAGCCGAGACAGGAAGCAGGCGGCACGACCCTTGACCCAGCCGGACGGAGTCCAGTCCCGCGTCCAGTCCCGCATGGCCGTGCCCGACGCCGCGCTGCTCGCGCTGCTCGGCTCCCGCGACGAGAGCCTGCGGGCCGCCGAGCAGGCCCTCGAGGCCGACGTCCACGTCCGCGGCAACGAGCTCACCCTGACCGGCACCCCGGCGGACGTCGCGTTCGCCGAGCGGGTGTTCACCGAGCTGATCACCCTGGCCGAGCGTGGCCAGCAGGTCGGCACAGACGCCGTCCGGCGCACCGTGGAGATGCTCGCCGGCGGGGACGCCGACGAGCGCGCCCGCATCGGCGAGTCGCCCGCCGAGGTGCTGAGCCTGGACATCCTGTCGCGGCGCGGCAAGACGATCCGGCCCAAGACGCTCAACCAGAAGCGCTACGTGGACGCCATCGACGCCCACACCATCGTCTTCGGCATCGGCCCGGCCGGCACCGGCAAGACGTACCTGGCGATGGCGAAGGCCGTGCAGGCGCTGCAGGCGAAGACGGTCAACCGGATCATCCTCACCCGCCCCGCCGTCGAGGCGGGGGAGCGGCTGGGCTACCTGCCGGGCACGCTCTACGAGAAGATCGACCCGTACCTGCGGCCGCTCTACGACGCCCTGCACGACATGATCGACCCGGAGTCGATCCCGAAGCTCATCGCCGCCGGGACGATCGAGGTGGCGCCGCTGGCGTACATGCGCGGCCGCACCCTGAACGACGCGTTCATCCTGCTCGACGAGGCGCAGAACACCACGCCCGAGCAGATGAAGATGTTCCTCACCCGCCTCGGCTTCGGCTCGAAGATCGTGGTGACGGGCGACATCACGCAGGTCGACCTGCCAGGCGGCACCCGCTCGGGGCTCGCCGTCGTCCGCGACATCCTGCACGGCGTCGACGACGTCCACTTCGCCGAGCTGACGAGCACCGACGTCGTGCGCCACCGGCTCGTCAGCGACATCGTCGACGCCTACGCCCGGTTCGACGCCGTCACCGACCGGCGGTTCGCGTCGGGTGCGCCGCGGACGGGCCCACCGCAGGACCGCACGCGCCGCCGCCGCTAGCCGTGATCGCCGTTCCCGTGACCTGACGTGCACCCGTGCCCGTCAGGTCACGCAACCGGTGATCACCGGCCTGCGGGGCGGCCGTGCCCGGCGACCCGGCTGCGTCGGTAGGCTCGCCGCGTGGTGTTCACCCTGCTTCCCGCCGTCGACGTCGCGGACGGCCAGGCGGTCCGGCTCGTCCAGGGCGAGGCCGGTACCGAGACCGGGTACGGCGACCCGCTGGAGGCCGCCCTGCAGTGGCAGCACGACGGCGCGGAGTGGATCCACCTCGTCGACCTGGACGCGGCGTTCGGCCGCGGGTCGAACGCGGAGCTGCTCGCGGGCGTCGTGAGGGAGCTGGAGGTGCAGGTGGAGCTCTCCGGCGGGATCCGGGACGACGAGTCGCTGGAGCAGGCCCTGGGCACCGGCTGCGCCCGGGTGAACCTGGGCACCGCTGCGCTGGAGGATCCGCAGTGGTGCGCCCGCGCGATCGCCGCGCACGGTGAGCGGATCGCCGTGGGCCTGGACGTGCGGATCGTCGACGGCGAGCACCGCCTCGCCGCCCGGGGCTGGACCAAGGACGGCGGCGATCTCTGGGAGACCCTCGCCCGGCTGGACCGCGACGGCTGCGCCCGCTACGTCGTCACGGACGTCGGCAAGGACGGCACCCTGCGCGGGCCCAACACGCAGCTGCTGCAGGACGTGGCGGCGGCCACCACCGCCCCGGTGATCGCGTCGGGCGGGATCGCGGAGGTCGCGGACCTGGTCTCGCTGGCCGAGCTCGCGGCCTCCGGCGTCGGCATCGAGGGTTCGATCGTCGGCAAGGCGCTCTACGCGGGGCGGTTCACGCTCCCGGAGGCGCTCGCCGCGGTCCGCGCCGTCGCCACGACACGCGCGGCGGGCTGAGGACCTCCACGGGACCTCCGCGCCGCTGCAGGCCGTCCCGGCCTCCGGCGATGGAATGCGCAACTCGCGGCGACGGAATGCGCAACTCGCGCACCCGTCACCGGCGCCTTCCGCCGCGCCGACCAGGGCGGGGCCGCGGTCGGGCGTTCGTCGGCGGCACCTAGGCTCGCCGTCGTGGGTGTGGCCGTGCGTGTCATCCCCTGCCTGGACGTGGACGCCGGGCGGGTGGTGAAGGGTGTCAACTTCAAGGAGCTGCGCGACGCGGGCGACCCCGTCGAGATGGCGGCCGTCTACGACGCCGAGGGTGCGGACGAGCTGACGTTCCTCGACGTCACGGCGTCGTCGGGGGAGCGGGAGACGATGGTGGACGTCGTGCGCCGCACCGCCGAGCAGGTGTTCA
>NZ_JBFWVQ010000191.1:0-6464 GCF_050246655.1 Pseudonocardia sp.
TGTCGGTGGCGCTGATCGCGGTCTGCCTGTCGCTCACCCCGTCGTTGCTGCCGCGCAGCGGGCTCATCCAGGGCCTCGTGTGCGGAATCGCCGCCGCCATCGGCTACGGCCTCGGGGTCGTCGGGGCGTGGGCGTGGCGTGCGGTCGCGGACCGGGACGCCCGGATCCCCCGGCCGCGCACCTGGCAGGTGCTCGCCGTGGTCGCCGCCGTGGCACTCGTCGTGGCGCTGCTGCTCGGCCGCCACTGGCAGGGCCAGATCCGGGAGCTGATGGGGGTGGCGCCGGACGGGCTGGTCTCGCTGCTCGTCGTCCCGCTCGTCGCCGCGGCCATGTTCGCCGTACTGCTCGGGATCGGCCGCGGCCTGCGCCGGCTCTACCGGTGGCTCGCGGCACTGCTCGCCCGCTGGATCGGTGCCCGCGCGGCGCGTGCGCTCGGCTGGGCGGTCGTCGTGGTGGGCACCGCGCTGGTGTTCAGCGGCGTCGTGCTCGACGGTCTCGTCGCGGCGGCGGACCAGGCGTTCTCGGTGCGCAACGGAGGCTCCGACGACGGGATCACCCGCCCCGATGCGCCGGAGCGGGCCGGGTCGCCGTCGTCGATGGTGGCCTGGGAGTCGCTGGGCCGCGAGGGACGCAACTTCAGCGCCAAGGGCCCGACCCCCGAGGAGATCGCCGCGTTCACCGGTACGCCCGCTCTCGTGCCGATCCGGGCCTACGCCGGACTGGAGTCCGCGGGAACGGCCGAGGAGCGGGCCCGGCTGGCCGTCGCCGATCTGGAACGGGCGGGCGGGTTCACCCGCGGCACGCTGGTGGTGATCACCACCACCGGATCGGGCTGGGTCGACCCGGCCGCGATCGACTCGCTGGAGTACATCACCGGCGGCGACAGCGCCGCCGTCACGATCCAGTACTCCTACCTGCCGTCCTGGATCTCCTACCTCGTCGACCAGGACCGGGCCCGGGAGGCGGGGCGGGCGCTGTTCGACGCGGTGTACGACCGCTGGAACGATCTCCCGGCGGACGCCCGGCCGCGGCTGGTCGTCGCGGGGGAGAGCCTCGGCTCGTTCGGCGCCGAGACCGCGTTCAGCGGCGAGCACGACCTGAGCAACCGCACCGACGGCGTCGTCTTCACCGGCCCGCCGAACTTCAACACGCTCTACCGGGAGTTCGTCGACGGCCGCGAGCCGGGCACGCCGGAGATCGCACCGGTCTACCGGGACGGGCGCACGGTCCGCTTCAGCCGCGACGCCGCGGAACCCGTGGCGCCCGCGGGACAGCCGTGGGACGGGGCCCGGGTCCTCTACGTGCAGCACCCGTCGGACCCGATCGTCTGGTGGAGCCCGCAGCTCGCCCTGCACCGGCCGGACTGGCTCGCCGAGCCGCGCGGCGACGACGTCCTCGACGCCGTGGTGTGGATCCCGCTGCTGACGTTCTGGCAGGTCACCGCGGATCTCCCGTTCGCGGTCGGGGTGCCGCCCGGGCACGGGCACGTCTACGTGCCGGAGTACGTCGACGCGTGGGCGACGGTGCTGCAGCCGCCGGGTTGGACGCCGCAGCGGGCCGAGCAGCTCAAGCCGCTGATCTCCTACACCGGGTGAGCGCGGGCACTCAGTGCAGCGACAGCTTGAGCACGATGACGACGACGCCGAGTGCCGCGCTGACCGCACCCCAGCCGATCGCGCCCGCGCGCGATGTCCCCGCCCTGCGCGCGGCGAGGTGGCCGAGCCCACCGAGCAGGAGGGTGGCCGTGATCAGGGCGGCGAACACGGCGGTCTGCAGCGCGTCCTCGAACAGGAAGTACACGACGACCAGCACGACCAGCGGGGTGTAGGCGGCCTCGATCATCGGGCGCCCCCGGCGCAGCGCGGCGAGTGCATGCTGGAGCCGCTGCCCGCCGTGCGCCGCGGCGGACAGCACGCGTGCGTACCGTTCGGCCGCCCAGTAGACGAGGATCGTCACGACCACCGTCACCACGACCTCGCCGAGCGTCCCGTGCAGGCTCGCGGCGGCCATCGCGGCGGCGCCCACCACGGTGCCGTGGATGGCGTGGGCGAGCTCGTGGTCGTCCGCCCAGTCCCGACGCTGCCAGCGCAGCAGCTGGGTCAGCCGGCCGGCCCGCCGGGGCGGACGCGGCTCCGTCCCGGGGCTCCGCCCGCCCTCAGCCGCCACGACCGCCACGGTCACGGTGTCCGCAGGACTGCGCACCACCCGCCCGGGGTGAGGTGGCCGCCCACGGCCGTCGCGCCCCGCCGCGCCCCCGTCGCGCCCGGCCGCGCCCCCGTCGCGCCCGGCCGCGCCCCCGTCGCGCCCCCGTCGCGCCCCCGCCGCGCCCCGCGCGGCCCCGCCGCGCGAACGGCACGTACGGGAAGACCTACTTCCCGTACGTGCCGTTCGCGCACCAACTCCGGCGAGCCGTAGGGCGCTCAGCCGCCGGGGGCGGTCGTGCCGGGCCGCGGCTGCGGCCCTGTCGCCGGGCGTGTCGCCGGGCGTGTCGCCGGGCCTGTCGCCCGGCCTGTCGCGAGCCCCCCGGCCCGTGCCGCGCCCGACCGGTCCTCGGCGATCTTCGCGGCCCCGAACAGGAGCTTGGCCACGACGCCGACGGCGAGCAGGCCGATGACCATCTGCGTCATCACGATGATGCGCGCCGGTTCGGTCACCGGTGTGATGTCGCCGAAACCGATGGTGGAGAACACGGTCATCGTGAAGTAGAGAGCATCGGTGTGGCCGAGCGGCTCGCTGAAGTTCCCCGGGTCGTCCACGGACATCACCGTGTACACCGACGAGTAGAGCAGCAGGAGGAACGGCAGCCCCACCGCGATCGTCGACGCCGCCAAGAGCTTCGGGGTCCGCGACCGCAGGATCGACTGCACCTGCCACGCCAGGGCCAGGGCCAGGGCCACCAGCCCGCCGAGGAACCACGTCACGATCCAGGCGTCGATCCGATGCTCCAACGGCGTCCGGTAGTAGACGACCACCATGAGCACCGTGGACAGCAGCGATCGTGCCATCACGGCCACGACCTGCCGCCGTGCGGGGCCGCCGAGGGGCGCGAAGTCGAGTCCCACCGTGGTTCCCCCTCGGTCTCTCGTCCGGCCGGGGCAGTCTCGGCGCCCGCCGACCGGGCGGGCTCACCCGCGCGAGGCGAAAGCTGCTCGGTCGAAGGGCGTCCGAATCGCGATCAGGGGCGCCCGTCCTGCCGGTCCGGATCAGCCTTCACGGCGGGCCGCCAGTCCGCGCCGCTGGTGGCGCGGAACGCGTCGACCGCCGCCTCGACGGTCGGGAAGAAGTGCGACGGGTCGATGGTGCGGGTCAGCTCGTATCGGTCGATCTTGCGGCGAACCGGGTCCTTCAGCTCGGCGAACACGAGGTGCACCCCGCGCTCGTTGAGGACGGTGTCCAGGTCGTGGAGCATGTCGGCGGCGGTCGTGTCGACGTCCGTGATCGGTTCGGCCGCGATGATCACCCAGCTCGGCGGCGGGTCGACGGCGGCCAGGTCGGTCACCTGCTCGCGGAAGGTCCGGGTGTTGGCGAAGAACAGCGGCGCGTCGAACCGGAAGATCACGCAGCCGGGCAGCCGGTCGGCGTCGGGGTAGCTGCGCACGTCGTGGAAGCCGGGTACGCCCGCGGCCCGGCCGAGCGTCGTCTGGTACGGCCACCACGCGCGGCGGAACACGTTGCCGATCGACAGCACCACCGCGACCGCGATGCCCGGCAGCACACCGAGGCCCACGACTCCGAGGAACGCCGCGATCGACAGCCAGAACTCCGAGCGCCGGATCCGGAAGAGCCGCACCGTTCCCGGGAGGTCGCTCAGCGAGAACGACGCGGCGATGACGACCGCGGCGAGGGTGGGCTGGGGGAGGTCGCGCAGGAGCCCGGGGGCGAACAGCAGGATCAGCGTGATCGCCACAGCTCCGACGAGCCCGGTGAGCTGCGTCTTCGCCCCGGCCTGCTCGGCCACGGCGGTGCGCGAACCGCTCGTGCTGACCGGAAAGCCCTGGAAGAGGCCCGCGCCGATGTTCGCCGCGCCGATCGCGGTCATCTCGCGGCCGCCGTCGACCGTCCGGCCGGCGCGGGCGGCGAACGCCGAGGCCGTCGAGATGGTGTCGGCCAGCGCGACCACGGCGATGCCCACGGCCCCGGCGAGGAGCAACGCCAGGTCCGAGATCCCGATGGCCGGAATCGTGAGCGGCGGGAAGCCCTGCGGCAGCTCGCCGACGAGGTCGACCCCCCGCTCGCCGAGGCCGAACGCGACGGCGGCGGCGATGGACAGGACGACGACCACGAGGACGGCGGGGACCTTCGGCAGTATCCGCGTGAGCAGGATGATCAGGCCGAGCCCGAGCCCGCCGACGGCCACGGCGGCCGGCACCGTGGCGCCCCCGGCGACGCCGCGGACGAAGCCCAGGACCTCGCCGAGGAAGCCCTCGGCGTCCACGGAGAAGCCGAAGAGCTTGGGCAGCTGGCCGACCAGGATCGTGAGGGCCAGACCGTTCATGTAGCCGATCATCGTCGGCTTCGAGATCAGGTCGGCGATGAAGCCGAACCCGCCGACCCCGGCCGCCACCATGATCAGGCCGGTCAGGATGGCCAGGGCCGAGGCGAGGACCACCGCGCGGCCGGGGTCGCCGTCCGCCGCGGCCAGCGGCAGGATGGTGGCCGCGATCATGGGGCCGAGCGACGAGTCCGGGCCCAGGACGAGGATCCGCGACGGCCCGAAGATCGCGTACCCGACCAGGCAGAGGATCGACGTGTAGAGGCCGGTGATCGGGGGCAGCCCCGCGAGCTGCGCGTACGCCATCCCCTGCGGGACCAGCAGCGCGGTCAGGACCAGCCCGGCGACGAGGTCCTTGGGCAGCCAACGGGCCTTGTAGTCCATCAGCCCGGCCAGGCCGGGGGCCACCGTGGCCAGCCGGCCGAGCCGCCCCGCTGCGGGACCCGGCCGCCCGGTCACGGCGCCGGAGGTGGCGCAGCGGGTGGTGCCGGTGGCGGTGCGGCGCGCGGTGGCGGTGGCGGAGGCGGTGGCGGAGGCGGAGGTACGGCGTGCGGTGCTGTGACCGGTGCTGTGACCGGTGCTGTGACCGGTGCCGTGACCGGTTCGGCGGGCGGCGCGACCGCCTTTGCCGACGGCGCCGACGGTGCCGCCGTTGCCGACGGTGCCGACGGCGCCGACGGCGCCGACTGTGCGGGCGGCGCGGGCGGCGCGGGGTGCCGCGCGGCGTGCGGTGCGCCGTGGCGTGCGGAGGCCGCCGTACGCGCGATCAGCTTGCCCAGCTCCCACAGGATGAGCAGGGCGAGGGCCGGGATCGTCGCCCACAGGAACTGGCGCGCGCTGATGTCCACCGTGCCGAGCAGCCGGTGGAACAGGTCCATCTGCGTGACGAGCACGGCGAGCGCGAACTCGCCGAGCACCGCCCAGTTCATCTGCTTGCTGTCGAAGGTCGCCGTCGTGAGCACCGTCCCCGTCGCGCTGCGGCACTCCAGCGCCGCCACGATCAGGCACAGGGCGAAGGCCGTGAACGCCACCGACTGGCCGATCTGCTCGTCACCGAAGACCGTCGTGCCGGCGACGATCAGCCCGAGCAGACAGATGCTGATGAACAGGCCGGTGAGCACGACGGTGACGATCAGGTCGAGGGTGAGCACCGACTGCCCCCGTGGTCGCGGGCGCAGCCGCATGAGCCCGGGGGTCTCCCGGTCGAACCCGAGCGCGGCGCCGAACGCGGCGTTGACGAAGAAGTGGATCCAGAGCACCTGCGCCGGGTTGAACGGCTCTCCGTTCGCGATGTCGAACAGGCTCGCGCCGAGGAACGTCAGCACGAACACCACGAGCAGCAGCAGCACGAACCGGATGTACTTGGTCAGGTTGTCGTAGATCTTGCGGCCCTGCTCGACCGCGTAGACGATCGTGGCGAAGTTGTCGTCGGAGAGGATCATCCGGCCGGCGTTCTTGGCCACGTCGGTACCGGACCCCATCGCGATGCCGATGTCCGCCGCCTTGATCGCGGGGGCGTCGTTGACGCCGTCACCGGTCATGGCGACGACGTCGCCCCGGCGCTTGAGCGTGTCGACCAGCATCACCTTGTGCTCCGGAGCGACCCGGCCGACCACACCGATCTCGTCGATGCGGGCCAGCCGGACGTGCTCGGGCAGGGCGGCGAAGTCCGCGCCCAGGATGGCCTTGCCCGGGATGCCGAGCTGCTCGGCGATCGCCGCGCCGGTCGTGACGTCGTCGCCGGTGACCATCCGCACGCGGATGTGCGCGGCCTGCGCGGCGGCCACGGCGGCCTTGGACTCCGCGCGCGGCGGGTCGACCATGCCGACCAGGCTGGTCAGCTCGATCCCGTCGACCAGCGCGAGCAGATCGCCGTCGGCGTCGAACCGTTCCGGGGGGATGTCCCGGGTCGCCGCGGCCATGACGCGGCGGCCCGCGTGGCCCATCCGGTCGACGTGTGCGGCCATCGCCT
>NZ_JBFWVQ010000192.1:0-6405 GCF_050246655.1 Pseudonocardia sp.
CGTCGCTCACGACCTGCCCGCCCAGCGTGGCGCGCTTGCGCTCGTGCCGCGAGCCCGGGGAGAGGTAGCCCTCCATGCCGATGATCGGCTTCACGCCGTGGGCCTTGGCCTTGCGCCAGAACTCGTATGCGCCGTAGACGTTGCCGTGGTCGGTCATCGCCAGCGCCGGCATGCCCATGCGCGCGGCCTCGCGGAACAGGTCGTCCAGGCGGGCGGCCCCGTCGAGCATCGAGAACTCGGTGTGCGTATGGAGGTGGACGAAGCTGTCGCCGGACGGTGATGGCATCGAGCGCGGGGCTCCCTCCTGCCGCCGGCCACGACGGACCGGCGAGCTCCCTGACGGCCATGCCGGGCGAGGCCGGACGAGTGCGGGATGGGTCAGGTTAACCCGCGACCCCGACAGGTTCCGCGTCCCGGGGGCCACCCGGGGGAAGCGGCTGCTCACCCGCGCCGGACGGCGTGTCGGGCCCTGCCGCGAGCGGCCCCGCGGGCCCGGCGCCGCGGCGGGCGTCGCCGCGGATCACTCGTCCGGGGAACAGCGAGAGGATTGATCGACGGCATTAACTATAGTAGATCTCTCTCTACAATCCTCTAATCTGCCCCGACCGGCTCGAAGGAGCGCCATGAAGCTTCCTGTCGCACTCGCCCTGGTGATCGGCCTCCTCGGCGCGATCCTCACCTACCTCTACGTCGGCCCCCTCGCCGCGCTGGGGCTGTTCGTCCCGGCCACGTTCCTCGGTGCCGCGAGCTACTTCGCCGCGGGCGGCACGACCGCGGCGCTCACCCCGTCGCTCGCCTCGAACATCTGGGGCGTCCTGGGCGGCACGGTCGCGCTGTTCCTCGTCGGCACGGCGGGCAGCCCGCTGCTCATCGGCGTGTACGTCGGGCTCATGACGGCGGTCGTCGTCCTCGGTGCCGTCGTCCCGCTGCTGGGCTTCGTCCCGGGGACCGTGATCGGGTTCGCGACCACTGCGGGCTTCGGGCTGCTGACGAGCGCATCCGCGCTGGACCTCTCGCTCCCGACCGGTCCGTTCACCGTCATGGCGCTGTCGTTCGCGATCGGCGCCCTGTACGGCTGGGTCGCCTCGCTGCTGGTCGGGCGCCTCGTCGGCAGCGCGGCCGCCGAGTCGACCCCCGCCTGACCGCCCCGCCCCCGTCCGTCCGCCCCGGCCCCGCCCACCCCGCGGGTCCGGGGCGGACGGTCATCCGCGGCCGGGGACCGACGCCCGCCGCGGCGCATGTGTCGGGGACGCCACCGGAAGGCGACGGAGGTGCCCGGGCGGTGCCGCCGCGATGACGCTTCGGCGAACACCTGGCGAGACGGCCCTGAGGGGTTACCCCGATGACCTTCTCGGTGGTGATCCTGATGTCGCGGACGGTGCGGCGGCCCAGTGTGAGGACCATGACGAGATCCGGAGCGGAGCAGGCGGCCCGCTACGCCGTCCCCGGCTGCGCCGGCCTCGCCGCCCTGACCGTCGCGGTCCTCCCGCTCGCCGTCCCCGGGGTCGATCCCGTCGCGGAGCCGATCAGCGACCACGCGACGCGGCCCGTCGGATTCGTGCTCGTCGCCGTGGCGGCGGGCGCAGCCGCGGTGGCGGGCCTGCTGCTCGCGGCGGCGCTCGCCCGCGGCGGGCCACCGGGGACCCGGATCCCGCGGATCCTCCTGCGGCTGTGGTGCGCGGCGCTGTTCGTCGCTGCCGCGGTCCCGACGAACCCACCGGGGACGGACCCCGACCTCGGCGCGCACGTGCACCGGGGGGCGGCCGCCTGCCTGCTCGTCCTGCTGCCGCTCGCCGGATGGCTCCTCGCCCGGCAGGCCCGCGCCACGGATCGGTGGGCACCCGTCGCGCCGCGCCTGCACGCCTGGTCGGCCGCCGCCGGGGCGTTCGCTCTGGCCTTCCTCGCCGCCCACCTGCCCGTCCTCAGCGGCGGCGCCCCCTATCCCCTGCTCGGCCTGCTGGAACGGCTCTTCGTGCTCTGCGGGGCCGGCCTGCTCCTGGCCCTCGCGCGGGTGCCGACGGCCGCCGTCGCCGTTCCCGGGCGCCCGACCCAGGCGCTTCCGGCCCCGGGTGCCGCCCGGTGACCGCGCTCGCCGTCGCACTCGCCGTGCTCGGGGCGCTCTGCTTCGCCGTGGCGGCCACGCTGCAGCACCGCGAGGTCGGCACGGTCACGCCGGCGCCCGGCGTGCTGACCGCGGGCGGGCTGCGCGACCTCGTCCGCCGCAGGCGCTGGCTGGCAGGCCTCGCGTTCGGCGCGACCGGCGCCGTGCTGCACGTCCTCGCCCTGGTGCTCGCCCCCCTGCCGCTCGTGCAGCCCCTCGGTGTCCTCGCGGTCCCGATGGCCGTGCTGCTCGCCGGCCGCACCACGCCGCCGGCGGGGGTGCTCGCCGGGGTGGCGCTGACGGTGGCCGGTGTCGTGGGCTTTGTCGCGCTCTCGGTCGACGGCACGGCCGGTGGCGGGGATGGCGGCGGGGTCCCCACAGGATTCGTGACGGACGCGAGCCTCGCGGTGGCCGTCGTCGTGGTCGCCCTCGTCGGGTTCGCCCACACGCGGTCCGGGTGGGTCCGCAGCCTCGCCTGCGCGGCCGCGGCGGCGACCTCGTTCGGGTTCGTCTCGGTGCTGCTGCGCGCGGCCTCCCGGCTCCTGGTCGAGGACGCCGCGTCGCCCGCCGACGCCGCGGCAGCGCTCGGTGCTGCCGCCCTCGGGCTGCTCGTCGGCGGGTGGCTGCTCCAGCAGGCGTTCGCGTCCGGGCCGCCCGAACCCATCGTCGCCTGCCTGACGGTCCTGGACCCGATCGTCGGCGTCGGCCTCGCCATGGCCGTGCTCGGCGAGGGGCGCACCGACGCCCCCGGCGCCCGCCTCGCGGCCGCGGCCGTCGCGACGGCGGGGGTGCTCGTCCTGGCCCGGCACCACCCCGACGCCGCCGGACGGCGGCGCCCGCCCATGCAACCCACGCTGCGCCCACAGCGTCCACAGCGCCCAGTGAGGAGACCCCGATGACCGGACTGCGGATCCTGATCGGAGCCGACACCTTCCCGCCCGACGTGAACGGAGCCGCGCGGTTCGCCGAGCGACTGGCCCGCGGGCTCGCGGGTCGCGGCCACGACGTGCACGTCGCGGCCCCGTCCGCGGACGGGCCGGCAGCCACCACGGCGGACGGGATCACGGTGTACCGCCTGCGTTCGCTGCGCTGGCCGACCCACCCCGACTTCCGCGTCTGCCCGCCGTGGTCGGCGATGGCCGCGACGGCGGACGTGCTGCGCGCCGTCGATCCCGACGTGGTGCACGTGCAGGCGCACTTCGTCGTCGGGCGCGGGCTCGCGGTCGCCGCCGAGCAGACCCGCCGCCCGCTGGTCGCGACCAACCACTTCATGCCGGAGAACCTCCTCGCCCACTCGCCCCTGCCCCCGGCGCTGCACGGGTCCGCAGCCTGGCTGGCCTGGCGCGACCTCGCCCGCGTGTTCCGGCGCGCCGACGTCGTCACCGCACCGACGCCGCGGGCGGTCGCCCTGCTCGCCGACGCGGCACGGTTGACGTGGGCCCTCCCGGTGTCGTGCGGCATCGACCACGAGGCCTACCGTGCGGGCGCCGAGGGCGATGTCCCGACCGTGCTGTTCGTGGGGCGCCTCGACGAGGAGAAGCGGGTGGACGAGCTCATCCGCGCGTTCGCGCTGCTCCCGCCCCGGCTGCCGGCCCGGCTCGAGATCGTCGGGGACGGCTCCCGCCGGGCCCGGTGGACGGCGCTGGCCGGGCAGCTCGGGGTGCCCGCGACCTTCCGGGGGTTCGTCCCCGAGGAGGAGCTGCGGGCGGCGTACGCGCGGGCCGCGGTGTTCGCCATGCCCGGGACGGCGGAGCTGCAGAGCCTCGCCACCCTCGAGGCGATGGCCGCGGCCACGCCCGTCGTCGCGGCGGACGCGATGGCGCTGCCGCACCTGGTGGCGCCCGGTCGCAACGGCTTTCTGTTCCCGCCGGGGGACGTGGAAAGCCTCGCCGGGGCTCTCACGACGCTGCTCGGTGACGCCGTCCTGCGCAGGCGGATGGGTCAGGTGAGCCGGGAGATCGCCGCGGGGCACGCGATGGGCGCGACGCTCGACGCGTTCGAGGCGATCTACGACCGGGTGACCGGCCGCGGCCGGCCCGACGTGCCCGCCGCCGCGTGAGCTCTGCGGTCCGGGCGGGTTCCGGAACCGGCGCGATCAGGTCGCCGCGAGCCGCGAGGCGTGGTCCGCCTCGTCAGGGCGCACGGCGGCGGGTGCGCACGACCGGAGCGTCCACGTGAAGGTGCTGCCGTCCGGTCCGGTCGTGTGGCCCGCCGCGAGCGCCCGTTCGATCCCCGCCCGGGCCCGCGGCTCGTCGGCCGGATCGGTGGCGAACAGCACCCGCACGCGGACGGCGTCCCCGTCGGCCACGGCGTCGACGTGGTGCGGCGCGAACGGGCAGGGCGGCGGATGGTCCCACGAGCCGCACAGCTCCTCCGTGACGGCGCCGCCGGGAGCGGCGGGATCACCGCCGGGGCCCAGGACGACGACGGCCTCGTGAGCGTAGGCCTGGCGCATGTGCTCCAGTGTGACATCCACCACAACGGAACGGGGTCCTCGCAGGGCCCTCGTCAACGACGCCGGAGGAACTCGACGACCCCTGCCGCGATGGCGGCGGCGTACCTCGCCCGTCCCTCCGGCGAGGCCACCACCTCCGCCTCCCCCGGGTTGCGCATGTTCGCGCACTCGACCAGCGCGGCGGGGCGGCGAGCGTGGTTGAGACCGGCGAGATCGGACCGCGGTGAGAGCCCGTTGCGGCCGACGTAGGTCGACGTCGGGAAGCCGGCGCCGACCAGCGCCGTCCGGAGGTCCTCGGCCAGGGCCCGCGCCGGACCGTCCTGCACCGGGTCGAGCGGTGGCGAGGCGTAGGCGACGTGGAAACCGCGACCCGCGGCCGACGCCCCGTCGGCGTGGATGGAGACGACGGCGTCCGCGTCGTGGTCCTGCCCCGCCCGACCACGGACGTCGACGCACGGGCCGATCCCCGCGTCGTCGGTGCGTGTCAGAACCACCTGGACACCCTGGGCGGTGAGCAGCGCCTCGACGCGTCGCGCCACGTCGAAGGTGAACTCGTGCTCGGGGTACCCGGCGTCCGTGGCCGTGCCGGTGGTGTTGCACGCCTTGCGCCCACCACGCCCGTCGGGGACCTGCCGGTTGATCTCGGCGGGCGCTGCCGAGTTGCCGCCGTTGTGACCGGGGTCGAGCACGACGACCGCCGGGGTCGGCGGCGGGACCTGCGAGACGGGGAGCGGCTGCGGCGGGCGCACGGCCAGCGGCGGAGTCTGCGGTGCGGGATCCGAGGGGGGAGCGCACCCGACCAGGACGGCCGCGACCAGCACTACGACAGGGATCGTGCGGGTCCACACCTCGGAGATCGCCACCTTGTCGACCGCTGCCTCAGCCAGGAGGCACCGGCCCGTCGTCGGGAATCGGATCCGCCCGCTCGCGCTGCTCGGGCAGCAACGGGGCGAGCGCCAGCTCCGGTGGGGTGACACCCGCCGGTGCGGCGTGCACGGCCCGCACCCCTGGCCGGGCGGCGAGCGCGTCCAAGGCCTGTCGGTCCGCGGCGACGACCATCGCCGGCACGCACCGGCAGGCCGGGTCGGCGAGCGCCGCGGCCTCGGCCGAGGCGACGGCCGCCTGCCGGCCCGTGAGCCGCGTGGCGTCGGCGTCCGCGAGGAAGCGGGCGTGCCCGCGGGCCCGGTCGAGCGCCGCGACCGCAGACGGTCCCGGCTCCACCGCGACGAACCGCAACGCGCTCTGGACCCTGGGCATCGGGACGTGGAAGACGACGCTGACCAGCCGTGCGTTGCCCGCCACGAGCGCCGCCGCCTCCGCGGGCGTCACCTCCGCGCCGAGCTGCACGAGCGCGAGCACCGCCGTCCCCGGCGCCGGCAGTTCCCCCGGCAGGCGGGCGAGGTAGGCGGCCACGTCCTCGCCCGGTTCCGGCCCGAGCCGCACGGTCCCGGACGACGGTGCGGCGGCGGGCGGGTCGAACCGCGACCCCGCGTACCACGCCGTGGCCGCCACCACGGCCAGGCACGCGGCCAGCACGAGGAGCCGGCCCCGGACGGCGGGCACGTCAGTCCGCCAGGAGGTCCAGGGCGCGGACGAGATCGGCCGGGTAGGGGCTCGTGAACTCGACGCGACGACCGTCCGCCGGATGCTCGAAGCCCAGCGAGCGGGCGTGCAGCCACTGCCGGTGCAGCGCGAGCCGGTGGGCGAGGACGGGGTCGGCGCCGTAGGTGAGGTCGCCGACCAGGGGGTGGCGCAACGCCGCCATGTGCACCCGGATCTGGTGGGTGCGGCCCGTCTCCAGGGTGACGTCGAGCAGCGACGCGGCGCGGAACGCCTCGATCGTCTCGTA
>NZ_JBFWVQ010000193.1:0-6352 GCF_050246655.1 Pseudonocardia sp.
TGCTGGCGGCCGATGCTGTAGCCGTAGCCGCCGAGGTGCACGACCTCGTCCGCGATCCGCAGCTGCTGGCCCGGCCACGTCACCGACCGCGCCGCGATCTCGCGGGCGCTCTCCGGGTCCGTCCGGTGCAGGGCGTTGCGCAGCGAGTCCCAGTACACGACACCCCACCCGTAGGTGGTACCGGGCGGGTTGCGTTCGAGGACCGTGATCTCGCGCGACGGGTCGCGCAGCTTGGCCACCAGGGCGAGATAGAGGCCGGCGGGGCCACCGCCGACACAGGTGATCTTCACAGGACCTGCCTCACGTGTGCGTGCACCACCCTCTGCTGTTCGGGTCGCCGGACCGTGGCGTTACGGGGCGATCGCGGCGACCGTCTCCGCGTACCACCGACGCTGGTGCGCGGTGCGCAGGACCTCGTCGTTGTGCCACAGCAGTCCCAGCGTGCCGCCGAACCGCCGGCACTGCCGCGCCACGTCCAGGATCGTCTCGCGGGCGGCGTCGGGGCGAAGCGCCAGGTAGCCGAAGAGCGTCACGTCCATCACCTGGAAGGGCTGCTCGACCAGCCGCAGCGGGCGGCGGCGCAGGAGGTCGAACGCCCGGTAGGGATGGCAGGTGCCGGTGCGGAATCCCGCGATCTCGCTGAACGCGAGCGTGCACTCGTAGTCCAGCCCGGCGTCGTCCCAGTGGCGCCAGGTGTCCGGGTTGACCCACTGCAGGTAGTGCTGGCGCCCGCCCCACCGCGGCTGGTCCACGCCCTGCGCCTCGGCGAGTGCGCGCAGCCGGCAGAACTCCGCCGCGGTGCGCCCGCCGTCGCGGTAGGTCCCGAACCCGGCGTGCAGCCCCACCTCGTGCCCGCGTTCGTGCACGTGCCCGATCAGCCGCTGCACCCAGGGATGGCCCAGCAGGTCGTCGTGGACGTCGTTGGCGGCGAGGAAGTAGAAGGCGCTCCGCAGGCCGTGGCGCTCGCTCACGTCGCAGAGGAAGTCGAACGTGGCGTGCGGGTCGCGGTCGAAGCGCCCCCGGCGGGCGTCGGCGACCGCGCGGGCGCGCCGCAGCACGAGCCCCGCGTCGCGGCGGTGCACGACGTCGCCGGCGAACTGGCGGGCGAGCAGGCGCGGCCCGCGGCCCAGGGTGGAGAGCGGCTCGTCGACGTCGTGGCTGAGCAGGACGTCGTACGACGTGGGGCGCCGCCGCAGGTCCGGCCAGGTGCGCTGCAGTGCCGCCCAGAGCAGCTCGACGCACAGGTCCGCGAGCGGGACGCCGAGCAGGCCCTCGCGACCCGCGACCGACCGGGCCGCGGGGAAGCGGTCGTAGCTGTCCCGCGGGCCGTCAGCGAGCTCCTCGTAGCGGGTGAGCAGGGCGAACACCGTGCCGAGGACGTCGACGTGCAGCGTGACGCCCTCGGGTCCCGCGTCGCCCGCGCAGCCCGCCCCCGGTCGCGACCAGAGTGCCGGGATGCGTTCCCCGAGCGGCGTGCCCTCGCCCAGGGCGCCGACGGGCAGCCGCGGCAGCGGTCCCCGCGGGAGCGAGGTGGCCGTGAGCCAGGCCTCGTCCGCGACGGCGAGCAGCACGTCGGGCAGGACGACCGCGCGCCCGTCCGCCGCGCCGTCCCGGGTGATCCGCACCTCGGGGGCGCCCCGGATCTCGCTGCAGGTCTCCAGGCGCCAGGGCAGGCCGAGCCGGTCGGCAAGCACGACGTCGAGGACGTACCGGCGCTCCGGCACACGCCCGGGTGGCACGGTGACACAGAAGGTCATCGGAGGGGCGCCCTGCGGACAGGCGGGTTCGCGGTCATTCACTCGACCATGGCACAGCCGGGAAGCGTTGCGCCGCTCAGGCTCACCGTGCGTGGCGAGCCTCCGCGGGGCGCGGCTAGCCTGGGCGGAGTGGCGAGGTGGTTGCCCGCTCTCCTGACAGCGGCGTTCGTGCTCTCCGGCTCCTTCAAGGAGGTCGGTGCGCTGGCGAGCCTGCCCGTCGACGTCACCCTGCTGCTCGCGGTCGCCGTCGCCGGCCTCGTGGTGTGGGAGGTGATCGTCGGGCGCATCCCGCCCGCGGTGCACCTGGTCGTCCTCGGGTTCCTCCTGCTGCTCCCGGCGGCGTTCTTCACCGCACCCACGCCGTACGGCGAGGACAAGGCGGTGCGGCTGTTCACGCTCACGCTGCTGTCGATGCTCGCCCCGGCGCTGCTCATCCGGGACCGGGCGGACGTGCGCCGCCACCTGATCGCGCTCGCCGTCGTCGCGGGCGTCGTCGTCGGGGGCGGCCTGTTCAACCCGCGGCTGTCCAGCAACTACACCGGGGCACCCATCACCACCGAGAGCGTGGACACGATCGGGCTGGGCACGGCCGCCGCGGTCGTCGTCGTGATCATGACGATGGCGCTGATCTGGAAGGCGTGGCCGCTGCTGCTCGCGCTGCCCATCGGGGCCGCGTCGGTGTACGTCCTGCTGCAGTCGGGCTCGCGGGGGCCGCTGTTCTCGGCGATCATCGCGATCGTCGTCGGGACGTTCCTCGTGCGCAGGCGCCCGTCGGTGCGCCGCGGCCTGGTCTTCCTGGGCCTCGTCGCCGTCGGCGTGCTCGTGTCGTTCTCGCTGGCCCCCGAGTACTCACGGGGCCGCATCCTCAACTTCTTCGAGGGCAACAACGCCGGCAGCGTCGACAACAGAGTCCGGCTGATCGAGGTCGCGCTCGACCAGGTCACCCGCCACCCCTTCGGGATCGGCCTGGGCGGCTTCGAAGGGGCCGCGTTCGGCGGCTACTTCTACCCGCACGACCTGCCGGTCGAGGTGCTCGCCGAGGCGGGGGTGATCCTCGGTGGCGCGTTCCTGTGCTGGATCGGCTACTGCATGGTGCGGGCGCATCGCGCCACGGTCGACTTCACCGGCGGGGCGACGTTCGCCGTCCTCGTCTGCGTGCTCGGCAAGTCGCTGGTGAGCGGCGACCTGAATGACAACCGGCTCACGTTCTACGTTCTGGGTATCGCACTCGCCGCCGGATTGCTGTACTCGAGATCGGCGGTCGATTCGGCAGACCAAACACCGGAGGCCGCGCCGAGCGAATTGTCGAAACCGCCCCGGGTGCCCATTCCGGCCCCGACCGCCGGGACGCCGAGCGACTACGCTCGGCAGAGCTGGGAAACGCCCATCATCGGTCAAGGGAGAATGTGATGACGCTACGCGAGTACCTCGACACGGTACGTACTCGCTGGCGATTCGTGGTCATCGGGTTGCTGCTCGGAGTGATTGTCGGTGGCGCCGTTACGCTTCTCACGCCGAAGGAGTACGCGAGCGAGGTGACGGTGTTCGTCTCGGCTCGCGGCGGGAGCGACGCTGCCTCGGCGCTCGACGCGGGCGACCTGGCGTCGCAGCGGGTGGCGACCTACCTCGAGGTGCTCACGAGCCCGCGAGTCGCGCAGGAGGTCGCCGACGCGTACGGGCCGGGCCTCACCGCCCAGCAGGTGCTGAACCAGGTGACCGCCCGCACCACCCAGGACACCCTCCTGCTCACCGCGACGGTCACCGACCCGTCGCCCGACCGGGCCGCCCAGATCGCGAACCTCGTCGCGGATCGCTTCGTCGCGAACGTGACGGAACTCGAGACCACCGATCCCACCGTGCCCCCGGCCGTCACCGCGAAGGTGTTCGAGCCCGCCAAGCCCGCGGTGGACCCGGTTGTCCCGCGGCCCGCGGTGAACCTCGTGCTGGGCGCCCTGCTGGGGCTCCTGGTCGGCACCGGGTTCGCGATCCTGCGCCAACGCACCGACACGTCGGTGAAGACCCCGGACCAGCTGCGCACCCTGCTCGGCGTCCCGGTGCTCGGCTCGATCGAGGCCGACTCCGCGATCGACAAGACCCCGCTGATCGCGGAGGCGGCGTCGGGCAGCAGGGTCGCCGAGGACTTCCGGCAGCTGCGCACGAACCTGCAGTTCCTCGACGTCGACCGCAACCGGCGGGTCTGGCTACTCACCAGTCCCACCCCGGGAGCCGGGAAGACCACCACCGTCGCGAACCTCGCCCTCGTGCTCGCGGAGGCCGGCGGCCGCGTCCTCGTCGTCGAGGGAGACCTGCGCCGGCCCCGCCTCGCCGAGATCCTCGGGGTGGACCGCGCCGTCGGGCTCACGAACGTCCTGGTCCGGCGCATGCCGGGCGGCCAGGCCGTCCAGCGGGTCCGCCCGGGGCTGGACGTCCTCGCCAGCGGGCCGCTACCGCCCAACCCGAGCGAGGTCCTCGGCTCGGCGGCCATGGCGGGGCTGCTCGCCCAGGCCCGCGAGCGCTACGACGTCGTCCTGGTCGACGCCTCGCCGCTCTCGCCGGTCATCGACGCCGCCGCCGTGGCCAGCCAGGTGGACGGGGTGCTCCTCGTCGTCCCGGTCGGCGGGGTGAACCGGCAGAAGGTGCTCGCGGCCCGGGACGCGCTGGAGACCGTGTCCGCGCCGCTGCTCGGTGCCGTGCTCACGATGGTGCCGGCACCCCGCAAGAAGCGCAGCAGCGCCGAGCAGGCCTACCTCGCCGTCCACTCCGAGCTCGACATGCCGCTCGGCGAGCGGCCGATGCTCGCGCCTGCGTGGACCCGCCCCGCGGACGGGGGCGGGCGGGCCGCCCCGAACGGCAACGGGGCCGGCCAGTACGGCAGGAGCGGCCGGGTGGTGTCCGGCCCGCCGACGAACGTCATCCCGAAGCAGGTGGCGCCGACGGCCCCGCGGCCGCCCGCCCCGGTGGCCGGGTCCGCGGAGGCCCATCCGCCGCCTGCGGCGTCCGGCCCGGCGGTGCCCCACGCGAAGGCGACGAGGGCGACCACCGCGACCGCCACGCAGCCGCTGAAGCCCGCCGCCGGCGTCGAGGGCCGTGACGAGGACGTCGACCCCGGCCTGCGCTCGCCCGCGCCGGTGCCGGGAGACGGTGGCGACCGCGCCGACGGCGACGGGCATGCCGATGAGGAGGCCGGCCGGTAGCCTCGACGGCGGAGCCGGCCGTCGAGCGTCTCCGACAGCCTGCTCACCACATCCAGCAGCGACCGGTGCGGCGAGGTGAACCGGTGTGGTGACCGCTCCCGAGGAGCCGTCCGCGGATGCGCCGGCCTGGCAGCCCCAGGCGGCGTTCGAGGTGCTGTTCGTGTGCACCGGCAACCTCTGCCGCTCCCCGTTCGCCGAGGCGCTCATGCGCCGGCTCATGGTGGACCGGCTCGGTCCCGAGGCGCTGACGGCGTTCCGCTTCGCGAGCGCGGGCATCCGCGCCACCCCCGGCCGCCCGATGCACCCGGGTACGCGCGCCGCGCTCGACGTCTGGGCCGTCCCGGACGACACCCCGTTCGCCTCCCGGCGGCTCGACGAGAAGATGATCATCAGCTCGGACCTGGTGCTGACCATGGAGGAGTCGCACCGGGCGGCGATCGCCTGGCTCGCGGGCGATGCCGTGCACAAGGTCTACGGCCTGCGCCGGTTCGCGCGGATGGTGCAGTCGCTCGACCCGCGGCGCCTGCCGCCGGACCCCGTGCACCGGGCGCTGCGGATCGTGGAGTGGGCCCCGCGGCTGCACGCCGGCCTGCCGCCGGTGCCACCCGAGCAGGAGGCGGTCCCCGACCCCGTCACGGGTGGGCCGCAGGAGCACCTGCGCTCGGCGGACCTGGTCTTCGACGCCGTCGCCACGATCGTCGACGTCATCGCCCCGCCCGGGGTCACCGTGCACGAGGCGGATGCCTGGTGGTGATCGCGGTGCGCCGACCGCCGGAAAGTGTCGGCCGCATCGGCTAACGTCCGCGCCATGCTCGATCACCTCGGTGTCCAGGTCGGCGACGTCGCCGCCTCGCTGCGGTTCTACCTGCAGGTCTTCGCGCCGATCGGGGCCCGCGAGATCATGCGGTTCCCGATGGGGGATTCCTTCGTCGTGGGTCTCGGAGGAGCGGACGGGCAGCCCGACCTATGGCTCGTCCCCGCGGGCGGCGGCGAGACCCGCGAGCTGCACGTCGCGCTGCGCGCACCCGACCGGGCCGCGGTGGACGCCGTGCACGAGGCGGCGCTGGCGGCCGGGGCCGAGGTGCTGCATGCGCCGCGGGAGTGGCCGGAGTACCACCCCGGCTACTACGGGGTCTTCCTGCGCGACCCGGACGGGCACAACGTCGAGGCCGTGCACCACGGGGCACCGGGGTAGGGGTGGACCGGTCACACGGGCGGGTTCGTCCCGCTCAGTTCGGCGAACGTGCCGTGCGTCCGGTGGGGAGATCCTCGGGCCTGAGTCAGGACACCTCGTTAGTGACCCGCGGCGGGTAGCTGATCGAGGATCTCTGCTGCGGCGGTGGGGATGTCGGGGTCGAGGGTGATCTCCTGGCCGCCGAGGCGGATTGTGGCGGAGCGGAC
>NZ_JBFWVQ010000194.1:0-6296 GCF_050246655.1 Pseudonocardia sp.
ACAAGGCCGACATCGTGGTCACGGCCACCGGCAACAAGGACATCGTCACCGTCGAGCACATGTCGCGGATGAAGCACCAGGCGATCGTCGCCAACGTCGGTCACTTCGACAACGAGATCGACATGGCGGGCCTGGCCCGGGTGCCCGGCATCCGCAGGATCACCATCAAGCCGCAGGTCGACGAGTGGATCTTCCCGGACGGGCACTCGATCATCGTGCTGTCCGAGGGCAGGCTGATGAACCTCGGCAACGCCACCGGGCACCCCTCGTTCGTGATGAGCAACAGCTTCTCCAACCAGGTGATCGCGCAGATCGAGCTGTTCACCCGACACGAGGAGTACAACAACGACGTCTACCGGCTGCCGAAGATCCTCGACGAGAAGGTGGCCCGGATCCACGTGCTGGCGCTCGGCGGCGAGCTGACGAAGCTGACCAAGGACCAGGCCGAGTACATCGGCGTGGACGTCGAGGGGCCGTTCAAGCCGGAGCACTACCGGTACTGACGTGCCGGTCGACTCGTGCTGATCATCATCGAGGGCCTCGACGGGGCCGGCAAGCACACCCTGACCGAGGCCCTCGACAAGGTGCTCGTCGCGCGGGACGCCCGGGTCGCCCGGTTCGCCTTCCCGCGCTACGAGGCCGACGTACACGCCGAGCTGGCCCGCGACGCCCTGCACGGCAGGCTCGGCGACGTCGCGTCGTCCGTGCACGCGATGGCGCTGCTGTTCGCGCTGGACCGCAGGGACGCGGCGGACGAGCTCCGCCGCGCCGCGGCGGCGTCCGACGTCGTGCTGGTGGACCGGTACGTCGCCTCGAACGCCGCCTACGGCGCGGCGCGGCTGCACCAGGACTCCGGCGGCGAGCTGGTGGCGTGGGTGCGGGAGCTGGAGATCGAGCGCTTCGGCATTCCCGTGCCGGACGTGCAGCTGCTGCTCGCGGTGCCCGAGGCGGTGGCCGCGCAGCGTGCGGCGGGCCGGGCGCGCGGCCGCGACGTCTACGAGTCCGACGGCGGGCTGCAGGCGCGCACCGCAGCGGTGTACGGGCAGCTGGCGGCGTCCGGGTGGCTCTCGCCGTGGCACGTGCTGGACGGCACCGGCCGGGTCGACGCCGAGGCGCTCGCGAAGCGGCTGACCGGCTGATCCCGCTCAGCCGGGGCCGGCGAGGGCCCGCTCCAGCTCCGCCGTGCTCGGCTGCGCCATCGGCTCCGGTGGGTGCTCGGCCAGCAGCGTCCGGACGCGCCGGAGCAGCACCGCATCCGCGTAGACGTCCGACGGCCGCCCGACCATGCCCATGCTGCGCAGGACACCGCGGAACGCGGCCGCGTCCACCGGGGCGGCCGCGCGCAGCTCCCGGAACGTGAGCTCGCCGGGCGGCGGGGTGAGGTCCGGCGGCGGGGTGCCGAAGACGGCGTGCCGCTGGCGCGCCACGGCGACCGCGTCCGTCACGGCCTGGTCGGCGTACCAGGGGGCGATGTGCTCGTCCACGGCGGCGTCGACCGCGAGCGCCCTGGCCACGGGGTTCGTCGGGTGCGCGGCCAGCGCGTCGGCGAGGTCGGCGACGGTGTGCGCGGTGAGACCCAGCCCGCGGCCGAACGTCGGGTTCGTCGTGCACACCGAGTCACCGACGGCGTGCAGCCCGGTCGCGACGGGCACGCCGTCGACGACGAGGCGGCGCAGGGTGTTGTGCAGCCCACCCATCACGCCGACGTCGGTGATCGGGTCGAGGCCGTCGAGCCACGGTGCGTAGAACGGCACGCTGCGCAGCACGGCCTCGAAGACCTTCGGGCGGCGCGCCGAGGTGAAGCGGTGGTCCGCGGCGAGTGGCGCGACCACGAGCTGCATGCTGTCGTTGTCGCCGCCCCAGATCCCGACGACGAACTCCCGCAGCCCGGCGACCACCCGCGTCGTCACCGGACCGGGGAGGTCGGCAGGCCGGGCGCGGTACTGGCGGCCGTAGTAGGCGAGACCGCATTCGGCATGCGCCAGGTGGCTGTGGCGCGCCCCCGCGGCCTCAAGCCAGCGGTCCACGGGGCTGCGGCGCCCGGACGCGTCGACGACGACGTCGGCTTGGTGCTCGCCCTCCGCGGTGCGCACGCCCCGGACGTGCGGTGGCTCCCCGCGCGTCGTGACCAGACCCGTCACCGCGCATCCGTAGCGCACCTCGACCCGCGGCTCGGTGGCCGCGACCCGGGCCAGCACCCAGTCCAGGGTGGCGCGTCGCGTCATGAGCAGCGTCAGGCGCTCGTCGCCGGGCTTTGGCGTGCGGTCCGGGACCGTCGGCGGCATCTGGCTGAGCACCCCGGCCTCCGCTGCCCCCGCGTCGATCAGCGCCGCGTACACGTCCGGCAGCCGCCGCTGCATCACCTCCCGGAACGCCGTCAGCAGCACGTGCGGCTGGATCACCTGCGGCGCCGCCGCGCGGAACGCTCTGGCCGCGGCCGTCTCCACGTCCGCGGCGGGCGTGAGGTCGTCGCGCTCCAGGACCAGTACGTCGTGGCCCGCGCGAGCCAGCATCAGCGCCGCCAGCAGGCCCGCCGCGCTCCCGCCGGCGACCGCGATCCTCATGGCGCATCACCTCGCCGCCGACGCTAGACCGGCTGGCGGCCGGATCAACCGGCTACCGGGTGATCGGCACGACGCCGACGCCCTGGGTCAGTAGCCCACGTAGTGACCTGCAGCGGAGCGGCGCCCGCCCTGCTCCAGCGTGCGAAGGCCGTAGGTGGCGATCATGTAGCGGACGCCCGCGGTGATGTTCGCGACCGGGTGCGTGATCGACTTGTCGGCCAGCGACGGGTGCACGAACTTCCTGAACGTGGACGGGATCGTCTGCATCAGGCCCTGGGACGGGGTGCCGCGCTGCGCGTTGGCGTCCCAGCGGTTGATGGCGTTCGGGTTGCCCGTCGACTCCTTCATGATGATCTTCTTGACGGCCGGGGCGAGGCTCTGCGGCAGGTCCATGACGCGCAGGGCCTCGGCGATCCAGCCGTCGAGACCACCCTTGGCGATCAGCGCGTCCACCTTCGCCCGCTCGGCCTGCTCGGCCTGCTGCTTCGCGGCCATCTCGGCGATCCGGGTGGCGATGCCGGCCGCCTTGTCGAGCTGGGCGAGCTGCGCTTCGCCCGGGGTGTCCGCCGCGCCGTCCGCGACGGACCGCACCGGGACGAACGCTCCCTTGCTGGTGTGGTGGCCGTCCTCGTCGATCTTGATCGGGATCGAGACCGAGGCGAGCGTCGTGGCGACCGACGGCGTGGACACGTCCTCCGCTGCCACCGGGACCGGGGCGTCGACGGCGGGGATCAGGGCGGTGAACGCGCCCGTGGTGACCGCGCCGAGAGCCGCGGCTGCGCCGGCACGCGTGGCGCCGACGGCCGGACGCGGTGTCGCGTGCCGACGCGCGCGTGCACCGGGGGAGCGGTGTACTGCCACGGACCAACCCTTCAGCGCTGGGGAGCGACCCACCGCGAGCGCTTCCAGGTTCGGGGCCCGGGGCCGGATGGGGGGTCCGGCCGTGCGCGCTCGTTGCCGAGTCGTGACGCTGGCGCAAAAGGTAGTGCCTCCGGCGCCGGAGGGACAAGGTGCCGGGGCGCCTCTCGGCGCTCCGGCTCGACCGCTCGCCTGCTTTATCGTTTCGTGACGCGCGATCGGGCAACCCCACCCGAACGGTCTTCTCTGCTGAGCCGAACGGCCGTCTCACGGCAGGAGCAGGCAGGTGTCGCCGAACTCGTGCCACAGGTAGCCCTCGGCCAGCGCCTCCCGGTACGCCCGCCGCACCAGCCGCGCCCCGGCCACGGCCTCCAGCAGCAGCAGGTGGGAGGCCTCCGGCTCGTGCCAGCCCGTGACGAGCCCGTCCACCGTCCGGGCCGGGCGCTGCGGGCTCAGCACCAGGTCCGTCCAGCCCGCGCCGGGCCGCACCGTGCCGTCGGGTGCGGCGACCGTCTCCAGCGCGCGGGTCACCGTCGTCCCGACCGCGACGATCCGCCCGCCCCGGGCACGCGTCGCGTTCACCGCGGCCGCCGTCGCGGCCGGGACGGCGTAGCGCTCCGGGAGCGGGGTCTCGCCCGCTTCCGGCGAGGAGACGCCGGTGTGCAGGGTCGACGTTGCCACGCCCACTCCGCGGGCCCGCAGCGCTGCCAGCACCCGCGGCGAGAACGGGCGTCCCGCACTCGGCATCTCCGCGCTCGGGAAACCCGCCGTGGCCTGCGCGAACACCGTCCGGTAGGCCTCCACCGGCGGGGCGCTGCGCAGGTAGGGATAGCGGATCGGCCGGCCCACCCGTGCCAGCCAGGCCGGGAGCCCGCCCTCCACCGGGACCCGGGCCCGCCACAGGCGGCCGGTGCGGGCGCCGGGGTCGGGGTAGGCGGCGGTGAGCGTCGCCGTCACGCCGCGGGGCAGCGCGATCCGCTCGCCCGCCGCGGCGTCGGTGACCCGCTCCCCGCCGGGTGTGCGCAGCTCCACCACGTACCCGTCGCCGTCCGGGACGGGCCCGCTGACGTGCAGCACGACCGGGCCGTCCACGCGCAGGCCGTCGACCGCGGCCGCCGCGGTGGGCGAGGTGTTGACGACGACCAGGTCGCCAGGGGCTAGCGCGGCCGGCAGGTCGGTGAACCGGACGTGGCGCACCGGGCGGCCCCGCGCGACGACGGCGAGGCGCACCTCGTCGCGGGCGAGGCCGCGTTCCTCCGGCGGGCCGGTGGCGGCGAGGCCGTCGGGCACGGTGAACCGGATCCTCGTGCGCCGCTGCGGGTGGCTCCTGGCGGTGGTCGCGGGGCGGGTCACGCGGGCACTCCCGCCGTGCCGGGGGCGAACTCGGCCGCCCGGTAGCGGCCCACGGCGGGCCGCTCGTCGTGCAGCCGCAGGAGCGCCGGGACGACCGTCTCGGGCTCAGGGCGGTCCGAGATGTCCTCGCCCGGGAACGCCCGCTGGTGCATCGGCGTGCGCATGTCGCCCGGGTCGACCGCGTACACCGCGACCTCCGGGAGCTCCTCGGCCAGCACGGCGGCGAGCCGGTCCAGCGCAGCCTTCGCGGCGCCGTAGCCACCCCAGCCGGGGTAGGCCTCGACGGCGGCGTCCGAGCTGATCGTGACGACGGCCGGTGCGGGCGAGCGCCGCAGCAGCGGGAGGGCAAGCCGGGTGAGCGCGAGCGGGGCGACGACGTTCGACTCGAGGATCGCCCGCAGCGCCGCCTCGTCGAGATCGGCGAGCGCGGGCAGCGGGGAGGGGCCGAGGTCGCCCGCGTTGTGCACGAGCAGGTCCAGGCCGCCCTGCGCACCCGCGGCGGCGACGAGGTCGGCGCGGTGGGCGGGATCGGTGACGTCGCCGGGCAGGGCCACGACGCGATCCGGGTGGGCGAGGGCGGCGACCGCGTCCCGGAGCCGGGCGGCGTCGCGCGCGTCGGTGACGACGGTGGTGCCGCGGGCGGTGAGGCCGGCGACGAGCGCGCGGCCGAGGCCGCTGCTGCCGCCGGTGACGATGGCGGTGCGGATGTGGGTGCGGATGTCGGCGCTGATGTCGGTGTGTGCCATGTCGGCTAGCTTGGGAGCTAAATCTGACTTCAGGTCAAGGAGGATGCCGGGATGCACGCGCACGATCTGCTCCCGATCGGGGAGGTGGTACGACGCAGCGGCCTGCCGCACTCGGCGCTGCGGTACTACGAGCGCGAGGGGCTGCTGCACACCGTCCGCACCTCCGGCGGGCAGCGCCGCTACGAGCGCTCCGTGCTGCGCCGGCTCGCGTTCATCCGCGCCGCGCGGACGATCGGCGTGAGCTTGGAGGAGGTCCGCGAGGGCCTGACGCAGCTCCCCGACGGCCGGACCCCCACCCGTGCGGACTGGGCCCGGCTGTCCAGGGCCTGGCGGGGGCGGCTGGACGAGCAGATCGACGCGCTCGTCGCCCTGCGCGACGGCCTCGACTCCTGCATCGGCTGCGGCTGCCTCTCGTTGGACCGCTGCCGGCTGTCGAACCCGGATGACGCTGCCGGCCGGTCCGGCGGCGTGGGTGCGGTCCGGCTCTCGTCGGCGCTGCGGCGGGACCCGGTCGACGGCTGACCCGCGAGTTGCGCATCTCGTCCGCGTGAGTTGCGTGTTTCGCCAGGCCGGGTTGCGCGTCTCGCGTCCGCGAGTTCCGCATCCTGCATCGGCGAGTTGCGCGTCTCGCGTCGGCGAGTTCCGCATGGTCGCGTCCCGCTGTGTGGTGGAGTTCGTGCTCGACACCGTGCGGGTCAGTGCTCGGTCATGATGCCGTGAGCATGGCGGTGGCCGGTAGTGCGGTGTTCTTGCCGGGGACGATGGCCAGGGCGGT
>NZ_JBFWVQ010000195.1:0-6194 GCF_050246655.1 Pseudonocardia sp.
CGTAGGTGAGGTCGCCGACCAGGGGGTGGCGCAACGCCGCCATGTGCACCCGGATCTGGTGGGTGCGGCCCGTCTCCAGGGTGACGTCGAGCAGCGACGCGGCGCGGAACGCCTCGATCGTCTCGTAATGGGTGATGCTCGGCTTGCCGCCTGCGACGACGGCGAACCGGTGGTCGTGGCGCGGATGGCGGTCGATCGGGGCGTCGATGGTGCCCCGCGACGGATCCGGGTGGCCCTGCGCCAGCGCGTGGTAGCGCTTCTCCACGGTGCGTTCCCGGAACGCCCGCTTGAGTTCGGAGTAGGCGCGCTCGGACTTCGCGACGACCATGACGCCCGTCGTGCCGACGTCGAGCCGGTGCACGATGCCCTGCCGCTCGGCCGCCCCGGACGTGGCCACCTGCACGCCGAGGGCGGCGAGGCCGCCGAGCACGGTGGGGCCCGTCCAGCCGGGGCTCGCGTGCGCGGCGACGCCGACCGGCTTGTCCACGACGACGAGGTCGGCGTCCTCGTGCAGCACCGCGAGCCCCGCGACGACCTCGACGGGGCCGAGGATCGTCTCGGGCCCGCGGTCCGGATCGGGCAGCTCGACCTCCAGCCAGGCGCCCGCGACGAGCCGGTCCGACTTCCCGGCGATGCGCCCGTCCAGGGCCACCCGGCCGTCCTCGGCGAGGGCGGCGACGACGGTGCGGGACATGCCGAGCAGCCGCGAGAGGCCGGCATCGATGCGCAGCCCGTCCAGGCCGTCCGGGACGGGGAGGCTGCGGGTCTCACCCATCGGCGGCCTTCTCACCGGTGCGGGTGCCGTCCAGCTCCCGGCCCAGCAGCGCGAGCAGCACGAGCAGCGCCCCGCCGATGACGATCGCGGAGTCCGCCAGGTTGAACACCGGGAACACGCTGCCGTCCGGGGCGAAGACCGACACCGTGTCCACGACGTGGCCGCGGAACGGGCCGGGCGAGCGGAAGATCCGGTCCGCGAGGTTGCCGATAGCGCCGCCGAGGATGAGCCCGAGCGCCACCGCCCAGCCGGTGGAGCGCAGGCGGCGCGCGATCCGGATGATCGCGACCACGACGGCGAGCGCGACGATGGTGAGCACCCACGTGTAGCCGGTGGCAAGCGAGAACGCGGCACCGGGATTGCGTACGAGCACGAGGTAGACCAGCCCGCCCAGCAGCTCGACCGGCTCGCGGCCCTCCAGGAGGGCGACCCCGAGGACCTTGGTGATGACGTCGAGCATCACCACCATGATCGCGATCACGGCCAGCAGGGCGACCTTGCGGGGCGCGAGGACGTCGCTGCCGGAGCTCACACCCTCGATTGTTCCTCATCGGCCGGCCTCGCCCCGCCAGCGGGCCAGCCGGCCGGCCCGGTCGACGGCACGGATCCGCGCCTCGGCCGCACCGCGTACCTCGGCGGTGGTGACGACGAGCAGCTGGTCGCCCTCCCGCAGGCGGGTCTCCCGGCCCGGGGTGAACGCGGCCCCGTCACGGACGACGAGGCTGATCGTGGCCCCCGCGGGCAGTCGCAGCTCGGCGAGGTACACGCCGCTGAGCCGGGAGCCGACCGGGATGCGGACCTGGAGCAGGTCCGCGCCGAGCTCGTCCAGGGGCGCGGCGTCGACCTCCAGGGCGCGCGGCTGCGCCGACCGGGAGACCCCGAGCCGCCGCGCCACCCACGGCAGCGTCGTGCCCTGGATCAGGGTGAGGGCGACGACCAGCACGAACACGACGTCCACGAGCATGGCGGCGCCCGAGGCGCCCTCGGTGAGGGCCAGCAGGGCGAGCACGATCGGCACGGCGCCGCGCAGCCCCGACCAGGACAGGAAGAGCTGCTCGCGCCACGGCACCCGGAACGGCAGCGCCGCCGCGACCACGGACAGCGGGCGGGCGGCCAGCACGAGGACCAACCCCGCCACGAGCGCGGGCCACAGCGCGGCCGGCACCCGCTGCGGGGCGGCGTAGAGCCCGAGCAGCACGAAGAGCCCGATCTGGGCGAGCCAGCCCATACCCTCGGCGAAGGACATCACGCCGCCCCGGTGCGGAAGCCGGGCGTTGCCGAGCACGAGCGCGCACACGTACGTCGCGAGCAGGCCGGAGGCGTGCAGGAGCTGGCCCGTCGAGTACGCGAGCACGGCGACGGCGATCGCGGCGAGCGGGTAGAGGCCGACGGACGGCAGGGCGGCGCGGCGCAGCGCCCAGCCGCCGACCAGCCCGAGCAGGCCCCCGACGACCGCCCCGGCGGCGAGCTCGTAGACGACCACCAGCGGCGTGAGCCAGGTGATCGGATCGTCGGAGGCGAGCAGGATGACCGCGAGCACGACGGGGGCGTCGTTGCAGCCGGACTCCATCTCCAGCGCCCCGGACAGCCGCGGCGACACGCCGACGCCGCGCAGCACGCTGAACACGGCCGCCGCGTCCGTCGACGAGAGCACCGCGCCCCACAGGAACGCCACCCGCCACTCCAGGTCCAGGAGATGGTGGAGCGCGACACCGACGACGGCGATGCTCACGACCACCGCCACCGTCGACAGGGCGATGCCGAGCCCCAGCGCCGGGCGCACCGACTCCCATCGAGTCGTGAGGCCGCCCTCGATGAGGATCATGACGAGCGCGGCGAGCCCGAGGGACTGGGTCAGGTCGGCGTCGGCGAACGGGATGCCGAGCACGGCCTCGCCGAGCAGCACCCCGATGCCCAGGTACAGCAGCAGTGAGGGCAGCCCGAGCCGGACGGAGGCGCGTACGGCGAGGACCCCGACCAGTACGACGGTGGCAACGGCGCCGAGCAGGATCTCCAGGCTCGCCATCCGCTCACCTCCGCGCTGACCTTAGTGGGGCGCAGGTCGCGGCCTGCGTCGTCCCCGCCGGTTGAACAGCCAGATCACGGGCAGGGTGCACACGAACGACACCGCGATGTAGAGGGGGCGTTCGAGCCACCAGCGCAGGTCCGGGACCGTGGCCTCGGCGAGCTCGCCGTTCCACGCGTAGATCAGGCCGCGCCCGATCGCCATGCCGGTGGTGTGGAACAGGAAGACGGGCATCGCGAACCGGTTGATGATCTCGACGAAGCCGCGCGGCCCGGGCCGTTCCAACCACCGCGACATGCCCGGCCGCGCGATCTCGGCGATGCCGACCTGGAACGCGAGCAGCGCGACGATGCACAGCGTGGGCGGCGCCATGTTGGACGTCTCCCCCGGAACGCCCACCATCGAGCCCGGGTAGAGGCCGGAGCCGACCAGCCCGATCAGCCCGAACAGGCCCGCCCACATCAGCGCGGCGTCGACGTGCCGCGGGGCGCGGACCAGCGCCTCCCACCAGAACCCCGCCATGAACGCCAGGCCCCAGACCAGCAGCATGTTGACCCAGCCGGCGGCCTCCCAGCCCACCCGGAAGCGGAGGATGTCGACGATCACGACCAGCCCGATCATCCACACGAACGCCACCGGGCCGAACCGCCGCGCGATCGCGAACCAGAGCGGGATCAGCGCGATGAGCCCCAGGTAGACCCCGAGAAACCACAGGGGGCTGATCACCAGCAGCACGGCGCGGCCGATCCACTCCAGCCCCAGCCCCGCCCACAGCACGAGGCCGAGCCCGATCCAGACGCCCGCGACCACGAGCGCGGGCACCGACAGCCGCCGCAGGTTGCGCAGGACGAACCGGTCCAGCGTCTCGCCGCGGATCCGCGCCCGCTGCCAGGCGAGCAGGTGCACGTAGCCGCCGACGAAGAAGAAGAGCGGCAACACCTGGAACAGCCAGGTGAGCATCCACAGCCCCGAGGTGAACCCCAGGGGGCTGGTGGCACGCGGGCCGTCCGGCAGCCAGATGAGGATCGTGAACGCCCAGTGCCACAGGACGACGACGAGGATGCTGCCGGCGCGCAGGAAGTCGATGTAGCGGTCCCGGCCGTACTCGTCGCGGCTGCCGTCCGGGGGCTCCGGACGCGGCGCGGGCGTGCCGCCCGCCGCGTCCACCGAGCTCACCGTCCACCCCCGAGGTTGCGCGCCGGCCGCCGACCCGGACGATGGAGTGTGTGACGACGACGCTGGAGGCCCGTCCCGGGCCGCCCCCCGCCGCCGCTCGACCGCTCAGATTGCGGCTGGCGTTCTTCGCCGCCGTGACGATCCTCGCAGCGTCGAACGTCGTGAGCAATCGGATCTGGCCCGAGGGGTACGTGCTGTGGAACCTCGCGATGACCGGCCTGCTGCTGGTCGGCGCGCGCGCCGCAGTAGGCCTGACCTGGGCGGATCTCGGCCTGCACCGCCCGAGGCTTCGGCGCGGGGTGCTCGTCGGCGCGGCCGTCGCGGCGGCCGTGGCGGTGGTCTACACGATCGCGTTGTCGCTGCCCTCCACCCGGGCGGCGTTCCTCGACGAGCGGGCGGCCGGGCCGCTGGCGCTGGCGCTGTTCGCCGCGCTGATCCGGATCCCGCTGGGCACGGCGGTGCTCGAGGAGACGGCGTTCCGCGGGGTCCTGCCCGCCCTGGTGGGCGGCGGCTGGTGGCGGGCGACGCTCGTGTCGTCCGGCCTGTTCGGGCTCTGGCACATCCTGCCGTCGATCGGCATGGGCAGCGCCAACGCCGCGTACGGGGCGGCGTTCGGCGGCTGGGGCGGGGTCGCCGAGATCGCGGTGGCGGTGCTCTTCACCTTCGGTGCGGGGATCTGGCTGTGCGCGCTGCGCCGCTGGAGCGGCCACCTTGCGGCACCGATGCTCGCGCATGTCGCGACCAACTCCTTCGGCGTGCTCATCGCCTGGTGGATGATCACACACGCCAGCTGATCGTCGCCGCCCGCTTCGTCCGGGGCGGCAGACCGGCCAGCGCTCCGGCCACCTCGGCGACCCGCTCCGGTCCGAGGCACAGCCGCCGCGTCACCCATTCCGCGTCGTGCGGCGGCGTGCGGGCGCGCTCCCACGTCACGACCTCCGGGGTGATCCCGAGCTCGCGCAGCACCGCGACGGCGTCGTCGTGGGTCGCGGGCGGCGGGCGGTACAGCCCGTGGAAGCGCGCGAACAGCGGGTCCAGCCAGGCCATCGGGTGCTCGGTGAGCATCTCCACCACCACGCCCCGGCGCGCCGCGGCGCTCAGCGCGCGCACGAACGGGGGCAGGTCGACGACGTTGTGCAGCACGTGGTGGCACACCACCACGTCCGCTCGGCCGGCCTCGGGGGCGATCTCGGGCCAGCTGCCGCGCACGGTCGTGTACGCGATCCCGCGGGCGGTCGCGTCGGCCGCGAACGCGTCCAGCATGTCCTGCTGGCGGTCGACACCCGTGAGGTGACGGGCGGCCCCGGTCAGTGCGAACGCCGCGTCGCCCGCGCCGCAGCCGACGTCGATCACCGTGCCGCCGTCGATCGCTGTGCCGCCGTCGATCACTGTGCCGCCGGCCACTGTGCCGCTGTCGATCACGGTGCCGCCGTCGCCGAGCAGGTCCAGCGCCGTCGCGCGGGAGGGGGTGTCCGTGGGCACGTCGGGGGCGGTGAAGTCGCGCGCGTCGTGGCGCCACGGGTCCGCGGGCGCGGCCGCCAGGATCTCCCGGGGTAGGCCGCGGCCCCGCTGCAGCTCTGCCCAGCGGCGGGCCGCCGGCCGTCGCGGCGCTGGTTCGTGGGTCGCCGTTCCCACCGCCGCCGTTCCCGCCGTCGCCGTTCCGTCCGCTGCCGTTCCGTCCGCTGCCGTTCCGTCCGCCGCCGTTCCCGCCGCTGCGGTTCCGTCCGCTGCCGTTCCCCCCGCCGCCGTTCCCGCCGTCGCCGTTCCGTCCGTCGCCGTTCCCCGTGCCGCCCGTTCGGCCGTGCCGGCCACGTCGGATGTCTCCATGTGGGCGAGTCTGCCGCAGCCGCACCGGTGGGTGTCCGCCGCCGACCGTGCCAGGTGCCGTGTGCTGCGGGGAGCTGTGGGCTGATGGCCGCGTCGGGCCCGCTCGAACATACGTTCCATAGTTCGCACCGGCCGCCGGGCACCCATCGGGCCCGCTCGAACACACGCTCCGTCGCTCGCACCCGCACCCGGACACCCCACCGGGCCCGCTCGAACACGTGCTCCACCGCCCACACACACCGCACGATGCCCGCAGGCAGCATGTGCGACCACGCTACGGTGTGTGCGAACGCCCAGCCCCCCGGAGCTCAGCTGCCCCGCAGCTCCACGAGCCGCGCCGCCAGCGCGGCGTCGTCCCCCGTCAACTCCACGATCTTGTCCCGGCCGCGG
>NZ_JBFWVQ010000196.1:0-6187 GCF_050246655.1 Pseudonocardia sp.
GGAACGACACGTCGTGGAGCACCTCGACGCCGCCGCGGACGTCGAGCTGGGCCACCTCCTCCAGGGACGCGAGCGAGACCCGGTCCGCGGACGGGTAGGCGAAGGACACGCCGCGCAGCTCGACGGACAGCGGCCCGTCCGGCAGCGGCCTCGGGTGCACGGGCTCGGCGATGAGCGGCGGCAGGTCGAGGATCTCGAAGACCCGGTCGAAGCTGACCAGCGCCGTCATCACCTCGAGCCGTGCGCTCGCGAGCCCGGTGAGCGGGGCGTAGAGCCGGGTGATGAGCAGCGAGAGCGACACCACGGAGCCCGCGTCGAGCGTGCCGCGCAGCGCCAACACCCCGCCCAGGCCGTAGACGAGCGCGAGCGCCAGCGCCGAGACGAGCGTGAGTGCGGTGACGAACACCCACTGCACCATCGCGGTGCGCACCCCGATGTCGCGCACGCGCCGGGCCCGCGCGACGAACTCGGCCGTCTCCTCCGCCGGGCGCCCGAAGAGCTTCACGAGCGTGGCGCCGGGTGCGGAGAACCGTTCGGTCATCTGCGTGCCCATCGCGGCGTTGTGGTCGGCGGCCTCCCGCTCCATCACGGCGAGGCGGCGGCCCATCCGCCGGGCCGGGATCACGAACACCGGCAGCAGCACCAGCGCGAGCAGCGTGACCTGCCACGACAGGCTCAGCATCACCGCCAGCGCCAGCACCAGCGTGACCAGGTTGCCGACGACCCCGGACAGCGTGTCGGAGAACGCCCGCTGCGCCCCGATGACGTCGTTGTTGAGCCTGCTGACCAGCGCCCCGGTGCGCGTGCGCGTGAAGAACGCCACCGGCATGCGCTGGACGTGGTCGAACACCGTGGCCCGCAGGTCCAGGATGAGGTCCTCGCCGATGCTCGCGGAGTAGAAGCGGGAGACGATGCCGAGCCCTGCCTCGGCGAGCGCGAGCACCGCGATCAGCCCGGCGAGCCCGGCGACCACCTCGACCGGCTCGGCCGCTGTGATCGCGTTGACGACCCGCCCGGCCAGCACCGGCGTGGCGACCGCCAGCGCCGCCCCGGCGACGCTCAGCGCGACGAAGATGACCAGTCGCCTCGCGTGGGGACGGGCGAATCGCCCGATGCGCCGCAGCGTGGCCATCGAGAACGGCGTGCGCTGCTCGGTGGCGTTCATCGCGTGGTAGAGCGACGTCCACGCCGTCATCTCCATGCTCATCGGTCGGCTCCTCCCAGCCCGCCCGCAGTGTCGCGCAGGGGTACGACGATTCCGGCGCGGGCTTCTGAGCGGCGACGGTAGGAGCTGAAGTGAGCTTCAGGTCAAGGAGTGCTGACGACCCGAGCCACGAGCCGCAGACGGACGTCGTGCAGCTCGCGAAGATCACCTGGATCCCTCTGGATGGCCGGTCGCCCTGCTCTGCCTCCGACATGGCGGCACCACCCTGCTCGGCATCGGAATACTGGGAGCGTGGAGCTCCTCACCGACCTGCCCGTCGCGTGGGTGACCGGTGTCGTCGTCGCGTTGGCCGTGCTGTTCACCGGCAGCTGGGCAGGGGCGCTCGTCACCGTCGCGCACGAGGGCGGCCACGTCGCCGTCGCCGCGTTGACGGGTCGCCGCCCGGCCGGGTTCCGGGTGCACGAGGGGGTCGGGGGCGGGGTCACCCGGTTCGCGGGCAGCTGGGGACCGGGGCTGGTGTTCGTGTACCTCGCCGGATACGTCACCCCGCCGCTGCTCGGGCTCGGCGGGGCCTGGCTGGTCCTGGACGGCCGCGCGTGGGTCGTGCTCTGGGGCGCGGTGCTGCTGCTGGCGGGGGTGCTGTTCCTCGCGGAGACCGCGTTCACCTGGGTGCTCGTGGTGCTCGCAGGCGCGGGGATCGGGTGGGCCGCCCTGCGGGGCGCCCCGGACGTCCGGGACCTGCTCGCCACCGGCCTCGTGTGGCTCATGCTGCTGGGTGGGGTGTGGTCGCTGCGCGGGCAGGGCTGGGGGCGCCGCGGCTCGGACGCGGCGCAGCTCGCCGCGAACACGCTGGTCCCGCGTGCGTTCTGGGTGCTGGCCTTCTGGGGGGTCGCGCTGGGCTGCCTGTGGTTCGGCGGGCGGGCCCTGCTGGAGCTCTAGCAGCGCTCAGCGAAGCTCGTCACCGGCGACGAGCGGCACGTCCGGGCCGTCCGGGCCGTCGACAAGGCGCAGCGCGGGCAGGCCCAGCAGGGCGGCGGCGCCGGCCGGCGTCGCCGCCCGCACCCGCGCGGTTCCCACCGCCACCTCCGGCGGCTCGACGGCCCGGGCGACGCGGTACTGCTCGGGGGAGTCGACGTCGTCCAGGGACGCGAGCCGGGGATCCGCCGCGGCGAGCTCGGCGTCGGCGAGCAGGTCGCCCCGTCCCAGGCGGCGCACCTCGACCTCGGCGAACAGCATCGCCGGCCGCATCCGGCCCGCGGTGAGCAGCGCGTCGATACGCGAGGCCAGCGCCGTGCGGTAGGCAGCCGCCAGGGGCTGGTGGTGCCCGCCCACGACCGGCAGCGCGACGTCGATTCCCGGCGTGAGCGCGCGCAGCACGGCCCGGACGTACGCCGGGTGCAGGAACGGCAGGTCGACGGAGCACACGAACGCCCGCTCGGCCCGGCCCGCCACCGCGGCGAGCCCGGCCCCGATGCCCTGCAGCGGCCCGCGGCCCTCGACGGGGTCGCGCACCACCTCGGCGCCCACGTCCGGCAGCTCCTGGTCGGGTGCCCCGACCACCACCACCGGGCCGTCCACGCTGCGCGCCAGCACGCCTGCCGTCCGCGCGAGCAGCGTCGAGCCGTGCCACTCCAGCGCCGCCTTCGGGGCGCCCATCCGCTTCGAGCGGCCGCCCGCGAGCACGATCCCGGCGCTGCGCACCCGCGGATCCTAGGCGCGCCGCAGCTGCCGCGGGCGGTGCCGGTCTGGGAGGCTGGCGCCACGATCTCCGACCGAGCCACAGGGGGCACACCGTGGACGCCAGACCGGACGGCGCTGTGCGGCGGCCCAGCCGCGGTGACGTCATCGCGCACGGCCTGATGTGGGCGAGCCGGTGGAGCCTGAGGTTCACGATCGTCGTGATCGGGCTCTACCTGCTCTGGTACGTCATGGGGCTGCTCTGGGTGATCGTGCTGCCCGTGCTGCTCGCGATCATCATCGCGACCGTCGCCTGGCCGCCGGTGGCGTGGATGCGCCGCCACGGCGCGCCCCCGGCCGTCGCGGCCGGGCTCGTCATGCTCCTCGGGCTCGCCCTGCTCGGGCTGCTCAGCCTGCTGCTCGCGCGGTCCATCAGCGGCGGCATCCCCGAGATCGCGTCGCGAGCCGGCAGCGGCATCGCCTCGATCCAGCGGTGGGTCGCCGGCCCGCCGCTCAACCTCGGGGCCGGTGGCCAGTTCGACGCGGTGC
Source organism: Pseudonocardia sp. (assembly GCF_050246655.1). Taxonomy (GTDB): domain Bacteria; phylum Actinomycetota; class Actinomycetes; order Mycobacteriales; family Pseudonocardiaceae; genus Pseudonocardia. The sequence goes on from NZ_JBFWVQ010000196.1 coordinate 3,392, forward strand.
TGGCCGAGATCACCACCAAGCTCCAGCAGAGCATCACGGTCATCGTGACCTCGGTCGCCAGCGGCGTCGGGGTGGTGGCGTCCAGCGTCGTCACCGCCTTGCTCGCGATCGTCCTCGCGTTCCTGTTCGTCAAGGACGGCCCGCGGTTCCTGCCGTGGCTGCGCGGCGTCGTCGGCCACGGGCCGGGCGCGCACCTCGCGGAGCTCCTGGGGCGGATCTGGGCCACCGTCTCCGGGTTCGTCTACACCCAGGCGGTGGTCGCGCTCATCGACTCGGTCCTCATCGGCCTCGGCCTGGTGATCCTCGACGTCCCCCTCGCGCTCCCGCTCGCGGTGCTCACCTTCCTGGGCGGGTTCATCCCGATCGTGGGCGCGCTGGTCGCCGGTGCCCTGGCCGTGCTGGTCGCGCTGGTCAGCAACGGGTTCACCACCGCACTGATCGTGCTCGCGATCATCCTGGTGGTGCAGCAGCTGGAGGGCAACGTCCTGCAGCCGATCCTGCAGTCCCGCAGCCTCTCGCTGCACGCCGCGATCGTCCTGCTCGCGGTCACCGCGGGCGGCAGCCTCTACGGCATCGGCGGGGCGTTCCTGGCGGTCCCGGCGGTGGCGGCCGCGGCGGTCGTCCTGCGCTACTTCGGTGAACTCATCGACGAGCGCACCGGCGAGGGGCCCCCGCCCGACTCGACGGACGGGCCGGAGCTGGGCGCACCCGGCGAGGTCACCCCCGTCGGGCGGCCCGTCGGCACCGCGGGCGAGGAGGCGGAGCGGGAGGGGTCGGCGGACGCGGGCGTCCCTCCCGGGACGAGCCGGAGCTGACGGGCGCGCACTAGGCTGCCGGCGCCAGGATGGCCACGCACGCCGGAGGAACGATGAGCGCCGTCGACGAGATCCTCTCCCAGATCCCGATGACCCAGCTGGCCGGCCGGTTGGGGGTCGACGCGGGCACCGCCGAACAGGCGGTCCGGCAGGCGCTGCCCGCGCTCCTCGGTGGCATCCAGGCCAACACCGACGACCCCGGGGGTGCCGCGTCGTTCGCGCGGGCCGTGTCGAGCCACGATCCCGCGCTGGTCGACGGCGGCGTGGACCTCGACCAGGTGGACGAGACGGACGGCGACAAGATCGTCGGTCACGTGTTCGGTGCGCGCCGCGACGACGTGGTGCGCGCGCTGGGCGCCCCGGGCGCGGACGCGGAGGGTCTCGACGCCCCCGCCGCGTCATCGGGCGGGGCGATCCCCACGGACCTGATCGCGAAGCTCCTGCCGATCCTCGCCCCGATCGTCATGGCGTGGCTGGCCAAGAAGCTCGGCGGGGGAGCTGCGGACGCCGGTGGCGCGCAGGCCGGGTCCGGCGGGCTCGGCGGGGTGCTCGGCGACCTTCTCGGCGGGGTGCTCGGGGGCTCCGGGGGCTCCGGGGGCTCAGGCGGCGGGCCGGATCTCGGCTCCATCCTCGGTGACCTGCTCGGCGGCGGGCGGCGCTGAGGCGAATGCGGTGATCGCCACTCCCGTGACATGACGTGCACCCGTGCACCCCACGTCACGGAACCGGCGATCACCGTCAGACCACGATCCGCATCGGGCGGCCACGGTCGTCGTCCTCGTGGCCCAGCACCTCCGCGCACCCGAGGGCGAGCCGGGCCGCCGACCACGCGGCGGCGAGCGCGTCCAGGACGTCGTCGAGGCGCGCGCCGTCGGGGAGGTCGGCGAGCGCGGTCGCCGGGTCCACCCAGCGCGCGAGGGCAGCGATCCGCTGGCCCGCACCACGCACGGACTTCTTGCGGGCGAACGCGACGGCGGGCGCCAGCCGTCGCAGCGACAGCTCCGGATGCACCTCGACGACGTGCGCTGGCCGCTCCAGGGCCTCCCACTCGCGGATCTTCGGCGCGATGTGGAACGTCTGGAGGCTGATCGCGCGCCCCGTCAGCCGGCGGGCGACGGCGCAGGCCTCTGCGTAGCCGCCGGCCTCCAGCACGGCGCGCGGTGGGGTGAAGAACACCGAGGAGCGGTCGGCCCCCAGGAGCTCGCGGGCCCGTACCTCGCAGGCCCGCCGTTCGGGGCCCGCGGGAAAGCCCAGGGGGATGTCGATGCCCACGGCGGCGCAGCGCGCCGTCGCGGCGAGCACCTCGGCCGCGGAGGTCAGGACCGACCAGCGCACGGCGCCGCCGCGCGGTGCGGCCGGGACGCCACCTGCCGTGCGGGCCGCCCGCTCCGTGCCGGTCCTGGCCGTCGACGCGGGTGTCCGGGTCCGACCGGCCCGTCGCGATCCCGGGGGCCCGTCCAGGAGTTCGACGACGGCCACGACCCAGCCATCGGGCACCCCGTCGACACCGGCGACGACGGTGTTGCGGCAGGATCTCGCACCGTGCGCGTCTACCTCGCCTCGGATCATGCCGGCTTCGAGCTCAAGGCCCGGCTGCTCGACCATCTGACCAGTCTGGGCTTCGACGTCGTCGACGTCGGCGCGGCCACCTACGACTCCCTGGACGACTACCCCCCGTTCTGCATCGAGGCCGCGCGCCGCACGGTCGCGGACGAGGGATCCCTGGGCATCGTCATCGGCGGCTCGGGCAACGGTGAGCAGATCTCAGCGAACAAGGTCCGCGGCTGCCGGGCCGCGCTGGCCTGGAGCACCGAGACGGCGAAGCTGGCCAGGCAGCACAACGACGCGCAGGTGGTCGGCATCGGGGCGCGCCAGCACACGGAGGCGGAGGCGTTCGCGATCGCGGAGGCGTTCCTGCGCACGCCGTTCTCCGGCGAGGAGCGGCACGCGCGGCGGATCCGGCTGCTGGACCAGTGGGAGA
>NZ_JBFWVQ010000197.1:0-6010 GCF_050246655.1 Pseudonocardia sp.
TGGTCAGCAGCACCTCGCGCGGGCCGAACATCGCCAGGTGCTTGCGGTAGAGCAGGCCGATGTTGTCCGGCACCGTCTGCGCCGAGTTGATGTCGTGGGTGACGATGAGGAACGTCGCGTCCGTCTGGGCGTTCAGGTCGATGATCAGCTGGTTCAGGTACGCCGTGCGGACCGGGTCGAGGCCGGAGTCCGGCTCGTCGAACAGGATGATCTTCGGATCCAGTACCAGCGCCCTGGCCAGCCCGGCCCGCTTGCGCATCCCACCGGAGATCTCACCGGGCAGCTTTTCCTCGCTGCCGGTAAGCCCGACCATCGCCATCTTGTCCATGACGATGTCGCGGATCTCCCGCTCGGACCTGCGGGTGTGCTCGCGCAGCGGGAACGCGATGTTGTCGAACAGGTTCATCGACCCGAACAGGGCCCCGTCCTGGAACAGCACGCCGAACAGCTTGCGGATCTCGTAGAGCTCCGACTCCGAGCACCGGCACAGGTCGACGCCCTCGATGACGATCGACCCCCGCTCCGGCTTCAGCAGGCCGATCAGCGACTTCAGGAACACCGACTTGCCCGTCCCCGAAGGGCCCAGCAACACCGACACCTCACCGGGCGGCAGCGTCAGCGTCACGTCCGACCAGATGTTGGCCCGGCCGAAGGACTTCGTCAGCCCCTCGACCCTCACCTCGACCCCGGCCACCGATGCCTCCCCCGCCGCTTCGCATGGGACCTTCGCCCGGACACGCAGTGGGACGCGCTCGTCCACCGGCCGTCATCGACCCAACGACGGCACGGGAGGTCAGTTACTCATCGGTTCGGTGGGTGCGGTGCCCGCGGGTCCCGGCTCAGCCCCCGCGGCGGACGAGGCAATACGGGCGCCCCGCCGGGTCGCGCAGCACCGTCCACCACGGGTGGCGCGCCACCACCACGGCGCCCAGATCCACGTGCCGGGCGAGCGTGGCATCGGGATCGTCAGGATCGTCAGGATCGTCAGGATCGGTGCACCCGACGTCGAGGTGGGCGCCCGCTGCCGTGGCCCCTGTGGTCCCGTCGGCCCGGTCGAGGCGCTGCAGCAGGATCCGCAACGGCATCCCGGAGGGCCGGTCGAGGAAGGTGTACTCGGGCCGGTCGATCCCGCGCGGCGCCCAGCCGGTGAACCCCGCCCAGAAGGCGATCTCGGCGTCGGCGGTCCCGGGGAGCATGTCGAGGCAGATCTGGTCGGCCGCGCCGCCGGGGCCCGCAGCGGGCGGTGTCGCCTCGCCCTTCCATGAGACGAGGTGGAACGCGAACCCTCCGGGGGAGCGCAGCACCCGGTCGCCGCCGGGATCGGCCACCGGCTCCGCGCCCCGGCCCATCGCGTCGTCGGCCGTCGCGTCCGGGTCGTCGACGTGCAGTTCGAGATGCACGACCGCGTCGTCGCCGCCGGTCCGCTGCACGCGCAGGCACGGGTCGCCGGTCACGGGGACGAGCGTCGAGCCGCGCGCCGAGGGGCGCGCGGAGGGTGTCGTGCCGGTGACGGCCGCCCAGAAACCCTCGGCCGCGGCGGCGGTCGCCTCCGGGGTGTCGAGGACGGCGGTGAGCCAGCGGACCGGGTTCGCGGGTGTCACCGCGGCGCCCACCCGGCCCGGCTCATCCGCGGGCGGTGGGGACCGACCGCCGGAGCAGCCGGGCCAGCGCCGCGACGTCGCCGGTGAGCGTGTGGCGCCGCTGCAGTGGAGGTGGTGGTTCACCGGGTCCCGCCCAGCGGCTGTCGACCGCGTAACGGAGCGAGGTGAGGGCGATGGTCGTGAGGATGGCCATGAGCAGCAGAGGCGACATGGCATGAGTGTGGCTACTATTGGCCTGCTTCTCCAAGGCCAATTCGGCAAAGGTGGCTCTCCCAGTGCCTTCAGAGGATCTCCAACGGCGCGTCGGCGCCCGCAGCTTCGCCCGCCTGCTCGGCGACTGGCGCCCCCCGGACGGGCGCCGCCTCGCCGCCGCGCTGACCGACCGGGTGCGCCTGCTCGTGCTCGACGGCCGCCTGCCGCTGCAGACCCGGGTGCCCGCGGAGCGTGAGCTGGCCGCGGCGCTCGACGTCAGCCGCACCACCGTCGCCACCGCCTACGAGGCCCTCCGTGAGGTGGGGGTGCTGCACAGCCGCCGCGGCGCCGGAAGCTGGACACAGGCGCCCGGCGGGGGCGCTCCCGCCGCGTTCTCGCCGTTCTCCCCCCAGGACGGCGCCGAGCTCCACGACCTGGCCTACGCCGCCCTGCCCGCGCCACCCCAGCTGCGCGCCGCCACCGCCGAGGCCGCGCGCGACCTCGACGCCCGCCTCGGCGGCCACGGCTACGACCTCGCGGGCGTCCCGGTGCTGCGGGCCGCGATCGCCGCCCGCTTCACCGCCCGCGGCCTTCCCACCACCGCCGACCAGATCATCGTCACGAGCGGCGGGATGGGCGCGATCTCGCTCGCGCTCACCGCCCTCGCGAGCCCCGGTGACCGGGTCCTCGTCGAGCACCCCACCTACCCCAACGCGCTCGACGCCGTCCGCACCCGCGGCGCGCGCCCCGTCCCGGTGCCCCTGGCCCGCGACACCGTCGGCCCGGACGCGTGGGACCTCGACCTGTTCACCGCCGCGATCCGCGACACCGCGCCCCGCGCCGTCTACACCATTCCCGAGCACCACAACCCGAGCGGTGCCCGACTCGACGGCGAGGGCCGCGCCCGGCTGGTGGAGATCGCCCGCCGCACCGGCACGCCGCTGATCGTCGACGAGACCCTCTCCGAGCTCACGCTGGACGGGCCCGACATCGCCCCGGTCGCCGCCCACGGAGCCCCCGACTCGCCGCTCCTGGTCACCGTGGGCTCCGCCAGCAAGATCTTCTGGGGTGGCCTGCGCGTCGGCTGGATCCGCACGTCCGCGTCGCTCGCGCGCCGCATCGCCGCGATGCGCGCGTCCGTCGACCTCGGTGGGCCCGTGCTGGACCAGCTCGTCGTGGCCCGGCTGCTCGCCGACGTGGACGCCATCGGCACCGGGCGGCGCGCCGAGCTCGCCGCCGCACGCGACCGGCTGCTCGCCCTGGTCGGCGCCGCGTTCCCGCAGTGGCGGCCGTCGCGGCCGCGGGGTGGGCTGTCGCTGTGGATCGACCTCGGGGCACCCGTGTCGAGCCGGCTCGTCGGCCTCGCCCGGCGCCACGACGTCCTGCTCGTGGCCGGCCCCCGATTCGGCCTGGACGGCGCCTTCGAGCGGCATCTGCGGCTGCCGTACACGCTGCGCAGCGATCAGGCGGAACCCGCGCTCACCCGGCTCGCCGCCGCCTGGGAAGCCCTGGACCTGGGCGTGAGCGTCCCCGACCCCGACCCGATCGCCGTGGCCTGATCCTCCGGCCACCCCGCAGGTTCGTCGTAGAGTGCGGGGCACCGACCGCTTGGAGGAGGACGCGTGGGGGCAGGACCGCTCGCCGGGGTGAAGGTCGTCGAACTCGCGGGCATCGGTCCCGGCCCGCACGCGGCGATGATCCTCGCCGACCTCGGGGCGGACGTCGTGCGCATCGACCGCCCCGGCGGGCTGCAGCTCGGCGACGGCACGACCCCCGATCCCACGCTGCGCGGCCGCCGCTACGTCACCGCGAACCTCAAGGACCCGGCGGGTGTGGAGACCGTGCTGCGCCTGGTCGACAAGGCCGACGTCCTGCTGGAGGGCTACCGGCCCGGCGTCACCGAACGCCTCGGCGTCGGCCCCGAGCACTGCCACGCCCGCAACCCGAGGCTGGTCTACGGCCGGATGACGGGCTGGGGCCAGGACGGCCCGATGGCCCCCCGCGCGGGCCACGACCTCAACTACATCTCGCTCACCGGCGCACTGCACGCCATCGGACGGGCCGGTGAGCGGCCCGTCCCGCCGCTGAACTTCGTCGGGGACTTCGGCGGCGGCTCCATGCTGCTCGTCGTCGGCGTGCTCGCGGCGCTGTTCGAGGCGCAGCGCTGCGGGCGGGGCCAGGTCGTGGACGCCGCGATGGTGGACGGCGCGAGCCTGCTGTCGCAGATGTTCTGGGGCCTCCTCGCCCAGGGCGCCTGGACCGACGAGTCCGCGTCGAACCTCCTCGACGGCCACGCGCCGTTCTACGACACCTACACCTGTGCGGACGGCCGCCACGTCGCCGTCGGCTGCCTGGAGCCGCAGTTCTTCGCGGCCATGCTGGAGGGGCTCGGGATCTCCCCGGACGAGCTGCCCGCCCAGTACGACCGGGCCGGGTGGCCCGAGCTGCGCAAGCGCTTCGCCGTGGCGTTCGAGTCGCGCACCCGCGACGAGTGGGCGGCCGTGTTCGACGGCACGGACGCCTGCGTCACGCCCGTGCTCGCGTTCGGCGAGGTGGCGGCGCATCCGCACATGGCGGCGCGGTCCACGATCGTCGAGGGGGAGGGGGTGGCGCAGGCCGCCCCCGCGCCGCGGTTCTCGCGCACGCCGGCCGAGCTGCGCGGGCGACCCGGCGCGCCGGAGGACGTCGAGTCGGTGCTGGCGGACTGGTCCTGACGGGCACGGCCGGTCGCGACCTGTCGGTCACCGACACGCGGCCCCGTGACGGAGGATGTCCACCGACCAGCCCGCCGACCGAGAGGAGCCGCGCATGAGCAAGACGCCGCTGGGAGTGTCCGACGCGCTCTTCCTCTACGCCGAGACCCGCGAGACACCCATGCACGTCGGGGGGCTCACGCTGTTCACCGCGGCGGACGGTACGCCGGCCGACCACCTGCGCCTGCTCGTGGACGAGCTGCGTGCTGGCGTCGAGGTGCAGCCTCCGTGGAACCGCACGCTGGAGACGCCGTGGCTGCAGCCCAACCCCGTGCACCGCTGGGTCGACACGCAGGTCGATCTCGACTACCACGTGCGTCGCACCGCCGTCCCCATCCCGGGTGACGAGCGTGAGCTCGGCGTCCTCATCGCGCGGCTGCACACCAACCCGGTGGACCTGTCGCGCCCGCCGTGGGAGATGCACCTCATCGAGGGTCTCGCGGGCGGCCGGTTTGCGATCTACGTGAAGATCCACCATGCGCTCGTGGACGGCTACACGGGCATGAAGCTGCTGGCCCGCAGCCTGTCCGCGGACCCGGACGACAAGGACACGCCGCTGATGTTCACGGTGCCGCCGCCGTGGCGGGACCGCGACCAGAGCCACCAGGACGACCGCGATCCATGGGGCAGCCTCACGAGGCTGCTGCGCAGCACCGTGGGCGGCCTCGGCTCCGCGTTCGAGCTCGGCAAGGCCCTCACCCGCCTCGCCACCACCCCCGGCGACCTGGTCGGCAACATCGAGGCGCCGCCCTCCATCCTCAACCGGCGCATCACCCGCAACCGGCGCTTCGCCACCCAGCAGTACCCGCTGTCGCGGCTGAAGGCGATCGCCACCGCCGCGGGCTGCACCCTCAACGACGTTGTCCTGGCCGTCTGCGGCGGCGGGCTGCGCACCTACCTGACCGAGCGCGACGCCCTGCCCGACCGCCCGCTCGTCGCGTTCCTGCCCGTCAACGTCCGCCCCGAGGGTGATCCGGGCGGGGGCGTCGCGGTCGGCGCCATCCTCGCGTCGATGGGCACCGACGTCGCCGATCCCGCCGAGCGCCTCGCCGCCGTCGCCCGATCCACCACCGAGGGCAAGCGCCAGCTGCAGGGCATGAGCCAGCAGGCCAGGGTCGCCTACAGCGCCGCGCTGCTCGCCCCCGCGCTGCTGCAGAGCCTCGGCGCCGCCGTGAAGATCCCCAGCCCGCGCCTGACGTTCAACGTGACGGTGTCGAACGTCCCCGGCCCGCGCGAGCCCCTCTACTTCCGCGGCGCCCGGATGGACGCGACATACCCGCTGTCGATCCCGATCCACGGCGTCGCGCTCAACATCACGCTGCAGAGCTACGCCGACACGCTCGGCTTCGGCTTCATCGGCTGCCGCGACACCGTGCCGCACCTGCAGCGGCTCGCCGTGCAGACCGGGGACGCCGTCGACGCGCTGGAGGCCACCGTCCTGGGCTAGTCCTGGGCTAGTCCCAA
>NZ_JBFWVQ010000198.1:0-5951 GCF_050246655.1 Pseudonocardia sp.
TCGCGCTGGTCGACGAGGTGATCGGCGCGCACACCCGCACCGAGCACGAGATCCTCGCCCGCCTGGACGACACCCAGCGGGCGGCGCTCGCCGACCTGCTGCGGATCCCGCTGCTCACCCTCGGCGACGGGGCGTAGGACCCGAGGTCAGCGGGCCAGCAGGTCGCCCTCGGTGTTGTCGTGCATGGTGTTGGAGCCGGGTTCGTTCTCGGTGTTCTTGGTCAGCACCCCGACCCGGGAGCCGAAGATGATGTTGTCGGAGACGTCGAACGGGCCGTCGCCGTCGATGTAGACGCCGTAGCGCGAGTTGTCGCCGATGGTGTTGGCCCGCACCGTGTTGTCGGCGGACTCGCTGACCAGGCGCACCCCGTCCTGGCCGTTGCCACGGACCTGGTTGGACTCCACGACGTTGCGCGCCGAGGTCTGCCCCACCCCGATGCCGGACTCCCCGTTGTCGTAGACCCGGTTGCCCCGCACGACGCTGTCGTGCGACTCGTTGACGTTGATCCCCTGGGCGGTGTTGCGGAAGGTCTCGTTGCCCTCGATCACGTTCCGGTCCGACCGCTGGTAGAGCACGATCCCGTGGTGGGCGTTGCGGTACACGACGTTGTCGCGGATCACCGAGTCCACGCAGTCCTCGGCGAGGATGATCCCGTGCTTGCCGTTGTCGTGCACGACGTTGCGCTCGATCGTCATGTTCCGTGAGCCGGTGTGCGGGTCGATGCCGTAGAGCGCGTTGTCGTGGAACTCGTTGTCGGTGACCTTCAGGCCGTCGATCTCGTAGCTGTACAGGCCGAAGTGCAGGTGGGACACCACGCTGTGCGTGATCGACCCGGTCGTCCCCGCCACCCGCCAGGACAGCCCGTAGGACTCGATCTCCCCGTGGCCCAGGTACCGCAGCTCCGACCACGCCACGTCCATCCGCCCACCGTCGCGCGCGAGCAGGAACCCCCGCCCGTCCTCGGGCTTCTGGTCGACCGCCCGCGCCTTCGCATCCCACGACGTGATGCAGCTGCCCACCACGTCCAGGCCGCCACCGGCCACCTTGATCGTGGTGTATCCGGTGGCGTCGCTGCGCAGCTTGAGCCAGTTCACCTCCGGCGCCGCGATCCGCACCGACGCCCCCGGCGCGATCTCCATGCTCGCCGAGAGCAGCCACTCGCCGTCCTCGACCTCGCGCAGCGCCGATCCGCCGACGGCCCTGCTCAGGGCACCGAGCGTCACGTTCTCGCCGCCGGTGACCCGGATGACGCCGCCGGAGAGCGTCGCCTTCGTCCCGGAGGGCTCGGGGTCGTCCTTCGGTGCCTGCGCGGCCAGGGACGCCTGGCGGACGCACGGGCGCGCCGGGTCGATCGGCGTGGACGCCGCCACCTCCCGGGGCACGAACGGCTCGACGTCCGTCGAGCAGCCTGCGAGCAGGCCCGCACCGAGGAGGGTCGCCGCGGCCGTGCCGAGGAGGCGGACGAGCGGTGAGACGTTCACGAGGCACCTGCCGGGGCGACGACGGACGGAGCCTCCCGGCCCCGGGGCGGACGGCGGAACCGGCGCACGCGCAGCCAGTGCACGAGCTCCAGCGCCACGGCGAGCAGGACCAGCGGGACGCCGATCGCGCCGAGCAGGTTCAGCGGCGGCAGGCTGATCTGGTTGACCCCGACCAGCTGCACCGGGCCGCGCAGCGCCTCCAGGGCCTGGACCTTCGAGTCGGTGAGCGACATCGGCGTGCCAGGGGCGGCGTCGATGCCCAGGCTGAGGGCGGCGACGTCGACGTGGGTCGCCGCGATCGCCTCCGGCCCCCGGGCCCGCAGCCCCGTGGTGACCTCCGTGATCGCCGTGCCCTCGATCGTCGTCGCGGCCGAGGCGACCACGCCGGTGTCCGCGCCGGTCACCCGGCCGCCGGTGATCTGCGTGGCGGGCGAGTAGGTGCGCACCGCGTCGTTGCCGATGCCCGAGGCGACCAGGTCGCGGATCACGATGCCCGCGCTGCCCGGGTTCGCGACGAAGCCGTCCTCGCCACCGGCGAGAGCCACCCCCGTCGCGACGACGTCCTCCGCGCCGCGCTCCACCTTCACGCCGGTGCGGGCGCCCGACACCGACACCGCGTCGAGCTGGATGTGCTTGCCGCCCAGGCCGATCCCGACGACGCTCGTGCCGTCGATCGTGCTGTCGCGCAGGGCGAGCCGCGACGTCGACTTCTCCACCACCACGCCGCGGCGCCCGCCCGTGATCGTGACCTTCTCGAGCGTCAGGTCCGCAGCGCCGACGTGGGTGAAGATGCCGATCGGCTGGTCGGTGGCGGCGAAACCGGTGACCTCCACCTCCGTCGACCGGTTGATCCGCAGACCGCCGGTCTTGTCGGCCCGCGTGGTGACGTCCTTGATCGTCGGCGCATCCTGGCCGACCACCGACAGCCCGTAGCCGCCGTTGCCGTTCGTCGCGATGCCGCTGATCACGCGTTCGGCGGAGTTCTCACCCTTGACGATCACGCCGTCGCCACCGTTGCGTTCGGCGTTCACCCCGCGCAGCGTGGTGTCGCGGTCGCCGGAGAGCACGACACCCTCGGCCACGGACTCCTCGGCGAGCACCTCCTCCAGCCGCACCCCCTGCGACCCGGACAGCCGGATGCCGACGGTGTTGCGCCGGGCGGTCGTGCGGACCAGCGAACCGGAGGCGCCGTCGTTGAACTGCAGGCCGGTACGGTTGGCGGCGTCCGACAGCGGGGTGCCGAGATCGCTGAAGACCGAGTCCTTCGCGTCGAGCCGACCGCCGTTCGCCACCACGATGAACGGCCGGCCCGGGCCGGCCTGCATCGGCTCGTCGGTCTCCCGGTCGACCGAGACCACCGTCTGGCTCGCGAACGAGACCCGGCCGCTGCCCGTGTAGATCGACGCGGCGTCGGGCAGGTCCGGGCCGCCCTGCAGGCGCAGGGTCTTGACCCCGGACAGATCCAGCGACGTGCCCGGCGTGAGCACGATGACCGCCGTCAAGCGGGCGTCCTCCTCGGCCACCGTCACCCAGCTGTCCGGGGCGAGCCGGTCCAGCCCGCCGAGCGTCAGCGTCCCGGCGGAACGCGGGACCTGCGCGGTCAGCTTGCCACCCGAGACCGTCTCGATCGACAGGTCGCGCACCACGATCATCCGCTCGGGTCGGCCGCGGCTGTTCCACGTCTCCGCGGTGCGGGCCTGGGCCGCCGCGAGGTCCGCGGCCCGTTCGGCGGCCTCCTGAGCCCGCTCACGCGCCAGCTCCGCGGCCGCGGCGGCGGCCTCGGCCGCCGGGTCCGGCACCAGCGCGGGCGCGGTCGGATCCGCCGTGGGCGGCGTCGTGGGCTGGGGGTTCTGCGTCGGCTGGGGGTTCTGCGTCGGCTGCGGGTTCTGCGTGGGCTCCGGCGCGGGGTCGGGCGCCGGGTCCGGCTGCGGGTCGCCGGACGGCGGCGGCGCCTGGGCCGGCACGGGCACGGGCGTCGCCGCCATCGCCTCGGCGGGGAACGCCGCGATCAGGGCGGCTGCGCCTGCCGCCGCCAGGACGGCGGTGGCGGTGAACCTGCGGGGCGACCGGGCATGGTCGGCGCGGGTCATGCGGAGACCTCTCGGGACGAGCCGGCCCGCGGCGGGGGGATGTCGCGGGAGGCGTGGCGGCCGTTCGGGCGGGGTGCCGCCGTGGGCCGGGACGGGTCGTGCGCCTGCTGCGGGTGCGGCTCGGGGCGCCGGGGGGTGGGGACGTTCCCCGTCGCCCGGCCCGCGGCGGCGCTGTGGGCGGGGTGGCCGTGGTGGCCGTGGTTCCCGTCGGGTGCGCCGTCACCGAACGCGACGTCGCCGGTGACCGGCCGCGGCAGGTTCCCCGTCGGGGGGCGGGGGACGTCGACCGGTCCCGGGATCGGCCGCGAGATCGGCCGCGAGATCGGAACGGCCCGGTCGACGTCGGCGAGCCCGTCGTGGACGACCTCGCCGGTCGCGGCCCGGTACTCACCGCGCGGGGCGGGCACGGCACCGGTGGCCGGGCGGCCGCCGCGGCCCGCGGCGGGTCGCGGCGCGGGGAACGACCCGGAAGCGGGGCGGATGCCGGGCAGGCTCCCCAGTGGTGCGCGCGGAGCGGGAACGTCCGCGTCGACCGGCCAGGACGGGCGCGGGCCCTCGTCGGCGGGCGGGCGCCCTGCGGGGCGGTCGGCCGGGTGCGACCGGTGCCCCGGGCGCGGCGTGGGCACGCCGCCCGTGGCGGACCGGTTCCCGGCGTCCGGCGGGCCCACCCGCTGCGACGGGATGGCACCCGTCGCGGGGCCGCGGGCGGCCGGGCGGGGCCCGCCGTGCTCGGTGGCCTGCCGCGGAAGCGGCACCCCGCGGTGCGGCGGGTGAGGGTCGGTCACCGGGCCCGTGGACGGCTGCACGCCCGCGCGCGGTGTCCGGGGGGCGTCGCCCGGATGCGGCCCGCCCGGCGCACGGAAGGCGGCCGGTGGCATCGCGGCGGGCGGGCCGGCGGGGGCGCGCGGGACGGGGACGGACCGGGCGGGGTCGCCACCGGGCCGCGCCGGCCTGCCGCGCCCCGGAACCGGGCCACCGGGATCGCCCGCGGCGTCGGGACCGGGCGTCCTCGCGGCGGGCGCGCCGGCGCGGGGCGGCATCGGCGCGCGCCCCCGGGGGACCGCGACCGGCGGTCGCCCTGCGGCGGCACGCTGCCGCGGCACCGCGGAGACGATCGCCGTGTGCGGCTCCGCCGGGCCGGGCATTCCGCGGGCCGCCGCGACGGCCGGCACCGGCAGGGTGAGGTCCTCGCCCGCCTCCGCCGGGGTCGTGTCGTCCCCCAACTCCTCGTCCGGGAACGCGGGGACGAACCCGTCGTCGGGCACGCCCGGCGGCAGCCCGTTCACACCGACCGCCGCGGCAGCGCGGGCGCCGGCACCCACCGGGACGGGCGCGTCGACGCCGACGGCGGCCTCGGCACCCGGTTCGGCGTCCGCGGCGGTGCGGACGACCTGGCCGTTCTCGACCGCGACCTGCCGGGTGAGCCAGCGCTGCTTGCGGATGGTCAACAGCGCGTGCAGCTTGATCATCGACATCACCCAGGAGACGACGACGTAGCCCGGCACGAAGAAGAACGAGGAGGGCCTGCGCCGCAGGTGCGGCAGGAGCTTCGCCGAGCGGCTGATCCACCACCACGCGGCCAGCACGCCGCAGAACACCCAGTTCTGCACCGCGATCGAGTAGATCATGAAGGCCGGGCCCACCAGCAGTGTGAAGCTGGAGATCCCCTTGTCGACCATCGTGTAGGCCAGGAACGGCTTGCGCCACACCCAACGCCGCGACAGCGCCCGAAGGTCCGACCGCCACGTGTTGCGTGCCCACCGCAGGCGCTGCTTGAAGAAGATCCGCCACGTGTCCGGGAAGGTCGACCAGACCTCCGCGGTGCGCTGCATGTAGGTGAGGTGGCCCCGCTCCAGGATCAGCGTCGTGAGCCGCTTGTCGTCACCGGACAGGCACGGCACGCCCCAGAACGTCTCATGCATGAAGTCGGCCTCGATCTCCATGAGCAGGTGGCGGCGATACACCGCCGTCCTGCCCGAGAGGCAGGAGACGGCCTGCCCGAGGAGCGACTGGGAGGCGTTCTCGTCGAAGTAGCGGTGATCGAGGAACATGTCGGTGATCCGCGCCAGGAACCCCTTCGACCCGTAGACGTTCTGGCGCGTCCCCACCCCGCCGACCCGCGGATCGGCAAAAGGGCGGCTGACCTCGTCGGCCACGTCGGCCGCCCACACGGTGTCCGAGTCCACGAGGGCCACCAGCTCGGTGGACGCCGCGTTCCAGCCACGGCGCAGCGCGTCCCGCTTGCCCGGCACATCCGTGACCAGCACCGTGACCGGGTAGCGCGCAGCGATCTCCCGGCACGTGGTGTCCGAGACGTCGATCACCAGGATGACCTCGTCGACCCGGTTCGCGAGCCAGGACTCGATCGCCGCCGCGAAGA
>NZ_JBFWVQ010000199.1:0-5947 GCF_050246655.1 Pseudonocardia sp.
CGGCACACGGCGGTTCGGCACACGGCGGTGGGATCAACGGCCCCACGTTCCGCGACGGCGAGACGGTCGATCACGAGGCGAACGGCTTCGACCCGGACGCGATCCTGCGCGACTTCGACCTCGGCGCGGTCTCGACCGGCCCGGACGGGCGCACCGTGCGCGAGTGGGAGGTCGTCGCCGAGGACAAGGAGATCGAGATCGCACCGGGCGTGCGGTACCCGGCATGGACCTTCAACGGGCGGGTCCCCGGGCCCACCCTGCGCTGCCGCCAGGGCGACGTCCTGCGCGTGCGCTTCGTGAACCGCTCGGCACACCCGCACACGATGCACTTCCACGGCATCCATCCCGCCGAGATGGACGGCGTCCCGATGATCGGGCGCGGCATCATCGCTCCCGGCGAGTCCTACACCTACACCTTCGACGCCGAGCCGTTCGGGCTCCACCTCTACCACTGCCACGTCGGGCCGCTGGCCGAGCACATCGCCCGCGGCATGTACGGCACGTTCATCGTCGACCCACCGCAGGACCGGCCGGCCGCGGACGAGCTCGTGATGGTGCAGCACGGCTGGAACACGACCTTCGACGGCCAGGGCAACCAGTTCTACGCGGTGAACGGGATCCCGTTCCACCACATGGACTCCCCCGTGCGGGTGCGGGCCGGCGAGCTGGTGCGCATCTACCTCGTCAACGTCCTGGAGTACGACCCGATCAACAGCTTCCACCTGCACGGCAACTTCTTCGACTACTACCCGACCGGCACGCGGCTGGAGCCGTCGGAGTACACCGACATCGTCATGCAGGCCCAGGGTCAGCGCGGGATCTGCGAGGTGCGCTTCCCCCGCCCCGGCCGGTTCATGTTCCACGCCCACAAGTCCGAGTTCGCGGACCTGGGCTGGATGGGATTCTTCGAGGTCACGGAGTAACCGATGCTCGACAACCGCAGCAACGACCGGACCGGCCGGACCACCATCTCGCGCCGCCCGCCCCTGTGGCTGCTCGGCACGGCCCTCGCCGCGCTGATCGCCGCCGCGCTCGCCGCGCTGGCCGTGTTCGGCGGCGCCACGTTGCCCGAGCGCACCGGGCCGCCGATCGAGGAGCTCACCGTCGAGCGGGCGGTACTCAGCCCCGGCACGATCGCCCTGACCGTGCGCGGTGCGGGCGCGGACCCTGTGCAGGTCGCGCAGGTCACGGTGAACGACGTCTTCGTCGACTTCACCGGTGGCGAGCAACCGGTCGACCGGCTCACGACGGCCACCCTGGTGCTCGACGTGCCCTGGCAGGACGGCCAGCCCTACCTGATCGGGATCATCACCTCGACCGGGCTCGTCATCGAGCACGAGATCCCGGCCGCCGTCGCCACCCCCGAGGCCGGCAGCGGCGTCGTCACGACGATGGTGCTGCTCGGCACCTACGTCGGGATCCTGCCCGTGCTGCTGGGCATGCTCGTGCTGCCCGTGCTGCGCCGCGCCGGAACGACCGCGGTGCGGGTGCTGCTCGCGTTGACCGTCGGGCTGCTCGCCTTCCTGGCCGTCGACGCCTCCCTGGACGGCCTGGAACTGCTCGCCGGAGTGGGCGAGCCGTTCGGCGGCGCCGCCGTGGTGCTGCTCGGCGCGGCGCTGGCCTACCTCGCCCTGGCCGGGGTGGACGGGTTGCTCAACCGCAGGCGGCACATGGCCGGCGCCTCACCGGGCAGGCCCGGTGGTCTGCGGCTGGCCGTGCTGATCGCGGTCGGGATCGGGCTGCACAACCTCGGGGAGGGCCTCGCCATCGGCTCCGCGTTCGCCGTCGGCGAGCTGGCGCTGGGCACCGCGCTCGTCGTCGGGTTCGCGCTGCACAACACCACCGAGGGCCTGGCCATCGTCGCGCCGCTCACCGAGCGCAGGCCGGGCCTGCCCGCCCTGCTCGGCCTCGGGCTGCTCGCGGGCGCCCCGGCCGTCCTCGGCGCGCTGCTGGGCGCCGCCGTCGACAACCCCGTGCTGTCCGCCCTGCTGCTGGGCGTCGGGGTCGGCGCGATCATCGGCGTGATCGGCCAGATCGTGCCCGCCCTGCGCGGGCGCGACGGCCGGCTGCTCGATCCGCCCGTCGCGGGGGGGCTCACCGCCGGGATCGTGATCATGTACCTCACGGGCCTGCTCGTCGCGGCCTGATCACCCGGCGAGCTCGTAGCCCGCCTCCGCCACCGCGGCGCGCACGTCGGCGTCGTCGAGAGGCCGGTCGCTGGACACGGTGACGGCGCCGGTCGGCAGGTCGACGACGACCCCGGTGACGCCCTCGATGCCGCCGATCTCCTCGGTGACGGAGGTGACGCAGTGCCCGCAGGTCATGCCGGAGACGGTGTAGGTGTGCTCGCTCATGTCGTGCCCCACTCCTCGATCCTCGTGTCGCCGCGTCGGCATGCCGGCCTCTTCACCGCTCCCGGCACCCGGAGAGTACCCCATAGGGGTATGTGACTGCCGCCACCTCCAAGCCCGTCCCCACCGATCTCTCGCGGGGCCGTGGCGTCTGCACGGCGCGCGCTATCCCCGCGAGGGCGTCCGCCGGTCGCGTCGGGTGCGGGTGGCCACCATCAGCGCGACCGCCAGCGGCAGCACCGCGATCAGGTACGCCGCGCGCAGGTCGACCGCCGCGCCGAGCGCCGCCAGCGCCACCGGCGCGACGGTGATCGCGGTGCCCGACGCGACCGCACCGAGCGAGGTGCCGTGCGCGACCGACAGGCCCGGCAGGCCGACCAGGCGCGCCACCGTCACCGGGTAGAACACCGCCGTTCCGATCCCGGCGACGACGAGCCCGGCGACCACCGCGGCGGTTCCCGGGAGCGCGACCCCGACGGTGCCCGCTACCACCAGGACGCACCCCAGCGGGACGACGGGGACGCCGCGGCCGATCAGTGCGGGCGCGGCGAACCGGGTGGCCGCCATGCCGACCAGGAAGGCGACGGCGACGCTCGCGGCCGTCCCGGCACCCAGCCCGGTCTGCTGGAGTCGCGCCGCCGCCCAGATCGCGAAGCAGAACTCGATCGACACGCCGAGCACCACCGCACCCCACGCCAGGGCGACGCGGCGCAGCCGGGGTCCGCCGGACGCGACGCGCTCCGCGGCCGGGGCGGGCGGAGCCGCCGTCGCCAGCACGGCGAGGACGAGCAGCGGGGGCACGGCGAGCAGCAGGGCGAGGCGTCCGTGGCCGAACCCGAGGTCGAGCACGCCGATGGCGAGCGGGCCGAGCATGCCGCAGACACTCGCGATCGCGTTGACCACGCAGAGCTGCGCGGCGGCGGTGGGACCCGCGAGCAGGGCGGGTGTCGCGAGGACGACGCCCGCGGACCCGGTGCCGAGCAGGACGGCGCCGGTCGCGGCGACCGCCGCCGTCGGACCGGTGGCGAGCACGGCGGCACCCGCGGCCGTCACGAGCGCGGCGAGGCGGATCACCGACCCGGCGCCGCGGCGCAGCAGCACCGGCCCCGCCGCGCCGACGAGCAGCAGGCCGGCGCCGAACGACGCGGCGAGCCCGGCCAGAGCCTCGGGCTCCCGGCCGAGGTCGCGGGCGAGCATGACGAGCGCCGCGCCGATGCTGTTGATCACGAAGCCGATGGCCGCCTGCCCGATCGCGACGCGGCGGACGGGATCGGGCACGGTGGGTGCGGCGCCCGGGACGGCGGGACGGATCAGCACGCGCGAGGTGACCTGGGCACCGGACCTCCGAATAAACTCGGAGATCGAGTATAAGCATGGAGGGAGCCGTCATGGCGAGCCCCCGGTGGCATGGCGCCCTCGCCGTGCTCGACGAGGTGCGGCGCACCCCGGGGATCACCCGGGCCGCGCTGGCACAGCGGCTGGGCCTGAGCAGCGGCACCGTCACCGAGCTCACCGCGCGCCTGCGCGGACTGTCGCTGCTCGGCGAGACCCCGGCGCCCGCAGTCGGTCGGGGCCGCCCCACCACGGTGCTCACCCCGCACCCGGACGGCCCGGCCGTCCTCGCGGTCGACCTGCGCCACGAGGACTGGCGCTGCGCGGTCGCGGGCCTCGACGGCAACCCGCGGATGATCGCGGCCGCGCGGCACGCCGACCGCTCACCGGACCGCGTGCGCGACGAGATCGGCCAGGCGGTCCGGCGGACCGCGGGAGGGCTCGGAGACCGGCTGCGGGCGGTCGCGGTGTCGGTCGCGGGGACGGTGCGGGGCGGGCACGTCGTCCAGGCCTCGACGCTGGGCTGGGGGCCGGTCGACCTTTCCCCGCTCGGGCCGCCGGGCCTGCCGATGCTCGTCGAGAACGACGCCAGGCTCGCCGGTGTCGCCGAGGCGCGCGGCGGCGCGGCGGCGGGGTCGTCGACGGCGCTGCACGTGACGGTGGAGGTCGGGCTGGGCGGGTGCCTCACCGTGGACGGCCGCCCGGTCCGTGGGGCGACGGGCGCAGGTGGCGAGTTCGGCCACCTCCCGTTCGGCGACCGGGCGCTGCGCTGCCCGTGCGGGGCCGCCGGCTGCTGGGACCTCATGGTCGACGGGCGCGCCCTCGCCCGTCACCTCGGGGAACCGGCCCCGGCCGACCCGCGCACCTACGCCGCGGCCGTGCTCGCCCGCCCCGACCCGGCTGCCGGGGCGGCCGTCGCGGCGGCAGCGACGGCCCTCGGCACGGGGGTGGCGGGCCTGGTCAACGCGCTCGATCCGGGGGTCGTCACGCTCGGCGGGCTCGCCGCGCCACTGCGGGCGGCCGCCGCGACGGCGTTCACGACGGCGTTCACCGGAGGGCTCATGTCGTTCCGGCGGCCGGACCCTCCCCCGGTGCGCGATGCCGTCCTGGGCGACGACGGCGCCCTGCACGGGGCCGCGGCGCTCGCCCTCGACGCCGTGCTGACCGGGGAGATGCTCGACGCGTGGGCCCGCCGGACGGGCGGGTGACAGGGTCGCGCGGGACGGGGGACGCGGGGGCGCCGGCCCGGCGCCACTCACCCGGCGCGGCCAGCCTGGCACCGCCCCCCGTAGGCCGCTCGAACAGGTGTTCCGCTGCACGCACACACCGTGACACGCCGACACACAGGGTCGACGGTCTGCACGGCAACCACAAGCCACGTGCCGACGCTCGCACAGATGTTCCAGCGGCCCCGACGGTGCGGGCGGAGTACGGCCGAGGGCCGCTCGCCCGCAACCGCCCGCCCGCCAGCGCCCACCATGGGCCGCTCGCCCGCCAGCGCCCACCGCGGGCCGCTCGCCCGGCACCGCCCCCCGGTGGGCCGCTCGCCCGGCACCGCCCACCGCGGGCCGCTCGGCACCGCCCACCCGGGCACCGCCCCCCGTAGGCCGCTCGAACAGATGTTCCACGGCCCGCACACACCGTGACGCGCCCACACACACACGGTGGGCGGCCTGCACGGCAACCACAAGCCACGTGCCGACGCTCGCACAGATGTTCCAGCGGCCCCGACAGTGCCGCCGGAGTACACCCGAGGGCCGCCCGCCCGGCACCGCCACCGTGGGCTCGCCCGGCACCGCCACCGTGGGCTCGCCCGGCACCGCCACCGTGGGCCGCCCGCCCGGAACCCCGACGGTGACGGCGGAACGCCCACCGCGTCCAGCCCCGACCATGACGGCCGGGTTCGCCCATGCCGCCGGTGATCACCCCCGCCGAACACCCCGCCGAACACCCCCGCCGACCCGGACACCCCGTCGCAGGGCCTCGGCGAGGCGTGCGTGCACGATCCCTGCGAGATGCCTCAGCGCGAACCGCGACGCGGCCTCACTGCTGGCAGGTGCCGTCGGCGAACGGGCGCAACGCGGCGAACCACTCCTGCACGGGTGTGAGCGGCGTGCCGAGCACCGGGTCCGCCGCGACGGGCGCGGCGACGCGGTCCACGCCGTCCAGGCGGTAGCGGACGGTGGCGCCGGGGAACCCGTCGACGACCGCGCGGGCGCCGACGACGGCGACGTCGTCGCTGTCGGTGGCGGTGATCCGCTCGG
>NZ_JBFWVQ010000200.1:0-5705 GCF_050246655.1 Pseudonocardia sp.
CGTCGGGCGCGTCGAGGTCGACCCGGTGCAGGCGCCAGTCCTCGTCGCCGTCGGTGTCCTGCAGGTAGAGCAGCCAACGGGGGTCGTCGGTCCAGTAGAACGAGGTGATCCCGCGGCGGGTGTCGTGGGTGACGGGCACGGCGTCGGCGTGGTCCTGGTCGATGCCGCGGACCCACACGTTGCGCCGTCCCCGGTGCGGTGCGAGGTAGGCGATGCGGGTGCCGTCCGGGGAGAGCGCGGCGGACGCGAACTCCGGGTCGCGGAAGAAGGTCTCGATATCGAACAGCGCCGGGCGCAGGTCGGTTCCGGTCATGGTGGGTGCCCCGATCGTCGGTCTGAGCGTCCATCCGACACCGTGCCGTCGCGGCACGCTCAAGTCCGGCGTGAGTGCAGGGGCCTCAGCGGGTGAAGACGATCTTTCCGGCAACCTCGCCCTCGAGCATGGCGCGGAAGCCGACGGGGGCCTTCTCCATCGGGAGCTCGAGGCCGATCTCCGGGGAGATCCCGGCGTGGGACACGAAGGCGAGCAGGTCGGCCAGCTCCTGGCGGGTACCCATGGTCGAGCCCTCGACCCGGATCTGCAGGAAGAACAGGCGTTGGAGGTCGGCCGAGGGTGCGGCACCGCTGGTGGCGCCGCAGCAGATGACGGCCCCGCCCGGACGGACCGAGCGCATGGAGTGGGCCCACGTCGCCTCGCCGACCGACTCGAAGACCGCGTCGACCTTGCCGGGCAGCCTGGCTCCCGGCTCGAACGTGGCGTGTGCGCCGAGCCGCTGGGCCAGTGCTCGTTTCCCGGCGGTCCGTCCGGTGGCCCAGACCTGCATTCCGGCGGCGGCGCCGAGCTGGACCAGGGCTGTCGACACTCCGCCTGCGGCGCCCTGGACGAGCATGGTCTGGCCGGGCCGCAGGCCGGACTTGGTGAAGAGCATCCGGTATGCGGTGAGCCAGGCGGTGCCGAGCACGGATGCGGCCTGGGTGGAGACGCCCACCGGGACCGGCAGGACGTTGCGCGCGGGCACGACGACGACGTCTGCGAACGCGCCCTGGTGCTTCTCGGTGAGCAAGGTGCGCCGGGGGTCGAGGGTCTCGTCGCCGGCCCAGGCGGGGTCGCCGATCACCGGGTACACCACGACGTCGGTTCCGTCCGGGAGGGTTCCGGTCGCGTCCCCGCCCAGGATCATCGGGTACTGCTCGGGCTTCAGGCCGACACCGCGCAGCGTCCAGAGGTCGTGCATGTTCATGCTGGCAGCCGTGACGTGCACCGGCACCCAGCCGGCGGGAGCTCGGGGTTCCGGGCGTTCGCCGACGACGAGAGCGGCGAGGGGGTCGGTGGGGTTCGGCTCGGCGGCGTAGACGGAGAACACGGCACCTCCATGGATTCGATGATGTTAGAAACGTAGACACATCGAACCCGGTGGGACAACGGTCTGGTGGCCATGCCCACGTTCATGCCGGTCGACCGGCGGGTGCGTTGTGCGAGCATGGACGTCGATGAGCACGGACTCCCCGCCCGGCCCGCCGGTCGCGCCCTCTCTGCGGGACTCCTACGTGGCGTTCGCCAAAGCGATCGCCGATCCCACGCGGCTGGACATGCTGCTGCTCATCGGCGAGACGGGGGAGTACCCCTGTACGGCGTTGGAGCAGCAGCTGCCGATCAGCAAGTCGACCATCTCGTACCACGTGAAGGTCCTGACCCAGGCCGGCCTGGTCAAGGTGCGGCGGCAGGGCCGCTTCTTCCACTACGAGCTCCAGCGCGACGTGCTCGACTACTTCGCACCGAACCTGCTGACCCGACTCCTGGCAGCGCGACGCCCGCCTGCGCGAAGCGCTCGTCCACCTGACTAGGTCCGCCAGCGCCTCCGCCCGCGTCGCGGCCGGGATGGCGAGCGCGAAGCGCACGGCCCGTCGAACCCGGCGTTTCCCCGATGAGAGCCCCGGGATCCTGATGGCGAACGGGTTACCGTCGCTACGCCGCCCCCTGTCCCACTACCGATTCCCGGCCGACGGGCACACCCAGAGCGGGGACGACCACGCCAGCTCACCGTCCACCTGGAACGCCCGCGCGTAGTAGAACGCGGCGTCGGCGAGCGCATCGTCGTCCTGGAAGGAGACGTCGAGCTCGCGCGCACCGAGGCCGAGGAGCGCGCCGATGGCGGGCTGCACCGTGAGCGTGCCCGGCAGCCCGGCCCCGTCCCCGACGGCGACGGGGCCGTCCGCCAGTCGCTCGGCCAGCCCGCCGAGCTCGATCAGGACCGACCGGCCCGCGACGTCGAGGCGCACCCGCGCATCGGGCGGCCCGCAGAGGCTGACCTCGACCCCGCCGCGCTGCGCGCCGTAGGGCTCGCCGAAGCTGTGCGTCACGTGCTGCCACGCCACGGACCGCTCGTCCATGGCCACGACCTCGGGGCCGACGTAGTCGGGCAGCAGGAGCCTGCCGCCGTCCACCGACAGGCGCCCGTCCCAGCAGGTGGTCGTGTCGGCGTGGCCCCATTCGACCCGCAGGTCGACCCGTCGGTGTCCCGGGGGCAGTCGTGGCTCGCCACGGACCACGTGCACGACGCGGCCGTCGCGCAGGATGTCGACCCGGGCGAGCTCGGCGTAGCCGCGGGCGTGCACCGTGAGTGGACGGGGTCCGGCCCAGTCGGGCTCGCTGCCCATCAGGTGCGGCCCCATCCGCAGGACGGCGACGACCCCGCGGGTGGTGGCGGCACACGTCCGGCGCGACCACAGCCCGTCGAAGATGTCGGCGCGGGTCAGGGACCGGGCGAGCACCGCGACGTAGCTCGCGCCGTGGCCGTGGTCGGAGGACGCGATGAGACCGAAGCGGTGCCCGCGCCGCAGCCCGTCGAGCATGAACGTGCCCGTGGCGGTGCCGTCGGAGTACTGCCGGAAGCACGTCTGCGACTCGTAGTTGCCGCGACAGGCCTGGAACACCTCGACCAGCCTGCTGAAGCGCGGGTCGTGGTAGTCCCAGTCGTTGTGCACCATCGCCGAGCCGGGGTGGTGCGGGATGGTGATCGCGGGGAAGCCCGGGTTGGCCGTGAGGCCCCGCCAGAGCCCGTCCGGGGTGGTGGTGCCCTCCGCGAAGGCGGAGAAGATCGGTGCGCCGCGCGCGACGTCGCCGTAGACGACGTTCTGGTGACCGTGCTCGGCCGAGGTCCACTCGAAGCCGTAGAGCGGCACGAAGCGGCCGGGAACGTGCAGCAGGTCGGCGATCTTCTGGATGCTCCACCACTGGTAGGCCGTGGAGTTCTCGGCGTGGTCGGTGACCGCCCAGAAGTCGTACTCGTCGACGTCCCAGGCGTAGCGGTAGAAGTCGTCGAGCGATGGCTCGTCGCCGGAGGTGCAGCGGCTCACCAGCGAATGCCGGTGCAGGTCGCCCCAGTACAGCCGGTAGGGCTCCGCGTCGAACGGGATCTCAGGGTGGTCGCCCACGTCCCCGGTCACCCATCGCCGGCTCTCTCGCCGCTCGGCGGAGACGATCGCTGCCGACCGCGTACCGTCGACCGCCGCCGGGCCTGCGGATTCGACGGTCGTCAGCACCACCCCTCCGGCGCCGTGCACGCCGTGCCAGATGACACCACCGTGATGGTCGGCCAGGTAGGGGCACTCGCGGCCGCCGAAGCCCTCGCTCCAGTCCAGGGCGCGCTGCAGCCGCCCGTCTGCCTGCGTGGCGAGCACCACGCCGGCCGTGGTGGCGGCGAGCGCCACCTCCTCGAGGGTTGCGTCGGTCTCGGCGTAGGTCGTCGGCGGCAGCCACCCGTCGGGCCCGAGCACCTGCGCGGCCGCCTCCCAGTAGTACGTCATGAGCGGCAGCTGCCGATGGATCCGGTAACCGACGACGAGTCCGCCGTCGGCGGTGGCCTCCAGGCGCGGCATCGCCGACGGCACCACGTTCAGCCCGGGTGCGAGCTCACCGGGCGGCTCCACCAGCCCGTCCCGTTCGACGGCGACGACGCGGATGCCCGCGCTCACCTCGGGGAGCAGCTCGGGCGGCACGCTCACCCCCGGCTCCCGGATGCCCGCCCGGTCATCGACCGGAACCCCGCCCGGGGGCAGACGCCGCAGCCGCGTGGGTCCGCTGCCGCCGTGGCCCTGCACGGTGACGACGTCGAACGCGCACCAGAGCCGGCCGTCGGCGGTCGCGGCCAGGCTGGGGTGCAGCGCGTAGTCGGTGCCCCCGGTGAGCTGCCGGACCGGTCCCGCCGCGCCCGAGGCGCCGACGTGGCGCAGCGCGATGCCGTAACCGCCGTCCGCGTAGACGGTCCATGCGTAGGCGACTCCGTCGCCGACGAGGGCGAGCGTCGGGTCCCAGACGTTGCGCGACCCCTCGTCGACGCGGAGCGTCGGCTCCCATGCGCTGCCGTTCCAGCGTCGGGCGAAGACCCCGAACCGGTCGCCTGCGCGGCCCTGCCAGCACACCTGCAGGACGCCGTCGTCGGAGGCCACGATCTCCTGGTTGAACGAGGGTGCGTCGGTGTCGCTGACCCGCTCCGGCGAACTCCACCGGCCGTCCTGGAAGCGGCTGGCCCACACCCCGACCTCGGCGTCGACCGACCGCCCGAAGACCAGCCACGGAACACCGTCCGACGCGACGGCGGCCGTAGGGCGGAACAGGTCTTCGGGTCCCGCGACCACCATCGTGGCCGCGCAGGAGTCCGCCGTGCGGACCTCGGCGACCAGCCGGTCGCCGCGGTCCTCCTGCCACTCCAGCCAGGCGACCAGCAACGTGGCGCCGCGGGCGGCGACGGTCGGACGGGAGGCGTTGACGCTCTGCGGAAGCGGACGCGCGGTGCCCCGGCGCTGACCGGCCAGGACGGGTGCGCCGTCGAGCACGGCCGCCGCCTTGGTGAGCTGGGCGGGGATCTGCCCGTCGCCTTCGTCGACCCACATGTAGCGCAGCGGGTCGGGGTCGAGCGCCGCGATGGTGTCGGTGACGTCGACGTTGTCCTCGATGGCCTGCGCCAGCCGATGGTTGAACGCCAGCACCAGATCGAGATCGGCCCGCTGTCGCTCGGTGTACTCGCCCCGGTGGTGGTCGGCAGCGCAGCCGTGGCCGTGGCCGTGTGTGCCCGACATCGTTCAGTACCCCTTCCACACCGGCGGTCGCTTCTCGGCGAACGCTCGTGCCCCTTCCCGCTGGTCCTCCGACGCGTACAGCGCGGCGACCGCCGGGAACGCGCCGGTCGCGATCCCCCGCATGGCCTCGGCGAAGGTCAGGCGCTGGCTCTCGCGCTGCACCTGCTTGATCGCCGCGAACACCAGGGGCGGCCCCTCGGCCAGTCGCGCGGCCACGTCCAGCACGCGCGCGGCCACGCGGGACGCGGGGTGCACCTCGTTGACCAGACCCCAGCGGTGGGCCTCGGCGGCGTCCATGAAGCGGCCGGTGAGCAGCAACTCCATCGCGATGTGGTGCGGCATCCTCGCGGGCAGACGCAACGTCGCCGCGTCCGCCAGCGTGCCCGCGTTGATCTCGGGCAGCGCGAAGGACGCGGTGTCGGCGGCGTAGATCAGGTCGCAGGACAGGGCCAGCTCGAACCCCCCGCCGACGGCCATGCCCTCGACGAGCGCCAGGACGGGCTTGTCGAGCTCCGGAAGCTCCTGGATGCCGCCGAAGCCGCCGACCCCGTAGTCGCCGTCCACGGGGTCGCCCGCCGCGGCCGCCTTGAGGTCCCACCCGGCGCTGAAGAACCGCTCGCCGCCGG
>NZ_JBFWVQ010000201.1:0-5511 GCF_050246655.1 Pseudonocardia sp.
CGCATCTCGCCGCCGCGAGTTGCGGGTTCTGTCAGGCCGTCATGTGCCTCTCACCAGCCCCGCAGGTCCACCGGCCAGGTCTCGAGCACCTCCGCGTCGTCACCCTCGCCGCGCACCAGGTGCATCCGCTCGTGCAGCGCGACGGTCGGGTCGACGTGGGCGGGCAGCGCGCGGATCCGGTCCCCGACGCGCAGCGGGGCGTCCGGCGCGAACGTGACGTGCTCGTCCGAGCAGAACCAGACCTGCCCACCCGGCACCGCCGGGTTGCCGTGGTCCATGCCCAGCGACTTCAGCCCGACGTCCGCGACGGCCCAGCCCGGCATGTCCCCGGCGGGGGCGGTCACCGAGATCACGGTCGCCAGCACCGTCAGCGCCTGGCGGAAGGGCAGCCCGGCGGCCGTGTAGGCGGTGTCCATCAGGGCGTAGGACCCGGCCTGGACCTCGGTCACCCAGGTGTTCATGGCGTACGTCCCGGTCCCGCCCCCGGACACGACCTCACCACCGACGTCGGCGTGCGCCGCCGTCAACCTCGCCATGCACTCCTCGGTCAGCCGGGCGCGCTCGGCGGCGTCGGGGAGCATCTGCAGGTGCCCCTCGTAGCCCATCACACCGCGGACGGTGAGCCCGGCGGCGCGGGCGTCGTCGGCGAGCCTGCCGGCCGACGACGGGGCGATCCCGCACCGCGGCAGCCCCACGTTGACGTCGATCAGCACCTCCCGCACACCGCCCACGACGGCGGCGGCGAGCGTCTCGGCCGAGTCGATCGCCACGGTCACGCGCGCGTCGAGCGCCCCGAGACGGCGCGCGTCGAGGACCTCGTTCGCCAGCAGCAGGTCCGCCCCGAGCCCGGCGGCCGCCATCCCCTCGACCTCCCGGATCGTCGCGCACGTGAAACCCCCGTGGTGCACGGCCTGCCGCCGCGCCAGCTCCGTGGACTTGTGCGCCTTGACGTGCGGGCGCATCCGCGGGCCCGGTAGCGCGGCCGCCATGTCGGCGAGGTTGGCCTCGAGCGCGTCCGCATCGACGAGCAGCGCGGGCGTCACGAGGTCGTGGATCTTCATCCCAGCACCCGTTCCCGGTAGGCGTTGGCGAAGCGGCGCTCGGGGTCGAGCCGGTCGCGCAACGTGGTGAACCGCGCGACGCCCGGGTGGCGCTCCCGCAGCGCCGCGGCGTCGAGCCCGTGCAGCTTGCCCAAGTGCGGGCGGCCGTCGAGGGCGAGCATCGCGTCCTCGACGGCGGCGAAGTACGCCTCGTGCGGACGCCCGCGCCGCACATGCACGGCGAGGTAGGCGCTGTCGCGCCGGTAGGCGGTGGAGAGCGGGATGTCGTCGCCTGCCGCGATCCGCACCTCGACGGGGAACGTCACCTCCTGCGCATGCCGCTGCGCCGCCTGCCGGACGGCTGCGAACGCCTCCGGCAGCGCCTCGCGCGCCACCGCGTACTCCATCTCCACGAACCGGACCCGCCGCGGGCTGGTGAAGACCCGGTAGGAGCGGTCGACGTACTCGCCGGCAGCGAACCTGGCCGCCGCGAACCGGTTGAGCGCGGGGACGACGCGCGGTGCCGATTCGCCGATCCGGCACAGCGCCGCGAAGCCGGCGTTGCCGAGCAGCTCGTCGCCGAGCCACTCCGCGGCCCGGCTGCGGTGCGGCCCGTCGGCGGTGGTGCGGTTGTTGCGTTTGGCGGTGACGACGTCCGCGTGCGGGAACCAGTACAGCTCCGCGTGATCGTCCGGGCCGTCGAGCACGTCCAGGGCAGCGTCGAGCGGGAGCGTCTCCTCGACGGCGTGCAGGTGGAACGCGGGCACCGTCGCGAGTGTCAGCGACGTGACGACGCCGAGTGCGCCGAGGCCGATCCGTCCCGTCCGCAGCTCGTCGGAGCCTGCGCCCCAGCGGGCGACGCTGCCGTCGGCCAGCACGATCTCCATGCCTCTGACCTGCGCCGCCAGCCCCGGGTGGTGGGTGCCGGTGCCGTGGGTGCCGGTGGAGATCGCGCCGGCGACGGTCTGGGCGTCGATGTCACCGAGGTTGGCCAGCGCGCGGCCGTGGTGCCACAGCAGTTCGTCGAGGGTGCGCAGGGTCATCCCGGCGGGGACGGTCGCCAGGTCGCCGTCGATCGCGAGGAGGCCCGGGTCGGACGGCGCCACGATCGCGACGCCGTCGGGCGTTCCGACGCCGGTGAACGAGTGGCCCGAGCCGAGCGCCGTCACCCGCAAACCGTCCCGCCCCGCCGCCGTCACCGCCTCCGCGACCGCCGCGACGTCGCCGGCGACGACCGTCCGGGCCGGGCGCGCGTGTTGCGTGCCCGCCCAGTTGCGCCAGCCCATGCGGCCAGCATGGCCGACCGGCGCCGCGACGCAGGCGCGGCGCGCCTGCACCTGCGCGGCACGTGGGATCGCGTGACCGGCCTCGCCGCCTGCCGGATGCGCGCCGCCCCGCGCCTGCCGGATGCAGGACTCGCGCTGGTGGAACCCGCAACTCGCGGCGGTGGGATGCGGAACTCGCGGGTGGGCGGGATTACGCCGCGGGGAGCTGGCCCCGGGCCGCGGCGTCCAGGATGTCCTGCGCCGGCCGCGGCACGTGCACCGCGCCGGTCTTCTCCAGCTTCGCCAGCTCGTTGCGGGCCAGGCCGTACGCCGCGAGCCGCTCGGCGTCGTTGCTGGTGTCCCGGGCCGTGGTGAGCAGCTTGATGGTGCGCTCGACCGCGCCCCGCTCGGTCGGGGACAACCCCGAGAGCCGGATCCGCTCGGCGGCGTCGCACGCGGCGCGCCACGCCCGTTCGGCGCGGTCCACGGCGGCGACGAACTCGGCGGCGGGAACGTCTCGGACTCGAAGGCCTGCGCGTGGGCGAACGCGTCGACGAACCGCGCCGTGCTCTCGACGGAGACGTCCGCGAGCGCGGGCAGGCGCAGCACGTTCATGGGGTCGCACTCGTAGGAGGCGTACTCGGTGCGCAGCCGGGCGAACCGGTCCCGGGCCGCGCGCCAGGCGAACTCGGGGTGCGGGGCGCGCAGGGCCGGGTGCGCCGCCCGCACCGCCGGGTGCGCCCCGTGGTGGCGGTGGTGCAGCGCGCGGTGGTACTGGCGCCGGTGCTGGGCGATGGCCGCCGCCGCCAGCCCGAGGAGGAGCCCGGGCAACACCATGACCACGAAGAGCATGAACAGCATGCCGGCCATCGCGACCCCTCCCAGGACGACGACTCCTCCACCGAAGAGCACCGCGGGGGGCAGCCGCCGCGCGACGAGCGCCGCGCCGCCCACCCGGCCACGCCTGCCCCGGCCGTGGACGTGCACCGACCCGCCGCGACGGCCGTGGGCATGATGGCGGCGTCTCATCCCTCATTGGTACCGAAGCCGGGCCGTGGGTGCAGGGTCCGAACGAGTGTTCGCGGTCTCGACCTGCGACCCTTGCTGGCGTACCCGGCCCGAGGTGCCGATCATTGCGCGGGACCGGTCCGCGGGGGCCGGCCGGAAGGAGAGCCGTGTTCGCCAAGGTACTGGTCGCCAACCGGGGCGAGATCGCGATCCGGGCGTTCCGGGCCTGCGCCGAACTCGGAGCCTCGACGGTCGCGATCTACCCGTACGAGGACCGCAACTCCCTGCACCGGGCGAAGGCGGACTGGTCCTACCGGATCGGCGAGCCGGGCCACCCGGTGCGGGCCTACCTGTCGGTGCCGGAGGTGATCCGGGCGGCGAAGCTCGCGGGCGCGGACGCCGTCTACCCCGGTTACGGCTTCCTGTCCGAGAACCCCGAGCTGGCGGAGGCCTGCGACGAGGCGGGCATCACCTTCGTCGGCCCGCCCGCGCGGGTGCTGCACCTGACCGGCAACAAGGCCCGCGCCATCGCTGCGGCGCGCGAGGCGGGCATCCCGGTGCTGTCCTCCGGCGCCCCGTCCGCGGACGTCGACGAGCTGCTCGCGGCGGCCGGGGAGATCGGCTTCCCGGTGTTCGTGAAGGCCGTCGCCGGGGGCGGCGGGCGCGGTATGCGCCGGGTGACGGACCGGGCCGCGCTGCGCGAGTCCGTCGAGTCCGCGATGCGCGAGGCGGAGTCCGCGTTCGGCGACGCGACGGTGTTCCTGGAGCAGGCCGTCGTGAATCCGCGCCACATCGAGGTGCAGATCCTCGCCGACGTCCGCGGGAACGTCGTGCACCTCTACGAGCGGGACTGCTCGGTGCAGCGCCGCCACCAGAAGGTGGTCGAGATCGCTCCCGCCCCGAACCTGGACCCGGTGGTGCGCGACCGGATCTGCGCGGACGCCGTCGCCTTCGCGACGCAGATCGGCTACGTCAACGCGGGCACCGTCGAGTTCCTGCTCGACGAACGCGGGCACCACCACTTCATCGAGATGAACCCCCGGATCCAGGTCGAGCACACCGTCACCGAGGAGGTGACCGACAGCGACCTGGTGATCGCGCAGCTGCGCATCGCGTCCGGACAGACGCTGCCCGAGCTGGGCATCCGCCAGGACCTCATCTCCGTGCACGGAACGGCGCTGCAGTGCCGGATCACCACCGAGGACCCGGCGAACGGCTTCCGCCCGGACACCGGCGTGATCGGCAACTACCGCTCCCCGGGTGGCCCGGGCGTGCGGCTTGACGGCGGCACGACCCACACCGGCGCGGAGGTGTCCGCGCACTTCGACTCGATGCTCGTGAAGCTCACCTGCCGCGGCCGCACGTTCGAGACGGCGGTGCGCCGCGCGCGGCGCGCGGTGGGGGAGTTCCGCATCCGCGGGGTGGCGACGAACATCCCGTTCCTGGCCGCGGTGCTCGCCGACCCGGACTTCCGGGCGGGCCGGATCACGACCAGCTTCATCGAGGAACGCCCCGAGTTGCTCTCGGCGCGCCAGCCCGCGGACCGCGGCACGCGGCTGCTCACCTATCTCGCCTCGACGACCGTGAACAAGCCCAACGGACGCCGCCCCAGGGTCGCCGAGCCGGTCGACAAGCTGCCCGCCTGCGACGTCCACGCCCCCGCCCCGGACGGCTCCCGCCGCCTCCTGCGTGAGCTCGGCCCCGAGGGCTTCGCCGCCCGGTTGCGTGCGCAGAGCGCGGTGGCCGTCACGGACACGTCGTTCCGCGACGCGCACCAGTCCCTGCTGGCCACCCGGGTGCGCACGCGCGACCTGGTCGCCGTCGCGCCGTACGTCGCGCGGCTGACCCCGCAGATGCTCTCCCTGGAGTGCTGGGGCGGCGCGACCTACGACGTGGCGCTGCGGTTCCTGCACGAGGACCCGTGGGAGCGGCTGGCCGCGCTGCGCGAGGCCGTCCCGAACATCTGCACGCAGATGCTGCTGCGTGGGCGCAACACCGTCGGCTACACGCCCTATCCCACCGAGGTGACGGACGCGTTCGTCGAGGAGGCCGCCGCCTCGGGCCTGGACATCTTCCGGATCTTCGACGCGCTCAACGACATCGACCAGATGCGCCCCGCGATCGACGCGGTGCGCGCGACGGGGACGTCCGTGGCCGAGGTGGCGCTCTGCTACACGGGCGACCTGTCGAACCCGGCG
>NZ_JBFWVQ010000202.1:0-5217 GCF_050246655.1 Pseudonocardia sp.
CGAACTTCGCGAGCAGGGTGCGGACCTGCGACTCGGACCAGGACGGCATCGCCTTCCCGAACGCCCGTCCGAGCGGCGCAGGCCCGAGGAAGAGCCCGCGGGCCTGGTCGATCTCGCCGACCCGCACACCCGACCCGAGCCCCGCGGTGCCGGACAAGGGGACGACCCGGCCCAGCAGCAACCCCAGCAGCGTCGACTTCCCGGCGCCGTTCGCCCCGGTGACGGCGATCCGGTCCGCCCAGTCCACCTGCACGTCGACGGGCCCGAGCTGCCACCCGCCACGGCGCACCACCGCGCCCGCCGCCGATGCGACCACCGTCCCGGAGCGGGGTGCGGCGGCGATCGTCATCCGCAGCTCCCATTCCTTGCGGGGCTCCTCGACGACCTCCAGCCGCTCGATGGCCCGCTCCGTCTGCCGCGCCTTCGCCGCCTGCTTCTCGCTGGTCTCGGCCCGCTTGGCACGGCCGATCTTGTCGTTGTCGGTGGCCTTGCGCCGGGCGTTGCGCACCCCCTGCGCCATCCAGTTGCGCTGCGTCACGGCACGTTCCTTGAGCCCGGTGAGCGTGTCGGCGTACTCCTCGTACGCCTCGCGGGCGTGACGGCGGGCCCGCGCCCGCTCCTCCAGGTAGGACTCGTAGCCGCCGTCGTACACGCCGACCTTCTGCTGGGCGAGGTCGAGCTCCACGATCCGGGTGACGGTGCGGGCGAGGAACTCGCGGTCGTGGCTCACGATCACCGTGGCCGACCGCACGCCGGCGACGAACCGTTCCAGCCGCTCCAGGCCGTCCAGGTCGAGGTCGTTGGTGGGCTCGTCGAGCAGCAGCACGTCGTAGCGCGAGGCGAGCAGCGCGACGAGCCCCGCCCGGGCGGCCTGCCCGCCCGAGAGCGCCGCCATCGGCGCGTCCGACGCCACTCCCAGCCGAACGTCCGTGGCGAGGTCGGCGGCCCGTTCCTCCAGGTCGGCACCGCCGAGGGCGAGCCAGCGGTCCAGGGCTGCGCTGTAGCGGTCCCCGCCGCCGGCAGCCAGCTCCTCGGCCGCCGCGTCCATCGCCGCCTGCGCGGCCGCCACCCCCGTGCGCCGCGCGACGTACGCGACGACGGTCTCGCCCGCCCGGCGCTCCGGCTCCTGGGGAAGGTAGCCGACGGTCGCGTCCGGGGGGCTGAGCGAGACCCTGCCCTCGGCCGGCTCGGCCAGGCCCGCGAGCATCCGCAGCAGCGTGGACTTCCCCGCGCCGTTCGCCCCGACCAGCCCCACGACGTCGCCGGGCGCGACGACGAGGTCCAGGCCGGAGAACAGGACGCGGGCGCCGTGGCCTGCGGCGAGGTCGGTGGCCAGGAGGGTGGCGCTCATGATGGAACGGACGCTACCGGGCCGTCGTCCACGGCGAGCGCGCCGGCGCTGTGCTGGTCCGGTCGAGCGAGAGCCGTGGATAGGGGTCATACCCTCGGGGGCGGGTTCCAGGCATCGTCAACGGGGTGACTGTGACGGCTGCGGATCGTAGCGGCGGTCAGCGGATCACGGCGGCGGTCAGCTCGGCGAGTTCGGTGCCGGTCTGGCGGGCCCAGGCGAGGGTGGCGGCGGCGAGGGCGAGCGCGCTGCCGTGAAGCAGGTGGTGGCCGCCTTGGCGCACGGTCAGGGTGTGCAGGCTGCGAAACGCTCGGCCCTTGCCGGCCAGCGCGAGCACGTCGGTGGCGGCGCGTTCGCCGGTCCAGTGCCCGTCCGGTAGCCGGGTGTGCGCGGCGAGTTGGGCGGGCGCGGCCGGCTCGCGCCCGGACAGCCACTCATCCAGCAGCCCCAGCGCTACCCCGGTGCATCCGGCGACGGTCGCCACGGTCTGGTCGGGCGACTCGGGCACCACCTTGTCCAACTCGGCTGCGGCGCGGGCGGTGTCGCCGGCGGCGATGGCCTGGCAGACCTGCCGCAGCGCGGCGGCGGCAGCTCGCGGGCGTGGCCGGTGGGGGTGAACAGCGCCAGGTTCTGGCGCTCGACCGCGCGGTCGAGGGCGCGTTGCAGGGTCTGCAGGTCGGGCACGTCGAGGTCGCTGAACTCGCCGCGCTCGTCGCGGTGGATGCCCTCCTCGGCCAGCAGCGGCGCGAGCTCGCGCAGCATCTCGCGCGCCATTCCCGGCTTGAACTCGATTTCCGGGCCGGCCCAGGGTGGCTCCGGGCCCCACCGACGCATGTCCGCCACGGCGCTGATGGCTCTACCTTCCTTTCGCACGGTGGATCCCGGCAGGGAGCGCTTTCGGCGCTTGTCCCATGAGGACTGAGATGAGACGGCGCCCCTGCCGGGCCCCGGCGAAGGCCTGACGCCCGGGCCTGGGTTCCGCAGCTGACTGGGGTTCTGGTGCATGATCGTGGGGATTGGTGCTGGTCAGCGGCGTGGGACTTGGTTGGACGGCCCGAAAGTCCTGGTAACACGAATTGGGCATGGCTGGGCTTTTGAACTGCGAAGACTCGTGTAGGGTCTGGTGACGTGTTTGTGCGCACCGCGACCCGGAAGAACAGCGACGGGACACGGGTGTCCTACCTGCAGTTGGTCCACAACGAGTGGGACGCGGCGGCGAAGACGACCCGGGCGAAGGTGCTGTACTCCTTCGGCCGGGCTGACCAGCTTGACCGGCCCGCGATCGAGCGGCTGATCACCGCGCTGACCCGGGTACTCGGCACCGAGCCGGCCGCCGGGACGGGCGGCGGCCCGGACCGGGTGCGGGCCGCAGGGATGCCGGGGCTGGTGTTCACCGAGTCCCGACCGCTGGGCGGGGCGTGGCTGCTCGACCAGCTCTGGGCGCGGCTGGGGATCGGCACCCTGTTGCGCGGACTGGCCGCCGGCACCCGCCGGGACCCGGTGGTGGAACGGGTGCTGTTCGCCCTGGTCGCCAACCGGGCCCTCGCCCCGTGCTCCAAGCTCGCGGCAACCTCGTGGATCGCGCACGACGTACACCTGCCCGGCCTGACCGGCGGCGGCTACCGGGTGTCCGACGATGCCTGCTACCGGGCGATGGACTGGCTGCTCGCGGTGGAGGACCGGCTCGCCCACGGGGTGTTCGACGCGGTCGCGCACCTGCTCAACCTCGAGGTCGACCTGATCTTCTTCGACACCACCAGCACCTACTTCGAGACCGAGCAAGCCGACGAGCCCGTGTGGCGTGACCAGCACGGCCGCGTCCTGCCCGACCAGCACGACCTCGCCAGCACCGGCGGCGGCACCGGCGGCGGAACCGGCGGCGGCACCGGCGGCGAGGTGCCTGACAGGGCGTCGACGAAGATCGGGTTCCGCACGCACGGCAAGTCCAAGGACTCCCGCGACGACCTCCCGCAGGTCGTGGTCGGGATGGCCGTGACCCGCGACGGAATCCCGGTGCGGGTGTGGTGCTGGCCCGGCAACACCAGCGACTCACCGCTGATCCGTCAGGTCAAGGACGAGCTGCGGGACTGGACGCTGGGGCAGGTGATCTGGGTCGCCGACCGCGGGTTCGCCTCCGCCGCGAACCGCCGCCACCTCGCCGCCGGCGCCGACGGCTACATCCTCGGCGAGAAGCTGCGCTCCGGTTCTCCCGAGGCCGCCGCCGCGCTGTCCCGGCCGGGCCGCTACCAGCAGGTGGCCGACAACATGCGCGTGAAGGAGGTCAAGGTGAGCGCGCACGAGCGGTTCGTGATCTGCCACAACCCGCACGCGGCCGACCGCGACGCCGCCACCCGAACCCGGCTGGTCGAACGACTCGAAGCCATGATCGAGGGCTCCGACACGCTCAGCCCCACGAAGCGGTCCGAGCTGCGAGGGGTGATCTCCACACGACCCGGCCTGCACCGGTTCCTGCGCACCACACCCTCCGGGCTGCTGCGCATCGACGCCGCCGCTGTCGCCGCCGACGCCAAGCTCGACGGCAAGTACCTGCTGCGCACCAGCGATCCCCGCCTGCCGGCCGAGGACATCGCCCGCGGCTACAAGCAACTCCTCGATGTCGAACGCGGCTGGCGCGACATGAAGCAGATCCTCGACCTGCGCCCCGTGTTCCACCGCCTCGAAGACCGCATCCGCGCCCACGTCCTGCTCTGCTGGCTCGCGCTGCTCCTGATCCGCGTCGTCGAGACCCGCACCAGCCTCCCCGACGGCACCTCGACCAGCTGGCCCCGCGCCCGCGACACCCTGCAGCGGCTACATGTCGGCGTGTTCACCGGGCCCGCCGGCACCTTCCGTCAGACCACCGACCCCACCGCCGAGGCCCGCCGGCTGCACACCACGCTCGGCCTGCCCCTGCCACCCCGCATCCTGCACCTCGACACCGAGACCGCCACAACCCGCTGACCAGCCACAACACCCCCGCCTGGTAACACGCCACGTCACCAGGCGCGAGCACGTTCGCCCAGCTCAGACCCCATATCCGGGCACTTTCAACGCCTCACAGCTGCGGAACCCAGGCCGGGAGGGTGTGGTCCCGCGAGGACTGGTTCATCAGCACGACGCAGCGCCTTCCCGGTCCGCCGAGCAGAATGTCGGCGACGGAGGGAGACACGCGGGTGCTGGGAATCGGCATCGACTGGGCTGAGGAATTCCACGATGTTGCCCTCGGAACGGTGGAGAAGGGAGTGAGGTTTTCTCAGCAGGCGAGGTAGCCGTGCTCGAAGTGGGTGAGTACGAGGGCGGCTCGGGCGATCTTGGTGATCTTGCTGGGGCTGAGGGTGACGTGCTGAAGGGTGCGCCAGCGCCCGGTGAGCAGGGCGAAGCCGCGTTCGCCGAGGGAGCGCAGTGAGCGCAGCAGCATGTTGCGGGTGCGGGTGTTGATGCCGAGTTCGGACCCGTCGGCGGGTTGTTTGACCGGTGTCCAGATGCCGTGACCAGCACCTTCGTAGCCGGGGTCGGCCAGGGTGGGCAGGCCACGGCCGGCGGCGGCCCACAGCGCGGCGGTGACGTGGGCGCGGGCGGCGGTCAGGTCGTGGACCGAGCCGGGCTCGACCGGGGAGACCCACACCGGCAGGCCGTCGGGGCGGGTCAGGGCTTGGATGTTGCCGCCGAAGTCGCGGGTCTTGCCCGAGTACCAGGCGTCGATGGTCTTGCCCTTGCGGCTGGTGGTCTTGACCCGCAGTCGGTCGGTGTCGACGACCTTGCCGTCGAGGATGACGTGGGTCCAGCCTTCGTCGTGGCCGCGGTCGAGGGCGTCGTGCAGGTCGGGTGCGCGGGCGGCGAGGACGTCGATGCCCTCGTCGAGGTAGCGG
>NZ_JBFWVQ010000203.1:0-5216 GCF_050246655.1 Pseudonocardia sp.
ACCCCTGGCCAATCCCAAAGGTCAGGCCGGTGACAACGCCGTCAGCCAGGTTGGTTCTCCATGAGTTGCTGAAGCCGTAGCGGTAAGTGCGATCCAAAGATCGCGCAGCCCAACCGACGGCAAGCGCGCCCATGCATGCTCCAGCGGAGGCAAAGACGCACACGGCAGCACCGGCGATGGCAAGGCCCGTTAGGACTTTCCCCCCGTGGTCGTTCCACCATCTGCCCAGATCAAGCCGCCCATCAAGATCAAAGGCATTGACGGGATCGGCCGGGTAGACGTACGCATTCGGGTTGCCACCAAACACGGGGTCGACGGTCAGGAAGCGCCCGATGGACGGGGAGTACAGGCGCACGCCCATCAGCATCAAACCCGTCGAACCAGTTTCTGCTCCACGCTGATGCGCTCCGACGTGGCCGCGCCGACGGACTCGCTACCGGCGGCGGATGCGGGCACGGCGGCGAGGCCGGTCACCATCAGCGCGGCCGAGACCACGACAGCGGCAGGAAGCGCCACTCGGCGCGAGCAACCAGCAAGGAACGACGAACGCACAACAACCCCCCGTAGCGGAACAGCGCCCGGACAGTAGGCAGATCGAGCGAACAAGGTCAAACCAGGACGTAGCGGTCAACCCGTCACAGGCCCAACCGTGTCCCACCTGTGATCTTGACGCGCATCGACGCCATCGTTCCGTCTGCTCGTTCTCCCGTCCCCTGCCCAGGTCCAGCGACTCGCGGCGCCTCCTGCTGAGCGGGCTTCTGCCCGTGACGAGGCTCCCGATGCTGCTCGAACCATGTCAGCAGACATGTGCATTGTCGGCGTGCCCTGCTACCGTCGTAATCGATTGCGCTGCAACGGATTACCGGATTCTACTGGTTGATGATGGGCGGTGGTCGGTCGTGCTGTCCAGTGCCAAGATCGGCCGCTCGTCGTGGCGGTACTACCAGGACTCGGTCGCCCGGGGTGCGTGCGAGTACTACGCCGAGGCCGGCAACGCCCCGGGCCGCTGGCATGGCGTCGGCCTGTCCGAGCTCGGCCTGTCGGCGGGTGCGCGGGTGGAGGAGGCGGAGCTGGAGGCGCTGTTCGCGCGCGGCCTGCACCCGGGCACGGGTGCGTCGCTGGGGCGGGCGTGGCGCTCGGATGCGGTGACCGGGCACGACCTGACGTTCTCGGCGCCGAAGTCGGTGTCGGCGCTGTGGGTCCTTGCAGACGAAGCGACCGCGGCTCAGGTGCGTGCCGCGCATGCTGCGGCGGTGGAGGCGGCGCTGGGGTTCCTCGAGGCGCATGCGTCGTTCTCGCGTCGGGGCCGCGACGGGGTCGAGCAGATCGCCACCGCGGGGCTCGCGGCGGCGCTGTTCGAGCACACGACCTCCCGGACCGGGGATCCGCAGCTGCACACCCACGCGCTGGTGGTGAACAAGGTCCGCTGCACCGACGGAGTGTGGCGCACCATCGACGGCTACGAGGTGTTCCACCACAAGAAGGCCGCCGGCGCCATCTACCAGGCGGCGCTGCGCACCGAGCTCGCCACCCGCCTCGGCGTCGCCTTCGAACCGGTGACCGAGCACGGGCAGGCCGAGGTCTCCGGTGTCCCCGACGAACTCCTCGCCGCCTGGTCGACCCGCACCGCCGCGGTGATGGCCGACGCCATCCCCACCATCGCGGAGGCTGAGGAGGCGCTCGGGCGGCCAGTCACGGCGGCGGAGCGGGCCCGGATCGTCAAGACCGCGGTTCTCGCCACCCGCCCCCCGAAGGACCATCACGTCCCCGAGGCCGGGCTGCGGGCCCGGTGGCGGGAGCAGGCCCAGGCGCTGGGCTGGGATGCCGAGCGGATGCAGCGGTCCGCGCGCGTCGCGAGCCCCGATGGCAACGGGAACGTCCTAGCAGAGCGAAGCGCCTGGCCCGGGGCCGTCACGAGCGACGGCGCCACTGTCACGACCGCGGTCACCGAGCCCGTCAGCACCGTCACTGCCAATGGCAGCACTGTCACGGCCGCCGTCGCGACCGCGGAGGACTCCGTCACGAACTCCGTCACCACCGTCGCGAGGACCGGCGTCGCGGTGACGGACTCCGTCGTGACGGTCGGGGACTCCGTCACCGACTCCGTCACCGACTCCGTCGCGGACACCTCGAAGCAGCTATTTGCAGGTGTGGACGCCGGGGGCGACCTGACGGAGTGCGTCACAGTCTCTGTCACCAGTGCACGGGCCGAGCCGTTCGCCGTCCGGCCGTCGTGGCTCGCCGACGCGGTGACGGCGGTCGGTCGGTCGGGTGCGGTGTGGTCGGCGGCGGACCTGACGGTGCAGGTCGCAGCCCGCCTCCCCGCGACCGGACCGGGCGCTCCGCGGGATGCGCGTGAAGCGGCCGCGATGGTCGAGGCCCTCACCGCGCAGGCACTGACCGGGGCGGCGGCGGGCGCGGTTCCGCTGGGGGCGGATCCATCGGGGGTGACGGCGCGGGCATCCGATGCCCGCTACGCCTCCCGCGAAGTCGTCGACACCGAGGCAATGGTCATCGAGGCGGTGCTGGACGGGCTCCGCCCGCCGCGCCGGCTCCCCACGACCGTCCTGCACGCGACCGCCCTGGAGCGGCTGTCGCAGGAGCAGCAGGTCGCCGCGGTGCGCCTGGTGTCCTCCCGCGACCTGGTCACGGTGATGGTGGCCCCGGCGGGGGCGGGCAAGACCACCGTCCTCGGAGCGGCCGTCGCGGGCTGGACGCGGGGAGGTCAGCGGGTGCTCGCGCTGGGGCCGTCGGCTCGTGCCGCCAGCGAGCTCGCCGCATCGACCGGCGTTCAGGGGGTGACGGTGGCGCGGTTCCTGACCCAGCAGACCGCCCTCGACACCCAGCCACCCACCCGCGGCCGCCCCGGTGTCCGGGATGAGCGGCGCCTGCGGCGCGGCGACGTGCTCCTGGTGGACGAGGCCTCCATGCTCGCCACCGCCGACCTCGCCGCCCTCACCACCCGCGCACAGGCGGCGGGGGCGCGCGTGGTGCTGGTCGGCGACCCCGCCCAGATCGGCGCGATCCGCGCCCCCGGCGGGATGCTCGAGCACCTCGCCCACCTCCTCCCTTCGCGCGTCGTCGAATTGAGCGGGTTGCACCGGTTCACCCACGCCTGGGAGGCCGCGGCGACGCTTCGGCTGCGCGCCGGCGACGCACGGATCTTGCACACCTACCAGGAGCGGGACCGGATCCACCCGGCCGCGGACGGGGACGCGGCTGCGGACGCAGTGTTCGACCGCTGGCACACTGCCGTCAGCGACGGCCTTGATGCGTTGATGCTGGCCCGCGGCTGGACCGACGTGACCGCGCTGAACGCCCGCGCCCGCGCCGCCGCCATCGCCACCGGCCAGGTCACCGGCCCACCGCTGCTCACCGCCACAGCCCGCACGGCCTCCACCCACGGCCGACCCGAGACCCGCGAGTGGCGCGCGGGGGACGTCATCATGGCCAAGAAGAACACCCCGGCCCTGCGCATCGGTGCGGACCAGGTCCGCAACGGCGACCGGTTCACCGTGCTGTCCGCTACCCCCGATGGCGACGGGCTGGTCTTGGCGGATCTCGCCGGCCGCGGCCAGACGGTGCTGCCAGCCGCCTACCTCGCCCGGCATTCGGAGTACGGGTGGGCCGCGACCATCGACGCCGCCCAAGGCGCCACCACCGACATCGCGGTCACCCTCGCCCGCCCCGGCCTGGACCGCGAGCACCTCTACGTCGCCATGACCCGCGGCCGGCACGAGAACCACCTCCACACCACCCCCGGCGGCACCGAGATCGACGCCGGCCCCCACCACTCCAGTGGCCGCCCGTCGCGGGAGGTCGATGCGCTCGAGCAGCTGACCCGCGCCCTGGCCACCACCGGGCGGGAGCGCGCCGCCCACAGCCTCCTGCACCCGGCCGTCGACCAGGCCCGCGAGGCGCGGTTCGACGCCGCCGAAGCCGCCCTGCCCACCCAACCGACACCGGTTGAGCACCGCTACAACCGGGACCGCCTCGCCCGAGCCCTGGCCGACCGCGACCACCTGCGCCGACGCCTCGACGACGTCCGAGCCGACGTCGAACGCCTCGGTGCCGAAGTGGCGGAGCTGCCGGTCTGGGCGCGGCGCCGCCGACGCGACCTCACCACCACCGTGGACGCCGCACGCCGGGACGTCGACATCGTCGACGCCCACCTCGCCCGTGCTGAGGCCGCCGTCGCCAGGGCGAGCGCGACGGTCGAGGCTGACACCGCCGAGCATCTCTCATCAACGAGGGGCGCAACGGCGGAGCGGCGCGGCCGCTGGCAGCGCCGCAGCGACCGGCCCTACCGCAACCCCAACCTCGTCACCGAACCCGCCGATCCCGCCACCACTGCGGTGCGCGAGCCCGCCATCGTGGCAGCCGCGCGCGACGTCGACCGGCCGAGCGACCTGCCCCTGCACCGGCCACAGAGCCACGTCACCGTCCACGAACCGCCGGGGCGCTGACCACGCCGACCCACGCAACCCAACGCCGGGCGCGGCACCGTTCGCGACTTCCTGCGTGTCGGGGCCTCGCGGCGCGCACCTGAAGGTGGGTGCTCGTGCTGGACGGGCGCCACCAGCACCAGGGAGTACGCATGGACCGCACCGACCTCGACCACCTCCCGCCCCTGATCGACGTCCCCACCGCAGCAGCCGTCCTGGGCATCGGCCGGACCCTGGCCTACGACCTGGTCCGCACCGACCGCTTCCCCACCCCCGTGCTGCGGGTCGGCAAGCTCATCCGCATCCCCACCGCCGGGCTGCGCCGCCTCCTGGACGCCGACGCCCCCGCACTCAGCAGCGGCCGCGATACCGCCTGATTTCGGTCGCTCGCGCATCGCCCGTCGACACCGGGCGACGCAGGCGGCATCGGCGTCCAACGCTCACGGGCGACCCAGCAGTCCACGCCGTGCATTCGCAGCATGGCGTTTGAGATGTGGCGGAGCGGCGGAAGGGCTCGGCGGCGGCCCGGCATTCGGGGCCCGGCTTCCAAGACGTTCCTGGCCGTGACGGTTGAGCCGTTTGCTGTCATCCCGGGGCGCTGTTGTCCACATCGTCTGTGGTCAATCTGTGGTCAAGATCGTTTGCAGCGGCGGCAAAGCGAAAGGCCCAGGTCTGTGACCTGGGCCTTTCCACGTAGCCCCGACGGGATTCGAACCCGCGCTACCGCCTTGAGAGGGCGGCGTGCTAGGCCGCTACACAACGGGGCCGTGG
>NZ_JBFWVQ010000204.1:0-5125 GCF_050246655.1 Pseudonocardia sp.
TGCTGGCGGCCGATGCTGTAGCCGTAGCCGCCGAGGTGCACGACCTCGTCCGCGATCCGCAGCTGCTGGCCCGGCCACGTCACCGACCGCGCCGCGATCTCGCGGGCGCTCTCCGGGTCCGTCCGGTACAGGGCGTTGCGCAGCGAGTCCCAGTACACGACGCCCCACCCGTAGGTGGTGCCGGGCGGGTTGCGCTCCAGGACCGTGATCTCGCGCGACGGGTCGCGCAGCTTCGCCACCAGGGCGAGGTAGAGCCCGGCGGGTCCCCCGCCGACGCAGGTGATCTTCACTGGACGGGCCTCACGTGTGCGTGCACCACCCTCTGCTGTCGGGTCGCTCTGCTGTGTCGGGTCGCTCTGCTGTTCGGGTCGGCCGCGCGCCGCGTTACGCGGTGGCTGTGGTGGCTGTGGTGACCGTGGCGACTGCGGCGACCGTCTCTGCGTACCACCGGCGCTGGCGGGCGGTGCGCAGCACCTCGTCGTTGTGCCACAGGAGCCCCAGCGTGCCGCCGAACCGGCGGCACTGCCGCGCCACGTCGAGGATCGTCTCGGCGGCGGCGTCGGGATGAAGCCCCAGGTAGCCGAAGAGCGTCACGTCCATCACCTGGAACGGTTGCTCGACCAGGCGCAGCGGGCGGCGGCGCAGCAGGTCGAACGCCCGGTAGGGATGGCAGGTGCCGGTGCGGAACCCCGCGGCCTCGCTGAACGCGAGCGTGCAGTCGTAGTCCAGCCCGGCCTCGTCCCAGTGGCGCCAGGTATCGGGGTTGACCCACTGCAGGTAGTGCTGGCGTCCGCCCCACCGCTGCTGGTCCACGCCCTGCGCCTGCGCGAGCGCGCGCAGCCGGGCGAACTCGGCCGCGGTGGCCTCGGCGTCGCGGTAGGTCCCGAACCCGGCGTGCAGGCCGACCTCGTGGCCGCGCCGGTGGACGTGCCCGACCAGCCGCTGCACCCAGGGATGGCCCAGCAGGTCGTCGTGGACGTCGTTGGCGGCGAGGAAGTAGAAGGCGCTCCGCAGGCCGTGGCGCTCGCTCACGTCGCAGAGGAAGTCGAACGTGGCGTGCGGGTCGCGGTCGAAGCGCCCCCGGCGGGCGTCGGCGACCGCGCGGGCTCGCCGCAGCACGAGCCCTGCGTCCCGGCGGTGCACGACGTCGCCCGCGAACTGACGGGCGAGCAGGCGCGGCCCACGACCCAGGGTCGAGAGCGGCTCGTCGACGTCGTGGCTGAGCAGCACACCGTAGGACGTGGTTCGTCGCCGCAGGCCCGGCCAGGTGCGCCGCAGCGCCGCCCACAGCAGCTCGACGCACAG
Source organism: Pseudonocardia sp. (assembly GCF_050246655.1). Lineage (GTDB taxonomy): Bacteria > Actinomycetota > Actinomycetes > Mycobacteriales > Pseudonocardiaceae > Pseudonocardia. Next base: position 1,306 of record NZ_JBFWVQ010000204.1, read on the forward strand.
GTCCGCGAGCGGCACGCCGAGCAGGCCCTCACGGCCGGCGATGGAGGAGGCGGCGGGGAAGCGGTCGTAGCGGTCCCGCGCGCCGCCGGCCGCCACCTCCTCGTAGCGGGTGAGGAGCGCGAACACGGTGCCGAGGACGTCGACGTGCAGGGTGACGCCGTCCGGGCCCACCTCGCCCGCGCAGCGTGCGCCGGGGCGTGCCCACGGAGCGGGGATCCGCCCCGCGAGCGGCGTGTCCTCGCCCAGCGGGCCGACGGGCAGCCGCGCGATCGGGGCCCGGGGCAGGGATGCGGCGGTGAGCCACGCCCGCTCGCCACAGGCGAGCAGCACGTCGGGAAGCGTCACGTGCCGGCCGTCGGTGCTCTCCGCGGTGATCCGCACATCCGGGCAGTCGTGGGTGTGCAGGCACCAGTCCAGCCCGAGGCGGTCCCGCAGGACGACGTCGAGGACGTGGCGGCGTTCGGGTTCGCGCCCCGGGGGAACCGCCACATGGAGGGTCACGCCGTTCACTCGATCAAGGGTAACGACACGTTGTGGACACGGCCGGGCGGGTGACATCCAGTCGGTGCAATGATGCGCCACGCTCACACTGCGTGGCGCGTACAGTCGACTCCGGACCCGGCGGCCCCACCCAGACCGCCGAAAGGCGACCTCAGGAGCGAAGGTGACACCGCGGCAGTATCTCGATGTACTCCGGTCCCGTTGGCGCATCGTCGTCGCCTGTCTCGTCCTGGGCGTCCTGGCCGGTGTCGGCGTCACGCTGATCACTCCGCAGCGCTACTCCTCCGAGGTCTCGATCTACCTCGCCGCCCAGGCGCCCGCGGGCGACCCCGGCGCCGCCGTGGACGCGGGCGATCTCGTCCGGCAGCGCATCTCGACCTACCTAGAGATCATCTCCAGTCAGCGGCTCGCCGAAGAGGTGGCCCAGCAGCTCGGTGGCACCGTGACGGCCGCGGAGGTCCGGTCGGAGATCAGCGCCTCGTCCGAGCCCGAGTCCACGCTGATCACCGCGACCGCCACCGACGTGTCGCCGCAGCGCGCCGCCGACATCGCGAACGCGGTCGCGGCGCGGTTCGCCGCCACGGTCGTCGAGCTGGAGACGCCCCCGGGCGCCACCGGCCCACCCCTGGTCACCGCCCAGGTCTTCCAGGCCGCCCAGCCGTCCACCTCGCCGTCGTCGCCGAATCCGGTGGCGAACGTGGTCCTCGGGGCCCTCATCGGCCTGCTCGTCGGTTGCGGGCTCGCGGTCCTGCGGCACATGATCGACAACTCGGTCAGGTCCCGCGAACAGGTACGCGAACTGCTCGGTGTCCCCGTGCTCGGGGAGATCCAGACCGACCCGGGCTTCGACCGCACGCCGCTGATGATCGAGGCGGGTCCCGGGAGCAGGGTCGCCGAGTGCTTCCGGCAGCTCCGGACGAACCTGCAGTTCCTCGACGTCGACGGCAACCGCCGGGTGTGGCTCGTCACCAGCCCCAAGCCCGGGGCGGGCAAGAGCACCACCGTCGCGAACCTCGCGCTCGCCCTCGCGGAGGCGGGCGGGCGGGTCCTGGTCGTCGAGGCCGACCTGCGCCGCCCCCGGGTCGCCGAGCTCCTGAACGTCGACCGCGCGATCGGGCTCACCAACGTCCTCGTCCGGCGCATGCCCGGCGGTCAGGCCGTCCAGCGGGTCCGCCCCGGTCTGGACGTCCTCGGCAGCGGGCCGCTCCCGCCCAACCCCAGCGAGGTCCTCGGCTCGGCGGCCATGGCGGGCCTGCTCAACCAGGCCCGCGAGCGCTACGACGTCGTCCTCGTCGACGCCTCGCCGCTGTCCCCGGTCACGGACGCCGCCGCGGTGGCGCGCCAGGTCGACGGCGTGCTGCTCGTCGTCCCGTACGGTGGGGCCACCCGCCCGCAGATCCGGACCGCCCGCGAGACGCTGGAGACGGTGTCTGCGCCGCTGCTCGGCGCGGTGCTCACCAGGACCCCGGCCGTCAAGCACCGCAAGGGCGGCGCCGACGCGGCCTACCTCGCCGTCCGCTCCGAGCTGGACATCCCCGCGGGTGAGGGCCCGACGCTCGCGCCCGCGTGGACCCGCCCGGGCGACCAGCCACGCACCAACGGGGCCGCGCCCGCTCCGGCCGGCGGCCCGAACGGGTCCCCCGCGCGCCCAGCCTCCGGTTCGGGGCCTGCGCCGCCCGCGATCCCGCGGCAGGCCACGCCGATTGCCGGAGCCCGGCCGCCAGCAGGGGCGGTCGACGGCGAGGCGCCCCGCCCGGCGCCGACAGCCGCGGTGCCGACCCCGTCCGTCGTGACCGCCACGCAGCCGCTGAAGCCTGCCGCCGGGTCCGGCCCGGAGACCGTCGGCCCGTTCGCGGCCGGGCGCGCCCCGAAGCCGGTGCCCGACGACGGGAACGGCCGCGACGCTGCCGACGGCCCCGACGAGAAGTAGCCTCGGCCTCGCCCTCGCGACCGACGAGCCGCCGGTCGCGACGGGGAGTCCAGTGACCGGCGCAACGAGGTGACCCGGTGCCGTGACCGTGCCGCAGGAACCGCCGCCCGACCTGCCCACCTGGCAGCCGCAGACCGCGTTCGAGGTGCTGTTCGTGTGCACCGGCAACCTCTGCCGCTCGCCGTTCGCCGAGGCGCTCATGCGCCGGCTCATGGTGGACCGACTCGGACCGGAGGCGCTGACGGCCTTCCGCTTCGGGAGTGCGGGCATCCGGGCCGTGCCCGGCCGCCCGATGCACCCGGGCACGCGGGCCGCGCTCGACGTCTGGGGCGTCCCGGACGACATCTCGTTCACCGCCCGGCGGCTCGACGAGAAGATGATCATCAGCTCGGACCTGGTGCTGACCATGGAGGAGTCGCACCGGGCGGCGATCGCCTGGCTCGCGGGCGATGCCGTGCACAAGGTCTACGGCCTGCGCCGGTTCGCGCGGATGGTGCAGTCGCTCGACCCGCGGCGCCTGCCGCCGGACCCCGTGCACCGGGCGCTGCGGATCGTGGAGTGGGCCCCGCGGCTGCACGCCGGCCTGCCGCCGGTGCCACCCGAGCAGGAGGCGGTCCCCGACCCCGTCACGGGTGGGCCGCAGGAGCACCTGCGCTCGGCGGACCTGGTCTTCGACGCCGTCGCCACGATCGTCGACGTCATCGCCCCGCCCGGGGTCACCGTGCACGAGGCGGATGCCTGGTGGTGATCGCGGTGCGCCGACCGCCGGAAAGTGTCGGCCGCATCGGCTAACGTCCGCGCCATGCTCGATCACCTCGGTGTCCAGGTCGGCGACGTCGCCGCCTCGCTGCGGTTCTACCTGCAGGTCTTCGCGCCGATCGGGGCCCGCGAGATCATGCGGTTCCCGATGGGGGATTCCTTCGTCGTGGGTCTCGGAGGAGCGGACGGGCAGCCCGACCTCTGGCTCGTCCCCGCGGGCGGCGGCGAGACCCGCGAGCTGCACGTCGCGCTGTGCGCACCCGACCGGGCCGCGGTGGACGCCGTGCACGAGGCGGCGCTGGCGGCCGGGGCCGAGGTGCTGCATGCGCCGCGCGAGTGGCCGGAGTACCACCCCGGCTACTACGGGGTCTTCCTGCGCGACCCGGACGGGCACAACGTCGAGGCCGTGCACCACGGGGCACCGGGGTAGGGGTGGACCGGTCACACGGGCGGGTCGTCCCGCTCAGTTCGGCGAACGTGCCGTGCGTCCGGTGGGGAGATCCTCGGGCGCCGGGTGGGTCGTCGGCTCCACGTCCGGCGCCGGGTGCGCCCTGTCGAGGCGCGCGCTCGCCCACAGCGCCCAGTCGTGCGCGGCGTCCGTGGCGCGGATGCCGTACTCCAGCGCGAAGC
>NZ_JBFWVQ010000205.1:0-5087 GCF_050246655.1 Pseudonocardia sp.
CCGAGGGGATCCGGCTGCTCACGCAGCGACCGGAGGTCGACATCGTGCTGATGGACGCGATGATGCCGGACATGGACGGCAACGAGACGACCCGGATCATCCGGTCGCTCCCGCAGGGTCGCGACCTGCCCGTCGTGTTCCTCACCGCCAAGGCGATGCCGGGCGACCGCGAGTCCAGCCTCGCCGCCGGTGCCACGGACTACGTCACCAAGCCCGTCGATCTCGACGAGCTGTTGCGGCTCATGGCGTCGTGGACGGGCCGTGGAGCGGGGGTGCGCCGATGACCGACGCGATCGCGCGCGTCCTCGCGGTCGACGACCGGCGGGAGAACCTGGTGGCGCTCGCGGCCATCCTCGAGGGGATGCCGATCGAGCTGGTATCGGTGACCAGCGGCGAGGACGCGCTCAAACGGCTGCTGACCGAGGACTACGCGGTGATCCTGCTGGACGCGCACATGCCCGGCATGGACGGCTTCGAGACCGCGGGGCACGTCAAACAGCGCGAGCGCACCCGCCACATCCCGATCCTGTTCCTCACCGCCGTCGACTACGACCCCCACCTGGCTTTCCGCGGCTACCAGGCGGGTGCGGTGGACTACATCACCAAGCCCTTCGACCCCTGGGCGCTGCGCTCGAAGGTCGCCGTGTTCGTCGACCTGTGGACGCTGCACACGCGGCTCGCCGCCCAGGCGGCGGAGGTCGGCCGGCTGCGCTCGGCCATCGACGGCGCGTTGGAGGCGCTGGACCGGGCCGGGTCCGGGCCTGCGACGGCCGTGGAGCAGGCCAGGGCGCTGCTGGTGGCCGTGCAGGGGGAGGCCTCGGCGGCCCGCTGAGGGGGACCGGGCAGGCCGGGGCCGTGACCGCCTGGCGCGCGAACGGCACGTACGGGAAGACCTATTTCCCGTACGTGCCGTTCGCGCAGGGGGCGACCGGGTCAGCTCACCGCCGCTTCCGGAAGGCGTCCTTCACCTTCTGGACGGCCTGCTTGAGGTTGCTCCTGGTCTGGTCGTTGCGGCCCTGGGCCTCGAGGTTGCGGTCGCCCGTGGCCTTGCCGACGGCCTCCTTGGCCTTGCCCCGCAGCTCCTCTGCCTTGTTCCCGGCCTTGCTCTCGGCCCTGTCTCCGGTGCTCATGTGCCCTCCTCTCGTCGAGCACCGGGGTACCCGCCGGTAGGCCACTTACACCCCGACGTGAGTCAGCCCATGCTCTTGGCGCCGTCGATCGCCTCGCGCAGGATGTCGGCGTGCCCCGAGTGCTGCGCGGTCTCGGTGGCGATGTGCAGGAAGACCCGGCGTGCCGTCCACCGCGCGCCCGGCTCGAACCAGGGGGCCTCGGGCAGCGGCTGGGACGCGTCGAGGTCGGGGAGCGTGCGCACGAGCTCGTCGGTGCGCGCGGCGGTGCGGTCGTACTCGGCGAGGATCGACTCGACGGTCTCGCCGGGCAGCATCCGGAAGCTGTTCGCGTGTTCGGTGTAGGAATCCTCGTCGGGGGCCGTGGCGGCCGGGCCGTCGACGACGAACGAGACCCAGTTCTTCTCGGTCAGGGCGACGTGCTTCACCAGGCCGCCGAGGCACAGCTCGCTGACGGTGGGGCGCGACGCCGCCTGCTCGTCGGTCAGGCCGCGCAGGGTGTGGCGAAGGAAGAAACGGTGCTTGGCCAGCAGGTCCAGCAGGTCGGCTCGCTCGGCGGAGAGGGTCTGCGTCGTGGTCATGGGAAGAACACTACGGCCTCCTGCGGCCAGTTTCTGTCCGCAATAGCACCGCTCAGCGAACCCTGCCCGGATCGAGCTGCTGCACGACCGCCGACGCCATCCGCAGCGACCCGATGCCGGTCGGGTGGAACGGCTGGGGGTCCGCGAGACCCTGCAGGTCCGGGCCGAGGCCGTCGTGCGAGGTGACCAGGCGGGCGTCCCCCCGCGGGTCGTCCGTCGCGGGCGGGCACAGCGGCCGCAGCGACGGGCGCGCCACCGCGAACCCGTACTTCACCGCCCCGGCGGTGAGCACCTCGTTGAGCGCGGCGTTGCGGGCCGCGAACAGCGCCACCTTGGCGGCGTCCAGCCCGGGGACCCCGGCGGGCCCGCGTGCGTCCGGGCAGGTGGCGAGGGCGTCGGGATCGGCGGCGAACACGTCGTAGGACGCGGTGATCACGACCTGCGGGCGGTCCGGCAGGTTCGCGAGATCGGCGAGCAGGTCGCCGTACGAGCGGTCGAAGGCGGCGAGGCGGTAGTCGAACTCGCCCTGGGTGAGGCGGTCGGAACAGTCCGCGACGCCGTAGCAGTAGCGCAGGAAGTCGGTCCAGCCGAGGTCGTTCGGGCCGATGGCGACCACCACGAACCTGAGGTCCTCCACCTGCTGCAGCACCCCGACCTGCGCGGGGACGATGCGCCCCCCGCGGTCCTGAACGCCACGCAGGCCGCTGGTGACCGTCGCGCCCGGGCAGGCCAGGTTGAGCACCGGCGTGCCCTGCAGGCGGCCCACCTCCGCGGCCAACGAGTCCGTGCTGCGCTCGCAGGCGACGTCGTCCGTGCCGCCACCGGGCAGCGGCGGGCCCCCTACCCGCACGGCCCGGGAGTCGCCGATCACGGCGCCGCGAAAGCCCGTGACCGGCGGGCCGGCGGGCGCGGGCGGCACGTGGTAGGCGCCGACGAGCTGGGTGAGCGAGCGGACGTCGGCGAGCCCGCCCGCTGCCCCCGACACCGCGAGCGCGCCCGACACGAGCCACGCCGCCGCGGAGGCGACCAGCGCGATCGCGCCCATCCGCACGACGGCGCCCCGGCAGTACGCCCACAGCTCGTGCGCGGGCCGGTGCGCGGCGTCGGGGTGCCCGTGGCGGCGCAGCACGAGCAGCGTCCGCAGCCCGCCCGCCGCCGCTGCGGCGGCGAGGGTGAAGACGAGCAGGCCGACGCCGCCCCAGGCGTACCAGGTGACGTAGGCGTCCGCGACGGCGTCCACCGCCGCCGCCCGCGCGGGCGGACCCGCCTCGGGGTCGAACGCCACGGCCGCGGCTGCGTTGCGCTGGACGGGACCGAGGGTGAGCCGCGGGCGCAGCGGGCCGTAGACGCGCACCCGCTCGACGTCCAGCTCGGTGTTGCCGATCTGGACGAGCTGGGCGGGTCCGGCGAGCGTGAGCGACGGCGGGCGGGCTCCCACCGAGACGTGCTGGCCGAAGGCGACCAGCTCCTGTGCCGGCGTGAGCGCGACGGTGACGGGGATGCCGACCCCGAGGCAGAAGAGCACCAGCAGCACCGTGGGCCAGGCGCGGAGCTCCCGCAGCAGGGTGGGGCGCATGCGCTCGTCCAGGATGCGTCCTCTCGTCGGGCCGGGCACGGGTTCGATCGGTCGCGGGTCGGTCGGTCGCGGTCGGGCGGCGGCCTCAGGATGCAACCGCGGCAGCCGCTTTGGGAACCCCTTGCGCGGGCGGCGCTGGATCGATCGGGAGTCAGGCCGGGCCGACGAGGTGGCGGTTCGGGGCGAGCGCTGCGTCGGCGAGCTCGGCCAGCTCGACGACCTCGACGCCGCCCGCCACGAGCAGCTCCGCGCCCCGCGCACCGGGAACGAACACGTCCGGTTCGCGCCAGGCAAGGACCACCCGTGCGACTTCGGCCTCCAGGATCAGCCGGGCGCACGGGACGGGTCGCGACGCCCGCATCGAGCAGGGTTCCAGCGAGCTGTAGACCGTGGCGCCGCGCAGCCCAGGGTCGCCTGCCGCGCGCCGCAACGCCGACTCCTCCGCGTGCACGACGGCGTCCACGTCACGCGACCAGCCGCGGGCGATCTCCCGGCCGTCCGCGGCGACGACGATCGCGCCCACCGAGAACGCCGTCGTCGACGGCGGGCAGCGGCGGGCGAGCGCCACCGCCTCGGCAAGGAGGTCCCGGTCGCTCACGGCTGGATCATCTCACCGCCCGGGAGCCGCTCACCCGACGTCGTGGTCGGGCGGTGGTCGCCGCGCCGACGTCCTGGCGCTTGGACCCTGCGGTGCTCGCACACATGCTCGGTGCTCGCACAGGTGTTCGGTGCTCGCCGGCGACGCTCCGCGGCGCTCGCACACATGTTCGGCGGTGGCGCACATGTTCGGGGGTGGCGCACATGTTCGGGGGGTGGCCCGCGCCGTCGCCTGCGGTGCTCGCACACATGCTCGGCGGTGGCACATGTGTTCGGCGCTCGCCCGGGACGACCCCGCGGCGCTCGCGCACATGTTCGGGGGTGGCCCGCGCCGTCGCCTGCGGTGCTCGCACATGTATTCGGCGGTGGCACATGTGTTCGACGCTCGCCCGGGACGACCCCGCGACGCTCGCACACGTGCTCGACGGTCGCACACGCCCCGTGGTGCTCGCACACATCGTCGGCGGTGTGTGTCGCCGCTCCGGGGTGTGTGCCGCCACCGGGGAATGTGTGCCACCACCCCGGTGCCCACCGCTGGCGCACGTGTGCCACCGCTGGAGCACATGTGCCAGATTCGGGTCGAGCAGATCCCGGGCGCGGGCATGCACGACAGCCGCGGGCCCAGCGGCGACCACCGAAGCGCGACCACCGCCCCGTGCACCACCGCCCCGTGCACCACCGCCCCGTGCACCACCGCTCGAACATGTGTTCCAGCGATGGACCATCGGCGCCCCAAACGTATGTGCCACCGCTGGAACACATGTGCCACCCCCGAGCATGTGTGCCGCCGCACGGGCGGTGCGCCGCCGCCGGGGCCACCGCCCGGGTCCCCGCGGACGGACGCGGGGACCCGGGGATGGACGCGGCGTGCGGGTCGCCGAGCCGCCGCCCGCGAGCGGACCTCGCAACAACAACCGGCCACCCGGCAGCGGGCCCGGCCGCGCCGCTCAATCCGCGCCGCTCAATCCGCGCCGCTCAATCCGCGCCGCTCAACCCGCGCCGCTCAACCCGCGCCGCTCAACCCGCGCCGCTCGACCCCGCCGCTCGACCCCGCCGCTCGACCCCCGCCGATCAACCCCCGCCGCGCGCCGCCACGAGCCGCGCCAGCACCGGGGCCACGAGCAGCATCATCAGCACCCGCAGGACCTGCACGGCGACGACGAACGTGGCGTCCGCCCCCGACGAGATCGCCGTGGCGAGCACCGC
>NZ_JBFWVQ010000206.1:0-5071 GCF_050246655.1 Pseudonocardia sp.
GACGGCGGCCTTGCGGTTGCGCTGCACGAAGGCGCTCTGCTGGGTGCTGCTGCTGATCTTCTGCTGGTTCTTGGCGGACAGGTCCCGCTCGCCCTTGGACGTCGTGAAGGAGGTGGCCGTCGACGCGGTGCGGGAGGCGCCGGCCGCCCCGCCGAACAGGACGGGGGACACGAACCCGCCCGCTGCGATCCCGATGCTCTCGGTGTCGCTCGACGTGGTGCTCTCCGACTCGCCGCTCTGCAGCTCGGTCGCGACCGCCTGCGCCACCTCGGAGATCGATCGGCTCTGCACGAGCGTGTTGCTGAGGTCCTCGGTCTGCCCGATCTCCTCCTCGGAGCTGCCGCGGGTGCGTCGGGTGTAGTCGATGACCGCGATCCTGGTGCTCTCACCCGGGGCGAGCGGAAGGCTGTAGAGCAGGCTCCCCAGGGTGACCGCGACCGGGTACCAGCTCTGCGAGTAGGTCAGCACCGCGCCCTGGGCCGGCGCGGTGAAGCCGGGAGACGTGGCGGTCAGGTCGACCGGTCCGCTGGAGCCGAGATCGAGCTCGGCCTTGCCGGGTGCGTCGATCAGCACGACGGACCGGTAGAACACCCGATCCGTGGCGTGCCCGCCGAACCGTGGCACGAGCTCCGGTGGTGCCTCCTCGTCGGCGGACACCGTGTCGCTCAGGGCCTCGTCGACGAGGCGGCGTGCCGTCACGTACGGCGGCCAGAGGGCGAGCTCGCGCACCGTGCGGATGCCGAGCACCTCGCGCAGCCGCGTGGCCGTCGGCGCACCGACGGTGGCGAGCACCTCAGGGCCGGCGTCGAGCAGGTCGTGTGGCGGCGTGTCCCGGTGTGCGTCGTCGACGACGTCGCTGGGCAGCCGCCCGAAGCGGCCGACGACGCTGTCCGGCTGCTGCGCCGCCTCGCGGACGCCGGCCGCCGTCTGGAACGGGCCGGACATCGCGAGGTCGAAGATCCGGACCAGGCGGAGGTCACGCAGCAGCGCTGCGGCGTCCGCCGAGACGCCGAGCAGCACCTCGGGGGAGGACTGCAGCACCTCGCGGAGATCGAGCTGGGCGAACTCCGACTTGATCGCGTCCTGGAACCCTGTCATCGTCGGCCGCGCTCAGCCCGCGGCACGCTTCGCCGGGTCCGACGGCGCGCCGTCGGCGGCGATGAGCGCGGTCGACCAGGCGTCGAGCTGCTTCACGTACACGTCCAGGTCCGGGCCGATCGCGTCGACGACGGTCTGCTGCATGGTGTCCGTCCGGTCCTCCAGGTCGCGGCGGTAGCGCAGGCCCTCGGCGCTGAGCCCGTCGCCGTCGACGAGCCCGCGACCGCGCAGCCGCTCGACGGCGGCGAGCTGGGCGTCCTCGGGCCAGCTGCGCGTGCCGACGTAGGTGAGCAGCGGGTAGCCGCAGTAGAGGCCGGTGAGGATGTTCATCTCGACGCCGTCCAGACCCTCGACCGCGCAGACGGCGAGGTGGGAGTCGAACCGGTGCTCGCGCAGCAGGTTGCAGGCGTGCACGAGCTGGGCCAGGGGGTCGTCGGGCCAGGGGTCGGCGAGCATCCCGGAGAACATCGGGCGCGCCCCGGTCCGCGCCGCCCCGATGCCGCGGCGGAGCGCGGTGACCACACGGGCCGCGTCGGCGTCGATGTCACCCAGGCGGCGGCGCAGCGTCAGACCGCCGCCCGTGATGCGGGTGGCGACCATGTCGTCGCGGAAGATCACCGCCGACGCCGCCTCGTACAGCGGCCCGATCACCTCGGCGGGCCACACGCCCATGGCGGTGACGGCGAGCGGGGCGGGCGGCGTGCCGAGGGCGGCGACGCGCTGCCACACGTACGCGGCGAACCAGTCGTCGAGGCCCAGCTCCACGTAGCGGGCCGCGGCCTCGTCGGACCAGATCGCGACGCAGGCGAGCGGTTCGATCGCGTCGCGCAGGCGCCGGGCGGGCGAGGGCGTGCCGGTGAAGGGCGTGGGCACGGGTGCCCCTTCGGCCGGCGGGGCGAAGAAGAACGCGCGTGCGGTCGCGAAGTCCACGTCGGCCTCCTCGGTGGGTGCGTCCGTTGCCGGGCCACCAGACGGTAGGAGCGCCCCGCCGGGCCGGCGTCCGGACCGGACCCTGAGCTTTACCCCGAGATTGCCGACGAATGGTGCTGCCGCCGGCACCGCCCGTCCGCGAAGGTGGGCTCGTGGGGGTCCGGGGGCGGGACGGCGATGTGCTGCGGGGCCGGGACGGGGAGATCGCGCTGCTCGACCAGCTGCTCGGTGCGGCCTGCGCCGGCAGCGGGGGTGCGGTCGTCCTGGAGGGCGAGGCGGGGATCGGCAAGACGGCGCTGGTGGGGTACGCCCGGCGGATCGGCGCCGAACGCGGGATGCGGGTCCTGCACGCCCGCGGATCCGAGCTGGAGGACGGGCTGGCGTTCGGCGTGACGCGTGAGCTGTACGGGCCGGTCGACGCCGATCTCCAGTTCGGCGGGGCGGCGGCGCTGGCCGAGCCCGTGCTCCGGGTCGCGTCGGGGAGCGGCCCCGGCGGCGACCTCTTCGCCGTGCTGCACGGGCTCTACTGGCTCACCGCCGACCTCGCCGCGACGGCGCCGGTGCTCGTCGCCGTCGACGACGCGCACTGGTGCGACGAGCCGACGTTGCGCCATCTCGCGTACCTCGCCCACCGGCTCGACGGGCTCGCCGTCGCGCTGCTGCTGGCCGCCCGGCCCGTCGATCCGGGACGGGCCCGGATGCTCGACACGGTCGGTGCCGAACCCTGGTCGGCGGTCCACCGGCTCGCTCGGCTTCCGGACGCGGCGGTGCACGCCGTCATCGCCTCGACGCTCGGCGGCGACCCCGACGCGGAGTTCACCGCGGCGTGCGACACCGCGACCGGCGGCAACCCGTTCCTGCTCACCGAGCTGCTCTCGCAGGCCGCCCTCGCCGGGCTCGCGCCGACGGCGCGGGACGTCGGGAGGCTGTGCGCACTGACGCCGCCCGGCGTGCAGCGCGCCGTCGACGCCCGGCTCGCGCGGCTGCCCGCGGCCGCCACGACGCTGGCCAGGGCGGCGACGGTGCTCGGCGACGGGACGTCGCTGCACCGCGCGGCGCGCCTCGCCGGCCTCACCCACGCCGACGCCGGCCCGCTCGCCGACGCGCTCGTGGCGGCGCGGGTCCTCCAGCCCCGGGTGGCGCTGTCGTTCGTCCACCCGCTGGTCCGGTCGGCGATCACCGCCGGGATGGGCCCGTCCGTGGCGGGCCGGTGGCACCGCCGCGCCGCCGAGCTGCTCGCCACGGACGGCGTCCCGGGCGACGAGCTCGTGCCCCACCTGCTGGCCGCCCCGCCCGCGGGCGACCCACGGGTCGTCGCGACCCTGCGCGAGGCCGCGCATCGGGCGGGGGCGCGCGGTGCACCCGACGTGGCGGCCCGCCATCTGCGGCGAGCCCTGGCAGAGCCGCCTGACGCGTGCCTGCGCGCAGCGCTGCTGCACGAGCTGGGTGTCGCGGAAGCCCGGGCCGTGCTCCCGGAGGCCGCCGACACCCTCGCGGAGGCGCTCGCCGCGACCACCGACCCGATCGGCCGGGGGCGGATCGCCCTCTCCCTGCTTCGCAGCCACTTCGTCACCGGGCGGATCGTCGAGGCGGTGGGGACCTGCGAGCGGGTCCTCGGCGAGCTCGGCGAGCTCGACCCCGACCTCGTCCTGGACATCGAGGCGGACCTGATGGTGGCCGGGCTCCAGGAGCTCCGGACACGGCCGTCGACGAGCGCGCGGCTGCGTCGGCGCGCGGCCCCCGAACCGGAGGGACCGTCGCAGTGCCGGATGCTGGCCGCGCTCGCGATGGAGGAGGTGCTCCTCGCCGGCGAGGCCGACCGGGCCGCCGAGCTCGCGGAGAAGGCGCTCGTCGACGGCCACCTGCTCGTCGGGGACGCGATCGCGATCCTGCCGTGCGCGGTCGCCGCCCTGACGTTCTCGGGGCGGGCCCACCGGTCCGTCCAGGTCTGGGACGACCTCCTGCCGGCGCTGCGGCGGCGCGGCGACATCTGGGGTACGGCGATGGCCCAGTCCTTCCGCGGCTACGCCGCCCACCAGGTCGGCGACCTGCCACGCGCCGTCGCCGACCTCCGGCTCGCCCTCGCCCTCGGCGAAGGGACGGGCGGCACCATGCGCGTCTACTCGACCGGGTGGCTCGCCGCTGCGCTGATCGACGCCGACGAGCTCGCCGAGGCGGACGAGCTGCTCGCGACCGTGCCCTCCGAGGTGGGCGAGACGATGTTCGCCCGGAACTTCGTGCTGTCCGCCAGGGGCCTGCTGCGACTGGCCCAGGGCCGCCCCGCGGCCGCCGTCGCCGACCTGCGGGAATGCGGTCGCCGGATGCGCGCCTGGCGGATGCCCGGTCCCGCGGTGTGCCCGTGGCGGCCGGGGCTCGCGCTCGCCCTGCACGCCTGCGGTGACGTGGCCGGCGCGCGGGCGGCCGCGCAGGACGCGCTCGACACCGCCCGCCCCTGGGGCACGCCGCACGTCCTCGGTGGGGCACTGCGGGCCGCGGGCCTCGTCACCGGGGACGTCGGGCTCCTGGAAGAGGCCGTCGCGGTCGCGGCCGAGGGGGAATCGCCCCTGGACCACGCCCGCGCGCTTGCCGACCTCGGTGGTGCGCTGCGCCACGCCGGATCGGTCCGAGCGGCGCGCGAGCCGCTGCGGAAAGCCGTGGACCTGGCCCAGCGCAGCGGTGCGACGGCCGTGGCCCGCCGCGCCCGCGACGAGCTGCTCGCGACCGGCGCCCGACCCCGGACGCTGCGCTCGACCGGGGCGGACGCGTTGACCGCCACCCAGCGCCGCGTCGCGGCCATGGCCGCCGAGGGCCAGACGAGCCGGGAGATCGCGCAGGCGCTGTTCGTCTCCCAGAAGACCGTGGAGACCCACCTCACGCAGGCGTTCCGCAAGCTCGGGATCTCGGCGCGCTCCCAGCTCGCGGAGGCGCTCGGCGCGGGCGGGCTCGCCCGGTGACGCGCACCCGGTGCCGCGTGCCCCGGCGCTGGCCGGTCACAGCAGGCCGAGGCGGGCCAACCCCGGCGTCGCGGCCCGGACCCACCAGG
>NZ_JBFWVQ010000207.1:0-5045 GCF_050246655.1 Pseudonocardia sp.
ACACGGCGGACGCGCAGGACACGGCGGACACCCAGGACACGGCGGACGCGCAGGACACGGCGGACACCCAGGACACAGCCGACGCGCAAGACACGGCGGACACCCAGGACACAGCGGACGCGCAGGACCAGGACACGGCGGACGCCCAGGACACGGCGGACGCCCAGGACACAGCCGACACCCAGGACACAGCCGACGCCCAGGACACAGCGGATACCCAGGTCACCCACACCACCGGCGACGGCAGCGACACCGACACCGCGCAGGACCGGGACGACCGTCCCACCGACCGTGACGGCGAGGTCGCACCCGCCCCCGCCTCGTCGTCCGACGCGGTCCGGTGACGTTCACCGGCTTCGGCGAGGACGCGGTCGAGTTCTACGACGGCCTGCTGGCGGACAACTCGAAGGCCTACTGGACCGACCGCCGCCACGTCTACGAGGAGCACGTCCGCACCCCGATGCTGGAGCTGCTGGCGGACGTGGCGGCGGAGTTCGGCGGCGGGAAGGTCTTCCGGCCGTACCGCGACGTCCGGTTCTCGAAGGACAAGACCCCGTACAAGACGGCCTGCGGCGCGACGGCGGGCGGGTTCTACGTGCAGGTGTCCGCGGACGGGCTGATGGCGGGCGGCGGCTACTACCGGATGGCCCCCGACCAGGTGACCCGCTTCCGCGCGGCGGTGGACGACGGGCGCCGCGGCGAGGACCTGGTCGCCCGGCTGGCGGCGATCGAGGCCGCGGGGTCGCAGATCGCGGGCGAGCAGCTCCGGAGCCGTCCGCGGGGCGTCGCCGCGGACCATCCGCGGCTGGACCTGATGCGCTACAAGGGCCTCTACGCCTGGCGCTCCTGGCCCCCTGACGACGTCCTGCACGAGCAGGGCGCACGGGACCGGGTAGTGGGTGCGTGGCGGGTGGCGAGGCCGCTCACGGACTGGCTGGACGACCACGTCGGGCCGTCCGACAGCCGACCCTGATCGTTCCAGTACCGGGGTCTACGCTGGGCGGCGTGAGCCGTCGAACCAAGATCGTCTGTACCATCGGTCCGGCCACCGCGTCGCCGGACAGGATCCGCGAGCTGGTCGCGACGGGTATGGACGTGGCGCGGCTCAACTTCAGCCACGGCAACCGCGAAGACCACAAGCGGGTCTACGAGATGATCCGCCGCTCCTCGGACGCGGAGGGTCGTGCCGTCGGCATCCTCGCCGACCTGCAGGGCCCGAAGATCCGCCTCGGGCGCTTCGCGGCCGGTCCGGTCGAGTGGCGCACCGGCGAGGAGGTGCGGATCACCGTCGACGACGTGACGGGGACGCACGACCGGGTGTCGACGACCTACCACGGCCTCGCCGGGGACGCCCGCGTCGGGGACCGGCTGCTGGTGGACGACGGCAAGGTGGGCCTGCGGGTCACGGCGGTGGACGGCCTGGACGTGGTGTGCCGGGTCACCGAGGGCGGCCCGGTGAGCGACAACAAGGGCCTGTCGCTTCCCGGGATGAACGTGTCGGTGCCAGCGCTCTCGGACAAGGACTGCTCGGACCTGACGTTCGCCCTGGATCTGCGGGTGGACGTGGTGGCGCTGTCGTTCGTCCGCAGCCCTGCCGACATCGACCAGGTCCACAAGATCATGGACTCGCACGGCGGCGGCCGGTTGCCGGTGATCGCGAAGCTCGAGAAGCCCGAGGCGGTCGACAACCTCGAGGCCGTCGTGCTCGCCTTCGACGGGATCATGGTGGCGCGTGGCGACCTCGGCGTGGAGCTGCCGCTGGAGCACGTGCCGCTCGTCCAGAAGCGGGCGATCCAGATCGCGCGGGAGAACGCCAAGCCGGTCATCGTGGCCACGCAGATGCTGGACTCGATGATCACGATCTCGCGGCCCACGCGCGCGGAGGCCTCGGACGTCGCGAACGCGGTGCTGGACGGCGCGGACGCGCTGATGCTGTCGGGCGAGACGAGCGTCGGCCGCTTCCCGATCAAGACGGTCCGGACGATGGCGCAGATCATCGAGGCCGTCGAGGCGGGCCCCGGGGTGTCGGTGCCGCCGCTGAACCACCTCCCGCGCACGAAGCGCGGCGTCCTGTCCTACGCCGCCCGCGACATCGGTGAGCGCCTGTCCGCCCGGGCGATCGTGGCGTTCACCCAGTCCGGCGACACCGTCCGCCGCCTGGCGCGGCTGCACACCCGGCTGCCGCTGCTCGCGTTCACGCCCGCGCCGGAGGTGCGCAGCCAGCTGGCGATGACGTGGGGTGTGGAGACCTTCCTGGTGCCGTCGGTGGACTCGACGGACGCGATGGTCCGCCAGGTCGACCAGTCGATGCTCTCGATCGAACGCTTCCAGCCGGGCGACCTCGTCGTGATCGTCGCGGGTTCGCCACCCAACAGCGTGGGCTCGACGAACCTGATCCGCGTGCACCGGCTCGGCGAGGAGGACCACGCCTAGGGCGTGATGCCTGGCACGATGCCGTCCGTGACGGCGACGGAGAGCCCGCTGGGCGGGCAGTCGGTGCTGGACGGGCTGGTGGAGCTGCTCGACCTGGAGCAGCTGGAGGTCAACCTGTTCCGCGGGGTGAGCCCGCCGCACAGCCCCACCCGGGTGTTCGGCGGGCAGGTCGCGGGGCAGGCGCTGGTGGCAGCGGGCCGCACGGTGCCGCCGGAACGCCCGGTGCACTCGCTGCACGCCTACTTCATCAGGCCCGGCGATCCGCAGATCCCGATCGTCTACGAGACGGAGCGGGTGCGCGACGGGCGCTCGTTCACCACGCGGCGGGTGCTCGCGATCCAGCGGGGCGAGCCGATCTTCTCGCTGTCGGCGTCGTTCCAGCTCGCGCAGGAGGGGTTGGAGCACAGCGAGCCGGGCCCGGTGGATGTGCCGGATCCCGGGTCGCTGCCGGACTTCGCGAGCCGGGTCGCCGCCGGCCGCAGCGGCGGGTTCTGGGACTCGATCCCCCGGCCGCTCGACATCCGCTACGTCGGCGAGCCGATGTGGTCGCCCGACCGCACCCCGACGGACGGCCCGGTGCGGGTGTGGATGCGTGCGGACGGCACGCTGCCCGACGACCCGCTGCTGCACGTCTGCCTGCTCACCTTCGCGAGCGACCTCACGCTGCTCGGCTCGGTGCTCGCCCGCCACGACGTCGACGTGGCAGGGGTGCAGATGGCGAGCCTGGACCATGCGATGTGGTTCCATCGCCCGTTCCGGGCCGACGACTGGTTCCTCTACGAGTGCTACTCGCCCACGGCGTCCGGCTCGCGGGGGTTGGCGCAAGGGCGGTTCACCACCCGCGACGGCCGACACATCGCCACGACCGTGCAGGAGGGGCTGGTCCGGCTGCCCCGGGCGGGGCAGGGGCGGGCCTCGTGACCGTCACCCAGACCGAGATCGCCTTCCCCACCGTGGACGGCCGGTCGCTGCCCGGCCTGCTCACCCTCCCGGACGCGGACGGGCCGCGTCCGGCCCTGCTCATGGTCTACGAGATCTTCGGCCTGAACGACGAGATGGGTCGCGTTGCGCGCGAGCTCGCGCAGGAGGGCTGGCCGGTGCTGATCCCGGACTTCCTCGCCCGCGGCACGAAGGTGTTGTGCGTGGCGAGGGCGCTGCGCACGATGGCGACGGGCAGCGGGCCGGAGCTCGACGACCTGGAGTCGGCCCGCCGGTGGCTGGCCGCCCGCCCGGAGGTGGACGGCACCCGGATCGGGACGGTCGGGTTCTGCCTCGGTGGGGGGTTCGCGCTGCTGCTCGCCGAGACCGGCCTGTACAAGGTGAGTGCACCGTTCTACGGCCGCACCCGCGACCTCACGAACGCGTGCCCGGTGGTGGCGAGCTTCGGCGGCCGCGACGCCGAGACCAACCGCGGCTACCCCGAGCACCTCGTGGAGAGCCTGGAGCGGCTCGGCGCCCCGCACGACGTCGTCACCTATCCCGAGGCGGGGCATTCGTTCATGACCCGCACGCCCGGGTTGATGGGCAGGCTGGGCCGGATGCTGCCGATCCACGCCGAGTACCACGAGCCGAGCGCCCGCGACGCGCACCGGCGGATCGTGGCGTTCTTCCGTGCTCATCTGGACGCTCATCCAGGCGCGCATCTGGACGGTCGGCCGCCCGTCGGGTAGACACGGAGGCGTGCCGATCACCGTGTTCCTCGTGCCGCTGGTGCGCCGGCGCCACGTCGATCACGCGGTGGTCTGCTCTGCGGCGTGCCCGGGCTCGCTCCGTCCCTGACACTTCATCTCACCCCCTCCGGAGCATCCGCATGTCCGCACCCACCCGGGCCTCGCTGCGCCCGCTGATCGACGCCACCGCCGCCGCCGTGGCCGACGACCCCGACCAGGCCCACGCCGTCTTCCACGCCACCGGCATCGGGGGCGAGGGCGTGCGCACCCACGTCCGCCTCGGCCGCCACGACCTCCTGATCGACGAGCCGCCCGTGCTCGGCGGTGAGGACGCGGCCGCCAACCCGGTGGAGCACGCGCTCGCCGCGCTGCTGTCCTGCCAGGTCGTCACCTACCGGTTCTGGGCCGACAAGCTCGGCATCCCGCTCGACGGGCTCGCCTTCGAGGTGGACGGCGACCTGGACGTCCGTGGCTTCTTCGGGTTCGACGAGGCGGTCCGGCCCGGGTTCGGGGAGGTCAGGGTCGCCGTGACGCTGACCGGACCCGCCGAGCAGGAGCGTTACGACGAGCTGCAGCGTGTCGTCGACGAGCACTGCCCGGTGCTCGACCTGTTCCGCAACCCGACGCGGGTGGTCACCACGCGGGTGACGGCCTGAGCGATGGCGGGCCGGCCCGGGGCAGGATGGTGTCCATGACCGACCGTCCCGAGCCGGCCCGCGACCGCACCTGGGGGTTCCGCACCCGCGCGGTGCACGCCGGGCACGTCCCCGACCCGGCCACCGGAGCCCGTGCGGTGCCGATCTACCAGTCCACGAGCTTCGTCTTCGAGGACACCACGGACGCCGCGAGCCTGTTCGCGCTGCAGAAGTACGGGCTGATCTACAGCCGCATCGCGAACCCGACGGTCGCGGTGCTGGAGGAGCGGGTCGCGTCCCTGGAGGG
>NZ_JBFWVQ010000208.1:0-4902 GCF_050246655.1 Pseudonocardia sp.
CGGACGACGTCGTCGCCCGCAACCTGCTCGCCGTCACCGAGGAGCTGGAGCGGGCCCGCGTCGCCAAGGCCAACGCCGACTCCACCGCCCGTGCCCTGCTCGACGAGGCTCGGGCCCGCGAGAGCGCCGCCGCGGCCGCGAAGTCCACGGCCGACCACGCCGTCGCCCGCGCCGAGGACGCCGCCCGCGCCCAGGCCGCCCGGCTGGCCGCCGTCGAGGCCGAGCGCGCGACGGTGCAGGGCCGCCTCGACTCCGCCACGAACGCCGACGCCACTTTGCGTGCCCAGCGCGATCGCTTCCTGGCCTACCAGGCGAAGCTCGCTGCGGAGCAGGCAGCCCAGGACCGGGCCGCCGCCGCGGCCGCCGCCGGCCGGGTGAAGGCCGCAGGCGCCGCAGGCGGGGGTGGCATCAAGCGGGTCATCGACCGGGCGATGTCGCAGCTCGGCGTCCAGTACGTCTGGGGCGGTGGGACCGGGCGCGGGCCCAGCACCGGCATCCCCGGCCCGGCGGGCGACCCGGGTCGGCGCATCGGCTTCGACTGCTCCGGGCTCATGCTCTACGCCTTCAACGGCGCCGGGGTGAGCCTGCCGAGGGTGAGCCGCAACCAGTTCCACGCGGGCCGGAAGGTGCCGATCTCGGACCTGCGGCCGGGCGACATGGTCTTCTACCGCAACGGTGGCGCGCCCATCCACCACGTCGCGATGTACGTCGGCGGGGGCAAGATGATCGAGGCGCCCTACACCGGTGGGAACGTGCGGATCACGTCGCTGCGCCGCAAGGGGCTGCTGCCGGAGGCCACGCGGATGCTGTGAGGCAGGGGCCGAGCCGGACGCCTGATGGCAGCATCGGGTCCATGACGATCCTCCAGGACCTCGACGCCCGGTGGCGGCGGTGGGCGGGGGAGCGGCCCCCGCCCGCGGTGCTGCACCTGGACAGCGCCTCGGCGGGCCGCAGCTCCGAAGCCGTCCTCGACGCCACCGCGGCGCACGCTCGCCGGGCCGCACGGATCGGGGCGTACGTGGCGCAGGCCGAGGCCGAACCGGAGATCGAGTCCGGTCGAACCGGCCTCGCCCGGTTGCTCGGCGTCGACGCGGAGGGTGTCGCGTTCGTCGAGAGCGCGTCGGCGGCGCGCGAGGCGCTGCTCGGGGCGTGGCCGTGGCGGCCCGGCGACACCGTCGGGGTGCTGGCGGGGGAGTGGGGGCCGAACCTGGAGGGCTTCGCCGCGCGCGGCCTCGGCGTCGTCGCGCTCCCGGAGGACGGCGCGGGCCACCTCGACGTGGCGGGCCTGGCCCGGCTGCTCGCGACGGACCCGCCGGCCGTCGTGCACCTCACCCAGGTCGCCTCGCACCGCGGGCTCGTGCAGCCGGTCGCGGCCGCGGCCGCGGCGTGCCGTGAGTCGGGGGTTCCGCTGTGGGTGGACGCGGCCCAGGCCCTCGGGCACGTCGACACCGCGACGGGCGCCGACGTCGTCTACGCCACGAGCCGCAAGTGGCTGGCCGGGCCGCGCGGGGTCGGCGTCCTCGCCGTCGCGCCCCCGCACCGCGACACGCTGCGCCTCGTCCCGCCCGCCCTGCTCGGTGACGACCTGCCGCCGGTGCGCTACCTGGAGTCGGGTGAGGCGCACGTCGCGGGCCGGGTGGGGCTGGCCGTGGCGGTCGCCGAGCATCTCGCCGCGGGCCCCGCGGCGGTGCGCGCGCGGCTCGTGGAGTCGGGCGCGCTCACCCGGGAGGTCCTCGGCGACCTGACCGGGTGGGCCGTCGCGGGCGAGCCCGACGAGCCGTGCGCGATCACTTCGCTGCGCCCGCTCGACGGACAGGACGTCGCCGCCGTGCAGGCCGCCCTGCTCGCCGACGGCATCCTCACCACCGCCTGCCGACCCGCCAGGGCGCCGCGGGAGGGTTGCGGGCCGTTGTTGCGGCTGAGCCCCCATGTGGACGTCACCGCGACCGACCTCACCCGGCTGCGTGCAGCGCTCGGATGATCCGCTCACCCCGGTCACACGGCCGGTCGGGTGCAATGGGCCCGTGAGCGAGCACGTTCCCCCGAACCCGAACGGGTCCGCCCCGCCCACCCCCGCGCGCGAGGGCGAGCTGCTGGAGCGCGTGGTCTTCGAGATCAAGCGGGTCATCGTCGGCCAGGACCGGCTGGTCGAACGCATGCTGGTCGGCCTGCTCGCCCGCGGGCACCTGCTGCTCGAAGGCGTGCCCGGGGTGGCGAAGACGCTCGCCGTCGAGACGGTGGCGAAGGTCGTCGGCGGCACGTTCGCCCGCCTGCAGTTCACCCCGGACCTCGTGCCGTCGGACATCCTCGGCACCCGCATCTACCGGCAGGGCCGCGAGGAGTTCGACGTCGAGCTGGGCCCGGTCGTCGCGAACTTCGTCCTCGCGGACGAGATCAACCGCGCGCCCGCGAAGGTGCAGTCGGCGATGCTCGAGGTGATGGCCGAGCGGCACGTGTCGATCGGCGGGCGCACGTTCCCGATGCCGGACCCCTTCCTCGTGCTCGCCACGCAGAACCCGATCGAGAACGAGGGCGTCTACCCGCTGCCGGAGGCGCAGCGGGACCGCTTCCTGTTCAAGATCATCGTCGAGTACCCGGGGGTGGAGGAGGAGCGCGAGATCGTCTACCGGATGGGCGCCGAACCGCCCGTCGCGCAGCAGGTGATCGACCCGCGCGAGCTCGTCCGGCTGCAGGGCGTCGCGACGCGGGTGTTCGTGCACCACGCGCTGGTCGACTACGTCGTGCGCCTGGTCGTCGCCACCCGCACCCCCGCCGAGCACGGCCTCGGCGACATCGCGGGCTGGGTCTCCTACGGCGCCTCGCCCCGCGCCACGCTCGGGATCGTCGCCGCGGCCCGCGCCCTCGCCCTGGTCCGCGGCCGGGACTACGTGCTGCCCCAGGACGTCCTCGACGTCGCCCCGGACGTGCTGCGCCACCGCCTCGTGCTGTCCTACGACGCCGTCGCGGACAACGTGCCGATGGAGCACATCATCGGCCGGGTGCTCTCCACCGTGCCGTTGCCGCAGGTCAGCGCCCGTCCGCAGGCCCCGGGACCGCACGGCGCCGGCCAGCCGGTGGGTGCCCCGACGTGACCTCGCCCGCGCCCGCCGATCCGGACACTGCGGCGTCCGACGTGGACGGGGCGCCCACGGTGCCGTCGGGCGGGCCGTCGCGGACCGTCCGCCGTCCCGCGACGGCACCCCCGTCGCTGCGCGACGGCCGGATGGAGGCGTCGCTGCGGGCGCTGGAGCTGTCGGTCCGCGGGCGCCTGGACGGGCTGCTGCAGGGCAACCACATCGGGCTCGTCCCGGGCCCGGGCAGCGAGCCGGGGGAGGCCAGGGCCTACGAGCCGGGCGACGACGTCCGCCGGATGGACTGGGCCGCCACCGCCCGCACCACCCACCCGCACGTCCGCGAGACGGTCGCGGACCGCGAGCTGGAGACCTGGGTCGTCATCGACCTCTCGCCCAGCCTCGACTTCGGCACAGCGGCCTGCGAGAAACGCGATCTCGCCGTCGCCGCGCTCGCGGCGGTCACCCACCTCACCCGAGGCGGCGGCAACCGCATCGGCGCGATCGTCGCCACCGGCGAGCGCGTGGTCCGCATCCCCGCCCGCGGCGGCCTGGTGCACGCCCGCGGGATGCTGCGCCGCGTCGCCACCACCCCCCGCGCGCCCGAGGGCACCCGCGGCGACCTCGCCGCCGCGATCGAGAACCTGCGCCGCCCACCGCGGCGGCGCGGGCTCGCCGTCGTCATCTCGGACTTCCTCGGCGACCCGGACTGGGAGCGGCCGATGCGGGCGATCGGCGGCCGCCACGACCTCGTCGCGGTCGAGGTGCTCGACCCCCGGGAGCTGGAGCTGCCCGACGTCGGGACGGTCGTGCTCGCCGACCCGGAGACGGGCCGCCAACGCGAGATCGTCACGACCCCGGTGCTGCGCCGGGAGTTCGCGGCCGCCGCGGCCGCGCACCGGGACCGGGTGGCCGCCACCCTGCGCCGCTGCGGCGCCGCCCAGCTCACGCTGCGCACGGACTCGGACTGGATCGCCGACGTCGTCCGCTTCGCACTCGCCCGCAAACGGGCGTGGTCCGGAGGGGGTCGATGACCCCGTGATGTTCGCCTCCCCGTGGTGGCTGCTGCTGCTCCTCGTCGCGGCCGGCCTCGTCGGCGGTTACCTGGTGGTGCTGCGCCGCCGACGCCGCGACGTCGTGCGCTTCACCAACCTCGCCCTCCTGGACCAGGTGGCCCCGCGCCGTCCGGGCTGGTGGCGCCACCTTCCGGCGGCCGCGCTGATCCTCGCCGTCGCCGTGCTGGCGGTGGCGCTGGCCGGGCCGCAGGCGGAGGCGAAGGTGCCGCGCAACCGGGCCACGGTCGTCCTGGTGATCGACGTCTCGCTGTCGATGAAGGCCACCGACGTCGCCCCCACGCGCCTCGCCGCCGCCCAGGCCGCGGCGAAGGACTTCGCCGACCAGCTCACCCCCGGGGTGAACCTCGGGCTCGTGTCGTTCGCGGGTACCGCGGCAGTGCTCGTCTCGCCGACCACGGACCGGGACGCGGTCAAACGCGCCGTGGACGGGCTGCGCCTCTCCGAGGCCACTGCCACCGGCGAGGCGATCTTCGCTGCCATGCAGTCGATCGAGACGTTCTCCACCGCGGTCGCGGCCGCGTCCGCCGAGGGGCCGCCGCCCGCGCGCATCGTCCTGATGACCGACGGCAAGCAGACCGTCCCCGGGCCGGACGGCGAGAACGAGTCGCGCGGGGCGTTCACGGCGGCCCGCAAGGCGGCGGACGCCGACATCCCCGTCTCCACGATCTCCTTCGGCACGGACTACGGATCGATCGAGATCGACGGCGAACCCGTGCCGGTGCCCGCGGACGACACGTCGATGCGGGTCATCGCGC
>NZ_JBFWVQ010000209.1:0-4877 GCF_050246655.1 Pseudonocardia sp.
GCCGAACGTGCCGGTGCAGGCCGCGCCGCCCTCCCCGCCCCAAGGGTTCGCGGTGTGCGGCCCCGCGCCGCAACCGCGGCGGGATCGCGACGGCGTGCCGCTGGGGGTCGGCACCGGCGGGTGACCGATGCCGACCGTGCCGACGCTTCCACCGGGGCCTGCCGCCCTGACGGAGCTCGCACAGACCCCGGCGCGCTCGCACACACGGCCGGCGGTGTGCGCCGGCGCCGCACCGTGTGTGCGAGCGCCCCGACGTGTGTGGGAGCGCCACCGGACCCCCCGCGCCGCACCCGACCCGGGACGCCGGCCCTCGCAGACCCGGCCCGCGCCTCGCGAGGGTCGCACCCACCTCGCAGACCCCGGGCGCGCCTCGCAGAGGCCGCAGCATCTGCGAGGCGTGCCCGGACCCTGCGAGGCCGCACCGGACCCGACCTGAACCCGACCCGAAGCCGCCCGCGCCCCGGGCACGCGCGCGGCCGGTGACGCATCTGTGCGGGTGGCCGCACACACCGGCGGGCGCCTGCCCAATCGCCACACGGTGTATGCGAGCGGGTGTGCGAGCGGGAGGTGTGCACAGAACTCCGTGGTCACAGGTACGGTCGGGTGATCATCTCCAGGTAGTGCCCCGCCGGGTCGCGGAAGTAGACCCCGCGCCCGCCGTGCTCGGTGTTGGCCTCCCCGGGCCGCTCGCCGCGCGGATCGGCCCAGTGCTCGATACCGCGCTCGACCAGCCGCGCGTACGCGCGGTCGAACAGGGCGTCGTCGACGAGGAACGCGTAGTGCTGGTTCTGGATCTCCGGGTGGGCGTCCTCGGGCAGGTCGGCGAACTGGATCAGCACGCCGCCGTCGAGCAGGGCGTTCGTGAACGCGCCCCAGGACGGCGCCTCGGCGGCCTCGAGGATCTCGCGGAGGAAGCGGGCGGAGGCGGCGCGGTCGCGCGCGGCGACGATCGTGTGGTTGAACGTGCAGGGCATGCGGTGCTCCTCGTGCGTCGGTGGATCACCGGGGAGCGGCCGAGCCGTGGCGAGGAGTCGCGAATGCGCCACCGGGGCCGTGCTCGGGAGTCCTCTCCGGTCGGCCCGTCGGGGGCGCACCGCGACGCTAGCACGCGGCGGGGCCCCGCCCGGACGTCCGGACGGGGCCCCGCAACGCACCCGGTCGGCAGCAGGTCAGCCGCAGCAGGTCAGCCGCGCAGCATCCCGCGCAGCACGTACTGCATGATCCCGCCGTTGCGGTAGTAGTCCGCCTCACCGGGGGTGTCGATGCGCACCGTCGCGTCGAACTCGACGGTCCCGCCGTCCTGCCGGGTCGCGACGACCTTCACCGTCCGCGGCGTGGACCCGTCGTTGAGCGCCGTGACCCCGGAGACGTCGAAGGTCTCGGTGCCGTCCAGGCCCAGCGAGGACGCGGTCTCGCCCGCCGGGAACTGCAGCGGCAGCACGCCCATGCCGATGAGGTTGGAGCGGTGGATGCGCTCGTAGCTTTCCACGATGACGGCCTTGACGCCGAGCAGCGCGGTGCCTTTCGCTGCCCAGTCCCGCGACGAGCCGGAGCCGTACTCCTTGCCGCCCAGCACCACCAGCGGGACGCCCGCCGCCGCGTAGTTCTCGGCCGCGTCGTAGATGAACGCCTGCGGGCCGCCCTCCTGCGTGAAGTCGCGCGTGTAGCCGCCCGAGACGCCGTCCAGCAGCAGGTTGCGCAACCGGATGTTGGCGAACGTGCCGCGGATCATGACCTCGTGGTTGCCGCGCCGCGAGCCGTAGGAGTTGAAGTCCCTGCGCTCCACGCCGTGCTCGGTGAGGTACTGCCCCGCCGGGGTGTCGGCCTTGATGGAGCCCGCAGGGGAGATGTGGTCGGTGGTGACCGAGTCGCCGAGCAGGGCGAGCACCCGGGCGCCGGCGATGTCCTCGACCGGCGACGGCTCGGTACGCATGCCCTCGAAGTACGGGGGCTTGCGGACGTAGGTGGACTCCGGGTCCCACTCGAACGTGTCGCCCTGCGGGGTCGGCAGCGAGCGCCACCGGTCGTCGCCGCGGAAGACGTCCGCGTAGTTCTTGGTGAACATGTCGCCGCTGATGGTGTCGACGACCTTCTGCACCTCCGCGGAGGACGGCCAGATGTCGCGCAGGTAGACGTCCGACCCGGACGGGTCCTGGCCGAGCGGCTGGGTCTCGAAGTCGAAGTCCATCGTCCCGGCCAGCGCGTACGCGATGCACAGCGGTGGGCTCGCCAGGTAGTTCATCTTCACGTCGGGGTTGATGCGGCCCTCGAAGTTGCGGTTGCCCGAGAGCACGGACACGACGCTGAGATCGGCCTCGTTCACCGCCGCGGAGATCTCCTCGGGCAGCGGCCCGGAGTTGCCGATGCAGGTGGTGCAGCCGTAGCCGACGAGGTGGTAGCCGAGCTTCTCCAGGTACGGCCAGAGCCCGGCCTTCTCGTAGTAGTCCGTGACGACCTGCGAGCCGGGGGCCATCGAGGTCTTCACCCACGGCTTGACGGTGAGGCCCCGGTCGACGGCGTTCTTCGCGAGCAGGGCGGCGCCGAGCATCACCGACGGGTTGGACGTGTTGGTGCACGAGGTGATCGAGGCGATCACGACGGCGCCGTGGTCCAGGACGAACTCGCCGCGGCCCTCGGAGACGACGCGGGTGGGCTTGGAGGGCCGCCCCTCGCCGCCGTTCGCGGCGGAGTGCACGGCGGGCTTCGCCGCGTCGTGCACGTCGGCGGAGGCGGAGAGCGCGGGGGAGTCGCTGGCCGGGAAGGACTCGTCGCCGGCCTCGTCCACGCCCGTGAGCGGGTCGGCGACGGCGTCGTCGGTGTAGTCGCGCACGGACGAGCGGAACGCCGCCTTGGCGTTGCTGAGCTCGATGCGGTCCTGCGGGCGCTTCGGGCCCGCGATGGAGGGCACGACCGTGGAGAGATCCAGCTCCAACGTCTCGGAGTAGGCGGGCTCGTGCGCGGGGTCGTGCCAGAGACCCTGCTCCTTGGCGTAGGCCTCGACCAACTCGATCTGGGCGTCGGGCCGCCCGGTGAGCTTGAGGTAGCGGATCGTCTCGTCGTCGATCGGGAAGATCGCGGCGGTGGAGCCGAACTCCGGGCTCATGTTGCCGATCGTGGCGCGGTTCGCCAGCGGCACAGCGCCGACGCCCTCGCCGTAGAACTCGACGAACTTGCCGACGACACCCTGGCGGCGCAGCATCTCGGTGATCGTCAGCACGACGTCCGTGGCGGTGGCGCCCGGGGGGATCTCGCCGGTCAGCTTGAAGCCGACGACCTTCGGGATGAGCATCGAGACGGGCTGGCCGAGCATCGCGGCCTCGGCCTCGATGCCGCCCACGCCCCAGCCGAGCACGCCCAGGCCGTTGACCATCGTGGTGTGCGAGTCCGTGCCGACGAGCGTGTCCGGGTACGCCAGGCCGTTGCGGGTCATCACCACGCGCGCCAGGTGCTCGATGTTGACCTGGTGCACGATCCCGGTGCCCGGCGGCACGACCTTGAACTCGCTGAACGCGCCCTGACCCCAGCGCAGGAACTGGTAGCGCTCCTTGTTGCGCCCGTACTCGAAGTCCACGTTGCGCTCGAACGCGTCCGGGCGGCCGAAGACGTCGATGATCACGGAGTGGTCGATGACCAGCTCCGCGGGCGCGAGCGGGTTGACCTTCGCGGGGTCGCCACCGAGTTCGGTGACGGCCTCGCGCATCGTCGCGAGGTCGACGACGCAGGGGACGCCGGTGAAGTCCTGCATGATCACCCGTGCGGGGGTGAACTGGATCTCGGTGTCCGGGTCGGCGGTGGGATCCCAGTTCGCGAGGGCGCGGACGTGGTCGGCCGTGACGTTGGCGCCGTCCTCGGTGCGCAGGAGGTTCTCGAGCAGGATCTTCAGGCTGAACGGCAGGCGGTCGGCGCCCTCGACGGCGGAGAGCCGGTAGATCTCGTGTTCGGCGCCGCCCGCCTGGATCGTTCCTCGTGCTCCGAAGCTGTCGGTGCTGGTCACGATGGCTCTCCTCCTGGCGGTGGTGGTCGCGGCGCGTCGTCGGGCCCGAGTCTCGCGCACCCTCCGACGGGGGGCGAGCGAGGCCCGGTCGTGTTCACCACTGTTAACAGTACGCCCGTACTGTATTCCACGCACCCGTCCGCCTGTCGCCCTCGACCGGAGGAAGCCGAGCCACCCGGCGGGAGGGTCCCCGGTGTGTCACTGCGTGATCACGGGGTGATCAGTGGGAGCCTTCGCGCGCCGGCTGATCACGTGCGAGGGGGTCCACCGTGGGCAGGTCACGCGCCGTCGTCGTGGGCGCGCTCTCCGTCGTGCTGTCCGTCCTGTTCTCCGGCCTGCTGCCGGCCACCGCCCTCGCCCGGCCCCCCGACCCGCCGCCCAACCCCAGCGACGACGACCTGCGCCGCAGTCACGACGCCATCACCCAGCGCGCCGACGAGGTGGGCCGCCTCACCGCGCAGCTCGCCGACCTCGACAGCCGCACCGACGACATCCAGGCCGAGCTCGCGGCCCAGCGCGAGGACGCGGAGGCCGCCCTCGTCGAGCTCCAGGGTGCGCGGGCGGCCGCCGACGCCGCGGCCGCGCGCGCCGCGCTGGCCCGCCAGGAGACCGAGGCCGCCACCGCCGCCATCGACGCCGCCCGGGCCCGGGTCGACGAGATCGTCGTCACGAGCTACCTGCAGGGCCTCGACCTCGGCCCGCTCGGGCTGCTGACCCAGGCCGCGAGCCCCGAGGACCTCGTCGCCCGCGCGGAGGCGGACGACGTCGTCGCCCGCAACCTGCTCGCCGTCACCGAGGAGCTGGAGCGGGCCCGCGTCGCCAAGGCCAACGCCGACTCCACCGCCCGTGCCCTGCTCGACGAGGCTCGGGCCCGCGAGAGCGC
>NZ_JBFWVQ010000210.1:0-4767 GCF_050246655.1 Pseudonocardia sp.
GGGTGGCTCGTCCTGCACCCCGTCGCCTGACGACGGCTCGTGCTTCCCTCCCGACACTGCGACGGCTGTCGGACCGCCTCGTGTCCCCCGGAGGTGGGAACTACTGTCGAACCGTCAGCCCGCCGCTGCCCGGAGAGACGTCCTCATGCTCCTGACCGACCTCGCGCAGGCCTGCCGCGCCTCGGGGCTGCCGGTCACGGAGGTGGCGGGCTGGGCGAGCCGTGGTCGCGGGCAGATGTCGGGCGTGCGGACCGTCGTCTGCCACCACACCGCGGGCCCCGCCACCGGGGAGTTCCCGTCGCTGAACGTCATCCGTGACGGGCGCCCCGGCCTGGCCGGGCCGCTGTCGCAGCTGGGGCTCGGCCGTAGCGGACGGGTGTACGTCATCGCCGCGGGCCTGTGCTCCCACACCGGCGTCACCTTCCACCCCGACCAGGGCAACCGCTTCGCGATCGGGATCGAGGCCGAGGCCACCGGCACCGCGGCCTGGCCACGTGTCCAGCTGGACGCCTACGCCGGCCTGTGTGCGGCTCTGACGCTGCACTACGGGCTCGGCGTGGGCCGGGTGCTCGGGCACAAGGAGATCGCCGCCCCCGCCGGCCGCAAGATCGACCCCAACTTCGACATGGACGAGTTCCGCCGCAGCGTGGCGCGACTCCGGGAGGACGACATGTTCACCGATGCCGACCGGCAGCTGCTCACCCGCCTCGCCCTGCGGGTCGACGTCGGGTTCGCGCGTGACCAGATCCTCACCGCGCTCGGCGTCGACCCCCACGGCGCACCGGCGTCGCTCACCGCCCAGCAGCGCGCGGCCATCGCACCCGCGCGCCGCGTCGACGTCGGCCTGGCCCGGGACCAGATCCTCGCCGAGATCGCGGCCCTGTCGGCGCGCATCGCCGAGCTCGAGGCACTCCTCACCACCGGGACGCCCGAGCCGGACGCCTCCGGCTCGTAGCGGCACTCACGGGTTCGCCGGCTCCCCCCGCACACCGTCGCGCTGGACGCGCTTGCGCAGCTCGCCGTCGGCGTTCTCGGTGAATCCGTGGTCCCGCAGCCACGACGCGGTCCGGACACGGGCCGGATGCCCGTCGGGAACGACGTTGTACACGTAGTTGAGGTCCCGGGCAGCGGCCTCGTGCTCGAGGCGGTCGAGGATGAACGTCCCGACCCCGCTGCCGTGGCTCCCCGGCGCGACGACGAGAAGGATCTCGGCGTCTCCCCACGACTCGTCGAGCCGGCCGTACCCGACGACGCCGGTGCCGTCCTCGACCCGCCACCACTCGTCGCCGAGCGGCGCGTCGGCCTCGGCGTGGATCCCGAAGAGCGCGGGGTCCAGGTCGCCGAACACCGCGGCCTTGGCGGCGTTCCAGCGGGCCGGCGTCTCGCGGATCCACGTCCGTTCGAGCAGCCGCGCGCGGCCGGCCGCGGTGAGCACCCGGTCGGCACCGTGCGTCGCCAGCAACGGCGGGTCCAGCTTGTACAGCGTGGCCACCTCGGTCGGGCTCAGGCCCAGCTCGCGGGCGGTCTGGTGGGCCTCCAGCTTGTGCAGACGGCCGTCCGGGGTGTCGGCGAAGCGGCCGAGGAACCGGTTCACCGCCGCGACGGGCCCGGACCGCGCGGCCTGCGCGGGTTCGGCCTGCGCCAGCTCGGCGAGCAGCGCGTCCATCTGCGTCTGGAACGACCGCACCGCCTGCCGGATCTGCTCGACCCGGCTCACGCGCTGCGGCCCGGCGCCGCCCGCGCCCTGCCAGGTGCGCTTCGGGTGGCGGCGCAGGTACTCCTGCTCCAGTTCCAGCATCCGCTCGGTGTGGTGGCGGAACTGGTCGGCGCTGCCGTGCAGGAACACCCAGTTCCGCGTCGCGTGCGCCCGCGCGCCCTGCCGTTCCAGCTCGTCGTCGGAGAGCATGCTCGCGGGCAGGCCCTGGTGGTGGTCCGTGGACTGCAGGTCCATGGCCGATCTCCCTCGCGTGCGGTGTGGTGGTCGCGTGTCGCCCGTCACCTTCCTCGTACGTGCTGACGAGCCCGATGTCCACCGCAGCCGCGCCGAGGGGTCGTCGACGGCGCTCAGGGGACGAGGGTCCTGACCTGTTCGGGCCGCGGCCCGCCCGGCTCGAACAGCACGACGGCGTCGTCGAAACCGGC
Source organism: Pseudonocardia sp. (assembly GCF_050246655.1). Classification (GTDB taxonomy): domain Bacteria; phylum Actinomycetota; class Actinomycetes; order Mycobacteriales; family Pseudonocardiaceae; genus Pseudonocardia. Next base: position 2,143 of record NZ_JBFWVQ010000210.1, read on the forward strand.
CTCCGCGTAGCGGTGCAGCCGCTCCCCGACCGGGCCGAGGTCCCCCTCCCCCGCCACCCGGACGGCGCACACGATCGCCCGCCCGCCACCGGCCGCGCGGTACCGCTCGTGCGCGGCGATGATCTGGTCGGCGGTGCGGCGGTGGTCCGAGGCCAGCCAGCCGTCGAACTCCCGGGCGGCCCGCTCGACCTTGGCGCCCCACGAGCCGAGCAGGATCGGCACGTCCACCCCGGTGGGGGCGAGATCGGCGCGCTCGTCGCACCCCCGGGCGAGCAGGACCCGCAGCCGCGCGAGGTTCTCGTCGAAGGTCCGGAAGCGCGCGGCATGGTCCCGGTCGAACGTGGTGGAGTCGGCCCGGGTCGACCCGGGGCTGACACCGAGGCTCAGGCGGTCGCCGCAGGCGGACGCGAGCGACAGGATCCGGTGGGCGAGATCGGCCGGATGGTGCAGCGGGACCTGCACGGTGGCCGTTCCCAGCTCCACGCCGTCGGTGACCGTGGCCGCCGCCGCCAACGTCACGAACGGGGCCGGGACCAGGTGCCCGCGCCCGATCACCTCCGGTGTCCACAGGCTCTCGAAGCCCTCGCCCACCAGCCGCCGCGCCCACTCGGCGATCGGGTACGGCGCCGCCGCCGACAGGTGGACGAGCGTCGCACCCAACCGCATGCCCGCCTCCCCGACCGCGGCCGAGCCGTCAGCTCGACGGTGCCAGCCGGTCCGCGGCGAACCGCGCGTACCAGCGCAGCGCGTCCGGGTCGTCGACCGAGGCGAGGTTCGCGGCCTTCTCCAGCGGCCTGCCCGCCAGCAGCTTCTTGACCGGCACCTCCAGGCGCTTGCCACTCAGCGTGTGCGGCACGGCTGGGGCGGCGAGGATCTCGTCGGGGACGTGGCGGGCCGTGAGCCGGGTGCGCAGCGTGCTGACGATCTTCCGCTTGAGCTCGTCGTCCAGCTCGTGCCCCTCGGCGGGGACGACGAACAGCCCCAGCCAGTACCCGTCGTCGGGCAGCTCCAGACCGATCACGAGGGTCTCGGTGATCTCCGGCATCGTCTCCAGCACGTCGTAGAAATCGCTGCTGCCCAGCCGGACGCCCTGCCGGTTGAGCGTGGAGTCCGACCGGCCGTGGATGGAGACCGAGCCGTCGGAGTGCATCGTCACCCAGTCCCCGTGGCGCCACACCCCGGGCCAGGTCTCGAAGTAGGACTCCGTGTAGCGCGCCGCATCCGGGTCGTTCCACAGGTACACCGGCATCGACGGCATCGGCTGGGTGACGACGAGGTCGCCCACGGAGTCCACCACCGGCCTGCCGTCCTCGTCCCAGGCGGCGCAGTCGACCCCGGCGAGCTTGCCGCCGATGCGGCCCACCTGCACCGGGGCGTACTCGTTCGCCCCGACGAAGGCCCCGGAGATGTCGGTGCCGCCGCTGGTGGAGTCGATCCGCAGGTCCGGGCTGACGTGCTCCATCACCCAGTGGTAGCCGGCGGGCGGCAGCGCCGAGCCGCTGACCATGACGTGGCGCAGCCCGCTCAGGTCCCACGCCTGGCGGGGCGAGACACCGCTGTTGGCCGACGCCATGATCACCGCCGCACCGAGCCCCATGACGTCCGACCCGGTGCGGGCGGCCACCTCCCACACCGCGCCCGCCGGGTACCCGGGGCTGCCCTCGTACAGCACCATCGACGCGCCCTGGGTGAGCACGAACATCTGCATGTTCCACAGCGCCCAGCCGGTGGAGGTGAACATGAAGTACCGCTCGCCCTGACGCACCCCGGCGTAGAGCCCGGACCACTTCAGGCCCTCCAGCGTGATCCCGCCCTGGGAGTGCACCAGGCCCTTGGGCAGCCCGGTGGTGCCGGAGGTGAACAGCACCCACAGCGGGTGGGAGAACTCGACCTGCTCGAACTCCGCCGGCACGTCGCGCGCCACGAGCTCGTCCCACGGCGTCGCGCCCTCGGGGCTCGGCCGGTCGAACACGTACGGGACGTGGACGACATGGCGCACCGTCGGGAGGTTCGCGGCGAGCTGCGCCACGACGTCCGCGCGGTCGATCTCCTTGCCGTTCCAGTGGTAGCCGTCCACCGCGATGAGCACGACGGGTTCGAGCTGGGCGAGGCGGCCGATGGTGCCGTCGGCGCCGAAGTCCGGGGAGCAGCACGCCCACACGGCGCCGACCGCCGCCGCGGCGAGCGACGCGATCACCGCGTGTTCGGTGTTCGGCAGGTAGGCGCCCACCCGGTCGCCGGGACGCACACCGGCGCGGCGCAACCACCCGGCCACCGCCGCCACCGACCGGCGCAGCTCACTGCGGGTGATCTCCCGCGCGGGCGACCCGCCCTCCTGGACGCACACCAGCGCGACCTCGTCGTCGGCTCCGCGCCGCAGGGCCTGCTCGGCCCAGTTCAGCCGGGCACCGGGGAACCAGCGGGTGTGCGGCATCGGGTCCGTGGTGCGGACCTGCGTCCACGGGGCGGAGAACCCGACCTCGTAGTAGTCGACCAGCGAGACCCAGAACCGGTCGATGTCCTCGATCGACCACGCGTGGAAAGCGTCGTGGTCCGGGAACGGACGGCCCTCCCGCTTCTCCAGCCAGTTCAGGTATTCGCGCAGCGCGGAGCCCTCGATGCGGG
>NZ_JBFWVQ010000211.1:0-4765 GCF_050246655.1 Pseudonocardia sp.
CCCGCATCGAGGGCTCCGCGCTGCGCGAATACCTGAACTGGCTGGAGAAGCGGGAGGGCCGTCCGTTCCCGGACCACGACGCTTTCCACGCGTGGTCGATCGAGGACATCGACCGGTTCTGGGTCTCACTGGTCGACTACTACGAGGTCGGGTTCTCCGCGCCGTGGACGCAGGTCCGCACGGCGGACCCGATGCCGCACACCCGGTGGTTCACCGGGGCCCGGCTGAACTGGGCCGAGCAGGCCCTCCGTCGCGGGGCCGACGACGAGGTCGCGCTGGTGTGCGTCCAGGAGGGCGGGTCGCCCGCGCGGGAGATCACCCGCGGGGAGCTGCGCCGGTCGGTGGCGGCGGTGGCCGGGTGGTTGCGCCGCGCCGGTGTGCGTCCCGGCGACCGGGTGGGCGCCTACCTGCCGAACACCGAACACGCGGTGATCGCCTCCCTCGCCGCGGCGGCGGTCGGCGCCGTGTGGGCGTGCTGCTCCCCGGACTTCGGCGCCGACGGCACCATCGGCCGCCTCGCCCAGCTCGAACCCGTCGTACTCATCGCGGCGGACGGCTACCACTGGAACGGCAAGGAGATCGACCGCGCGGACGTCGTGGCGCAGCTCGCCGCGAATCTCCCGACGGTGCGCCATGTCGTCCACGTCCCGTACGTGTTCGACCGGCCGCACCCCGAGGGCGCGACGCCGTGGGACGAGCTCGTGGCGCGCGACGTGCCGGCGGAGTTCGAGCAGGTCGAGTTCTCCCACCCGCTGTGGGTGCTGTTCACCTCCGGTACCACCGGGCTGCCCAAGGGCCTGGTGCACTCCCAGGGCGGGATCACGCTGGAGGGCCTGAAGTGGTCAGGGCTCTACGCCGGGGTGCGTCAGGGCGAGCGGTACTTCATGTTCACCTCCACCGGCTGGGCGCTGTGGAACATGCAGATGTTCGTGCTCACCCAGGGCGCGTCGATGGTGCTGTACGAGGGCAGCCCCGGGTACCCGGCGGGCGCGGTGTGGGAGGTGGCCGCCCGCACCGGGTCGGACGTCATGGGGCTCGGTGCGGCGGTGATCATGGCGTCGGCCAACAGCGGTGTCTCGCCCCGCCAGGCGTGGGACCTGAGCGGGCTGCGCCACGTCATGGTCAGCGGCTCGGCGCTGCCGCCCGCCGGCTACCACTGGGTGATGGAGCACGTCAGCCCGGACCTGCGGATCGACTCCACCAGCGGCGGCACCGACATCTCCGGGGCCTTCGTCGGGGCGAACGAGTACGCCCCGGTGCAGGTGGGCCGCATCGGCGGCAAGCTCGCCGGGGTCGACTGCGCCGCCTGGGACGAGGACGGCAGGCCGGTGGTGGACTCCGTGGGCGACCTCGTCGTCACCCAGCCGATGCCGTCGATGCCGGTGTACCTGTGGAACGACCCGGATGCGGCGCGCTACACGGAGTCCTACTTCGAGACCTGGCCCGGGGTGTGGCGGCACGGGGACTGGGTGACGATGCACTCCGACGGCTCGGTCTCCATCCACGGCCGGTCGGACTCCACGCTCAACCGGCAGGGCGTCCGGCTGGGCAGCAGCGACTTCTACGACGTGTTGGAGACGATGCCGGAGATCGCCGAGACCCTCGTGATCGGCCTGGAGCAGCCCGACGACGGGTACTGGCTGGGGCTGTTCGTGGTGCCCGCAGCCGGGCACGAGCTGGACGACGAGCTCAAGCGGAAGATCGTCAGCACGCTGCGCACCCGGCTGACACCCCGCCACGTCCCCGACGAGATCCTCGCCGCCCCCGCCGTGCCGCACACGCTGAGCGGCAAGCGACTGGAGGTGCCGGTCAAGAAGCTGCTGGCGGGCAGGCCGCTGGAGAAGGCCGCGAACCTCGCCTCGGTTGACGACCCGGACGCGCTGCGCTGGTACGCGCGGTTCGCCGCGGACCGGCTGGCGCCGTCGAGCTGACGGCGTCGCGGTCGGGGAGGCGGGCATGCGGTTGGGCGCGACGCTCGTCCACCTGTCGGCGGCGCCGCCGTACCCGGTCGCCGAGTGGGCGCGGCGGCTGGTGGGCGAGGGCTTCGAGAGCCTGTGGACACCGGAGGTGATCGGGCGCGGGCACCTGGTCCCGGACCCGTTCGTGACGTTGGCGGCGGCGGCCACGGCCACCGACGGCGTGGAGCTGGGAACGGCCACCGTGCAGGTCCCGCTGCACCATCCGGCCGATCTCGCCCACCGGATCCTGTCGCTCGCGTCCGTGTGCGGCGACCGCCTGGCCCTCGGTGTCAGCCCCGGGTCGACCCGGGCCGACTCCGCCACGTTCGACCGGGACCACCCCGCGCGCTTCCGGACCTTCGACGAGAACCTCGCGCGGCTGCGGGTCCTGCTCGCCCGGGGGTGCGACGAGCGCGCCGATCTCGCCCCCACCGGGGTGGACGTGCCGATCCTGCTCGGCTCGTGGGGCGCCAAGGTCGAGCGGGCCGCCCGGGAGTTCGACGGCTGGCTGGCCTCGGACCACCGCCGCACCGCCGACCAGATCGTCGCCGCGCACGAGCGGTACCGCGCGGCCGGTGGCGGGCGGGCGGTCGTGTGCGCCGTCCGGGTGGCGGGAGAGGGGGATCTCGGCCCGGTCGGCGAGCGGCTGCACCGCTACGCGGAGGCTGGTTTCGATGACGCCGTCGTGCTGTTCGAGCCGGGCGGGCCGCGGCCCGAACAGGTCAGGACCCTCGTCCCCTGAGCGCCGTCACAGACCCCTCGGCGCGGCTGCGGTGGACATCGGGCCCGTCAGCACGTACGAGGAAGGAGACGGGCGACACGCGACCACGCACGCGAGGGAGATCGGCCATGGACCTGCAGTCGGCGGACCACCACCAGGGCCTGCCCGCGAGCATGCTCTCCGACGACGAGCTGGAACGGCAGGGCGCGCGGGCGCACGCGACGCGGAACTGGGTGTTCCTGCACGGCAGCGCCGACCAGTTCCGCCACCACACCGAGCGGATGCTGGAGCTGGAACGGGAGTACCTGCGCCGCCACCCGAAGCGCACCTGGCAGGGCGCGGGCGGCGCCGGGCCGGAGCGTGTGAGCCGGGTCGAGCAGATCCGGCAGGCGGTGCGGTCGTTCCAGACGCAGATGGACGCGCTGCTCGCCGAGCTGGCGCAGGCCGAACCCGTGCAGGCCGCGCGGACCGGGCCCACCGCGGCGGTGAACCGGTTCCTCGGCCGCTTCGCCGACACGCCGGACGGCCGTCTGCACAAGCTGGAAGCCCACCAGACCGCCCGCGAGCTGGGCCTGAGCCCGACCGAGGTGGCCACGCTGTACAAGCTGGATCCGCCGTTGCTGGCGACGCACGGTGCCGACCGGGTGCTCACTGCGGCCGGCCGCGCCCGGCTGGTCGAACGGACGTGGATCCGGGAGACGCCGGCCCGCTGGAACGCCGCCAAGGCCGCGGTGTTCGGCGACCTGGACCCCGCGCTGTTCGGGATCCACGCCGAGGCCGACGCGCCGCTCGGCGACGAGTGGTGGCGGGTCGAGGACGGTACCGGCGTCGTCGGGTACGGCCGGCTCGACGAGTCGTGGGGAGACGCCGAGATCCTTCTCGTCGTCGCGCCCGGAAGCCACGGCAGCGGCGTCGGGGCGTTCATCCTCGACCGGCTCGAGCACGAGGCCGCGGCCCGGGACATCAACTACGTCTACAACGTCGTTCCCGACGGGCACCCAGCCCGCGCCCGGACCGCGTCGTGGCTGCGGGACCACGGATTCACCGAGAACGCCGACGGCGAGCTGCGCAAGCGCGTGCTGGGTGACGGCGTGCGGGGGGAGACGGCGAGCCCGTGAGTGCGCGCTACGAGGGGGAGGCCTCCGGTTCCGGTGGCTCGGTGGGGGTGAGGAGTGCCTCGAGCTCGGCGATGCGCGCCGACAGGGCCGCGATCTCGGCGAGGATCTGGTCACGGGCCAGGCCGACGTCGACCCGGCGCGCGGGTGCGATCGCAGCGAGCTGCTGAGCGGTCAGCGCAGCGGGTGCGCTACCGGGGTGGGCGACACCGAGCGCGGTGAGGATCTGGTCGCGCGCGAACCCGACGTCGACGCGCAGGGCGAGGCGGGTGAGCAGCTGCCGGTCGGCATCGGTGAACATGTCGTCCTCCCGGAGTCGCGCCACCGTGCGGCGGAACTCGTCCATGTCGAAGTTGGGGTCGATCTTGCGGCCGGCGGGGGCGGCGATCTCCTTGTGTCCGAGCACCCGGCCCACGCCGAGCCCGTAGTGCAGTGTCAGCGCCGCGCACAGGCCGGCGTAGGCGTCCAGCTGGGCGCGCGGCCAGGCCGCGGTGCCGGTGGCCTCGGCCTCGATCCCGATCGCGAAGCGGTTGCCCTGGTCGGGGTGGAAGGTGGCGCCGGTGTGCGAGCACAGGCCCGCGGCGATGACGTACACCCGCCCGCTGCGGCCGAGCCCCAGGTGCGACAGCGGCCCGGGCAACCCGGGCCGCCCGTCGCGAATGACGTTCAGTGACGGGAACTCTCCGGTGGCGGGCCCCGCGGTGTGGTGGCAGACGATGGTCCGCACGCCCGACATCTGCCCGCGACCACGGCTCGCCCAGCCCGCCACCTCCGTGACCGGAAGCCCCGAGGCGCGGCAGGCCTGCGCGAGGTCGGTCAGGAGCATGAGGACGTCTCTCCGGGGAGCGGCGGGCTGACGGTTCGACAGTAGTTCCCACCTCCGGGGGACACGAGGCGGTCCGACAGCCGTCGCAGTGTCGGGAGGGAAGCACGAGCCGTCGTCAGGCGACGGGGTGCAGGACGAGCCACCC
>NZ_JBFWVQ010000212.1:0-4710 GCF_050246655.1 Pseudonocardia sp.
CGGTGCCGGGCGATCTGATCGCCGACTCCGCACAGGATCTGGCCGCGCGGTTCGCGGGCCACGAGGCCGTCGTCTTCTCGGCGGGGGCGCACGGCACGGGGATGGACAGGACCACCGCCATCGACGGTGAGGGGCTGGTCAAGGCGGCCGCCGCCGCGGCCGCCGCGGGCGTGCGGCGGTTCGTGCTCGTCTCGGCGTTCCCCGAGGCGGGCCGCGGCCGCGCGGAGCGGTCCGCGGGCTTCGAGCACTACATGCGCGTGAAGAAGGCCGCCGACGCCCACCTCGTGACGACGGACCTGGACTGGGTCGTCGTCCGGCCGGGCACGCTCACCAACGAGCCCGGAACCGGCCGGGTCGCGGCGGGCCTCGCCCTGGAGTACGGCACGGTCCCCCGCGACGACGTGGCGGCATTCCTCGCCGCCGTACTGCCCGCCCGTGCCGTGAACCGCACGATCGTCGAGCTCACCGCGGGGGACACGCCGGTGGCCGAGGCGGTCGCCGCGCTCGCCCGGTGATCGGCCGGGACAACCGCGGCGGGCCCGCCTATCCGCGGGCGACAAGGTGCCGCGGCCACGGCCTGCCTAGCGTGGGGCCCGCCATCGCGGGAAGGGGGCGACCATGACCGGCGCGCTCGGGCTGATCGAGACACGCGGCCTCGTCGGCGCGATCGAGGCCGCGGACGCCGCGGTGAAGGCCGCGAACGTGCGGATCGAGGGCTACCGCACGCTGCGCAACGGGCAGGTGTCGGTGCTCGTCCGCGGCGACGTCGGTGCGGTGCAGGCCGCGGTGGACGCTGCGACGGCGGCGGCCGCCCGGGTCGGGGAGCTCTACACGAGCAAGGTCATCCCCCGCCCGCACGCCGGGACCGAGGACATCGTCGAGCAGGCGGTCACCCGGCCGGGCTGATCGCCTACTCCCCCGGGTCGTCCAACCCGCCCTGGTTGACCTGCAGCAGGCGCAGCGCGAAGTCCGCCCGCATCCGGTCCTCGTGGCGGGACAGGTCGAGTCCCGTGAGCTGACGGATGCGTTCGAGCCGGTAGCGCAGCGTCTTGTGGTGCACGAACAGGCGCTCCGCGGCGAGGCGCTGCGAGCAGTCCGCGTCGAAGTAGGCCCGCAGCGTGCGCACGAGCGCGCCGTCGTTCTCCCGGTCGTAGGCGACGAGTGGCCCGGTGACGTCGTCGATGAACGTCTGCAGGTCCGGGTCGTCGCCCGAGCCGAGCAGCAGTCGCACGATGCCGAGCTCCTCGTAGAGGAACACGTTCTCCCCGCCGAGCCTGCGCGCTGCCGCGGAGGCCGTGCGGGCCTCGTTGAGCGCGCCGGGCAGCTCCAGGACGTCACGCCGTTCCCGGCTCACCCCCCAGGACGTGCGCAGGCCGGGATGGTCGCGCGCGATGGCGGTGGAGAACCTGTTCGCCACGTCCTTCGCCACGGCGCGGTCCAGCTCGGCGGCGATGGCGACGAGGACGTTGCCGCGTAGGCTCGCCAGCGCGAGCCCCCGGCCGTCCTCCGCGGACCGGACGGTGCGCAGGACCTCGCGGCGCACGCGGTCGGTCTGCGACGTGTCCCACCCGTGCTCGGCGGCCAGCTCCTCGACGTTCTCGATCCGCCCGTGGACGACGCGCAACACTCCGAGCAGCGACAGGTTGAGCTGCTGCGCGCGGGTCCGGGCGGCCAGCCGGTGCTCGATGGGACCCTGCAGGAGGTCCCAGAGCACCTGCTCGATCGCCTCCGCGCGGGCCCGGCTCGCGGCCCGCTCGCGCAGCAGCGCCAGCGAGCAGGCCATCGCGACCTGGCCGGCCGCCTGTTCCATCAGCTCCGGGGCCTGCGTGCCGGGCAGCAGCACGACGTGCCCGACCCGGTCCCCGTCCGCGTACACGGGACGGATCCAGCTGCGCGGGGCGACGTCGCGCAGGTCCGGCTCGGCGCCCGCCGTCCGCACGGACGGGGGCAGCACGCCGACGAGCCGGGAGCCGCTGTGGTGGGCCATCAGCCCGCCGTCGGCGGCGTAGAGCCCGACCTCGCTGCCCAGCTCCGTGGCCACCGCCCGCACCACCGCGGGCGTCCCGCCGCCCTCGATCACGGTGGTCAGCAGTGTCTCCTGCAGCCGCGACGAGCGGCGCAGCACCGAGAGCTGGTGCTGCAGCGCGTCCCGGGCGCGGCCCACCTCGGCGGCGGCAGCGGCCTGCTCGTCGTGCAGGCGGGCGTTGTCGATCGCGATCGTGGCGAAGTCCGCGAGCGTCACCATGCGGCGCACGTCGCGCTCGGTGAACCGCGACGGCCGCCGCCGCCACACCTCCAGCACACCGACGAACTGCCCCTGCAGCAGCAGCGGGACCGCGAGCGCGGAGAGCGTGGCCTCCCGGGCGGCGAGCGACATGAAGTCCTGGCTGATGGACTTGTCCTCAAGGTAGGAGTCGACCTTCGCGGGCTCGCCGGTGAGGAACACCAGGCCCGCGACGCCCTGGCCGCGGCGCATCCGCAGCCGCGCGGTCTCGGCGACGCGGTTGCCCACACACGAGCGCATGTGCAGCACGTCGCCCTCGCGCAGCAGCACCCCGCAGATGTCGGCATCGAGCAACCGCAGGGTCCGCTCGACCACTGTGCGCAGCACCTGGTCCAGGTCGCGCACCGACAGGAGCTGGCGCACCACGTCCTGCACCGCGGCCGCCTCGACGGCGGCGGACTCGATCTCCGTGTCGGACTGGCGGCGCCCGATGAGCAGCGAGAGCCACGCACAGGACTGCGCGAGCAGCCCGCGCCAGCCCGCGTCGAGCGGGACCTGCGGATCCCAGCACATCGCGACGCAGCCGCCGTCCGCGGCGAGCATGCCGCGCCCGCACGCGAGAAGCCGCCCGTCCGCGGGCAGCCCGGCGAGCCCGGTGCCGGGGCCGGCGAGCACCGTCCAGCGGTCCCCGAGCCGGGCGGCCACGGTGATCGGGGTGCCGGTGCCCAGGCAGGCCAGGCCCGCGACGTCGCCGGCGGCCCCCTCCACGTCCGTCGGCAGGGTGGCGAGCAGGCGCCCCAGCTCGGCGGAGGCCCCGTCGCGGCGGAACAGGGTGCCCGTCGCGGCGCTGCGGGTCGCGGTCGTGGTCCTCACCGCCCTCGCTACGTCACGATCAGCGTCTTGAGACTACGTCGTTGCGCCATCGCCCGATACGCATCGGCGGCATCGTCGAGCGCCACGGTGTCCGGGGCGAGCAGCAGGGGGTCGACCGCACCGGACCCGACGAGCGCGGCGAGGGCGTCCCCGTCGCGCATGAGGTCGCCGATCGCGAAGCGCAGTGTGAGCTCGCCCGCGAACGCGTCCGCCACCGGCAACGGCCAGGTCGACGCGCCCGGCACCCCGACCGAGACGACGGTGCCGCGGCGCCGGACCAGCCCGAACGCGGCGTCCAGCCCGACGGTGCCGCCCACGGCGTCCACCACCGCGTCCGCACCGCGGCCCGCCGTGACCGCGTCCACCACGGCGCGGGCCTCCTGCGGGGCGACGGCGACCGAGCCCTGCGCGGTGGCCCGGCGCGCCGCCACCGGCTCCACCAGCACGACGACACCCGCGCCGCACGCCTGCGCGGCGAGCGCGGCGAGCTGACCCACCGGCCCGCCGCCGAGCACCGCGACGGTGTCGCCAGGGACGAGCCCGGCGCGGCGGACGGCCGCGTAGCCGGTGGCGAGGGTGTCGCCGAGGAAGACCGCGGCGTCCAGGCCCACGCCCGGGGGCAGCGGGCGCAACACGGTGTCGGCGAACGGCACCCGGACCAGCTCGGCCTGCGCGCCCGCGAGCGGCTCGCCGAACGCCGCGCCCGTGCCGAAGAAGCGGCGACGCTCGCACTCCCAGTGATCGCCGCGACGGCACCACCAGCAGCTCCCGCACGCGGTGAAGTCCGCGCCGACGACCTGGTCGCCACGGCGGTACTCCCGCACGGCCGCCCCGACCTCGACGACCTCCCCGGCGAACTCGTGGCCCAGCACCGTCCCCGCGGGGAGGTGCTCGGGGTGCGCGACGACGTGCAGGTCCGTGCCGCAGACCGCGGCCCGCCGGACCCGCACGATCGCGTCCGCCGCATCGGCGAGCACCGGGTCGGGGACCTCGCGGACGGCCACCTCACCGGCCGTCCCGGCGTACACCACGGCTCTCATGCGGTCCTCATGACACGAGCGCCCCCAGCCGGGCGCGGATCCGCTCGGCCGCCTCGCGCAGCGCGACCAGCTCGTCCGGGCGCAGGTCGAGCTCGACGATCCCACGCACGCCGCGGGCGCCGAGGCGCGCCGGGAGCCCGACGTAGACGTCACGGATGCCGTAGCTGCCGTCGGCGAGCACGGCGGCCGGCATGACCTCGCCGCTGTCCGCGGCCATCGCGAGCACCATGTCCGCGGCGCAGCGGCCGGGGGCGAGGAACGCGCTGCCCGACCGCAGCAGGCCGACGACCTCGGCGCCCGAGCCGCGGGCCCGGTCCACGATCGCGGCCAGCTCCGCGGCCGGGAGCAGCTCGGTGAGCGGGCGCCCGCCCGCCGTGGCCTGGGACAGCGGGATCACCATCTCCTCGCCGTGGCTGCCCAGCGCCCACGCCGACACCTCGTCCGCGCGGGCCACGCCGGTGAGGCCGACGAGCGCCTGGAAACGGGCGGTGTCGAGCACCCCGGCCATCCCGAGCACGCGCTGCGGTGGGAACCCCGACGCGCGCCACGCGTGCTGGGTCATCTCGTCGAGCG
>NZ_JBFWVQ010000213.1:0-4485 GCF_050246655.1 Pseudonocardia sp.
CCTCGGCGCGCAGGACGCGGCAGGCCTGGGTGCCGGAGTAGTCGAACTCGCAGGCCTGACCGATGACGATCGGGCCGGAGCCGATGACGAGGACGTGGCCGACGTCGTCGCGGCGGGGCATCAGCGGGCCTCCATCAGCTCGACGCTCGTGTTCATCGTTCACCTCGCATGAGCTCGGTGAAGCGGTCGAACAGGTCGGCGGCATCGTGCGGACCGGCCGCGGCCTCCGGGTGGTACTGGACGGAGAACGCCCGCGCGGATCCGTTCCCGACCAGCCGCAGGCCCTCCACGCAGCCGTCGTTGGGGCAGGTGTGGGTGATCTCACCGGTGCCGAACGGGGTGTCGAACCGCTCCCCCGCCTCACCCGCGACGGCGAAGCCGTGGTTCTGCGACGTGATCGCCACCCGGCCGGTGGCGTGCTCGACCACCGGGATGTTGATGCCGCGGTGGCCGTAGCGCAGCTTGTAGGTGCCGAGGCCGAGCGCGCGGCCGAGGATCTGGTTGCCGAAGCAGATCCCGAACAGCGGGATCCCCCGCTCCAGCACCTGCCGCGTCAGCGCGACGGGCGCGTCGGCCGTGGCCGGGTCGCCGGGGCCGTTGGAGAGGAAGAACCCGTCGGGGCGCAGCTCCTCGACGGCCGCGAACGGGGTGTCGGCGGGCAGCACGTGCACCTCGACGCCGCGGGCGGCGAGCATGCGCGGGGTGTTCGCCTTGATGCCGACGTCCAGCGCCGCCACCCGGTGGCGCCGCTCGCCGACGGCCGCCACCACGTACGGCTCGCGGGTGGTGACCGCGCCGTAGAGGTCGGCGCCCTCCATCGGCGGGCTGGCGAGCACCCGCTGCACCAGCTCGTCGTCCGGGCCGAGGGCGTCCCCGGAGAACACCCCGGAGCGCATCGCGCCGCGTTCGCGCAGGTGGCGCACCAGCGCGCGCGTGTCGATCCCCGCCACGCCCACGATCCCCTGCCCGCGCAGCTGCTCCGGGAGCGGGCTCGTCGCGCGCCAGTTCGACGGGTTGCGCGACGGGTCGCGCACCACGTAGCCGGCGACCTGGATCCGCGCGGACTCGTCGTCCTCGTCGTTCCAGCCGGTATTGCCGATCTGCGGCGCGGTCTGCACGACGATCTGGGCGTGGTAGCTGGGGTCGGTCAGGGTCTCCTGGTAGCCGGTCATCCCGGTCGTGAACACCGCCTCGCCCAGGGCCTGGCCGACGGCGCCGAACTCCTCGCCGCGGAAGATCCGCCCGTCCTCCAGGACCAGCACCGCGGGCCCGGTCACCGTGGCCCCCGCGTCGAGAACGACGTTGTGCTGATCAACAAGGCCCCCGGAGCTGCGTAACGTCGTTCTCGACGGTTCATGCGGCGACCCCGTTGCGCGCCGTGACCCGGCCGCGCAAGATCGTCGCGACCACGGTGGCCGGCAGCCGCATCCCCTCGTACGGGGTGTTTGCGGCGATGCTCGCGAGCCTCGCCCCGCGCACCGTCCACACCTCGTCCGGGTCGACGAGCACCAGGTTCGCCGGCTCCCCCACCGCGATCGGACGGCCCTGGTCCGGCAGCCCGACGATCTCCGCGGGCCGCTGTGAGAGCACCCGGGCCACCCCGCGCCAGTCCAGCAGGCCCGGCTCGACCATCGTGTGCACCACGACCGACAGCGCCGTCTGCAGCCCCAGCATCCCGGGCCGGGCCGCCTGCCACTCGGTGTCCTTGTACTGGCTCGCGTGCGGCGCGTGGTCGGTGGCCACGACGTCGATGACGCCCTCGGCGAGCGCGGCCCGCATCGCGGCGGTGTCCGCCGCGGTGCGCAGCGGCGGGTTGACCTTGTTCACCGGGTCGTAGCCGGTCAGGCGGCCGTCGGTGAGCAGCAGGTGGTGCGGGGTGACCTCCGCGCTCACCCGCACCCCGGCCGCCTTCGCCGCCCGCAGCACCTCGACGGTGTGCGCGGAGGAGATGTGGCACACGTGCAGCGCCGCCCCCGCCTCCCGGGCCAGCGCGCAGTCCCGGGCGACGACCGTCTCCTCCGCGGTGGCCGGCCAGCCGGCGAGGCCCAGCCGGGAGGCGACCACGCCCTCGTGGGCCTGCGCGCCCGCCGTGAGCCGAGGATCCTCGGCGTGCTGGGCGATCACGACGTCCAGCGCCGAGGCGTACTCCAGCGCGCGGCGCATGATCAGCGGGTCGTGCACGCAGCGGCCGTCGTCGGAGAACATCCGCACCTGCGCGCGCGAACGCGCCATCGTTCCCAGCTCGGCCATCTTCGTGCCCTCCAGGCCGACGGTGACCGCGCCGACCGGGTGCACGTCGACGAGCCCGACCTCCTCACCACGGCGGTGCACGTGCTCGACCACGACGTCGGTGTCGGCGACCGGGTCGGTGTTGGGCATCGCGAACACCGCGGTGAACCCGCCCAGCGCCGCCGCACGCGAGCCCGTCGCGATCGTCTCGGACTCCTCACCGCCGGGTTCGCGCAGGTGGGTGTGCAGGTCGACGAACCCGGGGAGCAGCACCAGCCCCGCCGCGTCGATCGTCTCCGCACCGTCGGGGGCGGTGGCGTCCGGGCCCAGCTCGGCGATCACCCCGTCCCGCACGAGGACGCCCACCGGGTCGCCCTCCCCGTACGGACGGGCGTTGCCGAGGAACAGGTCGGTCACTGGGGCGCTCCCGCCAGCAGGTGGTAGAGGACGGCCATCCGCACGTGCACGCCGTTGCGCACCTGGGCGAGGATCGCCGCGGAGGGCGAGTCGGCCACCGCGGGCGCGATCTCCATCCCGCGCACCATCGGGCCGGGATGCAGCACCACGGCGTGCTCGGGCAACAGCGCGGCGCGCTCCTCCGTGAGGCTGTACCCGACCACGTACTCGCGGGCCGACGGGAAGAACGCGCCGTGCATGCGCTCGGCCTGCACCCGCAGCATCATCACCGCGTCCAGCGTGGGCAGCTCGGCGTCCAGGTCCGTGCTCACCCGGCACGGCCACTCCCCGACCCCGACCGGCAGCAGCGTCGGAGGCGCCACGAGCACCACCTCCGCGCCGAGCGTCGCGAGCAGGAAGACGTTGGAGCGGGCCACCCGGCTGTGCAGGATGTCCCCGACGATCCCGACCCGGCGCCCGGCGACGGTGCCCAGCCGGTCGCGCAACGTGGCGGCGTCCAGCAGGGCCTGCGTCGGGTGCTCGTGGGTGCCGTCGCCCGCGTTCACCACGGCCGTGGACGTCCCGGCCCCGTTCGGCCCGACCGCGCCCGCGGCCGCGTCCCGTTCGGCCCAGTACGCGAGCCGGTGTGCCGCGCCCGACGCGGGATGGCGGACGATCACGCAGTCCGCGCCCATCGCGGCGAGCGTGGCCGCGGTGTCGCGCAGGGACTCGCCCTTCGACACCGACGAGCCCTTCGCCGACACGTTCACCGTGTCCGCGCTCATCCACTTGCCCGCGATCTCGAACGACACGCGGGTGCGGGTGGAGTCCTCGTAGAACATCGTCACGACGGTGCGCCCGCGCAGCGTCGGGAGCTTGCGGACCTCGCGGCCCAGCAGGGCCTGGCGCAGCCGGTCCGAGGTGTCGAGCAGGCCCGTAGCGGTGGCGGCGTCGAGGTCGGTGACCGCGAGCAGGTGCTTCACCGGCCCTCCACCTCCCCGCCCCCCTGCTCCGGCGTGCGCTCGATCAGCACCCCGTCCCGGCCGTCGATCTCCGCGAGCAGCACGAGGATCTGCTCGCTGCGCGACGTCGGGACGTTCTTGCCGACGTAGTCCGCGCGGATCGGCAGCTCCCGGTGGCCGCGGTCGACCAGCACCGCGAGCTGCACCGCACGGGGGCGACCGTGGTCGCCGAGGGCGTCGAGCGCGGCGCGGGTCGTCCGCCCGGAGTAGAGGACGTCGTCGACGAGGACCACGAGCCGGTCGTCGACGCCGCCCTCGGGCATCGACGTCGGCTCCAGGGCCCTGGCGGGCTTGCGGCGCAGGTCGTCGCGGTAGGGGGTCGGGTCGACCGTGCCCACCTCGGGCTCGACGCCGGAGAACTCCGCGATCGCCGTCGCGAGCCGCCGGGCCAGCAGCGCGCCGCGGGTGGGGATCCCGACGAGCACGGGCGGGCCCGCGTCCGCGGTCTTCTCGATGATCTGGTGCGCGATGCGCGCGATGATGCGGGTGACGTCCGCCGCGCTGAGCAGCTCCCGGCCGGGAGGGCTCGCGCCGGCGTGGTCCCCGCGGCGGTCGTTCGCCACGGACCACTCCTTCCCCGCCTCACGGGACGGGCTTTAAAGGAACCGGTGAGGCGGGCCGCGGAACGGCACCGCCGCGCCGAGACCGTACCAGTGCGGCCCGCGGCCCGTCCGGCGAGGTGATCGGGCAGGCAGCCGCCATCGGGCGATGGTGGCAGGATGTCGATCAGCCGTTCGGGTGTTCTCAGGCTGTGACGACTCCGGAACGGGGTGCGCATCTTGACCGCGACAGCCTCGTCAGCGCATGATTACTCTCCGTATTGATCGACACGGTTCCC
>NZ_JBFWVQ010000214.1:0-4482 GCF_050246655.1 Pseudonocardia sp.
CGCAGTGTCCTCTTCGAGAACTTGCCCACGCTCGTCTTCGGCACCTCGTCGATGAACTCGACGGCGTCGGGCAGCCACCACTTCGCGACGCGCGGCTCCAGGTGGGCGATGACCTCCTCGGCGGTGAGCGTCTCGCCCTCCTTCACCACCACGCACGCCAGCGGGCGCTCCACCCACTTCGGGTGCGGGATCGCGATGACCGCGGCCTCGGCGATCTTCGGGTGCGCCATGATCTCGTTCTCCAGCTCGACCGAGCCGATCCACTCGCCGCCGGACTTGATGAGGTCCTTCGTGCGGTCCACCAGGCGGAAGAAGCCGTAGCGGTCGACCGCGGCGACGTCGCCGGTGCGCAGCCAGCCGTCCGTGGTGAACTGGGCCCCGCCGCCCTCGCCGCGGTAGTACTCGGCGGCGATCCACGGGCCGGCGGCCTGGACCTCACCGGTCGCGACGTCGTCCCAGGGCTGCTCCGCGCCGCTGTCCGGGTCGACGATGCGCAGGTCCACCAGCGGGACGGCCTGCCCCTGGCGGGCGCGGACGTTCGCGCGCTCGTCCTCGGTCATGGCGTCGTGCTGCGTGCGGGCGGTGCAGACGGTGGCGATGGGGGAGGTCTCGGTCATGCCCCAGGCGTGCAGGATCGGCAGCCCGATCGCCTCGCGCCACCCCTCGGACAGCGACTTCGGCACCGCCGAGCCGCCGCAGATCACCATGCGCAGCGCCGACACGTCGTGCTGGGCGAGGAGCGGCAGCACGCCCATCCAGATCGTCGGCACGCCGGCAGTGATCGTGACGCGGTACTCCTCCAGCAGGCGGACGAGGGCGTCCGGCGTCATGTTCGGGCCCGGGAACACGATCTCGGACCCGGCGAGCAGGCACGCGTACGGGAGCCCCCACGCGTTCGCGTGGAACATCGGCACCACCGGCATGACGACGTCGCGCTCGGCGAGCCCGAACGCGTCCGCGGTGAGTGAGATCAGCGAGTGCAGCACCGTGGAGCGGTGGCTGTAGACCACGCCCTTCGGGTTGCCCGTGGTGCCGGACGTGTAGCACATCGCCGCGGCGGTGTGCTCGTCGAGAACCTCGAAACGACCCTCGAACGGGGTGGCTGCGGCGAGCAGCTCCTCGTAGTCGTGCCAGCCCTCGGGGATCGGGTGCTGCGCCCCGTCGTCGATCACCACGAAGTGCCGGACGGTGGTGAGCTTGTCCGCGAGCGGGGCGAGCAGCGGCAGCAGCGATCGGTCGACGAACACGACCTCGTCCTCGGCGTGGTCGGCGATGTAGACGAGCTGCTCGGGGAACAGGCGGATGTTGAGCGTGTGCAGCACGCGGCCGGTGCACGGCGCGGCGACGTACAGCTCCAGGTGCCGTCCCGAGTTCCAGCAGAAGGTGGCGACGCGCCCGTCCGCGGAGATACCGAGGGTGTCCAGGACGGTGGCCAGCCTGCGGACCCGCTGCGCCCACTCGGCGATCGTCGTCGTCGACACTCCGTCCGCCCCCGCGGAGACGATCTTCTTGTGGCCGAAGTACTGCTCGGCCCGGTGGAAGACGTGGGGCAGGGACAGGGGACGGTCCTGCATGAGTCCGAGCATCCGTTGCTCCAGAGGGTCGGTGCGGCACGATGAGTCAATCCGGACCGTACCGGCGGCGGCTAGGGTCGTCAGCCGTGACCGACGCCGACCCGACCCGCGCGGTCTGCGTCGATGTCGGCTCCACCTGGACGAAAGCCGCGCTGGTGAACGGCGACGGCACGGTCGCGGGGTTCGCCGAGCACCCGACCACCGTTGCGGACGTCCTCACCGGGATGGACGCCGCCGTCCGGGCGGTGACGGCCGCGGGCGCACCGGGGTGCGAGCCGTCGCTGCTGGCCTGCTCGTCGGCGGGCGGGGGCCTGCGGCTGGCCGTGATCGGTACGGAGCAGCTCGCCGCGACGGAGGCCGGCTACGGCGTGGCGGTGTCGGCCGGGTGTCGCGTGGTGTTCGTGCACGGCGGGGAGCTGGATCCGGCCGGGATCCGGCGGCTGCGCACGGTGCGGCCCGGGGTCCTGCTCGTCGTCGGCGGCGCGGACGGCGAGGACCCGGCGGTGCTGCTGCACAACGCCGGACGGCTGGCGACGGCCCGCGTGCGCTACCCGATCGTCCTCGCGGGCAACGCCGACGCCCGGTCGGACGCGCTCGCGCTGCTGCGTGCGGCCGGGTGCACGGTCACCGCCTGCGACAATGTCGCGCCCGAGCGGGGGGTGCTCGCCCCGAACCCGGCTCGTGCGGCGCTCACCCGGCTCTACCTGCGGCACGCGCTCGGCGGGCGGGGTCCCGCGGCGGGTCCGCGGTTCCGTCGGCAGGTGCGGTTCGTGACCCCGGACGTCGTCGGGCGGGCCACGGAGGTGCTCGCGCGGCTGCACGGCGGTCGGGTGCTGGTCGTCGATGTCGGTTGCGCGACCACGGGGGTGTACGCCGCGGGCGGGGACGGGCCCGCGGCGCGCACGGTCGAGGGTGACCTCGGCCTGCGGAGCGCCGTGGCGGGCGTGCTGGAGGGCGGCCAGGCCGAGGGGATCGTGGACCCGTTGGAGGCGGACCTGCTGCGGCCCACCGTGGACCGCATGTCCGGCGAGATCGGCTACGTCCCGCGCAGCCCGGGCGGAGCGGCGGAGGACCGGCGGCTCGCGGCCGTCGCCGCCGTCGTCGCGGTGCGCCGCCACCTGCGCAGCGGGGCGAGTGCGCAGCCGCGCTTGCTCGTGCTCACCGGCGGCGTCTTCCGCCGCTACGACCCGGCGGGCGGCCTCGGTGCGGTGGGCACCACGCTGCGCACGGATCCCGAGCTGGCCGCGGCCCTGGCCCCGGCCGCGCTGGCGCTGGACGCCGCGTTCACCGTCGTCCCGGCAGGCCTGCTGGCCGCGAACGGGCGGGTGGCCGCCGCCGAGGCGGTCCTGCGGGAGAACCTGCTCGACTGAGGCCGGGCCGGGCTGATCACGTTGAGCGACGCGCAGTGAGCCCGGTGTCACACCTGGCGGCCGTTCCGGACCGCTGACCGGCCCACCTACCCTGGTGCATCGGCAGCGTCGCCGTCCCTTCGCGAACCGGCGACCGGAGGCTGCCGTTGACCTCGTTCCACCTCGACCTGACGGCGCACGAGCTGCGCAGGCGGGCCGCCGTCCTCGAGGCGACCCCCGACTGGGACCCGGCGGCGGCGCTCGCCGACGAGGCTCGCGCGCACGAGATGCTCTACTCCGGCCTGGACGCACACCAGCAGGCCGTGCTGGCGCAGCTGCGGGCGGCGGGCATCCTGGAGTGATCCACTCATGATCGACGCCGACGCCCTCGCGGGGCGCCGCGCCTGGCTCGCCTGCGTCCGCTGCGACGACGGGGCGGCCTGCGCGCACTGCCGCGACAGCCGCACCTGCGAGGAGCACTGGCGCTACCTCCTGAGCGCGGAGGGACGGCGGCTGTTCGTCCAGTGCCCGGAGTGCCGTCATCGGTGGTGGCACGACACCGGTTTCGGGTCGGGCGACCGGACCGAGCGCACGGCCCCACCGTGGCCGTCACGGGGTCGTGCCGCCTGACCGGGCGCTGCGTGAGCGAGTTGACAGCGGGGGCCCGCCCGGCGATCCTGGCCCACGTTGCCGGGGTCGAGAGGCGCTGCAGCGGACGGAGAACGTCCGCCACGCTCGGCCGGTCCGGCTCGTACTTCGAAGGGCGCCTGCGACACAGACGCAGAGGAGCCGTCCCGTCATGACCCCGTCCGTCCCGCTGCAGACCGCTGGTGGTCTGGAGTTCGCCGTCGCCGACCTCGGGCTCGCCGAGTTCGGCCGCAAGGAGATCCGGCTGGCCGAGCACGAGATGCCCGGCCTGATGGAGCTGCGCCGCGAGTACGCGGAGGCCCGCCCGCTGCACGGCGCGCGTATCGCGGGCTCGCTGCACATGACCGTGCAGACCGCCGTGCTCATCGAGACGCTCGTCTCGCTCGGCGCGGACGTCCGCTGGGTGAGCTGCAACATCTTCTCCACCCAGGACCACGCGGCCGCGGCGGCCGTCGTCGGCCCGCACGGCACCCCCGAGACTCCGCGGGGGGCGCCGATCTTCGCCTGGAAGGGCGAGACGCTCGAGGACTACTGGTGGTGCACCGAGAAGCTCTTCGAGTTCCGCGACGAGGACGGCAACCTCGTCGGCCCGAACATGATCCTCGACGACGGCGGGGACGCCACCCTGCTCGTGCACAAGGGCGTGGAGTTCGAGCGGGCGGGCGTGGTGCCGACCGCCGACGAGGACGTCTCCGAGGAGTACCGCGTCGTCCTGGAGACGCTGCGCCGCTCGCTCGCCGCCGACCCCAAGCGGTGGACCACGGTCGCCGAGGCCATCCGCGGTGTCACCGAGGAGACCACCACCGGCGTCAACCGCCTCTACCAGCTCGCCGAGCAGGGCCTGCTGCTGTTCCCGGCGATCAACGTCAACGACTCGGTCACCAAGAGCAAGTTCGACAACAAGTACGGCA
>NZ_JBFWVQ010000215.1:0-4468 GCF_050246655.1 Pseudonocardia sp.
GAAGGAGTTCCTCGACGCCGCGTCCGGGCTCGGCCAGCAGCTGCTGCTGCAGGGCAGGCTGCACGGGCCCGAGTCGCTGTCGCGTGAGCTGTTCGCCTCCGCGCTGAGGCTGGCCGACAACCAGGGCATGCTCGACGGTCCCGACCTCGCCGCCCGGCGGGTGCGGTTCGCCGAGCGCGTCGAGGACGTCGTCGCTCGGGTGACCACGATCGACGAGATCGACGCGGCGACCCGACAGGAGGCAGCCGGTGTCGAACCGTGAACGTGACGGGCAGTGGACGGAGGACCGGCTGGTCGCCGACGTCGAGCAGGGCCCCCAGGGACCGCAGGTCGGCGCCTTCTTCGACTTCGACGGCACCCTCATCGACGGCTACTCGTTCGGGACCTTCGCCCGCCACCACCTGCGCTCGATGCACGTCACCCCGGGCGACGTCGGTCGGCTGCTGCTCATCGGGATGCGCGGGGTCACCACCGAGGCGGACTTCGAGCGGTTCTTCGTGCTCGGCATGCGCGCCTGGACTGGGCGCAGCGAGGACGAGCTGGTCGAGCTGGGGGAGCGGCTGTTCGTGCAGGGCATCGCCCGCTCGCTCTACCCGGAGGCGTGGCGGCTGGTGGAGGCGCACCGCCGGGCCGGGCACACCGTGGTGCTGGCCTCGTCGGCCACCCGCTTCCAGGTGGAGCCCGCCGCGCGGGCGATGGGCGTGGAGCACATCCTCGTCACGCCCGTCGGGTTCGAGAACGGGATCTGCACCGGGCGCCCGGGCGGGCCGCCGCTGTGGCGGGCGGGCAAGGCGGCCGCCGTGCGCGAGTTCGCCCCGGTCCACGGCATCGACCTCGCGGCGAGCTACGCCTACTCCAACGGCGACGAGGACGTCCCGTTCCTGGAGACGGTCGGGCGTCCGCGCGCGCTGAACCCCGGCCGGGGCCTCGCCGCCCAGGCCCGCGCCCGGGGCTGGCCGGTCGCCCGCTTCCGCTCCCGCAACCACACGGGCGTGACCGACGTGGTGCGCACCGCCGCGGGGGTCGGCGGGATGCTCGGCGGGTTCGGTGCCGGCCTCGTCACGGGGCTCGTCGCCGGGGGCTCGCGGCGCGACGGTGTCGATCTCGGCATCACGCTGGCGGGCGACCTCGGCGCCGCGCTCGCCGGCGTGCACGTCGACGTCGAGGGCGCGGAGCATCTCGCAGCGCGCCCTGCCGTGATCGTGTTCAACCACCAGAGCCAGCTCGACGTCCTCGTGCTCGCGAAGCTGCTGCGCGGCGGGTTCACCGGGGTCGCGAAGAAGGAGCTCGCGACCATGCCGGGCTTCGGTCTGGCGTTCCGGCTCATGGACGTCGCGTTCGTGGACCGCGCGGACGGCGCCCAGGCGCGCAAGGCCCTCGAACCCGCCGTGCAGCGGTTGCGCGACGGGATCTCGCTCGTCATCGCACCGGAGGGCACCCGGTCGGCCACCCCCGCGCTGGGCCCGTTCAAGAAGGGCGCGTTCCACGTCGCGATGCAGGCGGGCGTGCCGATCCTGCCCGTCGTGATCCGCAACGCTGGCGAGCTGATGTGGCGCGACTCGTCGACCATCCGGCCCGGCACCGTGCAGGTGCGGGTGCTGGCGCCGGTCCCCACGGACGGCTGGACGGTCGCGACGCTGGACGACCACGTCGCGGACGTCCGCGCCAGGTTCGTCGACGCGCTCGCGCAGTGGCGGCCGACCGTGCACGAGGTGCAGGTCGCCACCGGCCCGGCCGGCCCCGTGCCGGACGCCCCGCTGGACTGGGGCACGGCCCCGGAGATGAACCCGCTGGAGACGGCGATGTGGCGCGCCGAGGTCGCCGATCCCCGGCTGCGGGCCAACGCCACGATGCTGGAGCTGCTCGACACCGCCCCGGACTGGGAGCGCTTCCGGGCCGCGCACGAGTGGGCGTCGCGGATGGTGCCGCGGATGCGCCAGAAGGTGGTCGAGCCCGCGCTCGGGCTCGGGGCGCCCACGTGGGTCACGGTCGCCTCCCTTGACCTGGACGCCCACGTCCACCACCGGACGCTGCCCGCGCCCGGGTCGCAGCGCCAGATGCTGGACGCGGCGGCCGAGTTCGCCGGTGCGCCGCTGGACCGCGACCGCCCACCGTGGCGCGCCCTGCTGGTGGACGGCCTGGCGGGCGGGGGCGCCGCGTACGTGACGGTGATCCACCACAGCGCCACGGATGCCCTCGGCTGGCTGCAGCTGATCTCGAAGCTGCACCGCGACCATCCGGAACCCGACCCGGCGCGTCCGGAGCCGCCCGTCCCCGATCCCGGGTTCGCGGTGCCGTCCGCGCTGCTCACCGGCCAGGTCTCCCGCACGGTCACCGCGGTCCCCGGGGAGGTCTTGCGCCAGGGCGCCGGGCTGCTCGGCGCGCTGACCCACCCCGTCGCGACGCTGTCCCGGGCCGCCGCGGCCGTCCGGACCGTCGGCGGGGCCGCCGTCGCGCCGTCGGGGTCGCCGCTGCTCGCCCCGCGCGGGGGTCCCTGGCGCTTCGACGTGCTCGACCTCCCGCTCGCTGCGCTGCGTGCCGGGGCGAAGGCAGCGGGCGGCTCGGTCAACGACGGCCTCCTCGCCGCCGTGATCGGCGGGTTCCGCCGCTACCACGAGCTGCTCGGCGCCCAGCCCGGCGATCTCCCGATCGGCTTCCCGATCAGCCTGCGCCGCGAGGACGACCCGCAGGGTGGCAACCGGTTCACCGGAGCCCGGCTGGTGGGGTCGATGGCGGAGAAGGACCCCGTCGAACGGATCCGGGTCGTGCGCGAGTTCGTGCTGTCGGCGCGGGCGAACCCGGACGTCCTCGGGCTCCTGGGGCCGGTCATGGAGTGGCTGCCCGCGCCGGTCGTCGGTGCGGTGTCCGGGCGGCTGTCGTCGGCCAACGACGTCCAGGTCTCGAACGTCCCCGGCCTGCCCCACGAGGTCTACATGGCCGGTGCGCGGATCACCCGCATGTACCCGTTCGGCCCGCTCCCGGGTTGTGCCGTGATGCTCACGCTGCTCTCGCACGCCGGGACGGCCTGCATCGGCATCAACTCCGACGGGGCCGCCGTCACCGAGCCGGACGAGCTGGTGGCGTGCCTGGCCGAGGGGTTGGCGGAGATCGTCGCGCTGGCGTGAGTTGCCCTGTGGCAAGTGGCCGCTGTGTGGTCTTGGTTGAGGAGCCGGGTGCTGTCTACCCGTCGTCGATGCCCGCGTCCAACCGTGCTCTGCGGGTCCTCGCCGACGCGCTACGCCAACACCGCTCGGCCATGGAGCCACGGCCGTTTCAAGATTGATAAGCGCGGTGGGTGGGCGGTCGCCGCGCGGAAGCGATCACTGATGGACAGCGTGGTGATCTTCGGCGTGTCGCGGCGGGGTGGGCGACGGAACTCCGGTAGCAGGAGGAGCCTCTCACAGACTTCTCGCTACCGGAGCTCCGTTGCTGCTGCATCCCGCCATTGCCGAGTCCGGAATCGCTGGGCTCGGTGCTGCCGCGTCGGTCGCGTCCCGTGCCGGCGAGCTGTCCGTTCCGGTACGGGTGTGCGCTGACCTGGTGCAACGGTTTGCCGTTGTGTCCGATGGTCGCCGGGACCAGGGCCGGGTTCACCCGGTCGCGGTGGTGCTCGCGCTGTGTGCGGCGGCGGTCGTGGCGGGCATGGCCTCGTTCACCGCGATCGCTGGCTGGGTCGGCGACGTCCCCGCCCAGCTGCTCGCTCAGCTCTACGGCCGGCCACCGAGGCGCCGTCGAAGTCCACCATCTGGCGGGTGGTCACCGGCGCTGACGCCGCCGCGGTGGACGCGGCGATCGGCGCCTGGTTGCCCGCCCACGCCGCGGCACGAGCCGCCCCAGGAGGTGAGGGCGCCATGCTCGAGACCTGACTCTTGCCAGATTTAGTGCGCCCGGCTGGTCAGCGGATCGATGCGAGTGCCTCGCGGAGTTCGGCGGGTAGGGGGTCCTCGGCGGTGAGGATCTGCTGGCCGGCGCGGATCTGGACGGTGCGGTAGCGCCGCGTGGTGCGCACGAAGCGGCGGATCGACCAGCCGGTGCGTTCCTCCACCAGCCGAGACACCGCTAGCGCGGCGAGCACGATCGTCAGGTGCGCGTCGATCGATTCGCGTTTGTGGTGGTAGATCGGCCGGGCGGCTAGGTCGTGTTTGGACATTCGGAACGAGGCCTCGATCTGGAACAGCCGGTGGTAGGCGTCGATCACGAACCCGGCGGTGGGGTTGGGCAGGTTGGTGATGTAGCCCTTCCACCCGGCCAATGCCCGCGCCTTGGCCTCCAGGTCCCTGTTCACGCTCTTGTCGGCGCCCACCAGGCGGATGAACCGGTTGCGTTTGACCGACACCTTCCCCTGAGTCAGGACACCTCGTTAGTGACCCGCGGCGGGTAGCTGATCGAGGATCTCTGCTGCGGCGGTGGGGATGTCGGGGTCGAGGGTGATCTCCTGGCCGCCGAGGCGGATTGTGGCGGAGCGGAC
>NZ_JBFWVQ010000216.1:0-4442 GCF_050246655.1 Pseudonocardia sp.
AGCCCAGCGTCTTCGAGCCCTCGGCGTAGTACGGCCGGACGTTGACGTTCACGAACGCCCACTCCTCGTGCTCGGCGGCGAGCTCGGTGGCGAGGCGGTTGACGTCGTCGTAGTTGCCGTCGACGGCGAGCAGCGTGCCGCCGTAGACGGCGGTGGTGAGGACCTTCGCGCGTTCCAGGGATGACGGGATGAGGACCACGGAGTCCCAGCCCGCGCGGGCGGCTGCCGCGGCGACGGCGTTGGCGAGGTTGCCCGTGGAGGGGCAGCACAGGACGGTGAAGCCGAGCTCGCGGGCCGCGGCGAGCGCGACGGCGACGACGCGGTCCTTGAAGGAGTGGGTGGGGTTGCCGGTGTCGTCCTTGACCCACAGGTTGCGCAGGCCGAGGGCGGCGCCGAGCCGGTCCGCCTTGATCAGGCGGGTGAGGCCCGGCTCCGTGTTGGGGTGCCGTTGCACGTCCGTGGGGACGGGGAGCAGCTGTCGGTAGCGCCAGATCGACTTCGGGCCGGCCTCGATGGACTCGCGGGTGACGGTGCCGAACTCGTAGGCGACCTCGAGAGGTCCGAAGCACTGCGGGCAGGCGAACTCGGCGGCGAGCGGGACCTCGTGGCCGCACTCGCGACAGGACAGGGCGCGCGCGGGACCGAGGTCGAGGTCGGCCGTCGCTTTGGCGGTAGGCAGGGTCGTATCGGTGAGTGTCACGGAAGATCTCCTCATCTTCCCCGTGAGCCACGGGTCGGAATTGGCACCTGGTTCGCGCACGCGGACACGTGCGACGCCGGTTGCCGGGGCTTCGTCGGGCCGGTCCCTCTGCCCCTCTGGATGAGCCATATGCGGTTGTGCACCCGCGAAACCCTGTGGCCGAAGCCGCGGAGAAGGCGGGGATGACCAACACGGTACGACACGAGGTCGGCTCCTGCCCAGCGGCTTCCCCCGCCGCGGTGCGACCCCGCTCACTCCCCGGGTACCGGGTCGGCGATCGTCGGGGTGGTGCGCGAGCATGGCGGCATGGCGGCCGCGGCACCGGTGCACCTCGTGGTGGGCGAGGAGGAGCTCCTGCTCGAACGGGCCGTGGAGGCCGTCGTCGGGCGGGTACGGGCGGCCGACCCGGCAGCCGAGGTGCGGCGCTACCGCGCCGCGGAGCTGACGCCGCTCGATCTCGCGGAGAGCCTGAGCCCGTCGCTGTTCGCCGAGGCCCGCGTGATCGTGCTGCTCGCCGCGCACGAGGCCGGCAAGGATCTGACGGCGGCCGTGCTCGGGCACGCGACCGACCTGGCCGAAGGGATCGTCCTCGTCGTCGTCCACGCGGGCGGGGCACGCAACAAGGCCCTCGCGGACGGGCTGCGCAAGGCGGGCGCCGAGGTCACGACGTGCCCGCAGGTCCGCTGGCCGAACGAGCGGGTCGCGTTCGTGAAGGCCGAGGTCAGACGGCTCGGGGGCCGCTTGTCCTCCGGAGCGGACGAGGCCCTCGTCGATGCGGTGGGGTCGGACCTGCGCGAGCTGGCGGCGGCCGCCGCGCAGCTCGTCGCGGACACCGGTGGGAAGGTCGACGTCGCCGCGGTGCACCGCTATCACCGCGGCCGCGCCGAGGTCCACGGTTGGGACATCGCCGACCTCGCGCTGGCGGGCGACCGCGCGGGCGCGCTGGAGGCACTGCGGTGGGCGCAGGCGCTCGGGGTGCCGGCGGTGGTGCTGGCGGACGCACTCGCGTCGGGCCTGCGGACCCTGGCCAGGGTCGGGGCGGCCGGGCGGGGCGACCCGAACCGGCTCGCTTCGCAGCTCGGCATGGCGCCGGGGAAGGTCCGCCGGGCGCAGGCGCAGGTGCGGTCCTGGCACCCGGACGCGCTGGCGGCCGCGTTCCGGGTGGCGGCGGAGGTGAACGCCGACGTCAAGGGTGTCGCCGCGGACGCCGACTTCGCGCTGGAACGGGCGGTCCTGCGGATCTGCGACGCGCGCGGGAGCCGCTGACGGGGCCGTCCGCCTGGGTGCGGGCGGCTGAGGATCGCGGCGCGTTCGGGGTGTCGGCGGCGGACGGGCACCCACGGCGTGCGGTGTCGCCGGGAGCTGCCGCACCGAGCCTGCGCCGGGTCCGCCGGCGGCCTGCGTGGCTGCACGTCCGGCGGATGCGGGGTCGAGCGTGCGTTGGGCCCACCGGGGCGCACGTTCGGCGGGTCACACGCCGAAACGCCGCCTCACCAGGTGGTGGGGCGGCGGGCGGGAGGGAGGATCAGGCCGAGAGCGTGTTGACGCGCTTGGCCATGGCCGACTTGCGGTTCGCGGCCTGGTTCGCGTGGATGACGCCCTTGCTGGCGGCCTTGTCGAGGGCCTTGGCGGCGTCGCGCTGGAGCACGACGGCCTTCTCGGTGTCGCCGGCCTCGGCGGCCTCGCGGAACTTCCGCACGGCGGTACGGACCGCGGAGCGCACCGACTTGTTGCGCTGGCGGCGCTTCTCGTTGGTCTTGACCCGCTTGATCTGGGACTTGATGTTGGCCACGCGACTGCCTCGAGTTCTTCCTGCTGTAGGTCCGGGTACGGCTCCGGCGGCGGTGTGGTCACACCGGGCGTTCGACGGACCATCCTACAGACGCCCGCAGCGGCCCCCTCACCACGTCCGGTAGGGCAGGAACTTGCCGTTCAGCACGAGGCGGACGCGGTCGCCCTTCGGATCGGCGACGCGGGAGAGGTCCATCTCGAAGTCGATGGCGCTGATGATCCCGTCGCCGAACTCCTCGCGGACGAGCTCGGCGATGGCCCTGCCGTAGACCTGCACCATCTCCTGGAGCCGGTAGACGATCGGCTCCGAGGTGTCGACCGCCGCCGCGCCGCGCACGGGCGGCAGCAGCAGCGCCTCGACGACCCCGCCGTCCAGCCCGAGGGTCTCGCCGAGGGTCGCGGCCTGCGCGGGGGTGAGCGTGTGCTGCCCGAGCAGGGCGGTGGTCGTCCACTCGGTGGACATGCCGATCGCGGCGCCGAGATCGGCCCAGCGCAGCCCGGATCGGCGCTTGGCGGCGAGGACGGCGTCGGCGGCGTGCGCACGGCTCAGGGTGGAGGTCATGGGCTCCGATGGTCGGGGAGGGCGTCCGGTGCGGCAACCGCGTGCGGTGAACGCCAAGTTGCGTCGCGGTTCGATCTGGCCGAGCGACGCCGCTCTGGGTCAGGATGTCGCCCGAGATCGGCGGTCCCGGCGCATGGCCGGGGGCGGATGTGCACGGCTGCGAGGAGGGCTGCGATGAGGGCGGGTGCGTGCGCGTGAGCAGGGCGACGACGTCACCACGCACCCCGGAGCCGGAGGACGAACCGTCGGCGGACCTCTTCGCCGACTACGCCGCACCGGACCGTCCGCACCCGGACGCTTTCGACGAGATGTTCACCGCCGACGGCGCGGTGCGCACGGCCTACCGGGCGCTGCACGAGGCGCTCGCGCCGTCGTCCCCGGCGGACCTGGCGGCGCGCACGGAGGCGCTCGGGCGGGCCTACACCGACCAGGGCATCACGTTCTCCCTGTCGGGCCAGGAGCGCCCGTTCCCCCTGGACCTGGTGCCGCGGGTGATCAGCGCCTCGGAGTGGACGCGGCTGCAGAAGGGGATCGTGCAGCGGGTGATCGCGCTGGAGGCGTTCCTCGCCGACATCTACGGCGACGCCGACATCGTCCGCGACGGGGTGATCCCGCGCCGGCTCGTCACCAGCTGCCAGCACTTCCACCGCGAGGCGCACGCGCTGACCCCGCCGAACGGGGTGCGGATCCACGTCGCGGGCATCGACCTGGTCCGCGACGAGCAGGGCACCTTCCGCGTGCTGGAGGACAACCTGCGCAACCCGTCGGGCGTGTCCTACGTGATGGAGAACCGCCGGACGATGGCCCGGGTGTTCCCGGACCTGTTCACCCGGCAGAAGGTGCGCGCGGTCGGCGACTACGGCACCCACCTGCTGCGGGCGCTGCGCGCGGCGGCCGCGGCGAACGCGGCCGACCCGACGGTGGTCGTGCTCACCCCGGGCGTCTACAACTCGGCGTACTTCGAGCACTCGCTGCTGGCCCGCCAGATGGGCGCGGAGCTGGTCGAGGGCCGCGACCTGTTCTGCCGCGACAACGTCGTCTACATGCGCACGACCGAGGGCGAGCAGTCGGTGGACGTCGTCTACCGGCGCATCGACGACGACTTCCTCGATCCGCTGCAGTTCCGCCCGGACTCCGTGCTCGGGGTGGCGGGGGTGCTGAACGCGGCCCGGGCGGGCAACGTCGTGATCGCGAACGCAGTGGGCAACGGCGTGGGCGACGACAAGCTCGTCTACACGTACGTGCCGGAGATGGTGCGCTACTACCTGAACGAGCGGCCGCTGCTGCCCAACGTCTCCACCTACCGCTGCTGGCTCGACGACGAGCGCGCCTTCACCGTCGACCACCTCGACGAGCTGGTGCTCAAGCCGGTGGAGGGCTCCGGCGGCT
>NZ_JBFWVQ010000217.1:0-4393 GCF_050246655.1 Pseudonocardia sp.
TCCCGCTGTCCGGCGAGCGGATCACGATCGGGCGCTCCGAGGAGAACGACGTCGTCCTGTCCGACGACGGGCAGGTGTCGCGCGTGCACGCCGTTCTGGAGCCGCTCGCGGGCGGCTGGAGCGTGCGTGACGTCGGCTCCAGCAACGGCACGTTCGTCAACGGCAAGCGGCTCGCGAGCGAGGTGCGCCTGGCCGCGGGAGACGAGGTCCGCGTCGGCCGCACCCGCATCGTGCTGCGTGGCAACCCGACGGCGAAGGACCCCGGGGTCACCGAGACCACGGTGCTGCCACCCCAGCTCACCCCCCGCGAGCGGGACGTGCTCGTGGCGCTCTTCCGCCCGATGGCCGCGGGGGAGATGTTCGCCGAGCCGGCGTCCACCCGGTCGATCGCCCAGGAGCTGTGGGTGTCGGAGGCCGCGGTGAAGCAGCACCTCCTGCGGCTCTACGACAAGTTCGGCGTGGTGGACGGCGAGCGTCGTCGCACCCGGTTGGCGAACGAGGCGATCCGCCGCGGCGCGATCAGCATGGCGGAGGTCCGGGCGGCGCCCGCCCCGCCGGGGGCGACGCCCACCTCGTAGCGACCATGATCGCCAGAACTGGTGCATGACGCTCACATGCGAGCGTCGTGCACCATTCCCGGCGATCATGACGACGGCCGGCGCCCGCCTCCTCGATCAGGCCGGTCAGGTTGTCCGGTCGGGCACCCGGGCTTCGACGACGATGCGCTGCACCGTCTGGTCGAGGTCCTCGTCCGTCTCGATCTCGCTCGGCCACACCCGTACCACCGCGCCCGCGGCGGGGGCCGCGGCCGCCCCTGCCACCACGACGAGCCCCGCGGCGACCTCGCCGTCGGCCTGCTCCGCGGCCACCCCGTGGCGCCGCAGGGCCTCGACGGCCGCCGCGGCGCGGCGGCCGGAACGCCGGTCACCCGTGCCTCCGACGAGGAGGGTCTCCCCGCGGGCGAGGGCCGCCTGCGCCCCCAGCCGGACGGCCGCCCGCCCGGCCGCGGAGCCGTCGGTGAGGACGAGCACCGGCCCGTCCGGCGCGCCGCCCAGGCGGACCCAGCCGCGGGCGGCGGCCGGGGCGTCGGGCAGGCCGGCGTCGGTGTCCTCGGCGTTCTCCCCCTCGGGGACCAGCACGATCTCGGCACCGACGGCCGCGCCGACGGCCGCGAGCTCCGCGCGCGGATCGGCGGCGAACCGCGCCACCACCGAGCACTGGACGTCCCCGGAGGCGGAGATCTCCTGCGCCACGACGCGCAGCGAGTCGCCCGCTGCGGCGATGAGGGCGAGCTCGTTGCCCAGCCCGCCGCCCATCTCCAGCTTGGGCCGGGCGGGGAGGAACCGGCAGAGCGCCACGCGGGCGGGGCGCTCGAGGCCCGCGACGTCCCGGGCGATCCGCGCGAGTGCCGGGGTTGCGGTTCCGTCGGGTCCGCCGGCGCCCGCACCGTCCTCGGGGACCGCGACCACGACGGTGTAGGCGTCGATCTCGCCGAGCTCCTCGCGTTCGGCCGCGGCGATGTCGCGCTGCACCATCCGGTCCGGATAGACGATGTTCAGCAACGGTGCAGCCATCGCCGTCGTGATCAACGCCATGAGCACCATCAGCGTGAACAGGTTCTGGTCGAGCACCCCGAGCTGGACGCCGACGGTGAGGATCACCAGCTCGGTGAGTCCGCGGGTGTTCATGAGCAGCCCGAGCGCGCCGGCCTGCCGGCGGGGGACGCGCCGGAACCGCGCGGCGGTGTAGGCGCCGATGAACTTGCCGCCGATCGCCGCCAGGAGGATGAGCAGCAGCTCCCAGAGGCCGATGAGGCCGACGGCACCGATGTCGACCCGCAGGCCGGTGACGACGAAGAACACGGGCAGCAGCAGGAGCAGGCTGATCTGCTCGACACGCTCCAGGATCTCCCGGGTGAGCCCGGCCGCGCCGCGCCGCGGCATCGCGGTGCCCAGGATGAAGGCCCCGAAGATGGCGTGGACCTCGATCTTCTCGGTGATGTACGCGCTGGTCAGCAGGAGCACGAGCACGATCGCGAGCATGTCCGGTGTCAGCCGGCCCTCGCGGTTGTACCAGGGCACCATCCGGGCGAGCAGTGGCCGGACGACGAGGAACATGAAGGCCGCGAACACCGCGGTCAGCCCGATGATCTTGGCGACGCTCAGGAAGTTCCCGTCCGCCGCCCCGACCGCGACGACCACGGCGAGCAGCGACCAGGCCAGCACGTCGTCGATGGCCGCGCAGGCCAGGGCCAGTACGCCGACCGCGGTGCGCTGCATCCGGCGCTCGGTGAGGATCCGGGCGAGCACCGGGAACGCGGTGATCGACATCGCGGCGCCGAGGAACAGCGCGAACGGCAGGAAGGCGATGTCCTCGGTGGAACCGTCCGGGTTGGTGAACACGCCGTGGTCGGCGTACAGGTAGGTCGCCAGCACGATGCCGAGGGAGAACGGCAGCACCACCGAGGTGAGGGACACGGTGAGCGCCGTCGAGCGCCGGTCGCGGATCGTCGACAGGTCCACCTCGAGGCCGACGATGAACATGAACAGGATCAGCCCGATCTGGGCGATCACGTTGAGGTAGGGCCGCACCTCCATGGGGAACAGCACCAGCGGCAGGTTCCCGGGCAGCAGGCCGAGCAGGGTGGGGCCGAGCGCGATGCCGGCGACGATCTCGCCGATCACGGCGGGCTGCCCGATCCGCTGGGCCAACCGGCCGAAGACGCGCGCCACCGCGACGATGATGGCGACATCGATGAAGACGTAGATGAGGATCTCTTTGGCCGACATTGACCTGGCCCCCTGGCTCTCCGGCACGGGTCCCCGATGCGGGATCCACCCCGCTCTCCGACCGGTCGCGGGGATGCTAGCCCCGGTCGCGCGGCGTGAGGAAGGTGTGAGGTCCCCACCTCTCGGGGGTGGGTGAGCCCTACCGGAAGCGGAACCGGGAGGACCGGCCGCGGGGCCGCTCGCTACCCTTCGACGGGTGCTGACCAGGATGTCGTCGCTGTTCCTGCGGACCCTGCGCGAGGACCCGGCCGATGCGGAGGTGCCCAGCCACAAGCTGCTGGTCCGCGCCGGCTACGTCCGGCGCGTCGCGCCGGGGGTCTACTCCTGGCTGCCGCTGGGGCTCAGGGTGCTGCGGGCGATCGAGGAGATCGTCCGTGAGGAGATGGACGCCATCGGCGCCCAGGAGATCCAGTTCCCCGCGCTGCTGCCGCGCGAGCCCTACGAGGCCACGAACCGCTGGACCGAGTACGGCCCGAACATCTTCCGGCTCAAGGACCGCAAGGGTGGCGACTACCTGCTCGGACCCACCCACGAGGAGCTGTTCACGCTGGCCGTGAAGGGCGAGTACAGCTCGTACAAGGACTATCCGGTCATCCTGTACCAGATCCAGAACAAGTACCGCGACGAGGCGCGGCCCCGCGCGGGGATCCTGCGCGGGCGGGAGTTCCTCATGAAGGACTCCTACTCGTTCGACCTCACCGACGACGGCCTCGCGGAGTCCTACCGGCTGCACCGCGAGGCGTACACGCGGATCTTCGACCGGCTCGGACTGCGCTACGTCGTGGTGAAGGCGACGTCCGGGGCGATGGGCGGCTCGGCCAGCGAGGAGTTCCTCGCCGAGGCCGAGACCGGCGAGGACACCTACGTCGCGAGCCCCGGCGGGTACGCCGCGAACGTGGAGGCGGTCACGACGACGCCGCCCCCCGCCCGGTCGATCGAGGGCCTGCCCGAGGCGCAGGTGCACCACACCCCGGACACCCCGACGATCGAGTCGCTGGTCGACTTCCTGAACGGGGCCGGGCTCGGCCGCGCCTTCACCGCCGCGGACACGCTCAAGAACGTGCTGGTCAAGATCCGCAGGCCGGGCGAGGCGGAGTGGGAGCTGCTCGCCGTGGGCGTTCCCGGGGACCGCGAGGTCGACATGAAGCGGCTGGAGGCGGCGCTGGACCCCGCCGAGGTGGCGCTGCTGGACGACGCGGACTTCGCCCGCAACGGCTTCCTCGTCAAGGGCTACATCGGGCCGGGGGCGCTCGCCGCGAACGGGGTCCGCTTCCTCGTCGATCCCCGCATCGTCACCGGCACCGCCTGGGTGACGGGCGCGGACAAGGCCGACCACCACGTCGTCGACCTCGTCGTGGGCCGCGACTTCACCCCGGACGGCACGATCGAGGCGGCCGAGGTCCGCGAGGGCGATCCCGCCCCGGACGGCAGCGGGCCCCTCGCCGCCGCGCGCGGCATCGAGATCGGGCACGTGTTTCAGCTCGGCCGCAAGTACGCGGACGCGCTGGGCCTGGACGCGCTCGGCCCGGACTCGAAGCCCATCCGGATCACGATGGGGTCCTACGGCATCGGCGTGTCGCGGCTGGTCGCGGTGATCGCCGAGC
>NZ_JBFWVQ010000218.1:0-4392 GCF_050246655.1 Pseudonocardia sp.
CACAACACCTTCTTCCAGATGGCCGGGAACTTCTCCTTCGGCGACTACTTCAAGGCGGGCGCGATCGAGCACGCCTGGGAGCTGGTCACCGGCAGTCAGGGCGCGGGCGGCTACGGGTTCGAGCCCGACCGGATCTGGGTCACCGTCTACCAGGACGACGACGAGGCGATCGCGCTCTGGAAGTCGATCGCCGGGCTGCCGGAGGAGCGTATCCAGCGCCGCGGCGGCAAGGACAACTACTGGGACATGGGTGTGCCCGGTCCCGGCGGGCCCTGCTCGGAGATCTACTTCGACCGCGGCCCGGAGTTCGGCAGGGAGGGCGGTCCCGTCGTCGACGAGGACCGCTACCTGGAGATCTGGAACCTCGTCTTCATGCAGGACGAGCGGGGTGAGCTCAGCCCGAAGGAGGGCCACCCGCCGATCGGCGAGCTCCCGGCGAAGAACATCGACACCGGCATGGGCATCGAGCGCGTGGCCTACCTGCTGCAGGGCGTCGCGAACGTCTACGAGACCGACCTCGTCCGGCCGGTGATCAGCCGGGCCGAGGAGCTCTCCGGCCGCCGCTACGGGTCGAATCCGGCCGACGACGTGCGGTTCCGGGTGATCGCCGACCACGCCCGCTCCGGCGTGATGATCATCGGCGACGGCGTGACGCCGGGCAACGAGGGCCGCGGCTACGTTCTGCGTCGCCTGCTGCGCCGGATCGTCCGCTCCGCGCGGCTCCTGGGCGTGCACGAGCCCGTGCTGGGCTCGTTCGCCGAGGTGGTCCGCGACGAGATGGCGCCCGCCTACCCGGAGCTCGTCACCGAGTTCGAGCGCATCTCCGCGGTCGTGCGTGCCGAGGAGGAGGCGTTCCTGCAGACGCTCACCGCCGGCTCGCGGATCTTCGACACCGCCGTCGCCGCCACGAAGCAGGCGGGCAGCACGCAGCTCGCGGGCGACAAGGCGTTCCAGCTGCACGACACGTACGGCTTCCCGATCGACCTCACCCTGGAGATGGCGGACGAGGCCGGCCTCACGGTGGACGAGCCGGGCTTCCGCACGCTGATGGCCGAGCAGCGGGCCCGCGCCAAGGCGGACGCCGCGGCCCGCAAGACCGGGCACGGGGACGGCGCGGCGTACCGCGCGGTGCTGGACGCTCTGGGCACAGCGGGCACCAGCGAGTTCCTCGGCTACGCGGAGCTGGAGTCCGAGTCACGGGTCGTCGGGCTCGTGGTGGACGGCGTCGGCGTCCCCGCCGCCGGCGCGGGGACGAGGGTCGAGGTCGTGCTGGACCGCACCCCGTTCTACGCCGAGGGCGGCGGCCAGCAGCCCGACACCGGCTGGATCCGGGGGGACGGGTTCGCCGTCGAGGTCGCGGACGTGCAGTCCCCGGTCACCGGGCTGATCGTGCACCGCGGCACCGTCACCGAGGGTGAGATCCAGGTGGACGCTCCTGCGCACGCCGTGATCGACACCTCGCGGCGCGCGGCGATCTCCCGCTCGCACTCGGCCACGCACCTCGTGCACGCGGGCATGCGCCGCGCACTCGGCGACACCGCCGCCCAGGCCGGGTCGATGAACGCGCCGGGCCGGCTGCGGTTCGACTTCACCTCGCCCGGCGGTGCGGTCCCGGCGTCGGTGCTCGCCGACGTCGAGGACGAGGTCAACGAGGTCCTGCTCGGCGACCTGGACGTCCGCGACTTCGTCACCTCGCCGGACGAGGCGCGCCGGATCGGCGCGATGGCGCTGTTCGGCGAGAAGTACGGCGACGAGGTGCGCGTCGTCGAGATCGGCGACTACTCCCGCGAACTGTGCGGCGGCACCCACGTGCGGCGCTCGGGCGAGCTGGGCCTGGTGAAGCTGCTCTCGGAGGCCTCGATCGGCTCCGGTGTGCGCCGGGTCGAGGCCCTCGTGGGTCTGGACGCGTTCCGCTTCCTCGCGAAGGAGCACGTGCTCGTCTCCCAGCTCGCCGAGCAGTTCAAGGCCAAGCCCGAGGAGCTGCCCGAGCGGATCGGCGGTGTCGTCGAGCGGCTGCGCCTGGCTGAGCGCGAGCTGGAGAAGGTCCGCGCGGACGCCGTGCTCGCCTCCGCCGGGTCGCTCGCCGACGCTGCCGAGGACATCGGCGGGGTGTCGCTGGTCGCCACGGCGGTCGCGGACGGCATCGCCGGCAACGACCTGCGCAACCTCGCCTCCGACGTCCGCGGCCGGCTGGGCTCCGCGCCGGGTGTCGTGGCGCTGTTCTCCGGCTCCGGCGACAAGGTGGTCTTCGTCGTCGCGACCACGGCCGCGGCCCGGGAGCGGGGCCTGGCCGCGGGGAAGCTGGTGCCGGCGTTCGCCGCGGCCGTGGGCGGGCGTGGCGGGGGCAAGCCCGATCTGGCGCAGGGTGGCGGCACGGACCCCGCGGGCGTCCCGGCCGCGATCGAGCGGCTGCGCGAGGCCGTCCGCGGATGACCGTGGACGACCGCGGATGACACCGTGACCGAGCCGGGGACACGGCGGGGGCGGCGGCTCGGCATCGACGTCGGATCCGTGCGCGTCGGGGTCGCGATGAGCGACCCGGACGGGCTGCTCGCCACCCCGCTCGCCACCGTCGCCCGGGACGTCGCGGGCGGGGCCGATCTGCGCGAGATCGCCGGGTTCGTCGACGAGCACGCGATCGTCGAGGTGGTCGTCGGGCTGCCCCGCACGCTCGCCGGCGCCGAGGGGCCGGCCGCGCTGGCCGCGCGGGCTTTCGCGGAGGCCCTCGCCGCGGTCCTCCCGGACGGCGTGCCGATCGTGCTCACCGACGAGCGGCTCACCACCGTCGTGGCGAGCCGGCAGATGCGGGCGAGCGGCCGCTCGGCGCGCCGCCAGCGGGCAGTGGTCGACCAGGCCGCGGCCGTCGCCATCCTGCAGAACACGCTCGACGCCGACCGGCGCGGCTGAGGGTTCGCTCACCGGCGTCGCCGCCCCCGTCCTGCCGCGGGTCGGCGGCTGCGGTTAGCCTCGTGCGTCGTGGACTGCCCAGACGACGCCCCGGGAACGAGCCCGGGTACGAGCCCGGGAACGGGCACAGCCGGGAGAACCCCGCAGGCCCGGGGCATCGGGCCGGCGTGACGCGCACCGTGGACGTTTCGCCCGAGCGTCGCGATGCCGCGCGCAGGCCCGTCGACGAGCGGCGCCGCCGGGTGCGGCTGCTCATGCTGTCCGTCGCCGTCCTGCTGCTCGGAGGTGTCCTCGTCGCGGTCGGGCCCGCGCTGCTCGGCCCGCCGGACTACGAGGGCACCGGCACCGGCACCGTCGTCGTCGAGGTCCGCGACGGCGCCACCACCACCCAGATCGGTGCGGCGATGCAGCGGGCGGACGTCGTGAAGAGCACCGAGGCGTTCACCGACGCCGCGCTGGACGAGCCGCGGATCCGCTCCGTGCAGCCCGGGTTCTACGCGATGCGGGCGCAGATGTCGGGCGCGGCGGCGGTGGAGCTGCTGCTGGACCCGGCCTCCCGCGTGGGCCGGCTGGAGATCCGCAGCGGCGTGCAGCTCGACGACACCCGATCCCCGGACGGCACCGTCACTCCCGGAGCGCTTACGCTCCTGTCCCGGGCGACATGCACCAGCCGCGACGGCGTCCAGCAGTGCGTGAGCCCCGACGAGCTGCGCGCGGCGATGGCCGACACCGATCCCGAGACCCTCGGCGTGCCCACCTGGGCGCGCGCGGACGTCCTGGAGGCCGATCCGCGCCGCAGGCTCGAGGGGCTCATGCTGCCCGGCATCTACGACGTCGCGCCCGGAGCGTCGGCGGAGGACGCGCTGCGCACGGTCGTCACCGCGTCGGCGGAGCGGCTGGAGGCCTCCGGCATCGTCGCGGGGGCCCGCGCCATCGGCTACCGCCCCTATGCCGTCCTCACGGTGGCGTCGCTCGTGGAGAAGGAGGGCATCATCGCGGACATGCCCAAGGTCGCCCGGGTGATCTACAACCGCCTCGACGCCGGCCAGCGCCTCGAGCTGGATTCGACGGTCAACTACCCGCTGGACATCCAGGCACTGCGCACCAGCGCGGAGGCCCGCGCCCAGGACGGCCCGTACAACAGCTACCGGCGGCCCGGCCTGCCGCCCACCCCGATCTCCGCTCCGGGCAAGGACGCGCTCGCCGCCGCTCTCGAGCCGGCCGACGGCACGTGGCGGTTCTTCGTGCGCTGCCAGACCGACGGCACGTCCTGCTTCGGCGACACGCTCGCCGAGCACCAGGCCAACGTCCGCAAGGCCGTCGCGAACGGCGCGTTCTGACGGCCCCCCTCGTCGACCGCTAGCTGTACTGACCGGAGACGTTGGTCGAACTCGTGTGACGACACGATGTGACTGATCTTGAACGGGGAGGACCTCCCGTGGTTGGTGTGGAGCTGTCTGACGGCATCCACTCCTGACCACTGGA
>NZ_JBFWVQ010000219.1:0-4387 GCF_050246655.1 Pseudonocardia sp.
GCTCGGCGATCACCGCGACCAGCCGCGACACGCCGATGCCGTAGGACCCCATCGTGATCCGGATGGGCTTCGAGTCCGGGCCGAGCGCGTCCAGGCCCAGCGCGTCCGCGTACTTGCGGCCGAGCTGGAACACGTGCCCGATCTCGATGCCGCGCGCGGCGGCGAGGGGCCCGCTGCCGTCCGGGGCGGGATCGCCCTCGCGGACCTCGGCCGCCTCGATCGTGCCGTCCGGGGTGAAGTCGCGGCCCACGACCAGGTCGACGACGTGGTGGTCGGCCTTGTCGGCCCCCGTGACCCACGCCGTGCCGGTGACGATGCGGGGATCGACGAGGAAGCGCACGCCGTTCGCGGCGAGCGCCCCCGGCCCGATGTAGCCCTTGACGAGGAAGCCGTTGCGGGCGAAGTCCGCCTCGTCCAGCAGCGCCACCTCGGCGGGGTCGAGCGCCGCCTCCAGCCGCTTCATGTCGACCTCGCGGTCGCCGGGCACGCCCACGGCGAGCAGCTCCCACTCCGTCTCGCCCGGCCTGCGGATCTTGACCAGCACGTTCTTGAGCGTGTCGGCGGCGGTGAAGGTGCGCCCGAGCCCGGCCCCGTTGAGGAACTCGACCAGCGACTCGATCGTCGGGGTGTCCGGGGTGTGGTGCACCTGCGCCTCGGGCAGGCCCTCCGTCGACCCTTCGGGGGGTGGCGTGGTGGTCACGGCCTCGACGTTCGCCGCGTACCCGCCGGGGCTGCGCACGTAGGTGTCCTCGCCCGTCTCGGCCTCGGCGAGGAACTCCTCGCTCGCCGATCCACCCATCGCGCCCGACGTCGCCTTGACCACGACGTAGCGCAGTCCGAGCCGGTCGAAGATCCGCGTGTACGCCTCGCGGTGCAGCCGGTAGGACTCGGCGAGGCCGTCGTCGGTGAGGTCGAACGAGTAGGAGTCCTTCATGAGGAACTCCCGCCCGCGCAGGATCCCCGCGCGGGGCCGCGCCTCGTCGCGGTACTTGTTCTGGATCTGGTACAGGATGACCGGGTAGTCCTTGTACGAGCTGTACTCGCCCTTCACGGCCAGCGTGAACAGCTCCTCGTGGGTGGGCCCGAGCAGGTAGTCGCCGCCCTTGCGGTCCTTGAGCCGGAAGATGTTGGGGCCGTACTCGGTCCACCGGTTCGTGGCCTCGTAGGGCTCGCGGGGCAGCAGCGCGGGGAACTGGATCTCCTGGGCGCCGATGGCGTCCATCTCCTCGCGCACGATCTCCTCGATCGCGCGCAGCACCTTGAGCCCCAGCGGCAGCCAGGAGTACACCCCCGGCGCGACGCGCCGGACGTAGCCGGCGCGGACCAGCAGCTTGTGGCTGGGCACCTCCGCGTCGGCCGGGTCCTCGCGCAGGGTCCGGAGGAACAGCGACGACATCCTGGTCAGCACCCGTCGAAGGGTAGCGAGCACCCTCGCGGCCGGTCTTCCCGGTTCCGGGAAGCCCGGGGGAACACCCCCGCCGGCAACGGGGGAGGGCACGCTTCCTCACCGCCACCTGCCGTCGCTAGCATCCCCGGCGGACCGGCCCGATCGGCGGTCCCCCGGTTCTGCGCGACCCCGAGGGGGCCTCGGTGAGGAGAAGGTCGTGAGCCTGAAGGAGATCATTCCTTACGTCCTGCTGGACGTGGCGATCGTCGTCGCCGCGGCTCGGATCATGGGGCAGCTGTTCCGGCGCATCGGACAGCCCGCGGTGATCGGCGAGATCGTGGCGGGCATCGCACTGGGCCCGACACTGCTGGGCGCGCTCCCGGGCAATCTCGACACGCTGCTGTTCCCACCCGACGTCCGCCCCTACCTGTCGGTCATCGCCCAGCTGGGCCTGGCCCTGTTCATGTTCATCGTCGGGCTCGAGGTCGATCTCTCGCTCATCCGCGGCCG
Organism: Pseudonocardia sp.; assembly: GCF_050246655.1. GTDB lineage: Bacteria > Actinomycetota > Actinomycetes > Mycobacteriales > Pseudonocardiaceae > Pseudonocardia. The sequence continues at coordinate 1,898 of NZ_JBFWVQ010000219.1, forward strand.
CGGGCGGGCCGCCGGGGCCATCGCGGGCGGCTCGATCGCGCTGCCGTTCGCGCTCGGCATCGGCACGGCCGTGCTGGTCTACCCCTGGCATTCCGAGGTCGACGGCCGACCGGTCCCGATGCTCGCGTTCGTGCTGTTCCTCGCCGTCGCGCTGTCGATCACCGCGCTACCGGTGCTCGCCCGCATCCTCACCGAGCGCGGGATGCAGCGCACGCCCATCGGGGTGCTCGCCCTGGCCTGCGCCGCCATCGACGACGTCCTGGGGTGGTCGCTGCTCGCCGTCGTCGTCGCCGTGGCGGCGGGCGGGGACATGGCGGGCGTCGCCCGGATCCTCGGGCTGACGCTCGCGTTCGCGCTGGTGGCGTTCCTGGTGGTCCGCCCGCTGCTCGCCCGGCTCGTCGGCTGGTACGACCGCGAGGGGCGACTCACCCCGGACATGCTCGCGGTGATCCTGGTGGGCCTGTTCCTGTCCGCCTGGCTCACCGAGATCATCGGCGTGCACGCCATCTTCGGCGCCTTCGTCTTCGGCGCGATCATGCCGCGTCGCGGCGCCGCCGGGCTCACCCGGGCCATCCTCGAACGCCTCGAACAGGTCAGCCTGCTCCTGCTGCTGCCGGTGTTCTTCGTCGTCGCGGGCCTGCAGGTCGACGTCGGCTCGATCGGGGCGGACGGCATCTGGCAGCTCGGGCTGATCCTGGTCGTCGCGATCGTCGGCAAGGTGATCGGCGGCGGGGTGGCCGCCCGCACCCAGGGCATGCCGCGGCGCTCGTCCACCGCGATCGGCCTGCTGATGAACACCCGCGGGCTCACCGAGATCGTGATCCTGCAGGTCGGCGTGCAGCTCGGGCTGCTCGGTCCGGCGATGTTCACGATCATGGTGCTCATGGCCCTCGTCACCACGATGATGACCGGGCCGCTGCTGAAGATCGTCTACCCGGACCGGGTGCTGCAGCGCGAGCTGGATGCCGCGGACCGTGCCGAGCTGGGCGACGTCGACGCCTACACCGTCCTCGTGTCCGTCCCGGAGGGCCCGCATGCCCGCGCCATGGCCGAACTCGGCCGCCGGATGGCCGGGGCGGAGCGGCCCGTCCGGATCGTGCTGGCCCGCCTGCTGCCCGCCCAGGTGCAGCTGGAGGTCGCGAGCGGGCTCGGCGCCGAGTTGGCGATGATGGCCGCCGCAGGCGACGAGCTGCGCCGCCTCGCCCGCGAGCTGGAGGCCTCCGGCGACGTGCACTGCTCGGTGGTCGCGCGCTTCGCCCCGGACCCGCTCGCGGGCCTCGCCGAGCTGGCCCGCACCGTCGACGCGGACGTCGTCGTCGCGCCGGAGGTGCCCGCGGAGGAGGGCGCCCCCGGCACGGTGTTCTCGGCCGCGCTCGTGCTGGTGCGGCCGGGCGCGGACGCCGACCTCGACGTCGTCGGCGAGATCAGCGACGTCACCGTGCTGCTCGACGGTGGTGCCGGCGGCCGCGGGGCGCTGCGCCTGGCCGCGCAGGCCGCGCTCGCCCGCCGCGGCGTCCTCACCGTCGGTGCGACCGAGGGTCGGCGTGCGGCCCGCCAGGCGGCGGCGGCCGTCGAGGCGCTGCGCCGACGCGGGATCGACGTGCGCGCCACGGGCGACCTGCCTGCGTCGGGCCTGCTGGTCGTCCCGGCGGACGCGCTGCGTACCGAGGCGCCGGAGACGCTCGGCGTGCTGCGGGTGCGCCCGGACGAGGCGGACCTCGACGAGGAGCTGGAGCAGTCCGTCGAACGGATCGCGCTGCCTGCGGCGGCCGGGTCGCAGGAGCCGGTTCCCCCCGCCCCGTGACATGCGGTGGGCGGTGGAGGCACCACCATGGTCGCCGGTGGTGGTGCCGGCGCTCACAGGTGGGCGCCATGTACCGGTCCTGGCGATCACGGCCGACGTGCGGCCGGACTACGAGGTGGGAGCCGCGCCAGGGGGGGCCGGCGCCGCCCGGACCTCGGCCAGGCTGATCGCGCCGCGACGGATGGCCTCGTTCGCCAGCCGCGTGCGGCGCCGCTCGCCGTCCACGACGCCGAACTTGTCGTAGAGCCGCAGGAGGTGCTGCTTCACCGCGGCCTCCGACACCCACAGCTCCTGGGCGATCGCCCGGGTGGACGCCGGCTCGGCGAACATCTCCCCCGCGGCCATCGGCCGGAAGAGCGCCACCAGCACGTCCCGCTCACGGGGGGTGAGCTGCGGCGGGAGCACCGTCGTCTCGGTGACTCCCGGGTCCTTCGCGGACGGGTTGCCGCGCAGCACGATCCGCGTGCGGCCGACGCGGACCTCGTCGCCCGCGGCCAGGCGCACCTCCCCCGCCAGCCGCTTGCCGTTGACGAACGTGCCGTTGCTGGAACCGACGTCGCGCACGCTCCAGCCGCCCGCGAGCGGCTCCAGAACGGCGTGCACGCGCGACACCTGCCCGTCGTCGGACAGGACGACGTCGTTCTCCTCGGAGCGCCCGATCGTGATCCGCTCGCCGGACAGCGGGA
>NZ_JBFWVQ010000220.1:0-4361 GCF_050246655.1 Pseudonocardia sp.
CCGACGACGACCTCCTCCAGCGGGTCCCACTCGTTCCACGAGTTGACGACCGGGAGGTCGGTGGCGGTGTGCGGCGCCGGAACCGGGGCCGCGTCGATCAGGGTCATCGGACTGCTCCTTCAGGGGACTTCCAGCGGACGAAGCCGGGGAGGGCCGCGGCGATCACGCCTGCGGCGAGGAGGGTGGACAGGCCGCCGACGGCGGCGGCGGTGCCGGGCGCGAGGACGCCGCCCAGCAGGCCGGCGCGCAGGTTGCCCAGCTGCGGGCCGCCCGCGCCGACGACGAACTCGGCCGCGCTCATCCGGCTGCGGTGGGAGTCGTCGACCTCGGTCTGGGTGATGGTCGTGAGCAGCACGACGCTCACGACGTCGGCGATCCCGGCCGCGACGAGCAGCGCGACGGCCAGCGCGGGCACCGTGACCAGGCCGAACGCCGCGATCGCGATCCCCCAGGCCACGGCGGCGACGAGCATCGCGCGGCCCTTGCGGGGCGTGCGCGCAGCCGGACCGGACAGGAGCGATCCCAGAACGCCACCGATCGCGGGTGCGGCGACGAGCAGGCCGAGGGTCTCGGGCCGGCCGCCGAGGTTCACGTCGTTGATCGCGGGCAGGAGCGCCGTCGGCGCGGCGAGCAGGGTGATGCTGAGGTCGGTGAGGAAGGCGCCCTTCAGCACGTCGCGAGCGCGGATGTAGCGCAGCGCGGCCAGCACGGCCCCCGCGCCGGGGCGGGTGGCACCGCCCTCGGGCGGCATCGCGGGCAGGCGCGCGACGCCGTAGATCGCCGCGACGAAGCTCAGGGTGTCGATCGCGTAGCAGATCCCGAGGCCGAAGGACCCGGCGACGACGCCCGCCACGATCGGCCCGGCCGTCGCGCTCGCGTGCATCGCGAGCGTGCCCAGCGCCGCCCCGGCCGCGAGCTGGTGGCGCGGCAGGAGCCGCGCCATGAAGCTGCGCCGTGCCGGGACGCCGATCGCGAGCAGCGTCGACTGCACCGTGCAGAGCAGGTAGAGCACCCACAGGCGGTCCCACCCCGCGAACGCCTGCACCGCGAACAGCGCGGAGACGACGATCTGACCTGAGCCGGTGAGCAGCACGATGCGGCGCCGGTCGTAGGCGTCGCCGAGCGCCCCGCCGAACAGGGTGATCGTGAGCGTCGGGATCGCGACGCACAGCCCGATCACGCCGACGGCGACCGTGCTCCTGGTGAGCAGGTAGACCTGCAGCGCGACGGCGAAGACCGTCATCTGGCCGCCGAACCCGGAGAACGCCTGCCCGATCCAGAGCCTGCGGAAATCGGCCGATTCCCGCAACGGTGCGGGATCGAGCAGGAGCTTGTTCATCTCACGCGATCGCCGTCGGGAGGAGTTCGAGATTGCGCAGGGTCGCCGAACGCATCCAGCGGGCCTCGCCCGCGGGGACGAGCGCCGGCGCGCGGTGCAGCCGGCCGATCAGCTCGTGCAGCCACACCGTCGCCAGGCGGGCGCCGACGCAGATGTGCGGCCCCCAGCCGAAGCCCAGGTGCGGGTTCGGGGTCCGGTGGAGCACCAGCTCCTCGGGCCGGTCGAAGCGGGCCGGGTCGCGGTTCGCGGCGGCGAACATCGTGATGACGACGTCGCCGCGCTCCATCGGCGTGCCGCCGATCGCCGTCGCGCACGTCGCCACCCGGCTGGTGCCCTGCGCCGGCGCGGTGAACCGCACCAGCTCGTCCACCCCGGTGGCCATCAGCGCGGGGTCGCGCAGCCGCTCCAGGACGTCCGGGCGCTGCATGAGCAGCTGCACCACGGCTCCCGTCGAGGCGAAGAGCGTGCTGTAGCTGGCATTGAAGATCGCGCTGACGGTGTTCTGCACGTAGGTGTCGGCCATGCCGTCGGTGCCGGGGTGGTCGCGCAGCACGCTGATCATGCCGGGACGGCGTGTGGTGGCGAACCAGTCGCGCATCATCGCGACCAGCTCCAGCCCGGCCGCCAGCCCCGGCTCGGCGTGCTCGGGGACGAGCCCGCTGTCCATGCGGCGGGTGAGCCCCAGGTAGATGTCGTGGTAGCTCCCCGGCTCCTCGACGCCCACGAGGTCGCAGGTGATCTGCAGCGCCAGTGGCGCGGCGATCTCGGCCATCAGGTCGAACCCGGCGCCGCGTTCCCGTCCGGCGAGGATGCGGTCGAGCGTGTCGCCCGCACGCCGGCACATCTCGGCCATCTGCTGCTCGCGCAGCGAGCCGATCACGATGCCGCGCAGCTTCTTCGGCTCCGGCGGGTCCTGCGACTGGATGTTGATCCGCTCGTCGGGCACCTGCGCGCCGACCCGCCGCCAGTCGCGCGCCCACACGTCGCTGTTGCGCAGCACGTCGCGGCAGTCGTCGTAGCGCGTCAGCACCCACGAGCGCATGCCCTCGTGCCAGTGCACCGGGTCGTGCGCCCGCAGCTCGGCGTACACCGGGTACGGGTCGGCGATCGTGGCGAGGTCCAGCGGGTCGTAGCGGAGGGACGTGGTCATCGGCGGTGTCTTCTCTCGTGTGGAATCTGGGGAAGAAAGACGGGCCGGGCCCGGATTCGCTCCGGGCCCGGCTCCGTCGGTCGATCACAGGAAGTGGTCGTAACGCATCGCGCACCCCCCTCTCACCGTCACGGCAACGGTTCTCCGGACAGATCCCGGAAACCGAGAGGCACTCCCCCGGGCCCGGATTCACCGGGCGACTTCGGCCTCTGCACGCAAGGTTGCGGGACCGACGGTGGGCGCGGACAGTGTCGTGAGGTCGAGAAATGCCCCGCCGCCGGGTAAGGGTTTACTGACCGTTCGGTAAGGCGTGGGGTACGTCGTACGGGCACCAGCGGGGGGTGGCGCGGACCGGCTCCGTCGCCAACGGCGAGACCCCGGTGCATCCTCCGAAGCGCGGTGGGCGCGCTCGCGGAGTCCCATCGCCTTCGGGGCGAGCTGCTCGTGCTCGCCGACCCACGGCGCGAGCAGGTCTCGGCGGACGAGGTCCTCCAGCTCGTCGCGGACCTCGTAGGACGTCAGGGGACGAACTCCTGCGCGGTGTCGAGCGGGTGCGGCGGGACGGACAGGTCACCGAGACAGCGCTCTCGCCGTGTCGTGGCGTTTCTTCGGGTCTGGACCACAGCTCCTCAACTCGATGAAAGGCTCGTTCAGCAGGACAAACGGAACGTGTTTCGAACGCTTGTTCGAGTAGAGTGGTGGGATGTCCGAGGATCGGCTGGTCGCCGCGCACCGCCTGCTCGCCCAGGCCGTCGCCGAGCTGATCGCCGCCTCGGGCCCGGCCGCCTCCGACGAGGAGCTTCTGGCGGTGCTCAGCGAATGCGAGGACGCGGCCCGAACCTTCGAGCGGGTCTCCGTCGGCGCACTGGCCGACCTGGGCCGCCGCGGTACGTTCCTGATCAAGGGCTACACGTCCACCACCAAGGCGCTCGCCGACCTGCTCGGCATGGAGTGGGCCGACGCCCGGCGGCGGGTGCTGGTGGCCGGGCAGGCCGCCGAGCGGGTGGCGCTGGACGGCACCGTGCTGCCCGCGACGCTCACCGCCACCGCGAAGGTGTTCGCCGCCGGGGGCTGCTCGGCCCGGCAGGTCGAGGTGGTCGCCCGAGTGCTCAGCTCGGACGCCGCGCGGCGGCTGACGCCGGACGTGTGGGCGGCAGCCGAGGAACAGATCGCCGCGAAGGCGGGGGACTACTCGCCCACGGACCTGCAGGCCTGGGGCACCGCACTGGTGGAGACGCTGGACCAGGACGGCCCGGAGCCGGAGGACCGCCCACCCGCGCCCGGGGTGAACGAGCTGTTCCTGACGCGCGACCGGTCCGGGTCCGGCGGGAAGATCAAAGGCCGGTTCGACGACCCGGCCCTGTACGACGCCATCGCCCGCGTGGTCGACGCCGGCGCCCGCCCCGTGGATGCCGCCGACGCCGAGGAGCGGTCCTTGGGGCAGCGGCAGGCCGAAGCCCTGGCCGACGCCTGCGGCTACGTCCTCGACCACGCCGACGCCGAGGTCCTGCCGGCCGGCGGTGGAGAGCGCCCGCACCTCACCGTGATCGTCCGGCTGGAGGATCTGGAGAACCGCGCTCGTGCCGCCTGCCTCGACCTCGGCGGCCCGCTGTCGCCGGAGAGCCTGCGGATGCTCTGCTGCGACGCCCGCGTCGTGCCGGTCGTGCTGGGCGGGGCCGGGCAGCCGTTGGACGTGGGCCGCGCGACCCGGGTCATCCCGGACGGGCTACGCCGCGCCATCGCCGCCCGGGATCGCGGCTGCGCACGCTGCGGGCGCGCGGCGAGCTGGTGCGAAATCCACCACATCGTGGCGTGGAATCCGGCGGGGAAACGTCGCTGGCAAATTGCGCAATGGTGTGCAGATCGTGTCAT
>NZ_JBFWVQ010000221.1:0-3992 GCF_050246655.1 Pseudonocardia sp.
CACCGCTCAAGCTCGTGCTGATCGAGGGCGAGGCGGACCGGCCGACCGTGCTCGACCACCTCGGCGTGGAGGTCGCCGGCACCGCCGAGGTCCACGCCGCCACCGCCCGGCTCGGGTCGCTGGGCCTCGCCACCGACGTGGAGAACGACACCACCTGCTGCTACGCCCTGCAGGACAAGGTCTGGGTGCACGGGCCGGGTGCGGAGCCGTGGGAGGTCTACACCGTCAAGGCCGATGCCCCGGACGCCTCTGGCGCGGGCCTCGCCGGTGCGGCCGGACCCGGGCCGTGCACCTGCGACACGCCCGCCGCGGCCGGGGTCGATCCCGGTCGCTGACCGTTGCCCTTGCGGAACCGTGCCGGCAGGAACGCCCTCGCCTTCCCGGCGAGCATCGCCACGGCCGGGCGGAGGTCGTGCCTGCCCGCGTAGGCGAGCATCAGGCCGCGGCACCGCAGCACGGCACGCCCGATCCCGGCGAGATCGAGCTGCCGGCGCGCGACGGAGCAGACGAGGGCAGGCGGCACGTTGCTCTCGCTCAGCCAGATCGCCGGTCGCGTCCGGCCGACCGGAACCGCCGGCGCACCGCAGGCGTCGCGGTAGGCCATCGCGATCAGGTTGACCCCGGCGGCCGCGGCGACGTTGGACTGCAGGTTGGGCCGCCCCACCGTGGGCTCGGTGACGTAGTACCGGCCGTCGCGACGGTCGCGCTTGACTTCCAGCGAGGCGAGCCCGACGAGCCCGGCGCGGTCGAACAGCTCGCGCGCCAGGCGGTGCAGCTCCGGATCGTCCGTGGTGGTGCAGACGGCCGTGTTGCCGGTTCCGACCGGCCATTGCAGCAGCTTGCGCCCGGTCCGGTACCCGAGCTCGCGCCCGTCGCGGTCGCGGTAGAGCAGGCAGAAGCGGACGTCCGCGTCGCCGCCGTCGATCCATTCCTGGACGACGTATCGGTCGCTCACCTCGAACAGCGGGAACGGAATCGCGGAAACCGCCTCCGGCGAATGCAGCACGTGTGCCTTGGTGCGCCCGCTGGCCGCACTCCACCGCCCGTTGCGCAGGTCCGGCTTCACCACCACCGGGAACGTGAGCCGGTCGAGGGCTTCGGTGAGCTCGCGCTCGCCGCAGACCACCTCCGTGCGCGGGATCGGGAACCCGTGCTCCCGCGCCCACGTGGCGAAGGCCGTCTTGTGGCCGAGTGTCCGCACGGTGCCCGGGTCCGGGAGGACGAACGCGTAGCGCCCGCTCAGCTGCTGCGCATGCCGCGCCACGATCTCGACAACGGTGTCCTGGCTGATCATCAGGACCTGGCGAGGATGGCGCGTGGACAGCTCGGTCAGCGCCCGCAGCCACCCCGACACCGAGTCCTCCCGCACGGGGAGGACGTCGGTCCACGACGAGGAGCGACAGCACGGCGATGCCGGGTCCAGGGCCAGCCCGTACACCGGCGTCCCCTCGTCCCGCAGGGCCCGCGCGATGCCCAACCCACCGGGCAGGTCCGCGCCCGTGACGACGACGGGCAGGCGCCCGTCCCGGTCTCCGGCGAACTCCTCGAATTCCACATGCTCACGCTATCCGCGGAATTGCCGACAGATCGCCTTGAGCATAAGTTCTTGCCGTCCGTTAACCGGTTTCTGGCGCTCTGCTCACCCGTTTTCCCCGATGCTTGCGAAATGACCGGAACGGCCCGGTGGACCGGCCTCGGTAGCATCGCCGACGTGGCATCCGTCCTGGTCGTCGAGGACGACGCGACGATCGGCGAGGTCCTCCAGGTGACCCTGCGGGACAACGGGCACGACGTGCGCCGCGTCCTCGACGGACGTTCCGCCCTCGCTGCTGCGCGGGACACCGTGTTCGATCTCGTCCTGCTCGACCTGGGCCTGCCCGATATGGACGGCGTCGAGGTCTGCCGCAGGATCCGGCCGCTGCAGGCCGCGGCGGTGATCGTCGTGCTCACCGCCCGCACCGCGGAGATGGACGTGATCGTCGCCCTGGAGGCCGGCGCCGACGACTACCTCACCAAGCCCGTGCGGCTGGGCGAGCTGCTCGCCCGCACGCGCGCCCACCTGCGGCGCATCAATGTGGCCGAACGGGTGCCTGCCGTGCGCCTCGGCGATCTCGTCGTCGATCTCGGGGCCCGGCGGGTGACGGTCGCCGGACGGGAGATCGCGCTGCGGGCCAAGGAGTTCGACCTGCTCGCCCGCTTCGCGCGCGACCCGGACGTCGCACTCAGCCGCGAGACGTTGATCGCCGACGTCTGGGACACGAACTGGTTCGGATCCACCAAGACGCTCGACGTGCACGTCGCGGCGCTGCGCAGGCGGATCGGCTCCGGCGGGCGGCTGCCGGCCATCACGACGCTGCGCGGCCACGGCTACCGGCTGGAGACCCCTCCGTCCGACCCGGCGGGCGACCTGCGGTGAGGCGGCGGATCGTGGGGCTCGCGGTGCTGGTCGCGAGCCTCGCCCTGGTGTTGTTCGGCGCCCCCCTCGCGTTCGGTGCGGCCCAGCTCGCCCTCGCCGACGAGCAGGCGTCGCTGCAGCGCCTCGCCGCGATCACGGCCCGGTCGGTGCAGAGCGAGCTGTCCCACGGCGAGCACATCGACGAGGTCCCCGTGGGCTCCGGGCTGTCCGTCTACGACGATCACGGCGAGCTGGTGGCGGGCAGCGGCGCTGATCCGGGCGATGAGGCGGTGCGCGCTGCGCTGCACGGGATCTCCTCGCACGGGCAGGGCGACGGGACGCTGACCGTCACTGTCCCGGTCCCCGGCGAGCACGACACGGTGCTCGGCGCCGTCCGGGCGGTCCGTCCGGTCTCCGTGATCTACCAGCACCTGATCCCGGCCTGGCTCGGCATGCTCGCCCTGGCGTTCCTGGTGCTGGGAGTCGTATGGCAGCTCGCACGGCGGCAGGCCCGCCGGCTGACCGAACCACTGGAGGCGCTCGCGGTGAACGCGCGGCGGCTGGGTGACGGCGACTTCGGTGTCCGCGCCGCCCCGGCGAACGTCGCCGAGATCGACGCGGTGGGCCGGGCGCTCAACGACACCGCCGAGCGCCTGGACGCGCTCCTCGCCCGCGAGCGGGCGTTCTCTGCCGAGGCGTCGCACCAGCTGCGCACGCCGCTCGCCGGACTGCGGCTGCGGCTGGAGTCCGCGCTCCTCGCCTCCGACGGGGCCTCCGACGGGACCTCCGACGGGACCTCCGACGGGGAGGTGCGGCGCGCGGTGCGCGCCGGGATCACCTCGGCCGACCAGCTGGAACGCACGATCGACGAGTTGATGCTGCTCGCCCGCGAGCCCGGTGCCACCCGTGGTGAGCCGATCGACGTCGGGGGGCTGGTGGCCGACGTCGCCGCAGCGCGCCGGGAGCGGCTCGTCCACGTCGGGCGCGGGCTCGACGAGGACGCCACGGCGGACCTGCCGCGGGCCCCGGTGTCGGCGGCCGCCATCCGGCAGGTCCTCGGCGTGCTGCTGGACAACGCCGAGGTGCACGGGGCCGGGACGGTCCGCGTGACGATCCGGGAGAGCGCGGGCGCCGTCGCCATCGACGTGGCGGACGAGGGCCGGGGCCTGGATCCGGACGCCATCGGATCGGCGCGCTCCGGCGGCATGGGCCTCGGGTTGGCCCTGCGGCTCGCCGAGGCGGAGGGCGGGCGCCTCGTCCTCACCCGGCCGTCTCCGCCCGTCTTCACCCTGCTGCTGCCGGTCGAGTCCACGTCGCCCGACGGCGTGCCCCGCTGAGCACGGGCCTCAGCGCCGCCGCAGCCGCGCGATCTCCGCGCGCGAGTGCGCCACGGCGGGCGAGTCCGCCCCACCGGACTCGCAGAGGTCGTGCGCGAGATCCCGTGCCGCCTGCAGGATGTGCTTCTCGCGCCGGCTGCTGATACCCGGCGCCCGCCCGCGGACGGCGGCGTGGCGATCGCGGCGTTGCCCGGCCAACGCGTCCAGCTCGGCGGCGGTGATCGTGCCCGCGGTGACCTCCGGCTGGAGGACCGCACGCA
>NZ_JBFWVQ010000222.1:0-3951 GCF_050246655.1 Pseudonocardia sp.
CAATCCGCTACGACGTCATTCCAGCATTGGGATGCTCTCCCCGGCAGACTTCGAAGCAGCCCACACCCCACCTGACCAAGCTCACTGACCACACACCGTCAGTGTCCGGCGAACGGGGCCAAGCTCAACAGCCGCGAGTTGCGGATTCTGCGGCGGCGAGTTGCGGATCTCGTCTGCCGAGATCCGCAACTCGGCCGGATGAGATGCGCAACTCGCGGGCACGGAGGGCGAGCCCTGCGTATCGGCCGCGGGTCCGCGGGGTCCGCGCAGGCGCGTCACCGACGTGGCAGGGTAGGGGGGTGGAGCTGAAGATCGGGTACAAGGCGTCGGCCGAGCAGTTCGCGCCGCGCGAGCTGGTCGAGTTCTCGGTGCTGGCGGAGCGGGTCGGGTTGGACAGCGTGGTCGTCTCCGACCACTACCAGCCGTGGCGGCACACCGGCGGGCACGCGCCGTTCTCGCTGGCCTGGATGGCAGCCGTGGGGGAGCGGACCTCCCGGGTGCAGCTCGGCACCTCAGTGCTCACGGCCACGTTCCGCTACAACCCGGCGGTGATCGCGCAGGCCTTCGCGACGATGGGCTGCCTGTACCCGCAGCGGGTGATGCTGGGGCTGGGCACCGGTGAGGCGCTCAACGAGACGGCCGTGACCGGGGCGCAGTGGCCGGACTTCAAGGGCCGGTTCGCGCGGCTGCGGGAGGCGGTGCGGCTCATGCGGCAGCTGTGGACCGAGGAGCACGTGAGCTTCGACGGCGAGTTCTACCGCACCGTGGACGCCACCGTGTACGACAAGCCCGAGACGCCGGTCCCCGTCTACATCGCCGCGGGCGGCCCGGTGGTGGCCAAGTACGCGGGCCGCGCGGGGGACGGGTTCATCTGCACCTCGGGCAAGGGCATGGAGCTCTACACCGACAAGCTCCTGCCCGCCGTGGCCGAGGGCGCCGCCGCAGCGGAACGCGACCCGGCGTCGATCGACCGCATGATCGAGATCAAGATCTCCTACGACCGCGATCCCGAGCGGGCCCTGGAGAACTGCCGGTTCTGGGCGCCGCTCTCGCTCACCCCCGAGCAGAAGCACAGCGTGGAGAGCTCCCGCGAGATGGAGCGCCTCGCCGACGAGCTCCCGATCGAGCAGGTCGCGAGGCGCTGGATCGTCGCGTCCGACCCTGACGACGCGGTGGCCCAGATCAAGCCCTACCGCGACGCCGGGCTCAACCACCTCGTCGTCCACGGGCCGGGCCACGACCAGGAGCGGTTCCTCACCCAGTTCGCCGAGGACGTTCTGCCGCGGCTGCGCGCGCTGGGCTGACGGCGGTTTCCGACCGGCGGTCCGCCCGCCGGGCCGCCTCGGCGAGGGGCTCCCGGTCGCTCACGCCCGGGATCATCGCACCGTCCGGGGATCGCTCACTTGACCCCTGGCCGGCCGGGCAGTTGCCGCGGCGCTGCTGGGGCTCGCGCACATGCTCGACGGCCGCGCACCTGTCCGGTGGTCGCTGCGCGGCCGCCTGGCGCGCTCACGCACATGCTCCACGGTCGCGACACGGCCCTCTGGCGTGCTCACGCATATGCTCGGTGGCCGCGCACATGTTCGACGGTCGCCGTGCGGCCCCCTGGCGCACTCGCACACATGCTCGACGGTGGCACACACCCCGTGGTGCTCACACAGCTTGTCGGCGGTGTGTGCCACCGCTTCCGGATGTGTGCCACCGCTCCTGGGTGTGTGCCGTCGCCGGGGAATGTGTGCCACCGCCGCAAAATGACCACCGTCCGGGTACCACACCGCTCGAACATGTGTGCCACCTGCCCGCCGGGCCGGTACCACACCGCTCGAACATGTGTGCCACCTGCCCGCCGGGCCGGTGCACACCGCTCGAACATGTGTGCCACCTGCCCGCCGGGCCGGTGCGCCACCGCTCGAACATGTGTGCCACCCCCGCACATGTGCTCTGCCGGCGGGATCCCCGTCGGCGGACCCGGCCGCGGGTGACCGGGGCTCAGGCCTCCACCGGGTGCACGACGCGCCCGTGGCGCGGGGCGTGCGCGGGCGGCGGCGGCTCGTCGAGCAGGCGGCGCACACCCTTCATGCCGTAGCGGTCGATCGCGGTCTTGACCAGCCCGAAGACCGCACCCTGGATCGTCGCGGCGAGCAGCACCTCCCGCGTGCTGTAGTCGCCGGACAGCGGCTGCGGCGCGCGGTCCTCCCCGGAGATCCGCTTCCAGATGATCCCGAAGATCTTCCCGGCGACCAGACCGCCGAGCATGCCCAGGGTGAGCCCGATCGGCTTGTAGGCGATCTTCCCCAGAGTGCCGAGCTCGCCACCGTCGCCGCGGCGACGGGCGGCCCTGCGGGACGCGGCTGCGGACATCGATCCGTGCATGTCGGACGGATACCCGCGCGCGTCGACGAGGACACCCGGCCAGAGCCACCCGAGTGAGCCGTTTGGGTCGCCGGAAGCCCGGGCAACTCTGGAGCACGTGCCGAGCAGTGCGGGCCCGCACCGACGCCCTCGGCGGCGGTGCCGGCACGGCGGCCGGCACGGACCGAGGTCGACGACCTGATCGGAGCACGAAAGGGGAGGGCGTGGACGATCACGCGATCCCCGACGGCAGCCTCCACCTGAGCCGTCCGGCGCACCCGGCGCAGCTGGGCTACATCCGCGCCCGGGTCCAGGGGTGGGCGCAGCAGCACCGCGTACCCGAGGGGGTGCTGATCGACCTGCAGCTCGCGCTCGGCGAGGCCGTCGCCAACGGGGTGGAGCACGCCTACACCGGCATGACGGCGGGCACCGTCGACGTGGAGGTGCGGCTGTGGCGCACGCCCCAAGGATCACGGCGACCCGACGACGGCGTGGCCGGTCCGGACCCGCCCCCGGGCGGCACGATCACGGTACGGGTGGCCGACCACGGCCGATGGCAGCCGCCGACCGGCAGCGCTCACCGCGGGCGGGGGATGCTCGTGATCGAGCGGTTGGCCCGGAACACGGAGATCATCCGCGGCCGCAACGGCACCCACGTCTGCTTCGAGATCGCGTTCTGAGGACGTGCCGGTCGGTAGCCCGGCGAGCCGGCGACCGCGGCGGGACGAGCCCTATCGGGACGCCGAGCCGCCCGACACGAGCCTTCGGGTCGAGCCCCCGCCGCGTACCCGGCGGCCCGGGACCAGCTGTGCGGAGGCGCGCTGGACGGGCCGGCGTACTCGCAGGACCGGCCACGCGGGCGACGGCGGCAGCATGCCCTCCAGGCTGGTGGCTGCCGGGCCGACGCTGGAGCGCAGCAGCTCCTGGTACGCGTCGTAGGCGGCGACGGCGGCGGCGACCTCGCCCTCCGCGAGGTGCGCCTCGATCAGGGCGCGTCGGGCGCTCTCGCGGCTCGGAGCGCTCCGGACCGCGCTCTCGGCCACGGCGACGGCGTCCGCGTAGCGACCCGCCGCGCTGCAGCGGAGGCTGAACTCCTCCAGCGCGTGCAGCCGGAGCTGCCGGAAGCGCTCCCGCTCCACCGCGATCCAGGCGGCCGTCCAGCCGGGGAGGATGTCCGCGGACAGCAGGCTCAGGTCGGGGCGGGGCGTCGCGGCGGCGTCCGAGCCGCGCAGCGGGACGTCCGGCAGCGCGCGGACGAGCGCCATCGCCTCGGCCAGGTCGACCTTCACGTCCGCGGCGAGCGCAAGGGAGCCGTCGGCGCTCTCGTCCAGAAGACCGGGTACGTCGACGGCGGCGACGGCGTCGTCGAGCAGCCGCGCCCCGGCCCCGGCGTCGATGCCGGGCCACAGGTCGGCGGCCAGTGCGGCGCGGCGCTGCGCCCGGTGGTGCACGGCGAGGTACGCGACCAGGCGGCGCGCATCGACACCGAGCGGCACGGTGGTGCCGTCGTCGGTGAGGGTGAAGGAGCCGAGGACCGACACACGAAGGTGTGCCGGGACCACGCGAGATCGTCGCTGATCGTCAGACATGGCAGTCCCA
>NZ_JBFWVQ010000223.1:0-3816 GCF_050246655.1 Pseudonocardia sp.
CCGTCTCCCCCAGTCCGATGTCGACGCTCGGCGGATAGTCGACACGGCCCTGTCTCCATTCCTTGACGCCTGCCTCGCACTTGGCGAGAAAGTCGTCGAGCGATGCGTTCGGCACCGGCGGCGGTTCCGGTGGGAGGGGCGGAGCCGATCCGGTCCCCCCGTCACCGCCGGTGCTCGGCGGTTCGTCCGAACCAGCGCCCGACCCTGCGGTCGGCGCTGCGGTCGGCCGTGCTGGCGAGCCCGTTTTCGCCCCATCGCCCGGGTCCGGCGCCGGTGTCCCGCAGGCCATCACCACGAGAATGGCCGCCCCGAACGCCAGGAGCGAGTTCACCACCTTTGCCGCTGCTCGCATGAGTCCTCCCCCAGGACCTGATGCTGAGCGTGCTCCCTCACGATGCAATGTGCCAGTGCCGCGTCACCGCCGCGAGGTCGCCGCCGTGCCGGCGTGACGGCGGTCCGCGTCAGCCCGACCCTGCCGTCCGCGCGAGCCGGCGGGCCCAGCCGGTCATGGCGAGCCGTTCGAACGCCGCCGCTGCGGCGTCGACGTAGGGCGCGGCCGCTGTCGCGTCACCGACCCGCAGGTGCATGAGCGCCTTGTCGTGATCGACGGCGAGGTGGTCGCGGCGGTCGAGCAGCCACAACGTCTCGACCACCTCGAAGGCCGTGCGGGTGTAGTTCGGAGCCCACGCCGCCGCCAGGTTCGGTGCGCGGACGGGGCAGGCGAGCAGCGGGAGCGCCTCGGCCGTGTGGCCCATGCGCGCCTCCACCCGCGCCGCGATGCCCGCGATCGCGGCGCCGCCCCAGTTCCGGTCCGCGCGTTGGGATCGGCCCGGGCATAGCCGGAGCGGCGCTGCGGCCACCCCTTCGTCGATGGCCATGCCCAGCGCGTCCTCCGCGGCCTGGTGGTGCATGAGCTGCCAGCCCAGCGCCAGCCCCCGCGGCCGCGCGGCCAGCTGCCGCGTCTGCTCCAATGCCGTGCACGGCCCGTCGACCGTGGCGGCGACGTCCAGCAGCCGGTTGGTCATCTCGCCGAGGCGCCGCCGCCGCAGGGCGATCACCTGCCGCACCCCTTCCGGCACCGCCGTGAGGGGCAGCTCGGCGCGCAACGTCCCGTCGGCCCCGGCCTGGAGCGCCCCGTCCTCGCGGAGGTGTCGGACGATCTCCCGGGTGAAGAACGGGTTGCCGTGGGTCTCGGCACAGACGGCGGCGACCAGATCGGCGGCGACCGGGCTACCCGTCAGCGCGCGCATCAGCCGCTCCACGGAGTCCCGGTCGAGACCGGCCAGCCGCACGACCGTGCACTCCGCCTCGCTGCGCAGGGCGCCGAGGGCGTCGGCGAGCGGATGTCCGTCGGTCACCTCGCTGCCGCGGTAGGCGCCCACCACCGGTCACAGCATCACGACGGGCTGCGGACGTGTCCGGGCTCCCGCGACCCGCCACGACGCGGGCCTGCGCAGGCCTCCACCGCGGGTTCACGACCGGTTCGCGGCGGACACCCGGGCCACGCGACCGCGTCAAGGTCGCGTCAAGATCCTTGCCGCGCGCCGGACCGGGCGGTGAGCTGGTGTGGTGAGTGACCGCAGGAGCATCGTGATGCGCACCGTCGCGGTGGCGGGGCCGATCGCGGTCGCCGCCGGCGCAGGCCTGGTGCGCGACGTGCTGGCGAACACGAGCGCCGCGCTGCTGCTGGTGCTGGTGGTCGTCGCGGTCGGGGTCGCAGGCGACCGGGCGGCGGGGGTGCTCGCCGCGCTCTGCGCCGCGGCCGCGTTCGACTTCTTCCTGACCGAGCCCTACTACCGGCTCGCCATCCTCGACCGCGCCGACGTCGAGACCGCGCTGCTGCTGCTCGCGATCGGCGTCGCGGTCACCGAGATCGCCCAGTGGGGGTGGCGGCAGCAGGCCCGCGCGCAGCGCCGCGAGGGCTACCTCACCGGTGTCGCGATGGCCGCGCGCCTTGCCGCCGACGACACCCCGGACAACGATCTCGTGGCCACCGTCGAACGCATGATCACCGACGTGCTCGATCTCGACGGGTGCCGCTTCGACCCGACCCCCGCCCGGCATTCCGGTCGCCCGGTGCTGGGCAGCGACGGTGCGGTCCTCTGGCGCGGTCGTGTCGTGGACGTCGAGCGCGACGGGCTCCCCACGATGGACACCATCGAGCTGCCGGCCGGTCGCCGCGGCATGCACGGCCGGTTCCTGCTCGTCGCGAGCTCGGGAGTCCGCCGGCCCGACCTCGAAAGCCGGCTCGTCGCCGTCACGCTCGCCGAGCAGGTCGACGGTCCGGCACGAGGAGTCGCCGCGGCACGGCCACGGCGAGCAACGGCACGACGATGCTGACGGCGGCCAGCAGCAGGGAGAACGTCAGCACCGACTCCGTCGGGACGATGACGAGCTTGAAGCTGTCGATCGCGGTGTGCACGACCGCCGGGGCCCACACCGTGTTTCCACCCGTCTCGTACAGGTACGCCAGCGGCAGCGCGGTGACCGCGGCGACCAGCATCGCGGCGAGCCCGACCGCGAGGCCGGACCCGGCGATGATCGGGATGTGCGTCGCGGCGATCAGCGGCATCGTCGCCACCACCGCCCGCCCGAAGGACCGGCCCTCGCGCAGCCGGGCGAACGCGTAACCGCGCCAGACCAGCTCCTCGGCCAGCCCGTGCATGGCGAACACCCCGACGAGCAGCCACACCCAGCCGGGCCGCAGCGCGAACTGCGCCCCGGTGACGGCCGTCGTGAGCGGATAGACGAGCAGCACCAGCAGTGACACCCCGAACGCGACGCCGAGCGCCCGCGGCGCGGGCCGGCCCAGGCCGACCGTGCGCGGGCCGCCGCGCTGGACGACCATCGCGGCGAGCAGCACCGCACCGAAGATCGCCACCCCGGACGCGCCGGTCGGGTCGAGCTCGGCGAGCCCGGCCAGCACGGCGTAGAGCAGCACGAACCCGAGCAGGAACCGGGCCCAGCCGCGGGCCCCCCGCACGCTCACCGGCTGAGGTGGGCGTAGGCGGCGGCGAGGAACAGGCCGAAGGCGACCCAGGTGAACGCCCCGCGCACCCGGTTCCAGAGGAAGTACCGCCGCCGCACCGCGTCCCACCCCGGAGGCATCGCGGCCGGGTCCCAGCCGAGGATGACGGCGTAGTTCGGCTCGGCCAGCAGCCGCGACACGAGCAGCGGCCCGGCGACGGTGCACACCAGCCCGAGAGCGGTGAGCACGAACGGCGCCCCGGTCGGGTCGCCTGCCAGCCCGACGAGGGCGAGGACGGGGAAGACGACCAGGCCGATCACAGACACCCAGTTCGTCGGCGACTTCCGCGCGACCGGGAGGAACCGCTGCAGCTCGACGGCGAACTCGCCGCCGTCGAGCGCGGCGTACATCGGGTGCAGCAGGGTCACGACGGCGAGCAGGAGACCCGACCACAGGCCCGCGAGCACGACCGACAGTCCCAGACCGACCTCGGCGAGCATGGTCGTTCTCCTCTCCCGGGAGCGCAACCCGTCGCCGTCGACCTTGGTCGGCGCGGTGGGCCCGGGCAAGAGCCGGACGGTCCGGGCGCCGTCGGGATCAGGATCCGCCGAGCACGCCGAGCTGGCGCAGCAGGCCGAGCTGGTCGACCATGCCCCAGTGCTCGACGATCTGCCCGCCGTCGAGCCGGACGATGTCCATGACCTCGAACCGCACCGCGCGCCCGGTCGGCGCGATCCCCTGGAACTCGCCGGTGTGCGTGCCGCTGAACACCTTGTAGGTCATCACCTTGTCGCCCTCGGCGAGCTGGTCGAGGACCTCCACGCGGAAGTCCGCGAACGCCGCGTGGA
>NZ_JBFWVQ010000224.1:0-3765 GCF_050246655.1 Pseudonocardia sp.
GGCGGTGCAGCCACATGCCGGTGCCGATCAGGGCGGCGCCGAGCACGCCGCCGAGGACGATCCGGGCCTCCGGGGAGAACCAGCCGCGCTGCACGGCGAGGACCACGAGCGACACGACGCCGATCAGTGTGAGCGCGCCGCCCGTCCACGGCAGCAGCGTCGCGACCGAGAGCGACGAGCGCTTCGGTGCGGGCGGTGCCGGGTGCGGGCCGATGGGCGGGACAGGGCCTGCCACCGGGCCCGGCCGCCCCCCGCCGAGGCCCGCGGGCGGCGGCCAGGGGCCGGGCCACTGCCCCGCCGGGGGTGCGGCGGCGGGCGGCGGACCCCACGGGCCCCACTGCTGCGGCGGAACCCGGGGTCCCCAGCCGCCGGGCGGCGGCACCGGCGCGCCGACGGGGACGGTCCCCCCGCCCGCGGCTCCCGCGCCGACGGGGTCCCCCGGGCTCGCCGCCGCGCCCCCCGCCGTCCCCCCTGCGGTCGGCACGCCGACCCCGCGATCCTGCGCCCGCAGCGCGAGGAGCTCGGCCCCGATGCGGTCCAGCCGCCTGCCGATCTCACCCACCTCCGTGGCGAGCCTCTCGAGCTGGTCACCGGGACGGTCCGACGCGTGCATGCGCCGAGGATGGGCCATCCGGACGCGCGGGGAATCGGTACGGCTACCCCACTCCGGTCACGGAACGGTCACGACCCCCGGCGTAGGCTTTCCCGACGCCCCGCCGGCCCCGCTTCAGGAGCAGCAGTGACCTCGCCGACCGAGCCCGTGACGCGTGAACCCCGCCCACCCTTCAGCCGGGAGGTCACGAGCTTCGTCCACCAGCGAAACCGGCTGACCGACGGCCAGCGCCACGCGTGGGAGCGGCTGTGGCCAGTGCTGGGCCACGAGGTCGCCGATCTGGTGGAGCGGCCGCTGGGGTACGACCCGCAGGCCTGGTTCGGGCGCTCGGCGCCGCTGGTGCTGGAGATCGGGTCGGGGATGGGTGAGTCGACGGCGGCGCTGGCGGCGACGGCACCGGGGACGGACCATCTCGCCGTCGAGGTCTTCGAGCCGGGCCTCGCGCAGCTGATGATGCGGATCGAGGCGGCGGGGCTCGCGAACCTGCGGCTGCTGCGCGGGGACGCGGTGGTGCTGCTGCGGTCGGTGATCGCCCCCGGGTCGCTGGACGGCGTGCGGGTGTTCTTCCCGGACCCGTGGCCGAAGCGCCGCCACCGCAAGCGGCGCCTGGTGCAGGCCGGTTTCGCGGCCCTCGCGGCCTCCCGGCTCCGGCCGGGGGCGACGCTGCATCTGGCGACGGACTGGCTGGACTACGCGACGCAGATGCACGAGGTGTGCGGGGCCGAGCCGGCCCTGGAGGGCGGCTGGGTGGAGCGACCGGCGTGGCGGCCGGTGACGAAGTTCGAGGAGCGTGCCCTGATCGAGGGACGCCCGATCAGGGACCTCCTGTACCGAAGGCGACCGAACGGGCGGGATAACGACCACGGATAGTAATCAGGTAATACTTGCGCGGCCTCCCTCGGGGGCCATGTGAATTGCCGAGCGAGATCAATGTCTGGTGGTGTCAGTGCCGGCGTCGTCGCGCAGCGCCTTGCGTTTCCTGTCGGGTTCAGCCATCCCCGCTCCCCGGTCCGCCGCCCCGTCCGAGCAGGTCGATCCGCCGCCCGTGGAACCGGCCGCGGCTCAGGAGTTCCTCGCGCGGTTCCACGAGGAGACGGGCCGGTCGGACGAGCACGACCGGCGGATCCGCCAGGTGCTGACCGACATCGACGAGACCGGCACGTACGTCCACACCCCGGACGAGCTGGCCTACGGCGCCCGCGTGGCGTGGCGCAACTCGGCCCGCTGCATCGGGCGCCTCTACTGGCGCAGCCTGAAGGTGCGCGACCTGCGCCGGGTGCGCGATCCCGCGGAGGTCGCCGACGGCTGCATCGAGCATCTGCGCGAGTGCACCCGCGGCGGCGACATCCGCCCGACCATCACGGTCTTCGCGCCGGACCGTCCCGGCTGGCCGGGGCCACGCATCCACAACGAGCAGCTCGTCCGCTACGCGGGCCACCGCGTGGGGGACGGCCGGATCCGCGGGGACGGGCGCTACGCCGAGTTCACCGACGAGGTCACCGCGCTGGGCTGGGCACGTCCGGAGCCGCCCGGCCGGTTCGACGTCCTGCCGCTGATGATCTCGGACGAGGGTCCGCCGAAGCTCTTCGACGTCCCCGCGGACGCCGTCCTCGAGGTGCCGATCACCCATCCCGAGTACGACTGGTTCGCCGACCTGCGGCTGCGCTGGCACGCCGTGCCCGCGATCAGCAACATGCCGCTGGAGATCGGGGGCGTCCGCTTCCCCGCCGCGCCGTTCAACGGCTGGTACCAGAACACCGAGATCGCGGCGCGCAATCTCTGCGACGCCGACCGTTACGACCTCCTGCCCGTCATCGCCCGCCGCCTCGGGTTCGACACGAGCACCCAGCGCACGATGTGGCGCGACCGGGCGCTGGTCGAGCTGGTGCGCGCCGTCACGCACTCCTTCGACGAGGCGGGCGTGACGATGGCCGACCACCACACGGAGTCGCAGCGGTTCCTGACCCACATCTCCCGCGAGAAGAAGGCCGGTCGGGGGTGCCCCGCGGACTGGAGCTGGATCGTCCCCCCGGTGTCGGGCGCGCTGACGCCCGTCTACCACCGCTACTACGACGAGCCGGATCCCGACCTCCGGCCGGCGTTCCTGCCCCCGCCCGGTGCGGCGGTCTGTCCGGCGACGTCGCACGCGTCCAAGGAGGCTGGATAGGGTCGCGGGCATGACCCCGGACCGCCGCCCATGAGCACCGACGTCCCCGCGGGCCCCCCGCCCCGGGTGTTGCTGGTGTGGGACGCCCCGAACATGGACATGAGCCTGGGCACCCTGCTGGGAGCCCGGCCGACGGCGGCGTTCCGGCCCCGGTTCGACGCGGTCGGGCGCTGGCTCCTGGAGCTGGCGGGCCCGACCGCGATCGCCGAGGCCACCGTGTTCACCAACGTGGTGCCGGGCAGCACGGAGGTCGTCCGCCCGTGGGTGGAGGCCCTGCGCAACGTCGGTTTCGCGGTCTTCGCCAAGCCGAAGATCAGCGAAGACTCCGACATCGACGACGACATGCTCGCCCACATCGCGATGCGCGAGCAGGAGGGCACGCTGCACCACGTCGTCGTCGCCTCCGGTGACGGGCGGGCCTTCCGCGAGCCGCTGGAGAAGCTCGTCGGGCACGGGATCACGGTCACCGTCATCGGGTTCCGCGAGCACGCGACGTTCGCGCTGTCCTCCGAGACGATCGACTTCGTGGACCTCGAGGACATCGAGGGTGTCTTCCGCGAGCCGCTGCCGCGCATCACGCTGGACTCGCTGCCCGACACGGGTGCCTGGCTCCCGCCGTTCCGGTCGCTGCGCTCGTTGCTCGAACCCCGCCGATGAGCGGCACACGGTTCACGGCCCCGGTCGTGCTGCCGTGCGACCCCGGGTGCTCGGTGCTGCGCGATGCCGTCGTGGACGTCACGGACGGCCGGATCACCTGGGTCGGGCCGCGGGCGGACGCCCCGCCGTCGGACGCTCCCGTGAGGGCGCTGCCCGGCCTGCTGATGCCGGGGCTGGTCAACACCCACGCGCACACGCCGATGATCGCGCTGCGCGGCGCGGGCGGGGACCTGCCGCTGCTGCGCTGGCTGCACGAGGTGATGTGGCCGATGGAGGGCCGGTTGCGCGCCCGCGACATCCGGGCCGGCATGGCCGCGGGGTGCGTCGA
>NZ_JBFWVQ010000225.1:0-3712 GCF_050246655.1 Pseudonocardia sp.
AGCGGGAGCGTCAGCAGCCGGGTGCCGGACATGTCCAGCCGGACCCGACCCCCGACGCTCGCGTACCGCAGCACGACGCCGGTGCAGTGGCGGCAGCGCAGCACGAGTGCGGGTGCGTCCGCGTAGAGGTCGTGCTCGGCGAGTGGCCCCTCGGCGCCGCAGCCGCCGCACGTCACGACCGCCGCGGCCAGGTCGACGGCGAAGATCTCCGCGAGCGGGCCCGCCGCGGCGTTCCCGTCCAGGGGTGTGTCCTGCGTGGTCATGGCGCTCCTCCGGTCGGTGCCTCTCCCATGCCCCCGAACCGCTCCGTGCGGATCCGGGACCCGTCGTGGCCCAGTGCGACGAGCGCCTGCGCCACCACCTCCACGAACGGCGTCGGCCCGCACACGTACACGGCAGGATCCACGGTCGGGGGGAGGCCGTGGCTCTCCAGCAGGGCCGCGTCGATCCGTCCGGTCGCCCCCGACCAGCCGGCTGGCGGGGTGCGCGTGTAGGTGAGGACGACGTCCAGGCCGGGCCGCGGGGCCAGCTCGGCGCGGCCGAGCACGTCGTCGTCGGCACGCACGGAGTAGAGCAGCCGGACCGGCACGTCGCTGCCGGTGCGCCGGTGGTGGCCGAGCATCGCGAGCATCGGCACCACCCCCGACCCGCCCGCGACGAGCAGCAGCGGTGCCCACGGGTCACCGGGGTGCGGCCACACGAAGTGCCCGCCGATCGGGCCGCGCAGCTCCAGCTGGTCGCCCACCCGCAGCTCGTCGGCCAGGTAGGGCGAGACCTCCCCGTCGGGGAGCCGCTCGACGACCAGCTCGAAACCCGCTGTGCCTTCTGTGCCCTCTGTGCCCGGCGGCGAGGCGATCGAGTAGCTGCGCTGCGCGGTATAGCCGTCCTCGGCGGTCAGCCGGACGTCGACGTGCTGGCCCGGCACGTGCCCGCCCCAGGCGGGCGGCACCAGCCCGATCCGCACGCAGCGCGCCGACTCGCGCGCCACCGCCGTGACGTCGGCGACCTGCCAGGTCAGTCGCCTGCGTACCGTTGCTCGCGCCATGGGTCCCCGTGGTTGTGGTAGCCGAACGTCTCCCAGAAGCCGGGCTCGTCCTCGGCCGTCAGCTCGAGTCCGCGCACCCACTTCGCGGACTTCCAGAAGTACAGGTGCGGCACGAGCAGCCGCACCGGGCCGCCGTGCTCGGGGGTGAGCGGCTCGCCGTCGTAGGTGTCGACGACCCACGCCTGCCCGCCGGTGACGTCCTCCAGCGGCAGGTTCGTCGTGTAGCCGCCGTCGCTGAACGCCGTGACGTACTCGGCGGCGGTGTCGACCCCGTCGAGGAGCGTGTCGACGGAGACGCCCTCCCAGCGGGTGTCGAACTTCGACCAGCTCGTCACGCAGTGGATGTCGACGGTGACCGGCTCCCGCGGCAGCGCGTGGAACTGCGCCCAGCTCCACGTGAGCGCCTCGTCCACCTCGCCGCGGACGGTGAAGCTCCACCGGTCCGGGCTCGTGCGCGGCGTCGGCCCGGCCGAGAGCACCGGGAAGCCGTTGCCGACGTCGTACTGGCCGGGGGGAAGCCTGCCCTCGGGACCCGAACGGCGGCGCCCGAGGAACCCGCGCGTGATCGGTGACATGGACTCTCCCGGCGGTCAGCGGCGCGCGTTGCGCTGCGCCCACGCGAGAACGTAGTCCGCGATCTCCTCCCAGCCGGGCGCGGCCGGCAGCAGGTGGGGTTTGCCACCGAACTCGACGACCTCGGTGAGCGTGCGGTCGGACTTGTAGTGCCGGGCGTTGGACCACTGCACCTTCGGCGGCATGATGTGGTCCTCGCTGCCGGCGACGAACAGCAGGGGTGCGCGGTCGTCGTTGTGGTAGTCCACCCACGTCCCCGAGTGGCCCGGGGTGAGGTTCGCGAGGGCGGTCTCGAAGAGGATCTTCCCGGAGACCGGAACGGCGTAGCGCTCGAAGAGGGCCCGCGCCTCGTCCTCGGGCAGGGTGTTGGTGAACGCGTAGTTCCAGTGCTCGAAGTCGTAGGCGACGGCCTTGTGCCGGTTCGCGGGGTTCTTGAGCACCGGGAAGGTCGACTTCACCTGCGTGAGCGGCACGACGGGCACACCCTCGGTCGGGGCGGAGTTCAGCGCCACCCCCGCCGCGCCGAGCCCCTTGGCGAGCAGGAGCTGGGTGAACGCGCCGCCCGCGGAGTGGCCGATGAGGATCGGCGGCTCGTCGAGGCCGCGGATCACCGCCTCGAAGTTCGCGACGATGCTCTCGATGGTCACGCTCTCGACGGGCGTCGGGTCGGCGTTGAGCGCCTCCACCTCCACCTCGAAGCCGGGGTAGGCGGGTGCGAGCACGCGGTGGCCCTGGCTCTCGTAGCGGCTGATCCAGTGCTCCCAGCTGCGCGGGGTGACCCAGAAGCCGTGGAGAAGGACGATGGTCGTGCTCATGGAGGGAGCTCCTTCGGTGCCGGGACGTGCCGGTCTGCGGTGTCGACACGAATCCTGGCGGCTCCGGCACCGCGGAGCGAGAGGCGCGAGGACAGCGTGCCGGACGCGTCGTTGTCCGTGCCGACAACGGCCGGGGACCAGGTCCACATAGGCTCGTCCTCATGGCCGAACCGCCCCCTTCGCTGGGTGTCGTCGCGCCTGCGTTGCTCGCGCGGCTGGACGAGATCGCGGACCGGATCGTCGTGCGGGTACAGGCCGAGATCCCCCTCTACCGGGCCCAGACCTACGTCGACTCCGCAGCCCTGCGCGAGGCGGCCGTGACCAACGTGGGCTACCTGCTGCGCACGGACCCGCTGCCCGACGGTGCCGATCTCGCCGCGGCCCGCCGCACCGGCGTCCGCCGGGCCGAGACCGGGGCACCGCTGACGGAGCTGCTCGCGGCGTTCCGCGTCGGCTTCACGATGTTCTGGGAGATCGTCGCCGAAGAGGCGATCTCGTCGGGCCGGGTGGACGCGCGGGGGCTGGCCGCACTCGCCACCCACGTCTTCCGCAAGGCGGACGAGTACACGGCCGCACTCACCACCGCCTACCGGGATGCGAGCGCGGACGTGCTGCGCCGCCGCGAGCACGAGCGTGCCGCGCTGGTGGAGGCGCTCGTCACCGGTGGGCTCGGCGAGCACGCCTCGGTGTGGGAGATCGCGAGCCGGCTGGAGCTGCCGGGCAACGGCCCGTTCGCGACGCTGGTCGCGGAGGTGCCGGCGGTCGGCTCGGTGGCGCTGCCGGGCATCGCGGCGAAGCTGCGCGCGGTGGACGTGTCGTCCGCGTGGCGGCTGCTGCCCGACGTCGAGGTGGGGGTGCTGGCGCTGCCGCCGACCCGGCCGGACCCGGCGGGTGTCGTGCGGATCGTCGGGTCCGCCGCACCGGGGCGGGTGGGGCTCAGCCCCGTCTACACCGCGCTGGAGGAGACACCGCGGGCGCTGTACCTGGCCCGCATCGCGCTGCACAGCGCACCGCGCGGCGTACCCGGGGTGCGGATGTTCGACGACACGCCGCTCGCCGCGCTCGTGGCCGCCGCGCCCGAGGCGGCCACGCGGATCGCGCGTCAGGTGCTGGGCGGCCTGCTCGACCTGCGCCGGGACGAGCAGGACCTCCTGCTGGACACCCTGGAGACGTGGCTCGCGGCGTCCGGCTCCGCGACGGCCACGGCGCAGCGCCTGCACGTGCACCCCAACACCGTGCGGCACCGGCTGCGGCGCATCGCCGAGCACACCGGCCGCGA
>NZ_JBFWVQ010000226.1:0-3661 GCF_050246655.1 Pseudonocardia sp.
AGGACGAGCGTCTCCGTGCCGGTGTCCTCGGGGAGCTCCGCGACGTGCTGGGTGAGCAGCAGGTGCAGCCAGCTCAGCCGATCCTCGCCGGGCACGGCGACGACGCCGCGATGGCTGCGGTCCACGACCCCGGCCGAGCGGGTCATGGCGCGCTGCTCGGCCTGCGGGTCGCCGCGGTGGGCGGGGACCGCCGCGTCCGGGTCTGCGGGTTCGGGCGTGGGTTCGGGCGTGGGTTCGGGCGTGGGTTCGGGCGTGGGTTCGGGCGTGGGTTCGGGGGTGGGCTCGACGGCGGGCTCGAGGGTGGGGCCGCCGGTGGGCTCGGTCACGGGATGCTCTCCTCCGGGGTGGCGCGGCATGCCGCACACTCGCCGGACAGCGCGACGTGCGATGCGTCGAGCGCGAACCTCGACTCACGCATCAGCCGGGCGGTCAGGTCGTCCATGAGGTCGGTCGGGGCCTCGACGACCGTGCCGCACCGGTGGCACACCAGGTGGACGTGCTGGTGCTCCTCCGCGGAGTAGTTCGGCGCGCCGTGACCGAGGTGGGTGTGGCGGACGAGCCCGATGCGGTCCATCAGGTCCAGCGTGCGGTAGATGGTGGTGATGTTGACCGCTGGCGCGGACTCCTGCACCCGGGCGCAGATCTGTTCGGGCGTGGCGTGGCCGAGGGCACGGACGGCGTCGAGCACGAGCTGGCGCTGGGGAGTCATGCGCAGGCCGCGCTGGTGGAGGGTGCGCCGCAACGCGGCGGTGTCGGTGGGCCGGTCCGATTCGAGCGTCGGCGCCTGCGCAGCGGAGTGGGCGTCCATCGTCCCGATGGTATGCGGCCGGGAAAGGAGTGGACGGGACGCGGCTCACCCTGCCGGGTGCCGATCTCCGCCCGACCGGCGCCACCTCACCACTGCCGGCGCGGGTATACTCCGAGAGGGTGAACGCCGGGCGCCGCGCCGACGGCGTCACCACATCGGGGGGAAACAGAGGGTATGGGTTCGCGGGAGGATCATCGATGACGGCAGACGGCGGCGACCGCTTCCTCGGCGCCCCGCGGTTCGACGTCGTGCTCCGCGGTTACGACCGTCGGCAGGTCGACGAACACATCGCGCGCCTGCAGCGGGTGATCCAGCGCCTGCGCGCCGACCTGGAGATATCCCGCTCCCAACCGCAGCAACAGGCGCCCCCGGCGACCCCGGGCCGCGGGTTCCGGGGCCCGACGACGCCCGAGCGCGGCATGCGCCAGCAGCCGGAATGGGGTCAGCGCCCGCCGCAGCAGCCCGCCCCGGATGTGGTCGGCGGCTTCACCGACCGTATGCAGAGCATCCTGCGGGCCGCCGAGGAGGAGGCGGCCGAGATCCGCCGCAGGGCGCGCATGGACGCCGCGGGTGGCGAGCACCTGCGCGCGCAGGTCGCCGAGCTCGCCGGCCAGCGGGACGCGATGCTCGCCGAGCTGAACCGGCTCCGCGGACGCCTGGACGGCGACGTCGCGCCTCGTGAGGACGGCCGTCCGGGCGAACCCCCTCGTCCCCGGCCGCGCCCCGCGCCCGGACCGCGCCCCGTCGGGCGGACGGCTGCCGTACCGCTGGAGCCGGGCCCGCCCGGCCCGGACGGCGCACCGGCGCCCGATGCCCGCCCGGCCCCCGCGCCACGCCCGCCCCTCGCCGGCGAGAGCGCAGCGGGGGCGGATGCGGCGCAGTCGGCACCGCCCGGCCCGGCCGTGGCCTCGCACGAGCGCACCACCCTCACTCCGGGGGTGTCGCCGTCGCCCCGCCCGCGACCCTCGCCCGTCCCGCGCCCGACCGCGCCGCACCCGACGGCGGTCCAGCCTCCTGCGGCCCAGCAGGGCACGGCCGGTCAGCCCCTGCCGGGCACGTCCCGGCCGGGTGCGCCCGCCCACTCGGCGGACCACTCCGGCACCGTGTGGATGCCCGCGCGAGCGGAGCAGGCCGAGGCGGACGAGGTCGTGGAGAGCGCGGGCGACGGGAGCGTGGAGCGCACGGTCGTGGTGTCGGCGGTACGGCCGAACCAGGTCAAGGCCTCCGGTGCCGACGAGCGGGCCGACGAACGGGCCGACGACGCGGGCAAGCCCGCCGGCGCAGGCAGTGCCCCCGAGACCGAGGCGGGCGACGCCGACGACCCAGCGGGCGCGGCGGACACGGTCGTCACGCCCGCGGTGCGGCGCGCCGGCGACGGCGAGGACGACTCCGACGCCGACGGGACCAGCAACAACGGGCACCACGGCGCAGACCGCGCCACCTCGGCGTTCCGCCCCGGCTGACCGGGCCCCGCCTCAGCCCGCGTAGCGCGCGAGCTGCGCGGACAGGTGCGGCTGGCGTGGCTGACCGACCATCTCGCGCTCGTCCACGTACGCGAGGGTGCCCTCCACTACGCCGTACAGCCGGGTGGCCGACACGACCTCCTTGGCGCTGGCCGTGCGCACGACGGCATCCGTGGCGAGTTCCCACGACGTCAGCGTGAGCGCGCGCCCGTAGTAGACCTCGCTGATCCCGGTGGCGTGCACGAGCAGCACCTCGAGGGTGCCGTCCTCCTGCGGCCGCCAGAACCCGGTCTCGCGCGCCGCGGGCCGGACGACCTCGCCGTTTGCGTCGAGCAGCCACGCGCGGGCCTCGTAGGACAGGAACGGGCGCCCGTCGTGGGCGAAGACGATCTGCTGGCCGAACGCGTACGGTCCGTCGATCGTCGGGTAGACGACCTCGCCGCGGCCCCGCCACACCCCCACGAGCGGGAGCAGGCCCGCGCAGAGGGGGTGCAGGTCCGGGCCCTCGCGGAGGTTCGCGGTGTCGTCCGGGATCGGGAGGTCCTCGTAGCGGGGTCGGTTGCGCGCGGGCGCGTCCGGAGCGGGCTCGAATCCGGCGGCGGCGCTCACGGGGTGTTCCCCTCGTCCGCGGCCGGGGGGACGACCGGCTCGATCGTGAGGACGCTGCGGAGCAGGTAGCCGGTGAACACCAGCGTCGCCACGCTGACGCCGATCAGCACGACGGTGAAGAACCACGACACGGCCGCGCAGCATAGCCCGGCCACCCGGCGGCCCACGCAACGAAAGGCGCGTTCGTCCAACCCAGTTGGACGAACGCGCCGCTCGTTCGACGGCAGGCGGCGGTCAGGACACCGCGACCTCCGCGGAGTGCAGCCCCGGGCCGTGCGCGGTGATCACGGCCTGGCCGTTGCCCGCGCGCGACAGCGCCCGCAGCGTCCACGTGCCGGGTGCGGCGAAGAACCGGAAGCCGCCCTCGGCGGACGACACGACCTCGGCCGTGAACTCCCCGGTGCCGTCCAGGAGCCGGACGAACGCGCCGCCGACGGGCTCACCGGCCGCGAGGACCCTCCCGGTCAGGACGGTCTCCTTCTCCAGGTTCGTGCTGGCCGGAAGGGCCCCGCTCTGGTCCGGTGCCGCGCAACCGCTGCTCACTTCTTCACCCCCAGCTCGATCGGCACGCCGATGAGCGAGCCGTACTCCGTCCAGCTGCCGTCGTAGTTCTTCACGTCGGAGTGTCCGAGCAGCTCGTGCAGCACCACCCAGGTGTGCGAGGAACGCTCGCCGATGCGGCAGTAGGCGATGGTCGCCCGGCCCTCGTCGAACCCCTCGTCCGCGTAGAGCTTGCGGAGGTCCTCGTCGGACTTGAAGGTGCCGTCCTCGTTGGCGGCCT
>NZ_JBFWVQ010000227.1:0-3531 GCF_050246655.1 Pseudonocardia sp.
TGCAGCCCGGCGGCGGGCGTGGGCTAAGCTCGCCCGTGCAAGTCCGAGTGGCGGAATGGCAGACGCGCTAGCTTGAGGTGCTAGTCCCCGAGTAGGGGGTGGGGGTTCAAGTCCCCCCTCGGACACAGTTTCGTCGCATCCCTGCTACGTCCCCCGTCCCCGGTCGCGTCCGGCCAGCCTCGGCCCGTCGTCCGGTGGTGGTCGTGGTGACCGCCACGGCGCCAATCCCGGCGGTCATCCCGCTGTTCGTCCCAGCGCCCTCACCGGCCCCGCCGTCGACGGCCGCGCCGAGAGCCGGCTCGATCGGCCTCCGCCGTGGTCTGCCACTGCCCGGAGTCCGGTCGCCGCGCCCATCCGATGCGCCGGTATACGGAATGGCGGCCCTGGACTGCCACGGCCGCATCGCCGATCGCACGGTCCTGCACGCTCTTGGTTGGCCCGCCGGACATCGGCTGAGCATCAGCGAGACTGCCGGAACCCTCACCGTCGTCCCCAACCCGGACGGCGCGACACAGGTCACCCGACAAGGCCACCTGAACCTTCCCGCCGCACTACGCCACCGCTGCGCCCTGCGCACCGGTGACCGTGTGCTCCTAGCCGCCGACACCAACCGCTCCGAGCTGGCCATCTATCCCCCGGCCGCGCTCGACGCGGTACTCGCCCAGCAGGCCACGACCCGAACCGGCGGTGAACCCGAATGACCCTCGCCACCCCACACAGCACGCCATCTGCCGCCGACCTCGACGCGGCCCGGCTCCTGCTCGCCCGACTGGGCGTCTCCCCGGCCGACCTACTGACCGCGACAACGCAGCACGCTCCCGCACCGACGTTCGCCGAGTACATCCCCGTCGTCCGCGACGCCGTCGGCGCCGGAACCCGACGCGTCTACGGGTCCTACTGGAACAAGATCACCGAGCAGTGGGGCGACCGACGCCTGGACGAGCCGACTCCGTCGGAGATCTATCACCTCGCCGAGCATCTCAAATCCAACGTCACAGTGCGCCGCAACGGCCGCGGGGGACGCGGCGCCACCGAACACCTCATCGCCGCGCTGCGCTGCCTCTACCGCCACGCCGAGGACGACGGCCACCTCACCGCCGCCGACAACCCCGCCCGCAAGGTCGCCAAACCCCGACGGCTGCCCTCGACACGCCGCGCCGTCCCCGACACCCGCTTGGCCGACATCAACCATGTCGCGGCGACCACCGGCAACGATCCCGCCCTCGACGCCCTACTTCTGCGCCTCCACACCGAGACCGCATGCCGACGCGGCGGCGCCCTCGCGCTCCGACCCGTCGATCTCGACCCCGACCAATGCCTGATCCGACTCCGCGAGAAGGGCGAAACCGTCCGCTGGCAACCGGTCTCCCCGACGCTGATGACTTACCTCCAACAACACGGCGAACAGCGCGGCGCCCCCGCCGACGGGCAACTTCTGCGCTACACCGACGGGCATCCGATCACCGCACGCCGCTACGACCACCTCTGGGCACGCATCGGCCGCCACCTCCCCTGGGTATCCACCCAACAGATCAGCACCCACTGGCTGCGGCACACCACCCTGACCTGGGTGGAACGCAACTTCGGCTACGCCGTCGCCCGCGCCTACGCCGGACACACCGACAACAGCGGGAACGCAGCAACGACCGCCACCTACGTCCGCGCCAGCCTCCCCGAAATCGCCGCCGCCCTGGCCGCCCTCACCGGCGAGCCGCACCCCCTCGCCACGAACCCAGCTGCACCCCCGAATCGCAGCCTCGGGCCGCGCTGACCGAGCCGGCGTCACGACCGATCCCCCCACCGCTGGGCCCGCCTGCCCAGCCCGAGAACGCACGACGAGCAGCAGCACCGCACCGGTACGCGGCAACCAAATACAGCGACCGCATGCGCACGACCCGGTCTGCATTTCACGTCGTGGTGCATGCGTCCTCAAAGGGCAGGCCGCCGGTAATGCGGTTCCATTCGTCGGGATTGAGGCTCCCGCCGGTTCGTGTGCATGCGATCTGTGTCGCCTGGTCGCGGGTGCGGAGGAAGGGTGCGAGATCCCACAACCGCGCCGTGTGGTCGGCGCCGGCGGTGGCCAGGGTGTGCCCGTCCGGGGCGAACGCCACCGCGTGCACGGGGCGGGTGTGGCCGGTCAGCGGGGCGCCCAGCGGCTGGGGCCGGGCCGGGTCACGCACATCCCACAACTGCACCGTGTTGTCGTCGCTGCCGGTGGCCAGGGTGTGCCCGTCCGGGGCGAACGCCACCGCGAACACGGAACTGGTGCCGGTCAGCGGGGTGCCCAGCGGCTGGGGCCGAGCCGGGTCACGCACATCCCACAACCGCACCGTCCGGTCATCGCCGGCGGTGGCCAGGATGTGCCCGTCCGGGGCAAACGCCACCGCCTCCACGGAGCCGGTGTGGCCGATCAGCGGGGCACCCAGCGGCTGGGGCCGAGCCGGGTCGCGCACATCCCACAACCGCACCGTCTGGTCGTCGCCGCCGGTGGCCAGGGTGTGCCCGTCCGGGGCGAACGCTACCGAATACACGAAGCGGGTGTGGCCGATCAGCGGGGCGCCCAGCGGCTGGGGCCGGGCCGGGTCGCGCACATCCCACAACCGCACCGTCTGGTCGTCGCCGGCGGTGGCCAGGGTGTGCCCGTCCGGGGCGAACGCCACAGCCCGCACATAGCCGGTGTGGCCGGTCAGCGGGGCGCCCAGCTGTTGGGGCCGGGCCGGGTCGCGCACATCCCACAACCGCACCGTGCTGTCCCAGCTGCCGGTGGCCAGGGTGTGTTCGTCCGGGGCGAACGCCACCGCGTCCACGGCGTCGGTGTGGCCGATCAGCGGGGCACCCAGAGGCTGCGGCCGGGCCGGGTCACGCACATCCCACAACCGCACCGTGCTGTCCCAGCTAGCGGTGGCCAGGGTGTGCCCGTCCGGGGCGAACGCCACCGCGAACACGGCGAGGGTGTGGCCGGTCAGCGGGGCACCCAGCGGCTGGGGCCGGGCCGCCGGGTCGTGCACATCCCACAACCGCGCCGTGTTGTCGTCGCTGCCGGTGGCCAGGGTGTGCCCGTCCGGGGCGAACGCCACCGCGTCCACGGCGTCGGTGTGGCCGATCAGCGGCGCGCCCAGCGGCTGCGGCCGGGCCGGGTCGCGCACATCCCACAACCGCGCCGTGTTGTCGCCGCTGCCGGTGGCCAGGGTGTGCCCGTCCGGGGCGAACGCCACCGTGTCCACGGAGCCGGTGTGGCCGGTCAGCGGGGCACCCAGCGGCTGCGGCCGGGCCGGGTCGCGCACATCCCACAACCGCACCGTCTGGTCCCAGCTGGCGGTGGCCAGGGTGTGCCCGTCCGGGGCGAACGCCACCGTGTCCACGGAGCCGGTGTGGCCGGTCAGCGGCGCGCCCAGCGGATGCAGCCTGAACCGTCCTGGGTTCGCGAGAGGCTGGGGTTCAGGCCACCTTGCCCCGTTGGGCGATGGTGTGAGTGTACACGATTTCACGTTCAATTGGGGTCATGTAGTCGATTGATGAGTGGATTCTTTC
>NZ_JBFWVQ010000228.1:0-3470 GCF_050246655.1 Pseudonocardia sp.
CCCGGACCGAGGCCATGCCCTCCACGAGGTCGATGTCGTTCCGGTCGGCCTCGAGCATCGCCGCGGCCAGCCGCAGGAGACGGTCGCGGACCTGCACGGCCGCCTCGCGGATCGAACCGAAGCCGAGGACCGCGCTGCGGCTCGCGTAGGTCCCCATCCCGAAGGTCGAGGTGTCCGTGTCGCCGAAGACGACTCGGACGGCCTCCATCGGCACGCCGAGCTCGTCGGCGGTGACCTGCGCGAGTGTCGTCTCGTGACCCTGCCCGTGGGAGTGCAGGCCGGTCGTGACCGTCACGGACCCGTCGGGCTCGACGGTGACGCTCGCGGTGTCGTAGAAGCCGTTCGGCAGCCCGCCAGCGGCGGCGCTCGCCGTCGCCCATCCGGTCGGCTCGACGAACGGGCTGAACCCGACGCCGAGGAAGCGGCCCTCCTCGCGCGCCGCGCGCTGCCGCTCGCGGAAGTCGACGTAGTCGACGGCGTCGCGCGCCTTCTCCAATGATGCGGTGTAGCTGCCGCCGTCATAGGCCTGGCCGAACGCGGTCGTGTAGACCTCCGGGCCGATCATGTTCTGCAGGCGCAGCTCGACGGGGTCGCGGTCCAGCTCACGCGCGAGCCGGTCGACCGCGGCCTCGCGCGCGAGCTGGCCGGGAACCCACCCGACGCCCCGGACGGCGCCGATGGGGCACTTGTTGGTCAGCGGGTTGTCAATCGCGTACGCGACGTTGCGGACGTCGTAGCAGCTGGTCAGGTACACGCCCGCGACCTGCGAGTCGACCAGGGGCGTGAACGGGATGGAGGAGTACGCGCCGGAGTCGGTGACGAAGTGCCCGCGGAAGGCCGTCATCGTCCCGTCCGCCTTCGCGGCGATCTCCATCGTGCAGAGCATGCCCTTGGAGTGCACGCCCGCCGCCAGGTTCTCCCAGCGGTCCTCGATCCACTTCACGGGCCGGCCCGCGAGCTTCGCCACGGCGGGGACGACGACGTCCTCCGGGAAGATCGTGCACTTCAGGCCGAAGGCGCCGCCGACGTCGGGGGTCCTGATCGTCAGGCGGCCCTCGGGCACGCCGAGCACGGGTGCGACGAGCAGCCGCATCAGGTGTGGCATCTGGGTCGACGCGTGGACGACGTAGCGCCCGCCGGCGCGATCCTCGTACTCCGCGACGATGCCGCGCCCCTCCAGCGGTGCCGCGGTGGAGCGCCCGGAGTGGAACCGCACCCGTACCGCGTGGTCGGCCTCCGCGAAGGCCTTCTCGACGTCGCCGGCGGACTGCTCCAGGTGGGAGATGTTGTTCGTGCCGAGCGCCTCGTCCACCAGCGGGGCGTCCGGTTCGAGGGCCAGCATCGGGTCGAGCACGGGCGGCAGCGGCTCCCAGGCGATGTCGACGAGGTCCCGCCCGTCCTCCGCCAGGTAGGGGCTGCGCGCGAGGACGACCGCGACCGGATCGCCGACGTGCCGCGCGACGTCGGACACGAGCGGCGTCCGGGCGTGCGCCACGATCCCCTCCCGAAGGGGGCCGGTTGCGACCATCGGAGCGAGCCAGGCCAGGTCCGCCGCCGTGTACACGGCGACGACGCCGTCCAGGGCGAGCGCCGCGGACGCGTCGACCGAGACGAGCCGCGCGTGGGCGTGCGGGCTGCGGACGAACGCGGCGTGCAGCATCCCGGGCAGGGTGATGTCGTCGAGGTAGCGCCCGCGGCCGGCGAGCAGCCGCGGGTCCTCCACGCGCTGGACGGGACGGCCGACGTAGCGGGCCGGGCGGGCCTGCGCCTGCTCGGTGTGGTCGAGCGTCATGACCGTGCCCTCCGCGTGTCGGCGGCGCACCGCACGGCCGCCACGATTCCCTGGTAGCCGGTGCACCGGCAGACGTTGCCGGCCAGGTACTCCCGGATCTCGGTGTCGGTCGGCTCGGGGTTCTCGGCGAGGAGCGCCTCGGTGCTCGCGAGGAACCCGGGCGTGCAGAACCCGCACTGCAGGCCGTGCTCGGAGCGGAACGCCTCCTGCACGTCCGAGAGGGCCCCCGGGGGAGCCATGCCCTCGACGGTGCGGACGTCCGCGCCCTCGACCTGGACGGCGAACGTGAGGCAGGACCGCGCGGGACGGCCGTCGACGAGGACCGTGCACGCGCCGCAGACGCCCTGCTCGCAGCCGACGTGGGTGCCGGTCAGCCCGAGGCCGTGCCGCAGGAAGTCGCACAGCAGCGTCCGCGGCTCGGCGATGCCGACCCGCTTCTCCCCGTTCACGGTGATCTCCACCGCGACGGTGCCCTCCCGGGTCTCCATCACGCCTCTCCCCTCGGGTTGGTCGCCGCCTCCAGCACGGCGCGGCGGACCATCGCCGCAGTCGCCTCACGGCGGTAGGTCGCGCTCACGAACGAGTCGTCTGCGACCGTGTCGTCACCGACGTCGGTGAGCGCCACCTGGCCGGCGTCGCCCGCGGCACCCGCGTCGCCGAGCCGGCTGCCGAGGAGCCGCTCCTCGGCGGCGGCCGACCGCAGTGGCCGGGCCGCGACGGCGAAGAGCGCCACGCGGGCGTCGGTGACGACCCCGTCGTCGTCCGTGCGCAGTCGGACGGCCGCCCCGGTGAGCGCGTAGTCGCCGTGGCGGCGGGCGACCTCCGCGAACCCCCAATGCGCTGCGCCGGTGTCCGGGACCTCGACCGACGTGAGCAGCTCGTCGTCGTCCAGCACCGTCGTGTAGTGCCCGAGGAAGAAGGCGTCCGCGGCGACCGGCCGGGTGCCGCCCCGTGCCTGCACCGTGAAGGTCGCGTCCAGGGCGAGCATCACCGCGGGCACCTCGGCGGCCGGTTCGCCGTGGGCGATGGTGCCGCCGACGGTCCCGCGGGCCCGCGTGGCGGGGTGCCCGACGTGCCTCAGCGCGGCCGCGACCAGCGGCCACCGCCGCCGGACCGCCGGGTGGGCCAGCACGTCGGACTGCCGGGTGGTCGCCCCGATCCGCAGGGATCCGTCGGCGGCGATCCCCTGCAGCTCGGCGATCGCACCGATGTCCACGAGGACGGCGGGGCGGGCGAGCCGCATGTTCATCATCGGGATGAGGCTCTGGCCCCCGGCGAGGATCTTCGAGTCCGGGTGGGTGCCGAGGGCGTCGATCGCCTCCGTGGCGGAGGCAGGTCGGAGATAGTCGAAAGTGGCAGGTTTCACGCGTCCTCCATGCCCGCGTCCGGCACGAGTCGAGCTCGGGTTCGCGGTCATGACACCGGGGCCGGGCCCCGGTGCGTGTCCCATCCTGGGACACGCCGACCGGGCCGGATGGGCTGTCATCGGACCGGTGACGCCGCCCCACGGGCTCCCGTCACGCTCGCCCGACCCGAGGGAGCCACATCCCGATGGACCAGAGCCTGTTCAACGACATCTGCCGCCGGCAGCTGGAGCTGTCCGGTGTGCACGAGGGCGAGACGGTCGCGGTGCTGACCCGCGGCGAGGACCGCGCCGCCTACGCCTCGGCGTTCATGT
>NZ_JBFWVQ010000229.1:0-3270 GCF_050246655.1 Pseudonocardia sp.
CGACGCGGCCACCGCCCCCGGGTGGGTCGACATCGTCCGGCCGGGCCTCACGCGCTCGCAGTACGTCGAGTTCCCGTTCACGGGGCACTCGGTGCTGGACAAGCACCCCTGCGCGATGACGATCATGCAGGCCTTCCTCGCGGACCCGGCGCGACCCGTCGACGCGGCATGCGCGGCACGGACGACGCTCACGTTCGTCACAGGGTGAGCATGTGGCCGGTCGCCTCGCGGGCCTTCCACCGATCGGTCTATTGCCAGGTCCGACAGATATGTCCATAGTTCGACATTAATGTCGGACAACGGAGGCGATGATGCCAGCGGTATCGACCATCGAGATCGACGTGGACGGGCGGCGGTTGAGCGGACGGATGGCCGAGCCGGACGCGCCGGCCCGGGCGATCGTGTTCGCGCTGCACGGCGGCTCGTACTCCAGCCGCTACTACGACCTGCGCTCGGCCCCGCGCGCCTCGGCGCTTCGCACCTACGCGACGCTGGGCTACCGGATGATCGCCCTCGACCGCCCCGGCTACGGTGCGGCCGCCGGCATCGCCCCCGCGGAGTGCGGGTTCCCCGCCCAGGCCGCGCTCCTGCGGGCGGTGGTGGCCCGGCTGCACGCCGAGCGCGGCGAGGGCCTGCCCGCCTTCCTCATCGGTCACTCCATCGGCGGCATGATCGCGATGATGGTCGCAGCGGGTGAGATCGACGTCCCGCTGCGCGGGATCATGGCCTCGGGCATGGGCATGGTGTGGCGTCCCGGGATCCTCGAGATGTGGGGCTCGCTGATCGGCGAGGACCCGCGCGTGGCGGTCCCGAACGAGGCCCGCGACCAGATCATGTTCGCCGCCGATCCGCGGCTGGTGGATCCGGTCGTGCGGCGGGAGGCGGGTGAGGACCTGCACCCGATCCCGGTCGAGGAGCTGCGCGGCGCGGTCACCTGGCACGAGACGATGCCCGACGTGGCCGCCGACATCCGGGTGCCGGTGCTGCACGTCCTGCCGGAGCTCGACGGCATCTGGGCCTCCGACGAGCACGCGCAGGCCCAGGCCATCGCCGCGCTCAAGACCGTCGAGGGTGCGACGGTGACGGTGCAGCGGGCCGCCGGGCACTGCCTGGACGCACACCGGGCGGGCCACGCCCACCACCTCGCGACGGCGGCGTTCTTCGAGACCTGCCTGCTCACCCGGCCGTAGCCGCGAGGTGTCGGCCGTCGTCGCCGCCGGGCCTCAGCACACCGGCTGGTGCATGTGCGTCGTGGTGCCGGCCAGGTGCACCGCGCCGTCGCATGTCTGCGCGATCCCACCGGGCAGCAGGCCGGGATCGGCGAGGGCTGCGAGACCGAGGGCGACGAGGACGACGCCCGCGCCGAACCGCAGGATCCGTCCGGCCGGGAGAACCTTCTCCGCGTAGATGAACGCCGTCACCGCACCGAGAGCGACGACGTTCATCATCCCGAGCGGGAACATGATCGCCATCAGCGCCCAGCAGCAGCCCGCGCAGATCACGCCGTGGTGGGCACCCATGGCGATCGCAGCACGTGCGCCCTCCCGCCAATGCCGGGAGAGGAACGCCAGCGGCGAGCGGCACCCCGTCATGCATCGATCCTTCAGCGCACTGAACTGGTACGCGCCGGCGACGACGATGAGCAGCGCACCGATCTGACCGGCATGGTCGGCGACCACGTCGACCCGCCTCGCGAGCTGTTCGGCGCCCGCGGCGAGCAGGAAGGCGGCGACCCCGATCACGGACCACACCAGGACATAGCCCGCAACGAAGAATGCCGTCGGAGCCGACGGTCTGCCGCTCGATCCCCGATTCGCCGCGATCCGCGCGAACATCAGGATCATCGGAGCCGCGGACGGGAACATCATCGCGACCACCATGGCGAGCCACACACCGAGGAACGGCAGGGCGCCCATCCCCATCGGGGGTGTCATGCCCGCCGACTGGCCGGTGTCCGCCGAGTGCCGGATGAGCAGGACCCATGCCGCAGCCGTGAGGACGACCAGCGCGAGCCAGATCGTGATCTGCGCCCGCCGGAGCGGGTCTCGGACGCGCGTCGTACCGCCGCGCGATGCGGTGGTGGTCACGAGCCCGGGCCGGACCAGTCGAACGGGATGTGTTTGCTCGAGGTCGTGGCCATCTCGACGCTGAGGCCACCGAACAGCCCGGCCGCCGCCTGGCGCACCTCGCCCACACCCCAGGTCGTCACGCTGTGCTCGGCCGGCCCGACCTCGGCGCCCGGAGCGTTGAGGAGCTGGACCCGCTTCGTCGGATCCGACGTCGGTCCGGTGAGCGCCGAGGACGTCGCGCTGTACCAGCCCGACACCTCGACGCTCCAGCTCGAGAGGTCCTCCGCGATCTCGATGCGCATCGGGGCGACCTCGACGCCGCGGAAGTCCCCGATCAGGGATGCGAACATTGCCGGCCAGCCGCCTGCGGCCCCGCCGAATATCGCGAGAAGTGCCTGCATCTGCTGCGGGTCCGCGCGGTCGTCGACGAGCAATCCCAGGGTGCACGACGTCTCGCCGCCCCAGATGTTGCCTTCGAACGTCAGCACGGCGCCCACATTGAGCCCGGCCAGCTCGGTGTCGCCGTACCGGCCGCCGGTGATCCGGTAGGCGAAGATCGCCGTGCACGTGTTGTTCGTGGGCGACTGCGCGAACGTGCACGGGCAGGGGGTGGTGCAGGAGCAGACATCGAACCAGTCGCCCTGCAGCGTCCAGGCGGGAATGGATTCGGTGGTGGTCATGGCGGTTCCTCCGGGGTGATCGCGGGGATCGGCGCCACGGTGGCGGTGTCACCGTCGGTGACTGCGGTGACTGCGGTGACTGCGGTGACTGCGGTGATTGCGGTGATTGCGGTGATTGCACCGTGGCCGCCGCCCGAGCCGGCGGCGAGATGGCCGGACGCCAACTACCCTTGTTTTCCCGCCAAGCCGCGCAGAAGGGTCCGTCCATGCGTCATCGTGTGATCGCGCTCGCCCTGCCCGGCCTGGTCACCTTCGACCTGACCTGCGCGCTGCAGATCTTCGGGCACGGTCCGAACCTGGATCTGCGGCCCGATCTCTACGAGTTCACGGTCTGCGGATCCGGCGAGGCGCTCGTCCCGACCTACGACGGGTTCAGCCTCGCGATCGAGCACGGCCTGGAGGCCCTCGAGGGCGCCGACACCGTCGTGGTCCCCGGCTACGCCCCGGCCTGGGACGGCGCGCCCCGCGACGAGGTGCTGGCCGCCCTGCAGCGGGCCGCCACCCGCGGCGCGCGCATGATG
>NZ_JBFWVQ010000230.1:0-3189 GCF_050246655.1 Pseudonocardia sp.
GATGACGTCTCCGTACATGAGCGGTCACGACATCGTCGCCGATCCTGCTGCGTTGCGCGCGGCGGCGGCGAAGTTGGACGCGGTGGCGTCGAACCTGGAGCAGTACGCCCTGGGTTGGACCCGCGACGCGGTCCATCGGCGCGTGCAGGATCCCGGTGCGGATCCGGTGAGCCTGCAGCTGCGCAAGAACTTGATCACGATGGCGGAGAGTGCCGGGTGGTGGATGGTCGGTTACGCCCGCCAGGTCCGTGCGGCGCAGGCGCGGTTGTCGGCGGAGGCGGAGGCCTACGAGCGCGTCGAGCGTGAGGCTGCGGATCGGATGCGCGGGCTGTGACCTCCTTGTGGGTTCTCGGCCGGTTCGGGCTGGGTGCGCTGGCTGCGGTGCTGGTGGGGTGCACGCCGGTCTCGGGTGCCGGGGGCGATCCGGGGGCGCCGACGGTCGATGCGGATGGGTTTCCGTTGGACGTTCCGGTCGCGTTGAAGGTGCGGGAGCCGAAGGACGCTCGTGGGTTCGGGCCTTGTGAGTTGTTGACGGTGGCGCAGCAGCGTGAGCTGGGGCTGGATCCGTCGACGGCGAAGACCGGAGCGGACGGGCTGGCGCAGAACTGCTTCTGGTACTACCCCGGGAAGCGCGACTACGCGCGTATCGACATCTCCACTGATCCTACGGCGGGCAAGCTCCCCGGCCTGTGGCGGATGTTCCATGACGATGCCGAGTACGAGCAGTTCGAGATATCCGGGCATCCGGTGATTCGAGTCAATGTCGAGTCTGACAGGTTCTGCAGCCTCAGCATCGCAGTAGCCGACTTGCAGAACCTCGGCGTCGCGGCGACCGCTGATCTCACCCCGCGGTCGGATCCGTGTGCGCCGTCGCGGCGGATGGCCGAGCTGATCCTGTCCAACCTTCCGCCGCTGGTTCGGGGGCAGGGATGACGTTCGTTCTTCTCGCGGCTCAGGCGGATCGTTCGGGGTGCGGGTTCACGATTGTGAATCTGTTGTTCGCGCTGACCTGCGGTGACGCAGTCGACCTGGGTGAAACCTGGAGGGATCGTCGTGCTGGCGTGTGACCATGCGCGCATGAGCGGTCACGACATCGTCGCCGATCCTGCTGCGTTGCGCGCGGCGGCGGCGAAGTTGGGCGCGGTGGCGTCGGACCTGGAGCAGTACGCCCTCGGCTGGACTCGGTATGCCGTGGTACAGCGGGTGCAGGATCCCGGTTCGGATCCGGTGAGTGTGCAGTTGAAGCGGAATCTGGTCACGATGGGGGAGCGCGCGGGGTTGTGGATGGTGGGCTACGCCCGGCAGGTTCGTGCTGCGCAGGAGGGTTTGCTGGCGCAGGCGGAGGCCTACGAGCGGGTGGAGCGTGAGGCTGCGGATCGGATGCGCCGCCTGTGAACCGGGGTTGCTACCGGATCGGGCTGGCTGTGGCGCTGGTCGCCGTGCTAGCCGGCTGCGCACCGGTGTCGGGTGCGGGGGGCGCTCCGGGGGCGCCGACGGTAGATGCGGACGGGTTCCCGTCGGATGTGCCGATCGAGTTGAAGGTGCGCGAGCCCAAGGACGCCCGGGGGATCGGCCCGTGTGAGCTGCTGACAGTCGCGCAGCAGGAGGAGCTCGGGCTCGATCCGTCAACGGCCAAGTCCGGAGCTGAGGGGTTGGCGCAGAGCTGCTTCTGGTACTACCGCGGACAGCACAACTACGCCCGGATCGGAATTTCCACCGACTCGACGGCTGGAAAACTGCCCGCCCTGTGGCGGCTGTTCCGCGACGATCCGAATTACGAGCAATTCGAGGTCGCCGGACATCCGGCTCTGCGGACGAACGTGGAGCCCGATCGGTTCTGCGACATCACGGTGGCGATCGCGGACCTGCAGACGGTCGTTGTTGCCGCGACCGCTGATCTCACCCCGCGGCCGGATCCGTGTGCGCCGTCGCGGCGGATGGCCGAGCTGATCCTGTCCAACCTTCCACCGCTGATCCGGGAGTCGAGATGACAGCCCCGCCGCCCGTACCCCGACCGTCCCCGTACCCCGGAACCCTGGAGCCGTTCGACCAATGGCCGCCGGACCAATTGCTGGCGATCGCGGACAAGCTGAACGCGGAGGCCGTCTCGGTCGAGGCGCGCGAGTACGGAGCCGCCCACGGGATATTCATCACGGCGTCCGAGGACATTTCCACAGCACGCGGCATGCTCGCCGACGCCGGGATGTCCGAAGGCGGCGCGATTGACCATCTGAACTGGCTCGTCGCGCTCGCTGACGGTGCGCGCGACGAGATGGCGGCGGCGAACAGGACGCTGACGGAGCACGCCGGGGCGGTCGCGGCGGCACGCTCCGAGATCGGCTGGGTGCGCTGGGGCGCATCGATGGTGCACACGGGTGTGGGCGGTCCGTGGGACGGGGTTGTCGGCGGGACGATCGACGACGCCGCGAAGTGGTTCGTGATCGACAACGTCCAGCGCTACCAGACCGTGTCGAACGACCACTACCTGACCAGCTACCCCGTGTACGACCCGCCGGTGCAGCCGGTGCCGGCCGCGACCGGCGGAGCCGGGTCCGCTGCGCCCGGGTCCGGGGCGCCGGGCTCGGCGGGGCCCGGTTGGACGCCACCCCCGTGGACGCCACCCGCCGTGGCCGACGCGCCGGCTCTCGGCGGCGCGGGGGGCGGGTTCCCGCCGGGCGGGGCGGCGGTCCCACCCGGCGGCGCGATCCCACCGGGTGGATCCACGCCGCCGGGTGGCACCGTCCTGCCGGGCGCCGCGGTCCCGCCCGGCGTGGTGGCGCCACCCGTGGGCACACCCAGGACCCGATACCCCGGGCCGCCTGCCGCCGGTGGTGCCGTCGGTGTGGTGCCACAAACGCCGCGGTGGCCGGGCGGTGTGCCACCCCGGACGGCCGTGCCCGACGCCCGGTGGCGACCGCCGTCCACCGGGAGCGGTTTCGGACGTTCTGGCGGTCCGGGACCGGGTGTGCCGCCGCGAGACGGGATGGGCGGAGCCGTGCCACGGTCCGGTGCGCCGG
Source organism: Pseudonocardia sp. (assembly GCF_050246655.1). Classification (GTDB taxonomy): domain Bacteria; phylum Actinomycetota; class Actinomycetes; order Mycobacteriales; family Pseudonocardiaceae; genus Pseudonocardia. The sequence continues at coordinate 3,018 of NZ_JBFWVQ010000230.1, forward strand.
GTCCCGGTACGGCAGGGCCGGGATCCGGGCCGCCCGCCGGCAGGCCCGGCACCACAGGCTTCGGGGGCGTCCCGTTCGCCGGTGCCGGCGTCGGGCGGGACGGCGAGTCGCACGCACGCCCGTCGTGGCTGCTCCAGGACGACCCCGAGGCGGTCTGGTTCGCCGGGCTGCC
>NZ_JBFWVQ010000231.1:0-3061 GCF_050246655.1 Pseudonocardia sp.
CGGTGCGCGGCACCAGCCCTGCCGCGGTTGCCAGCCAGTCGCACGCGATCCGCCGCTCCCGCCCGCCGACGCGGAGCACCGCGTGCGTCACCCGATCGGTGCCCTCGGCGCGCACGACCCACCCGCCGGTGCGGTAGGGAATGCCGAGCGTGGCCGCCCGGTAGCGGAGCGCGCGCGCGAGCGTTGCGGGTCGTCCGATGAGGGACAGCGCGAAGCGCGCCACGGCGAGCGCGTCGGCCTGTTCGAGGATCTCCTCGACCACCGCTCCCTCGTGGTGCAGCGCCGCGGCCACCGGCCACGCGAGCGGCCCCGATCCGGCGATCACGATGCGCGATCCCGCGACCGGGAGGCCCGCCTTGAGGAGGGCCTGCATCCCGCCGACACCCACCACACCGGGAAGGGTCCAGCCGGGAAACGGGAGCAGGCGCTCGGTGGCCCCGGTGGCGAGGACGACCGCCCCGGTCTCGACGGCGGCGAGGCGACCGCCGAAGTCGACGATGAGCTGCCCCGGCCCCGGTGCATCGACGACCGACGCGCCGCACGCGACGGCGACCCGCGGCGGCCGGACCCGGTCCAGCAGCGTCCGTGCCTCGACGGGCAGGACATCGCCGGGCCGATGCCGCCAGATCTGCCCCCCGGGGCGCGGCGCCTGATCGAGGACGAGCACCTGCCGTCCGACGCCGGCGGCGGCATCGGCCGCGGCGAGTCCGGCCGGCCCGGCCCCGACCACGACCAGGTCGAGCCGTCGCGCGAGCACCGGCGCGCTCACGCCGGCAGCTCCACCCGAAGCCCCTCGCGCACCGGCAGCAGGCAGGATCGAACGCCGGTGCGTCCATCGACCTCGACGCGACACTCGAAGCATGTCCCCATGCCGCAGACCGGCGCGCGGGGTGCCCCGTCGCGATCCGTCCGGAACCGGTGGATCCCGAGGCGCCAGAGCGCCGCCGCGAGCGAGAGGTCTGCCGGGACGCGTCGGGGGACACCGTTGACCAGGATCGTGACGTCGATCATGCCGCGGCCTCCGCCATCGGACGGTCCGGACGATAGGGGAACGGATCGAGCGGCGGCGGCGAGCCGGTGAGCCCCGCCACGATGAGGTCGGCGGTGCCGGTCGCCATCGTGATGCCGAGGCCCTCGTGTCCGGTGGCGACCCACACCCCCTCCATTCCCGGCCACGGCCCGATCAGGGGCAGCGCGTCGGGAGTCGCGGGTCGGAATCCGACCCACGCTCGCGAGGCGGGCACCCGCGCTAGCCCGGGGATGAACGTGGTCGCCCGGGCCAGCATCCGCGCGAGGACCGAGCGTTCGAGGCGACCATCAAAGCCCACCAGCTCGCGCGACGATCCGACCAGCAACTGGCCGGTGCGTCGCGGCTGGACATTGAACGCGACCGAGGCCCCGCCCATCGTGTGCGCACTGTGGAGGTAGCCGAGTTCGACGACCTGATGATGCACGCGCAGCGGGGTCCGATCGGTGATGACCAGGTGCCCGCGCCGCGGGACGACCGGCAAGCCCGGCAGGAGTGCCGCCGCGTGCGCGCCCGTCGCCACGACGATCGCCCCCGCGGCGTGGGTGGTGCCATCGTTGCAGCGCACCCGACCGGGCTCGAGCGCCACCGCCCGCCGGACGGTCAGCGTGGCACCCAGCCGCACGGCATCCTCGATCAGCGCGCGGGCGATGGCCGGCGGGTAGCAGACCAGGTCGTCCGGGACCCGCATCGCCCCGGCGAGTCCGGGCCGCAGCGCGGGCTCCGCCGCCGCGAGCTGCACGGCATCGAGCACCTCGGCACGCACGCCGTGGTCGTGGTACAGGCGCAGCTTGTCCCGCGCGGCGCGGAGCTCCTCATCATCCGCGGCGAGCCAGAGCGTCCCGCACGGGTCGCGCTCCGCCGCCGCGGGCAGCTCGGCGAGCCACTCGCGCCACCGCGCGCACGAATGCTGGCAGAGCGCGAACTGCGCGATGGAATCGTCCATCACGACGAGGTGTCCCATCGCCGCACCGGTGCTCCCCGCCCCGGCGAACTCCGCCTCGAGGATCTCCACGCGCAGGCCCGCCCGCGCGAGCTCGCGCGCGATGGCGGCGCCGACGAGGCCGGCCCCGACGACGAGCACGTCGGGATGGCTCACGTGATCCCGCTGCGAAACGGATCCGCGGGATCGAACAGCAGCGTCCCCCGGCCGGTGATGAACGCCGTCCCGCGCACATGGGGGATGAGCTCCTCGCCATGCTGCTCGAGCCACCCGGTGAAGCGCGACCCGATGATGCTCTCCTGCCGCCACTCCGCCCCGATCGCGAGGCGGCCATGGGCGTGCAGCGCGGCCATCTTGGCGGAGGTGCCGGTGCCGCACGGCGAGCGATCGTACGCCGCACCTGGGCAGAGCACGAAGTTGCGCGCGTCCGCGTCGGGTCGGGTCGGGGGTCCGAACAGTTCCACGTGGTCGATCTCGGCCCCATCGCGCCCGGTCACCCCGTCGCGCCGGAGCGCGGTGCGGATCGCGGTGGTCAGCCGCAGCAACTCGGCGCGGTCGGCGAAGTGCAGCGGAACCCCGGGGAGCTCGGTGAGGAAGAACCAGTTGCCGCCCCACGCGACGTCGCCGGTTACCGTGCCGAGGCCGTCGACCTCCACCGAGACGTCGCCCCGCTCGAGCCACGCGGGGACGTTGCGAATGGTCACCGCGCCATCGTCGTGGAGGATCGCGCCGACCGGCCCCACGGGCGTGTCGAGCTCGACCGGCCCGGGGCCGATGCGCCCCAGGTGCGCGAGGGTGCGCACGACGCCGATGGTGCCGTGGCCACACATGCCGAGCCACGCGACATCGTTGAAGAAGACGACGCCACTGACCGCCTCGGCGCGATCCGGCGGGACGAGCAGCGCCCCGACGACGGCGTCATGCCCGCGCGGCTCCAGCACCACAGCGCGCCGGAACGCCTCGTGGGCACCCCGCATCGCCTCGCGCCGGGCCAGCACGCTCGCCCCCGCGGGCACCGGCCAGCCGCCGAGGACGACGCGGGTCGGCTCGCCCTCGGTGTGCGAGTCGATCACCTCGATCGGCTCGCGCGG
>NZ_JBFWVQ010000232.1:0-2588 GCF_050246655.1 Pseudonocardia sp.
AACCTGGACCTGGTCCGGCAGGCGAAGCGGTGGTGCAACGGCAACCGCCGCTACGGCGTGCCGCCGTGCCCGGTGCGGGCGGTGTGCCTCGCCTACGCCCACGTGAAGGGCGACGACTGGTCGGTCCTCGGGGGCACCACCCCGAGAGAGCGCCGGGCCGCCCGCGCCCGCCTGGACCGGCCCCGCACCCCGGCCGAACCCGCCCCGCCGGGGCAGCGCCGCGCACCCCTGCCGGAGCACACCCTGCAGCTGATCCGCGACCTGGACCGGCGCGGCTGGGCCCGCCAGGACATCACCGCCGAGACCGGGGCGTCGGACTACGTCCTCCGACACCTCCTCGGCCCGAAGCCGCGGGAGGTGGCGTGGTGACCGTCCTCGACCCGGTCCTTGAGCGCCTGTCCGGGCGTCACCTGCTCGGCTGTGTGGTCTGGCACACCGAGCAGGTCCTGGACGCCCACCTGTGCGCCTGCCCCGCGGACCCGCAGACCGAGACACGCGAAGCCATGTACGGCGACATGGCGGCGACCCTGCCCCTGGCGGCCGCGTCGGTGGCTCGCCGGATCGCGGAGGTCGCCCGCTGGGACCCGGACGGTGCCCGCGACACAGCGGACGGGGTGGTGCGGCAGGTGTTGGCCCGGATCGCATCCGGGCAGGAGCCGCCTGAGCTGGTGCAGCGTCTCGCCTCCGCCGCCCTGGTCGTGCACGGGGGGCGGCGCACGTGACCTCCTGGCAGACCTGCCGCAACCGGCACGCAGCCCCGTGGGAGGCGCACACGGACTGCTGCGACGCCCCCTACGCCGACCAGCTCCGCCGGCAGGGCGGCGCTCTGAACCCCTTCGAGCAGGCGGACCGGGAGCTGCGCCGCACCTGGCCCCGCACCGGGTGGGCGCTCACCCCGACCCGGCTGGGTGGGGTCCTGGTCTGCGAGTGCGGCTACGCCATCGCCGCGCACCACTCGGGGCATCTGGCGTTCGCCGCGCACCTCACCGACCACCACGCCACGAACGGAGCCGCATCGTGACCCGCCTGGACGACCTGGAGGCGGTGGCACTGGCCGAGCTCGCCGACCGCGTCGACAAACGCAAGACCGCCGTCCGCGCCCTGGCCGGGCGGGACCTGGCCGACGGGGACAGGCGCACCATCCGCTCCCCTCTCGGGGACGCGCTGGGCTCGATCCTGCGCACGGACCCGGACCCGCAGTGGCGGGTCACCGAGCCTCACGCTCTGGAGCAGTGGCTGCGCACCCAGCACCCATCTGGGATCGAGCGCGGCTGGCACGTGCACGTCCCCGGGGTGGACGGCCCGGTGTGGCTGGACCCCCTCGACGAGCTGGCCGTGGTCCTCGCCGAGCACGCGCCGCATCTGCTGACCGCGGCGGAGCGGGTCGTCGAGCAGGAGGTGGCACTGCTGCTGGAGCAGTCCCGCGACCAGGGCACACCGGCCGCTCCGGGGATCGAGCGGGTGAAGCCGGCCGGCTCGGTGCGGGTCATCCGGGCGAAGACGTGCGGGGCCGCGATCGAACGCCTCGTCCAGGCCGGGCAGCTGTCCTGGGACGTGCGCCCGCAGTTGTCGGCGGGCGAGGCGGTGGCGTCGTGAAGCCGCAGACGACCCGCCACGAGGTCACCGTGTCCCTGCCCCGCTACTGCCCGCTGTGCGCGGGGGGTCGGGTCATGGGCCTGGTCCGGGTCGAGCGGATCCGTGGCGCCGGTCGGGTGCTCTGCCCACATTGCGTCGGTGTCCGAGGCAGCAGCGGCGACGAGCGCATCCCGGTCCGCAACTGGCCGTACCGCACCGACACACCCAGGGGGACCGCATGACCACCGACCAGCCGAGCGTCGTCGTGGCGCTCTCCCGAGTGATGCAGGACGTCCAGGCGGTGGCGAAGGGCGACCGTAACTCGCAGCAGGGCTATAGCTTCCGCGGCGTCGACGCCGTGATGAACGCTGTCGGCCCGGTGCTGCGCAAGCACGGTGTTGTGGTGCTCCCGGTGGCCGTGGAGACCAACTACCGCGACGTGTCCACGGTGAACGGCAAGCCCTCCCGCGAGTGCACCGTCAAGGTCAAGTACCGGTTCTACGGCCCGGCCGGGGACCACCTCGACGCCGAGGCCCCGGGGGAGTCGATGGACTTTGGCGACAAGGGCGCCCCGAAGGCCATGTCGGTGGCGTACCGCATCCTGTTGCTGCAGTCCCTGTGCCTTCCGACGCACGAGCCGGATGCGGACGCCGCCACCTACGAGCGCGCCGCCCCAGCGAACGGCCGCACGGTGGGCCGGGGTGACGCCCCCGCCGAGCCTCCGAAGCGCACAGCCGCCGAGGCGCGCGCCCAGCTCGCCGGGGACGCCGCACGCAACGGCTGGGACCTCGACCGCATCGCCGACCTGTTCGCCGCCCAGCACGACGGCCGCCAGATCGCGCAGGCCGAGAACCCCGCGACGATCGACAAGTTCAGGGAGGCCTTGTACGCGGTCTCCGACCAGGACCTGAAGGCCCAGCCCGCCTCCACGAACGGGGCGGCGTCGTGAACCCGCTCCACTCCTGCGAGGTGGCGATGCGGGACATGTTCGCCGCCCGCGGCATCGACGTCAC
>NZ_JBFWVQ010000233.1:0-2550 GCF_050246655.1 Pseudonocardia sp.
TCGTGTTCTGGACGGTCCTGGCACTCACCCTGGCCACCCTCGTCCAGCGGGCGACCCGACCCACGCCCGCACCCGTCTCCTGAACACCCACCGCGCGGCCGCCGTCACCCTGACGGCGGCCGCGTCGTTCCTGCTCGGCACCGGTTCGGCCGCCGCACACGGCGGGGACATGGCGGCACCGGGTGCGGACGAGCCGCGGATCCTCGCCGTCGAGCCGTCGACCGCCGGGTTGCAGCTCACCGTGATCGAGGGCGGCCTTCGGCTGCGGATCGACAACGCCACCGGCGAGCCGGTGCAGGTCGCGCAGGGCCCGATCATCGCCCCCGGCACCTCGCTCGCGTGGGCCGATCCGCGCCTCACCGCGCCGTGGTGGGAACTCCCGCTGCAGGTCGGCGACGTCGACGTGACGGCGACGGGCGACCGGGTCACCCCGCCACCGCCCGATCCGGTGCCGTGGTGGTCGTTCACGCTCGCGGCGGCACTGCTGACCTTCGCCGCCGCCGTGACCGCGGCCCGCCGCGGTGGGCGGCGCTCCGCCTGGGTCCTGGCGGCGATCACGCTGCTCGCGGTGGTCGCCTACGCCGTCCACGTCGTGGGTGCCTCGCTCGTGCTCGCCTCGCCGCCGGGGCTCGCGACGCTGCTCGCCGCGGCCGGGCCCGGGGTGATCTGCTGGTTGATCGGTGTGGTGGGAGCTGTGCTGGCCCTGCGGGAGCACCCGCTGGCGGTCCCGGCGTGCGCGACGGCCGGGGCGCTCGCGGCGCTGCTCACGGCGTTCGACGCGACGTCCTTCCACCAGCCGGTGCTCGCGTTCGGATGGGCCTACGACCTGGACCGCGCCACCGTCGTCCTCGCGCTCGGCTGCGGGATCGGTCTCGCGGCGGCGGGACTCACGGTGCTGGCCCGCGAGGAGGCCGAGCAGACCAGGGTCTAGCCGCAGCGCGGGTCGTGGACCGCGTGGTCGTGGCGCTCGAGCTGCAGCGTGCTGTGGTCGAGCCCGAACCGCTCGCGCAGCGTCTGCGCCGCCCGGTCCAGCACGGAGTCCGCGCCGCAGCCGGTGTGCTCGTGCCCGTCGACGACCAGGTGCGCCGACACCGACGGCTTTCGGTCGTTGATCACCCACACGTGCAGGTCGTGCACCTCGACGACCCCGGGGAGCTCACGCAGGGCGCTGTCCACCTCGGCGACGTCGATGTGGCGCGGCGCGCCCTCCAGCAGGACGTGCCCCACCTCGCGCAGCAGCCCCACCGCCCGCGGCAGGACCAGCGCGACGATGAACAGCGACGCGACCGTGTCGGCGTAGGGCCAGCCGGTGACGAGCAGGACGCCCGCCGCGGCGAGGACGCCGACCGACCCCAGCGCGTCGCCGAGCACGTGCAGCGCCGCGCCGCGGATGTTCATGTTCGCGCGGTCGCCCCCCGCGAGGACGGCCAGCGCGATGAGGTTGCCGACAAGGCCGAGGGCGCCGATGACGAGCAGCGGCAGGCCGGGGATCGCGACCGGCTCGAACAGGCGCGCCACCGCCTCGACGGCCACCCAGCTGACGACCACGATCAGGGTGAGCGCGTTGAAGCCGGCGACGAGCACCTCCACCCGGCCGAGCCCGTACGTGCGGTGCAGGCTCGCGGGCCGGGCGGCGAGGTAGGAGGCGACCAGGGCGGCGGCCAGCGCCCCGGCGTCGGTGAGCAGGTGCGACAGGTCCGCGAGCAGGGCGAGCGATCCGGTGAGCAGGGCACCGACGGCACCGAGCACCGCGACACCGACGGTGACGGCGAGCGCGATCGCGAGGCGGCGACGGTCGCCGTCCGCGGAATGCCCGTGTCCGTGGCCGTGCCCCATGAACAGACCTCCCTCGCAGCAGACATAAGCATGGAAACATGCGCATCTGACTATGTCTATTGCCGGACAGTGTGATCCAGGGCAACCTCGAGCACGTCGGGGACGGGGCCGTCGATGACGGTGCAGTAGACGAACGTACCCTCCCGCCTGCCGCGCACCATGCCCGCGAGCCGCAGCTTCGACGGGTGCTGGCTCGCCGTCGTCGGCGAGACCCTGGCGAGTTCCAGGCCGAGGGGCATCGCGTGCTGCTGGTCGGCTGGGATCTCGCCGTCACCCTGCCGCTGCCCCTCGGTGTCGCTGCGCACGAGGGCTCCACGGTCCTCGCCGGCCTCAACGGGCTGCGCCTGCTCCGCGCCGCCGCCTGGCGGCGGGCCGGAGCGCGACCCGCGACGTGACGGCAGGCGCGTCAGGTCGCCGCGACGGCCTCCGCCGTGGTCGCCCCCGTCTCCAGCAACGACTTGAGATCCGAGAGGATCTCCGGCCATCCGCCGCTCACGCCCTTGCGCATCTCACTGCCCGGCACGAAGCCGTCGTGGACGACGGTGAGCTTGACGGCTGCGCCCGCCGGCTCGATGTCGAAGCTCACCGTCGAGATCGGCTCGCGGCGCAGCTCGGCGAGCCGCTCGTCGCTCCAGCCGAACATCGCGGCCATCTCGGGCTGGTAGTTGTGCCAGGTGTAGGCCAGCCGCCGCGGCGGGTCGGCCTCGAGGACGT
>NZ_JBFWVQ010000234.1:0-2534 GCF_050246655.1 Pseudonocardia sp.
ACCGCCACGGCCTGGTCGCGGGCGCCACCGGCACGGGCAAGACGAAGACGCTGCAGGGCATCGCGGAGCAGCTCTCGTCCGCCGGCGTGCCGGTCCTGCTGGCCGACATCAAGGGCGACGTCTCCGGGATGGCCCGCCCCGGCACGCCCAACCCGAAGATCGACGCCCGCGCCACGGACACCGGCGACGACTGGACGCCCACGGCATACCCGGTCGAGTTCCTGTCGCTGGGCGGGGACAGCTCGGCGATCCCGATCCGGGCGACGCTCACCCAGTTCGGGCCGATCCTGCTGAGCAAGGTGCTCGACCTCAACGACACCCAGGAATCGACGCTCGGGCTGATCTTCCACTGGGCCGACCAGCGCAACCTCCCCCTGCTGGACACGAAGGACCTGCGCGCGGTCATCCAGCACCTCACCAGCGACGAGGGCAAGGCCGACCTCAAGGGGATCGGTGGGGTGTCCTCGGCGACGGCGGGGGTCATCCTGCGCGCGCTGGTGAACCTGGAGGCGCAGGGCGGGGACGACTTCTTCGGCGAGCCCGAGTTCGATCCCGCGGACCTGATGCGGGTGGTCGACGGCCGGGGGATCGTCACGCTGCTCGAGCTCGCCGACCAGGCGGCCAACCCGCGGCTGTACTCGACGTTCCTCATGTGGCTGCTCGCCGAACTCTTCGAGGACCTCCCCGAGGCGGGCGATCTCGACAAGCCCAAGCTCGTGTTCTTCTTCGACGAGGCGCACCTGCTGTTCGCCGACGCGTCCAAGGCGTTCCTGGAGCGCATCGAGCAGACGGTGAAGCTGATCCGCTCCAAGGGCGTGGGCGTGTTCTTCTGCACCCAGCTGCCCACCGACGTCCCCAACGCGGTGCTCTCCCAGCTCGGCGCGCGGATCCAGCACGCGCTGCGGGCGTTCACCCCGGAGGACCAGTCGGCGCTCGCGAAGACGGTGAAGACGTACCCGACCACGACGCACTACGACATGGAGAAGGCCCTCACGTCGCTGGGGACGGGCGAGGCGATCGTCACCGTGCTCTCCGAGCGCGGTGCGCCGACCCCGGTGGCGTGGGCGCGGATGCGGGCGCCGCGCTCGCTGATGGCGGCGATCGGCCCCGAGGCGGTCACGGAGGCCGCGAAGGCGTCACCGCTGTTCGCGAAGTACGGGGTGACGGTCGACCGGGAGTCGGCCTACGAGCGGCTCACGCGCCGGATCGCGGCGGAGGGCACCGCGGGAGCCGAGGCGGAGGTGTCGAGGGCGCCGGCTCCGGAGCCGGAGGAGGCGCCGCGGCGGCGGGCCCCGCAGCGCGAGGAGCCCGGGTTCGTGGAGACGGCGCTGAACTCGCCTGCGGTGAAGTCGTTCCTGCGCTCGGCGGGCAGTGCCCTGGGCCGTGAGATCATGCGGGGGATCTTCGGGACGCGCTCGCGGCGGCGGTGAGCCAGGGCGCGCCGGGCTCGGCGACGCGGGAGGACGGCGCATCCGCCGGCGCTCAGCGGCCGGGGTGCGGCGGCAGTTCCTGGCGTTCAGTGGGCGGAGGCGAAGGTGCGGTACCGGCGGGGACGCCGAGGAACGGGGTGAGCAGCCCGGGGACGGCCGCGTCGGCGAGCGCGACGGCGTCCGCGGCCGCAACGTCCACCACCGGGTAGCCGCCGTCCCCCGCTGCCGTGACGGCCGTCAGCGTCACGAGACCGGACCGGCGTTGGAAGAGGCTCTGCCGCACCGTCCAGCCGATCACCCCGTGGCGCTGCAGCGCCACCGTGCGCCGCAGCAGCGAGCCGTGGCGGGCCAACAGGTAGCGCTCGGTGAGGGCGTGCCCGAGATTGCGCCAGCGGTCGTAGCCCACGAGCACCGCCAGCGGCAGGAGCGCGAGCGCCACCGGACCGAGCCCCGTCCCGAACAGTGACACGTCGAGCAGCCAGAGTGCCGCGACGAGTAGGACCGCCCCGCCGACGGCCCGGTTCAGCCGCCGGACGAGCGCCGCCCGTGGATGGCGACGCAGTGGTGTGCGCGTGACCGGGCCCTCGCGCAGCACGACCGCCGCGAGCCGGTGACCCTCGGCGATCGGCGAGGGCGGCCCGAGCACCCCACCCTCGCCGCCGCCGGAGAGCCCGGTCGAGACGGCCTTCGCCTGCCCTCCGCGGCCCAGCCGCAACAGCAGCGGCTCGGACAGCTCCACACCGCGCAGCCGCTCCTCGGCCACGGACAGCGACCGGCGGGTCAGCAGGCCGCGGCGCACCCGCAACGTCCCGTCCGGCTCGCGGGTGAGCCGGTAGCCGAACCAGCGTTCCGCGAAGAGCAGCATCGCCCCGGCGACGGCGATCCCGACGAGCACGGCGACCAGTACGAGCACGCCGATGAGCAGGGACATCGCGAAGCGGTCGCCCGCGGAGTCGACGAGATCGCCCGGGGACAGGCCGACGTCGCCCACGATGTTGAACAGGGCACCGACGAACGCACCGACGGCGGCGAGCGAGGACACCGTCAACGGGGCGTAGCGGATCCACGCCCAGTCCAGCCGCGCCAGCTCCTCGGACTGCGGTG
>NZ_JBFWVQ010000235.1:0-2524 GCF_050246655.1 Pseudonocardia sp.
CACCGCAGTCCGAGGAGCTGGCGCGGCTGGACTGGGCGTGGATCCGCTACGCCCCGTTGACGGTGTCCTCGCTCGCCGCCGTCGGTGCGTTCGTCGGTGCCCTGTTCAACATCGTGGGCGACGTCGGTCTGTCCCCGGGCGACCTCGTCGACACCGCGGGCGACCGTTTCGCGATGTCCCTGCTCCTGGCCGTCCTCGTGCTGGTCGCCGCGCTCGTCGGGATCGCCGTCGCCGGGGCGATGCTGCTCTTCGCGGAACGCTGGTTCGGCTACCGGCTCACCCGCGAGCCGGACGGGACGCTGCGGGTGCGCCGCGGCCTGCTGACCCGGCGGTCGCTGTCCGTGGCCGAGGAGCGGCTGCGCGGCGTGGAGATCTCCGAGCCGCTCCTGCTGCGCCTCGGGCGCGGGGGCCAGGCGAAGGCCGTCTCGACGGGCCTGTCCGGGGGCGGCGAGGGCGGCGTGCTCGGGCCGCCCGCCCCGATCGCCGAGGGTCACCGGCTCGCGGCGGCGGTGCTGCGCGACGGTCCCGTCACGCGCACGCCGCTGCGTCGCCACCCGCGGACGGCGCTCGTCCGCCGGTTGAACCGGGCCGTCGGCGGTGCCGTCGTGCTTGTCGCGGCGCTCTGGCTGCTCGACGTGTCGCTGGTGCGGACGGGCCTGGGCCCGGTGGCGCTCGCGCTCCTGCCGCTGGCGGCGATCGTGGGCTACGACCGCTGGCGCAACCTCGGCCACGCCCTCACCGAGCGCTATCTCGTGTCCCGCCACGGATCGCTGCTGCGGCGCACCGCTGCGCTGCAGCGCGGCGGCGTGATCGGCTGGACACTGCGGCAGAGCGTCTTCCAGCGTCGCTCCGGCCTCGTGACGCTGACGGCCGTCACGGCGGCGGGCGACGGCGGCTACCCGGTCGTGGACATCGCTGCCGCCGACGGGGTCGCGCTCGCCGACGCGGCCGTCCCCGGGCTGCTGACCCCGTTCCTCGCCGACGCCGGACCTCGTCCGCCCGCTCATCCGGGCCGCTGAGCAGTCGACCGCCGCCACCGCACCACGCCGGCACTCGCCGCCCGGACCCGGTCCGCCCGGGACGGCCCGGCCTCACCGCCGCCGCGAGCGCGTCCCGAAGATCCCCCGCATGATCTCCCGGCCCAGGGCGCTGCCCGCCGAGCGCAGGAACGACTTGACCGCGGGCGAGTTCAGCGCCGTCTCCACGAAGCCGGGCTCCTCGCGCTGCGGGGCCCGCCGGCGCGGCGCATCGTCGGATTCCGGTGCGGGCGCCGTCGAGACCTCCGCCTCCGCCCCCGCGCTGCCGTCCGCGGCGATCCGGCGGGTCAGCCGCTCGTAGGCGGACTCCCGGTCGACCGTCACCCCGTACTTCCCGTACAGCGGGGACGCCTTCGCCGCCTCGGTGATCGCCTCCGGCCCGATCGCTGCCATCAGCGAGCGGGGCGCCCGCATCCGAGCCCACGCCACCGGCGTCGGCGCACCGCGCTCGGAAAGCACCGTGACGATCGCCTCGCCGGTGCCCAGCGACGTCAGGGCCTTCTCGATGTCGTAGTGCTCGGTGGTCGGGTAGGTCTTGACGGTCTTGGCCAGCGCCGCCTGGTCCTCCGGCGTGAACGCGCGCAGCGCGTGCTGGATCCGCGCGCCGAGCTGGGAGAGCACCGAGTTCGGGACGTCGGTGGGCAACTGGGTGCAGAAGAACACGCCCACGCCTTTGGAGCGGATCAGCTTCACCGTCTGCTCGATGCGCTCCAGGAACGCCTTGGACGCGTCGGTGAACAGCAGGTGCGCCTCGTCGAAGAAGAAGACGAGCTTGGGCTTGTCGAGGTCGCCCGCCTCGGGGAGGTCCTCGAAGAGCTCCGCGAGCAGCCACATGAGGAACGTCGAGTACAGCCGCGGGTTCGCCGCCTGGTCGGCGAGCTCCAGCAGCGTGACGACGCCCTTGCCGTCCGGCCCGAGCCGCATCAGGTCCGCGGGGTCGAACTCGGGCTCACCGAAGAAGTCGTTCCCGCCCTGCGCCTCCAGGTTCACCAGCGCCCGGAGGATCACCCCGGCCGTCGCCGACGACACCCCGCCGATCCCCTTGAGGTCCGCCTTGCCCTCGTCGCTGGTGAGGTGCTGGATGACCGCGCGCAGATCCTTGGTGTCGAGCAGCGGCAGGTTGCGCTGGTCCGCCCAGTGGAAGATCAGGCCGAGCGTGGACTCCTGGGTGTCGTTGAGGTCGAGCACCTTGCTCAGCAGGATCGGCCCGAACTGCGTGAGCGTCGCCCGGATCGGGATCGCCGAGCTGCCCCCGCCCAGCGACAGGAACTCGACCGGGTACGCGGTGGGCGTCCAGTCGTCGCCGGTGTCCGCGGCGCGCGCGTCGATCTTCGGGTTCGGCGTGCCGGGGCGGGACATGCCGGAGACGTCGCCCTTGATGTCGGCCAGCAGGACCGGCACGCCGGCGGACGAGAGCTGCTCCGCGATGCCCTGCAGCGTCTTCGTCTTGCCCGTGCCGGTGGCGCCCGCGACCAGGCCGTGGCGGT